>JALYJB010000019.1 GCA_030775485.1 Planctomycetota bacterium | reverse complement strand
TGCAGGATATGGCAAAGCAATTGAATTCAAATGAGGCTGCGGAGGCGGGAGTAGCAATTTGGGTCAAAGTTACTTGTTTGGTATGCCACAATGGACAATGGGTGCCAAGAACTGACTGGATCGAGGAAACGCCCGGCAATACGGCCAGTGGTGCACTGGATCCGAAGAAAGTATCAGGGAAGAATATAGCGGACGCCATAGATCTCGCAATTGGCGATTTCCCGAAAAGTGTCGCGAATGAGGATCGGAACCTAGGCCTATCTGCACAATAACATTCTAAATTGAAGGAGTTCTTCACCATGAGTTATATCGAAAGTAGCAATCGTTCCAACGACCTCAACAAGTGGCGATTCGCTTTGCGACTAATTCTTCCGAAGATTCGCATCTTTTCGATTCTGTTCCTTCCCGCCCTCTTAACTGTGGTAAGCGTCAAAGCGGATGAATCGGAAAAGATTGGTACCCGCGAGCGTATTGTCAATAGTATAAAGTTTCTAACGGCTCGACATTTTGGCGTTACCAGCAATTTACGAAAGGTCGCAGATGATAAGTTCCATGCACTTAGGTTTGCTACTACGCAATCTCTCGCTAAGCCTCTGGTGGTTTCATCTGTTTATTATCCTTCATTAGCAAAAGATGGATCTGTTCCTATCAATTTGGATTGGATAGAAAACACGCCGAGTTTGATGGAAGTCGTAGTACGAAACCCAGACACGGAGCGTGAGGAACGAATTCCAATTCCTCCATCCCGTTTGAACGACGTGATTCAAAGCGGCGATATGGAGGGCGTGCTCTATGAATGTCGGGCCCACGTTTCTCTATCTGTTGCCGGCAATAATCCCGCACAGGTGCTTGAGGTGAGTGCGCCGAATCAAGGTTTTCCCGCGAGTTGCTATCCCTGCATTTTGCCGGATGAGATTAAGTTGGTACCCACACCACCGACGACAGAGGAGTCGAAATAGTTTGCGTGTCGTCAGGCCACGGTCCGGCATCCTCTACAACGGACCTTCAGTGACCTAAAGGATTTGAAGGGAAATAACGCTCGCTTATCGCGCTTGGATAGCCAATCCGCGAGGCATCGAAAACCATTGACCTGCCCCCCAATTTCTGATCCAAGCGTTATGAGAGTCTTTGCGCCCCGCAAGGGGCAGGAGATTCGTAACCGTTCGGCCAACCCCGTCCCTCAACGAATGATTGCCTGGACCAACTTGGCGTGATGGGCGCTCATCGCCGTCTGCTGCTCGGCCATCAGGTCGCGCTTCCACACATCGGGCAGGTAGTTTTTCATTTCATCCGCGGATTCGCTTATGAAGGTTGGCAAGTGAGCCAGCACGCTGCGCAGATAAAATTGCGCGTCGATCTCGTGACGCTTGGCGCTGGCGATCAGGGGAAGACGTAAGGGAAGATTCATAATTGCATGCGGCCGTAGCCTTTGGCTGTCAACTGCTTCGAAAGTGAAACGAACAATGATCAAATTTATGTAACGTCTTTAACCTTTTTACCTGTCCCTCTGGCGCATTTAGCCTCAGTTAAGAAGGGTTCATACTCGTACCGGCGTCGCGGTTGCTGGTGATCGTTCCGGGAGGAATTGGTCAAGCCGCGATTGGAGCGGTGGCCAATCTATCTGGAAATAGCTGGGCATGACGGGTCATCTTTTTTCGATCAGTGGATTCAAATCGCCTGCGCCAGTAATCTTGCGGGGATGGAGAATATCCCTGGCCAGCCGGGAGGAGCGCCGAGCAATCCGGCTGGGAATGATCCTGGCACTTTTTCGCAGCAGTTTGAACATCAGCCGTTGTCGGCGCGGGTTCCGGAACGGCTTTCGCGCGGGGTGTTGAGCACGGGGGTGCTGGTGCTGGACAGCCCTACTGAATTTGTGCTGGATTTCATGCAGGGGCTGGCGCGGCCGTTTCAAATTGTGGCGCGGGTGGTGGTGGCGCCGCCGATCATGGAACAACTGGCGGCGGCGGTGGCGGACAACTGGGCCAAGTTCAGCCAGACCTTTCCCAAGCCCCCGCCGCTTCCTCAACCTCAGCAGCAGCAACGGCCGACGATTGCTGAGATTTATGAGAATTTTAAGGTCGCGGATGAAATGCTGAGCGGGGCCTATGCGAATAGCGTGATGATCGGGCATTCGCCGAGTGAATTTTTCTTTGACTTCATCACTGGTTTTTACCCGCATGCCGCGGTTTCGGCGCGGGTGATGATGGCGGCGCCGCAGGTGCCGCGCATGGCGGATACGCTGAACCTGGCGATTCAGAATTATCGAAAGCGGTATTTGACTCCCCCACCGCCGCCGCCGGCGACGCCGAATGTGGGATAGGGCGATTCACAGGAAACGTTCGTTCAACCCTGGGTTTTCTTTTTCAACTCTTTCAGAAATTCCAGCGCTGCGTCTGGCGTGAGCGCGTTGACGTCGGTCAGGGCGAGCGCGCGAACAACTTCCGCAGCGGGATCAGCAAATAGCTGCATCTGGGCGGGATCTCCCGCGCGGCGATGGCGGGACATTTTGGGGGACGCGATGTGCTGGACCGCGAGCTCGGAAAGGAGCTGGCGGGCGCGGGTAAGAACAGCGGGGGGCACGCCCGCGAGCCGGGCGACGTGGATGCCGTAGCTGCGGTCGGTGCCGCCTTCGACGATACGGTGAAGAAATACGACCTGATCTTCCCATTCCCTCACGGCGACGTTGAGGTTTCGCACGCCTTTGATTCGCTGGGACAGGTCGGTCAGCTCATGGTAGTGGGTGGCAAAAAGGGTGCGGCTGCGGACTTCCAGGGCGATCTGCTCGGCGATGGCCCAGGCGAGGCTGAGGCCGTCCAGCGTGCTGGTGCCGCGGCCGATTTCATCGAGGATGACCAGGCTTCTGTCGGAGGCGTTGTTGAGGATGTTGGCGGTTTCGATCATCTCCACCATAAAGGTGGATTGCCCGCCGTGGATTTCGTCGCTGGCTCCGATGCGGGCGAAGAGGCGATCGGCGATGCCGATGGTGGCGCTGGCGGCGGGAACGAAGCTGCCGATCTGGGCGAGCAGGACGATGAGGGCGGTCTGGCGGATGTAGGTGGATTTGCCGGCCATGTTGGGGCCGGTGATGAGCGAGAGGGTATCGTCGGGGCCGAATCGAACATCGTTGGCGACAAATTCGCTGCCGAGTTGTTGTTCGAGGACGGGGTGGCGTCCGTCGACGATATCGATGCTGCGTTCTTCGTTCATCGCGGGGCGGCAATAGCGGCGTTCCTGAGCGAGGATCGCTAGTGAAGAGAGGACATCTAGTCGCGCGATGCCGCCGGCCAGCTCGCTGAAAGCTGGGACGTGGGGGAGAAGTTCCTGGCGGATGCGCTCGAAGAGTTGTTGTTCCAGGGCGATCGAGCGATCGAGCGCCCCTACCGCTTCAGTTTCGAAAGTCTTTAGTTCCTCGGTGATGTAGCGCTCGGCGTTCTTGACCGTTTGGCGGCGTGACCAGACGGTGGGCACGCGCTGGCGATGGGATTCGGTGACTTCGATGTAGTAACCGAAGACTTTGTTGTAGCCGATTTTGAGCGAATTGATTCCCGATTCCCGGGCGAGTTTGGCCTGATAGGCGGCGAGCCATTGGTTGCCGTCCTGGCCGACGTTGCGGAGGCGATCAAGCTCGGGGTCAAAGCCGGGGCAGATGACGCCCCCTTCGCGCAGATGGGGCGCGGGATCGGGCTTGATGGCTGTGGCGAGGTAGGCTGACTGCTGGACGCAGAAGGGGCGGAGAGCGGCGAGTTCGGGTGCGACATCGGAGGCAGCGGGGAGCGCCATCAACCGGTCCAGGAGGCGCGGCATGGCATCGAGACAGCGCGACATTGCGGCCAGATCGCGCGGGCTGGCGCGGGAGAGGGAGAGGCGGGCGATGATGCGCTCGATATCGCAGACGTCGTCCAGCTCATCGGCGATTTGCGCGAGCTCGGCGGGTGCTGCCTTCAGCGCGGCGATGGCGGACTGGCGGGCTTCGATATGCTGGAGATCTGCCAGGGGGGTGCGGACCCATTGGCGGAGGAGGCGCGCGCCCATGGAGGTGCGGGTTCGGTCGATGGCGGAGAGGAGGGAGCCTTCGGTTCCGCCGCTGCGGACGGTGCGGTCTATTTCCAGGCTTCGCCAGCTTGCGGGATCGATCGCGAGGTGTTCTTCGATCAGATGGCGGCGGACTGGCCGCAGGTGGGCGAGAGATGTTTTCTGGGTTTCCTGGAGATAGGAAATCAGGGCGGCGGTTGCCAGTACGGCGGGGTCGTCTTCTTCGAATCCCATGCCAAGCGTGGTTCCGACATGCCACTGTTGAAGGAACTGCTCTTTCGCATGATGCGGGGAAAAGTGCCATGAGGGGCGCGGCGTGATGGAGGGGTCCCCTACCGTTGTGACGGTTTTGGCGAACTCGTGCGGATGTCCGCTGGGGAGTTCGGGGACGAGCACTTCCGCTGGGCGGAGGCGGCTGATTTCGTCCAGCACCTGGCTTTCGGTGCCGCTGAGGGCGACGCACGCGCCGGTGGAAAGCTCGACCCATGCCAGCGCGGCGCGATATCCCTGCTTGCGGGTGAGATGAAAGGCTACCGCGGCGAGGTAATTGTCGGCCTTGCCGTCGAGCAAGGGATCATCGGTGAGTGTGCCGGGGGTCATGAGGCGGACGACTTCGCGGCGAATCACGCCCTTGGCCTGGGCGGGGTCTTCGGTCTGCTCGCAGATTGCGACCTTGTGGCCGGCGGCAATCATTTTTCGGAGATATCCCTCGACGGCGTGGAAGGGGACGCCGGCCATGGGGATGGCATCTTCCGCGCCGAGTCCGCCGCGGCTGCGACTGGTGAGGGCGACTCCGAGCACGCGGGCAGCGAGTTTGGCGTCGTCCCAGAACATCTCATAAAAATCGCCCATGCGAAAAAAGAGGACATAGCCGGGGTGCTGTTCCTTGAACTGCTGGTATTGCCGCATGGCGGGGGAAAGCGTGGTGGCTGCGGATGGTTTAGACGAGGAATTGCCTGGGGAAGAATCCACGGGCGCGGGCTGCGAAGCTGTGTCGGATTCTGCCATATCTTTTCTCACGCAAAGGTAGGGTTGGGCGAGCGGGGTTGCAAGGAAAGCGTGCGCCTGTCGCGCGTTACAGGGTAAACTGAATTTGCTAAACTCCCGGCACAAAGGAGCTATCCAATGGATAAAGACACACTGATCGCGGGGCTGGAGTTTTCACGCGGACGACTGCTTGGGATTCTGGATACGATTGAAACAAGCGGGCAGGACGTTCCGACGGTTCTTGCCTGGCGGCCGGGGCCGGGGAGGGCGCATATTGGCTGGCAGGCGATGCATTGCGCGGCGACGCATGATCGGTACCTCAACATGGGGCTGCTGCAACAGCTTGTGAAGGATGAAAAGCTGGTGGCGGATTTTGCTGGGGGGAGCAAGCCATCGGATACGAATGTGCCGAGCCTGGCGCTGATTCGGGAGAAATTGGCGCTCTACTACGAGCCTTTCAAGGCGTATGTCGCGGCACAGAATGCTGATTCATTCCAGAGGCTGATGGGAGCGCCGGGTGGGAAGCAGCGCACCATGGGCGAATCGATCCTGTTAATCACCTGGCACGAAGCGCATCACCAGGGGCAGATTCATTTGACGTGGAATCTTTACAAAGGCGCCCACGGGATGGCTTAATTGGATTTATCTCGCGGAAAATCATTCGAGAACAAAGCCCGGGGACGGCGATCCCCGGGCTTTATTTTGCTGGAGATCAGTATTGCGGGCCGCCGGGATTTATATCTTTATTCCATAGGAGGATTCCGCCGGCCATGCTTTTCACATCGGCAAAGCCATGTTGGCGCAAGGCCCTGGCGAAGTTCAGCGATCTTCCGCCGCTTCGGCAATAGACGATGACCTTTTCCTTTTCGTGGCCTTCCAGTTCGGCGAATCGCTCGCCAAGCTGCTGGAGGGGAATGAGCTTGGCGCCTGCGATATTGGTGATGGCGTGCTCATTGGGAAGGCGGCAATCGATGAAGACAAAATCGGCCTTTTTGTCGAGCAGTCCCTTCACATCGCGCGGCGTGACTTCCCAGGTGGGATCGAATTGGTATCCCGGCGGCAATCCTTTGGCGTCCAGCGACGCATCGCGCTTGGATTGGCCGTTGCCCTTTGCGGTGGCTACCTCGGCCTTAGTTTCGGCGACGCTTTTGGGATCGAGGATCGGCACGCCGCAGAATTCTTCGTAATCGATGGGTGAGGTGATGGTGGGATGTTCGCCGCAGACGGGGCAGGCGGGATCACGCCGCAGCTTGTAGGTTCGGAATTCCAGATCGAGCGCGCTGAAAGTGGTGAGGCGACCAATCGCCGGCTTGCCGATTCCGAGAATCAGCTTGATGACTTCGTTGGCCTGAAGCGTGCCGATGATTCCCGGCAGCACGCCCACCACGCCGCCCTCGGCGCAGCTGGGGACAGAACCAGGATCAGGCGGCTCCGGATACATGCAGCGATAGCACGGGCCTTTTTCACCGGGTCGATCGGGATGGGCGAGGTGAGACGCGAATACGGTAATCATTCCTTCAAAGCGGAAGATGGAGCCGTAGACGTTTGGCTTGTGGAGGATGACACAGGCGTCGTTCACGCAGTAGCGGGTGGGAAAATTGTCGGTGCCGTCGATGATGACGTCGTAATCACCGATGAGGTCCAGCACGTTCTGGCTGTTGACGACGGTTTTGTGTTCGATGACGCGAATGTCGGGGTTCAAATCTTTCAGGCGTTTGGCGGCGGCCTTCACCTTGTCTTCACCGATGCTGGAGACACCGAAGAGGACCTGCCGCTGAAGGTTGCTGGGGCTGACGACGTCGATATCGGCCAGGCCGATGGTTCCAACACCCGCAGCTGCGAGATAAAGGCTGATGGGACAACCGAGGCCACCGGCACCGATGCAAAGCACGCGGGCGTTCATGAGCTTCAACTGGCCTTCGACACCCACTTCGGGCAGGAGGAGATGGCGCTTGTAGCGGTTGATCTGCTCGGTGCTGAGTGCTGTCTTAATTTCGGTTGAGGGGGCTGATGGGGTAGCGACGGCGGTGTTCATGTGTGTAGCCTTTCCGCGATTCAGAGATTGTCGCAGCGACTTAACAGCAAGCACCAATAAAGAAACCATGCCCAACTGGCATGGCCCGTGGCAGAACAATCTGCCGCGCTTTAGCTGTTTTGTGGGGGCTTCCCACGGGCCGCAATCTGCGATTCAAATCGCCCTTGAATTTCGCGTGATTCTAGAAGGGTGGGTTCGGGCGGTCAAGTGGAACCGAGGTGATGTGTTGGGGTAGGATAGCCTGGCAACGGACCTATAGGCTCATGCACAAGATTGTATCTACCTCGTCGCAGGGACCGCGAAATATGAATCAAACAATGGAAATTGGGAATAAATTGCATCGGCTGGGGGAATACCTTGGTCGGCACCAGTTGGATGGTGTGTTGCTGAGCCATCGCGCCAACTTTGCGTGGATTACCGGGGGTAAGGACAACTACATCCCCAATAACTCGCAGAACGGCGTGGCGAGCATTCTGGCAACGGCGGATGGCCGCATTTGTTTTACCAACACCATTGAAGGCCCCCGCTTTGCGAAAGAGGAACTTGCGGGGACTGGGATTGATGTTGTCACATATCCGTGGTTTGACCCGATTGCCGGACGGAAGAAATTGCAGGAGCTGATCGCTGGGCGAAAAATTGCAGCGGATGTTGCGGACACGGGGGAGTTCGACCGGTTTGGTTCGGGGCTGCGGTTGTTGCCACATGATTTTGTTCAGCTGCGCTGGACGTTGACGCCGGCGGAAATTGAGCGCTATCGCGAAGGCGGGCGGCGCACTTCCATAGCCATGGAGGCGACCTGCAAGCTGATTGCGCCGGGGATGACGGAGCATGAGATTGCGGGTGTTCTCGATCAGCAGGTGCGGGCAAAATCATTGCTGCCGGTGGTGACGTTGATCGCGGCGGATGAGCGCGTGGAACAGTTTCGCCATCCTATTCCGACCGATCATCGACTGTCGCGCTATTGCATGCTGGTGACTTGTGCATCCTTTGGCGGGCTGATTGCAAATATGACGCGATTTGTGAGCTTCGTTCCGCTGACCGATGAGATCAAACGGCGTCAGCAGGCGGTGTGCAATGTGGATGCAGCCGTCAACCTTTCCACCCGGCCGGGGCGGAGTTTCGGCGAATTGTTTTCGGTGATTCAGAAGGCTTACGCAGACAACGGATTTCCTGGGGAGGAAGCATTGCACCACCAGGGCGGCTCGACCGGTTACGCGGGCCGAGAGGCGTTTGCTGAGCCGGGGATGAAGGTGAGCGTACTGGCCAACCAGGCCTTTGCGTGGAACCCATCCATTACCGGTGTCAAAAGCGAAGACACCATGCTTTGCACCGATGGCGGCATTGAATTCGTTACGACGATGTCGGCGGATTGGCCGAAAGTTCAGGCAAAATTCGGAGGGAAAACGCTGGATCGGCCGGACATTCTGGTGCGCGCTTAAGGGAATTCTCAGGATGCCACTGAGGCCTGGGGCGTTTCCGTCGGCGCCTCGTCGATATATAGCTCCTCAGACGAAGCCTCATAACCAAAAAGCTCCGCAAACCGACCCCAGCCGACGATTGTTGTAAAGACTTTCTCTACATCTTCGGTCGTCAACCTAACGCAAAGTTCTTCCTCGATGATTTCCTTGGTGAGCCGATGTTTGTTGGCTTCCTGCAGAAGGTGCATGACGAACCTGAACGTGCCAAGCTGCAGAAGCTGCTCCCGGAATATTGTCTTGCGGGCGTTGATGTCGGCATCCAGGAATCGCCGGCCCAATTCCGTCAATCGCACCTGGTTTTTGGGTGTTTCCAGTAAATCCAACAGCTCGCCCGCCTTAACGACGGCAATGGTGTGCCCGAAATCATATTCGGTTAGTTGATCCAGCTTGAACACATCGATCTGGCTGCCGTGGTCGCGAACGATTTCCATAAGCCCGAAGATGTGTCCAATATTCACAGAAGGCAGCGGGGAGGGCTCGGGCAGGCCGCCGGGGGTTGTGGCTGATTCCGGCTGCTCGGGAACATCGGGAAGTTGTTCCTTGGTAATCACATCATGGATCCGCTGGACAGCCCGCAGGAATGCGGGCGATTGATATTCGCGCGGGTGGGGAACATCGTTCTGAATAATCGTGCGAATTCGACCGGGGCGCGCGCCCATGACCACAATTCGATCCGCAAGAAACACAGCTTCTTCAATGTGATGCGTGATGATCACCACGGCTTTGGGCTGGAACGGAAGCTTGCTGCCTCCGCCAGCCCACATGCGGTAGATTTCGCTGCGCAGACTTTCGGCGGTAAAGACATCCAAGGCGCTGCAGGGCTCGTCCATGCAAAGCAGTTCCGGCGCGCGGGCCAGGGCGCGGGCAATTCCCACGCGCTGTTTCATGCCGCCGGACAGTTCCTTGGGATACGCTTCCTCAAAGCCTTCCAGGCCCACGACATCTATGCAGCGGGTGATGCGGTCCTTGCCCTGAACCGCTTCCAGGCTCAAGCCATTCAGCGCCAGCTTTATGTTGTCGTAAACGGTGAGCCAGGGGAACAGGGCAAAGTTCTGAAAGACCAGTGAAACACCGGGATGAATGCCGACCAGTGGCTGGCCATGGGCCAGTACCGTTCCACTGGTTGGTTGAAGCAACCCAATCAGAATCCGAAGCAGCGTGCTCTTCCCGGAGCCGCTCGGTCCGAGAATGGCGAGCACCTCACCGGGACGAATCGCCAGGGAGACTTTGTCCAGGACGATCAGACGATTCGTTCCGTCGGGGTTGCTGAACGTCATCGAGACGTCAATCGCTTCTGATATCGGCGAGCCGTTTTCCATACTCTCTCACGCTGGCGAAACATTCACAGCTTGATTATAGCGCTGCTTACACATTGAGCGAATATCGCGCTTCGGCGATTCGATAGAACCGCTTCCAGAAGAGTCGATTGATCAAAACCACCGTGAGTCCCATGATGACGGCGGCGGCGGCCAGTAGCGCGTAATTTCCGCCAGCGGTGGCGTCGTCAATAATGGAGCCCAGGCCAAACGCCTTGTAGGTCTTATCGCCGATCGGGATTTCCTCCGCGATAATGGTTGCGTTCCAGGCGCCACCGGCGGCGGTAATTAATCCGGTCAGGAGATAAGGAAAAACCGCTGGGATGTAAATCTGAGTCCAGCATTTCCATCGGCTCAGATGATAAACCCTACCGGCCTCGCGGAGATCGCTGGGGATTGCCATCGCTCCGGCAATGACGTTAAACAACGTATACCACTGCGTGCCCAGCAGCATCAGCGCAACGCAGCCTGTTCCAAACGGAATGCGGGCCAGCACCAACAGGAAAATGGTGACCGGGTAAATCATAGGGGCGGGGAAGCTTGCGACAATCTGGACGATCGGCTGAAGCCGATTGGACCATTTGGGGGAAAGCCCGATGAGAACCCCTGCCGGTAGTGTCCAAAGCGCCCCAATAACCACGGCGGCGCTGGTTCGCAGAAACGAGTAAAAAAGAGCTAAAAGGACGCTTATCCAGCCCAGGGATTCCGGGGTGTTTCGAATCGGAAGCTGAATGAGAAGCTGACTCAGCCTGAGAACCCCCCACATTGCCATCAGTGCCAGACCCACCACAATCAGCCATTTCACTACCGCGAGAATGGAGCGTGCAGATAGTCCCGAGTGTTGGGCGGTTGCTTCGGCCTTGGGCGAAGGGTCGGCCCCCCCCGCCGCCGAAGGCGCAAGTGGATTGGCTTCTTGCCCGCGCAAACGACGGCGCTTCAAGAAGCGGTCGAGCAACTTGAGCAATCTAGAACGGCGAAAAAACGTTAACACCCAGGAGGACGCCTTTTCCGATGATGAAACGTCTTCGAGCTTGAAACGCTGGCTCCAGACAACGATTGGCCTCCAGCACACCTGATCGACGAAGACGATCATGACAATCACGGCAATCACACCCGCAATCATGGCCTTCACGTTCCATTCGTCCTGGGCTTGTTTCATGTAGGAACCAAGTCCGGGCAAACGATAATCCTGGCCATTGAGGGTGAAAGCCTCGTTAACCGTGATGACGAACCAACCGCCTGCCATCGACATCATCGAGTTCCACACCAGCCCGATCATGGAGGCTGGCAACTCGAGAAACCGGAACCGCTGCCATCCATTCAACCGCTGGATCTGAGCGGCTTCCTGCAGCGCGGTGGGGATGGAGCGCACGCTGGCGTGATAGCTGAAGGTCATGTTCCAGGCCTGGGCGGTAAAAATCGTAACAACGCAGGCCAATTCCAGGCCAAGCCAGCTATTTGGGAACAGACGCGCGAAAATGGTTACCAGTCCGGGAAGGAACGTGAGCATGGGCAGGGACTGAAGCACATCCAGGGCCGGGACCATGAATCGTTCGGCGGTCCGGTTGTGGGAACTGATGGTGCCGTAGACCAGTGTGAAGACAAGAGAGAGCAAATAGGCGATGACACCGCGGCTTAGGCTATAAAACGTGTAGAGGGGAAGCGCGCGAAAGCGGAGGTCGATGGTGACAGCGTGAGCTCGCGGCGCGGCGGCGTGACCAAATATCACCGCGACCGCCGCGATCAGCCCCGCAATGCTGAGGATGAGGATCGCGTCGATTCCAAAGTTCACAGGCGCCTTGAGCGCCTGGCGGACCTTTTCATTGTAAGTGAGGACCAGTCCCATGCGGGGCGGATTGTAGGGACCGCGCTCTCAGTTGACGAGAGCACCGCGCTATTTCGGCGAACGAATTCGCATGAAATTTTCGTTCACGGCGCCAACCGACAATCGGCACGGTAATCGGCTGCTACTTCTCGACCAGCTGACCTTCGATGTGATTCAACTGCTCCATAATCTCTTTATCGTCATTGCAATCATTCTGCACTGTTTTGACGGCATGCATGACGGTCGTGTGATCGCGCCCCCCAAAATACCCGCCGATTTCCTCGAGGCTGTATCGCGTATGCCGCCTGGCAAGGAACATGCAGACCTGGCGCGGAAAGGCGATGCTCTTGTGGCGCTTCTTGCTTTGAAGATCGCTGGGCCGAACGTTGTAATACTTGGTGACGGCATCGAAGATTTGCTGGATGGTGATGCGCCGCTGCTCGGCGGTCTGGCTTTCACCCAACGCCGCCTTGGCCAGTTCCAGATCGATCACGCCGTTCTGAAGCGTGCTCATCCCCTGAACCTTGGTGATGGCCCCTTCCAGCTCACGCGTGTTGTTTTCGATCTTGGCCGCGATATAGCAGACCACGTCTTCGGGCAGAGACAGTCCGCGAACCTTGGCCTTCTTTTGCAGGATGGCCACGCGGGTTTCGTAGCAGGGCTTTTCGATGCGCGCGACCAACCCCCAGTTAAACCGGCTGACCAGCCGCTCTTCCAGTTCGGGAATTTCGCTGGGTGGGCAATCGGCGCTCAGAATAATCTGTTTCTGCTGCTGGTAGAGCGTATTGAATGTGTGGAAGAACTCTTCCTGCGTGCGATCGTGGCCGGTCAGGAAATGGATGTCGTCAATCACCAGCACATCCACATGCCGGTAGCGGAAGCGAAATTGCTGCATATCGCCGGTCTGAACCGCCAGGATGAACTGGTTTATGAAGCTGTCGCACGAAAGATATAAAATTCGCGCGTCGCTTTGATTCTCCAGGACCTTCTGGCAGACGGCCTGCAGAAGATGGGTCTTTCCCAAGCCGACACCGCCGTGGATAAACAAAGGGTTGTATGCCTTGCCTGGCTGCTCGGCGACCGCCACCGAAGCCGCGTGGGGCAGGCGATTGCATGGCCCGGTGACAAACTGCTCGAATGTGTAATCCGGGTTCAGCGGTAATGGCTGATCGCCTTCATTGAATACCCCTCCCCGCGCCAGGCTTTCGCAGTGGAACGAAACCGCAACCAACCGCCCGGTGATTTGCTGGGCTGCCGCGATGAACGGCTGGCGACACTGGCCCTGGCAAAAATTGAACTGCGCGGGTGTTGGCACGGTGACCTGGATCACACCGTTGGTGAGTTGGCGCGGGACGAGTTGGTCGAACCAGACGCGATGCAGGCTCGGATGCTGACTACGCACCGCCTGGAGGATTTGTTGCCAAACCGAGGGGTCGAAAGCAGGCTCGTGCGCGCGGCGTGGAGACGCCTCGCGCGTTGAGGGCGAGTGGGTCGTTAGCATGTCAATGTCTTCGGCGAAAGGTTTTTTGGTCTATTTGCTCGGTCTTATATTTCGAACTGGCGTTGTCGTTGATCTGAATTCCCAAGTCAACCCCGTCTACTTTCAGTTCTCGTATTTGTTCCAGCTGCAAGGGTTGAAACTTTCCGACCGCGAACGCAAGTCAACGGACAATTCCACCGCACCATATCACAAAATGCTGTCTGTGAAACTGGCGGCCTTCAGAAAGCGAGACGATTCAAATCCTCTTCAGTTCGTGCAAGATATTCTGTAAAACCAAACGATCAAGAGCGTTTTTTTTCGTCGAAGGTTGCCGATGGTGGATATTCAAAACCGCGAGCCGATTTCCCACAATCCGTTGCGCAATTGGCGCACGAAGCTGGATGAAAATTTTTTGTAAAAAAAAATCACGCGTCGCGCGTCTGTTGAAATGACTTGGTTACCGCCCTTTAGATTTCGGCGCGCTTAAACCGACTTCGCTCATCACCATTTTCAAATCGCTCCATACGGCGGCACGATTTTCTTCGGTGTAAGCGCGTAAAAGATATGCTGGATGAAACGTAGGCATTAGTTTAATGCCGCGCCAGTTGTACCACTGCCCCCGCAGTTTTCCCATCGATAATTTGCTGCTCAGCATATATTTCGCCGAAGGGAGACCAAGCGTGATGATCACCTTCGGACGAATGATTTCCAGTTGGCGCACCAGATAAGGCGTGCATGTCGCAACCTCATCAGGCGCCGGCACGCGATTGTTGGGCGGGCGGCACTTCACAATGTTGGCGATAAACACCTGTTCCCGCTGGAGTCCCATGCCGGCAATCATTTTATTCAGCAGTTCGCCCGCCCTTCCAACGAACGGCCGTCCCTGCAAATCTTCGTTCTCACCAGGACCTTCGCCAATAAAAAAAATCCGCGCATCAACATCGCCTTCTCCAAAAACGGTGTTGGTTCGTGTCTCACACAAGCGACACCGCGTACATGGCTTGACTTCTTGCGCATTCATCAGGTCGAGCGCAGCAATTTTCTCCTCTCGAGACATCACCGGGGCCGCAAATGGGGGTGCATCAACACCTGATGGGGTGGGAGTTGCATTTCCGTGATTTAATTCACGCACAACTGGCAGCAAGGGCTTGGAGACTTTTGACAGCGGGGGCATGGCGTTGGGTGTTTGATCCGCTGCCGGACTGACGGCCGAGCGTGGTTTAGCGCCGCTTCGAGGGCTCATTGAAGCGGAGATTTGCGGCAGCCCCAATGGGTGAACGGGTTGCAACCCGAACGCCCGCTCTCCTCTCTGCCACAATGCCATTCTTTGCCGGGCCAGTTGTGATTCATCCATCGATCAGCATCGTAAATACATCGGCAGTGGCCAGCAACCCTCAAGAATGGCGGTCGCTATAAGCGAACTCGTGAAAGGATAGTGATTGGATCGAGCACCCTTGGGAACCCAAAAGCCTAGGCCATCGCCAGCTGATATTCGGCTTGTGCTGCCCGCAATTGAGCTAGCGCGTAAACCGCTGCCTCGCGCTCGCAAGAACCTACTACCGTGCCATGGCGTTCATCGGCCGCATGGCTTGGGTCTAATGGCTCACCAATTGGCGCCCATGTAGCGCGGTAACAGCTAAAAATTAAATTCTGTTTGATGGAAAGCTCGAGCCCAGCGCGGGCAAATTCACGTTGGACACCCAGAATCGAGGGATAGCGGCGGCCATCCGGCAGACGTTCAAGATCAATCTCTTCAGCAGGAAGCCAGCCCGCGTCCAACAGCCGATCCACCGCGTATGTGAGATTCATAGCAAACTCCTTATCGCCACGTCCAACCGATCTGCCGACCGCCCCGAAATACGTCAAAACGGGCGGGCATAATAACCCGGGGAATCGCAGGATTCCAGCAAAAAAGCGACTTTATTGGGACCCGAAAATTTAGACTGCGCTATCGGCTCGTTTCAAAAAGACGCGGGTGCGACACCCTTGCAGTCGATTGCCATTTTCGGCCAATAGAGCAGGATTCTTGAGGATGAGCTCAAAGAAAGCGAGTGGGCTAGGCGCCGCTGGCGTTCGTATCAACCAAAGCCAATAGCTGGCGGAGACTAATCGGCTTCCGGAGAAATGGGATCGATTTTTGCTGCGCCAATTCTCTAATATTTTCATCTCCCGTGGCTGTGACGAGGATTGAGGCGGAGCAAAGGCCGCCTTCTCTCAGTCGATGAATCAATTCCAGGCCATCCATGCCATCCAAGTTGAAATCGACCAGCGCGATGACGGGGTCGGATTGATGGGATAAAAATTCCAATGCATGTTCAGCGCTTGAAACCGCTTTGACGGCGTATCCAGAGTAGGACAGTAACATCGCCAGGGCCCGGCGTGAAACCGCCTCGTCTTCCACAACCAGAATAAGTTGTCGATTCGATTGATTGGGAACTGATTGCGGCAGTGTTTGCAACATATCGCCTAATACTCCCGTAGCAAAATGTGGACCAATCTTTTGTTCGCCTTCCCAACACGTTGGAGTTTTGTTCAGTCCGCTCTTAGATCGGAGATAAATCGTTATCAGCCTTACACATTTGTCTTAGTGCGACACTGGGTTTCCCGGAGGGACAAGGTGTGTGCAGGAGTTAGAACCGAAACATCCTTGTTAAATGCGATAGATCGTATAGGCTTTACGGATGCCCAGTGGCACGGAGCCGTCGAAAGGCGGAAATCGGTCGCGTTCTTCACGATTCCATCATCGGTCGCACAGCGATGCCCATGCCCATGCCGATTCGGGCGCGCCGGAAACCCCTCGAAACTTTCAGCATCCGCTGGTAACGAACCAGGCCCCACAACTGATCGCCTCCCAGCACGATCTCTTGGAACTCATTCAGCACCTTCGCGCGGAACGAACATTTGCGTACGACAGCGAATTCATTGGCGAGCTGAGTTACGTTCCTAAGCTGTGCTTAATTCAAGCGGCCACTGCATCACGGGTGGCGCTCGTCGACCCTCTGGCCGATCTCGATCTCCGACCCTTCTGGGAGCTTGTGGCCGACGCGAGCATTGAAAAGGTCGTGCACGCGGGTGAACAGGATGTGGAGCCGGTGTTTCGGGCCATCGACCGGCCGCCCGCCAACCTGTTTGACACGCAGATTGCTGGGGGTTTCATCGGCCTGGGATACCCGCTGGCTCTTTCGAAGCTGGTGTTTGCCGTGCTGGGCCTGCGCTTGAGCAAGGGGCTGACCTTCACCCATTGGGATCGGCGTCCGCTTTCGGATCATCAGCTTCGCTATGCCAGCGACGATGTTCGCTACCTTCCAGCCGCGCGTCACGAGATGGGCAAGCGCCTGGACGCGCTGGGCCACACGCAATGGGCAATGGAAGAATCGGCGGGGCTGGCTGAGCCGTCGCTGCACAGGTTCGATCCGGATTCGCAATTTCTCAAGCTGCGCGGCGCGGGGGCATTGCCACCAAGAAACCTGGCCATCCTGCGGGAATTGACGATTTGCCGCGATGAATGCGCCCAGCAGGACGATGTTCCGCCCCGCACCTTCCTGAAGGACGAAATACTGCTGGATCTTGCCCGCGCGCCGGTGGATTCAGTGGAAGGGTTGGCGCGGGTGCGTGGACTCCCCCGGCCGGCGGAAACGGCGCACGGCGCGCAGCTCATTGCGGCCATTGCCCGGGGGAAAAATCTGCCCGCGGATCAATTGCCGGAAATCCGGAGCCACGAGCCCACACCCCAAGAAAAATTCCGGGCGGACGCACTCTGTTTCACGGCCCAAAGCCTATGCGCCGGGCGGCAAATTGATCCAAATCTTGCAACCAGCCGTCAGGAAATTGGCGAGCTGTATCGCCAAGCGAGCAGCGACAACGTCGATCCGGAGCTGCGGATTCTTCGCGGATGGCGCCGCAGCGCGGTCGGAGAACATATACTGGGCCTTCTCAAGGAGGAGGTTGAGCTGTCGCTGCGGTGGAAAGAGGAAGCGCTCGTCGCCGGCATAAAAAAGCTATAATCGGGCGAAGGAATCAAAAACCCGGTTTTTCAAGGAGATGTCGTGCCGATTTACGAATACACCTGCAAATCCTGCAAAGGCAACTTTGAGAAATTAATCAGGTCGATGTCTTCCGCCCACGAGGCCGCTTGCCCCAAATGCGGCTCGAAGGAGACGGCCCGGACACTTAGTGTGTTTGCTGTTGGCACGGAAGGGACAAGGACAGGCGGCCCGTCTGAGCCGGGCATGTGCGGACGTTGCGGGGGACCGGGACCGTGTGGAGCTAACTAGATTCTAGCCAATGAAAAAGCGGCATCGCTTTGACACCGCCTTCCTCGTTTTTTAATTGAAGACAACCGCAAGCCAGCCTAAAGCAATTTCTTGTGGTGCTTGGGATGATGGTGGCGGTGATGATGTCCCGGTCGAGTTGTGGGAACTTTCGGTCCAGCGGCCAAGGCCGGCGTGGGAGCCGACAAAATCGCGCCCAAGGCACACAAAACCATTGAGAAAAGAAGTTTACGCATAAACCCTCGTGTTAATGCCCCGCCGGTGGACGACGCCAACTGCGGCGCTGCCCGCGTTTTCTATAACCTTAAACGGAGCTTCTCACTGGTTATTGCGAGGACCTTGCAGGATTGTCGCCCTTAAGGGGTGAATAACCACGGATCAGACTTGCATGATCTCCGCCCGCTTCTTCTCGATCACCTCGTCCACCTTGGCTTCGTAGCTTTTGGTCAGCTCCTGAATCTTTTCCTTGCCTTGGGTGGCCTCGTCTTCAGTTACCACACCGCCCTTTTCTTCTGTTTCGATGATCTTGTTGGCATCGCGGCGCGCTGCACGAAGGGAAATCTTGCTGGCCTCGGCGAATCCCTTACATTGCCCCGCTAGTTGAAGCCGGCGCTCCTGCGACAGAGCCGGGAGCATCAACCGAATTTGCTTGCCGTCGCTGTGCGGGGTCAAGCCAATTTTGCTGTCGTTGATCGCCTTTTCAATCGCCTTGATATCCCCTGGGCTGAATGGCTTAACGAGCAACTGCGTTGCTTCGGGCACACTGATCATTGCGATGGATCGAAGATCAGTCATTGAGCCGTAATAGTCGACCTTGATGTGCTCGACGATTGCCGGCGAAGCGCGGCCGGTTCGAATCCCGCGCAGCTCGTGCTGCAGGTGTTCGACAGCCTTTTCCATCTGCATCTCAGCGTCAAGAAGAACGTCGTCTACGGGCATACGCAATATGTTAGCAGGACGGGCCAATACCGCCAATTACTGCGGGACAATCTTGGTCCCCACGTTATCGCCGCGAATGACCTTTACGATATTGCCGTCGGTCTTCAGATTGAACACCACCAGCGGAATTTTCCGCTCCATGCAAAGCGTTATCGCGGTTAGATCCATGACCCTCAGCTTCTCGGAAAGCACCTGCTCGTACGAAATATTGTGCAGCATGCGGGCGTTGGGGTCTTTCTTGGGATCGGCGGTGTAGATGCCATCCACCTTGGTGGCCTTCAGAAGGACATCCGCGCCGATTTCGGTGGCGCGGAGGGCGGCGCAGGTGTCGGTTGTGAAAAACGGATTGCCGGTGCCGGCTGCCAGAATCAGAACGCGACCTTTTTCGAGATGGCGAATCGCTCGCCGGCGGATGAAGGGCTCGGCGACGCTGTAAACGCTGATGGCCGACTGCACCCGTGTCGGCTGGCCCATCTTCTCCATCGTTTCCTGAAGCGCCACGGCGTTCAACACAGTGGCGAGCATACCCATGTAGTCCGCAGTCGCGCGGGGAATGTTGCCGTCCTCGGCAAACGTCGCGCCGCGGATAAAATTGCCTCCCCCCACGACAATTGCCAGCTGCACGCCCATTTTGGCGACATCCATGCACTGGCGGGCGATGTTTTCCAGCTCCGGGGCCTCAATGCCAAATGACCCCTCCTTGCAGAATCCCTCGCCGCTGATTTTCAACAGAACGCGCGAATAGGCCTTGCCGGTGTTTTTCTCCATGGGCGGGGATTATAGGTGAGCGGCGACGGAGCCGAAAGGAGGGTGCCACGCGCCGATTAAACCGCTCAAATACATTAATTAGTCGATCGGGCTCGATTTTGATGATTCAAGATCACCGGCTTGCGCGATCCTGGATTACACATATCTATAATTTCCAAACGTCGATAAGATATCATTCGGCCGACGAGCCTTGTCGGCGAAGGGTCAAAGCAGATATCTGAATTGCAGCGAACGTGCGGGAGAAATATGCGCAGCTTCAAACGGGGATTAGTTATCGAACAGCTTGAGACTCGTGTGCTGTTGAACGGCGCACCGTTTCAATTGGTACACAGCGCTGTCGCTGACGGGAGCGCCGTTCTTGCAAATGGAGTGTTGACGATTAACGGGACCCCCGGAAACGACACGATTTCCGTGGTGAGTTCCAATGGCACAACGACCACCACGATGAACGGATCGATCATTGAATCCGATCCCAGCAATCAGGTCTCACAGGTTCTGATCTCCGGACGCGCGGGGAACGACAGCATTAGCGTTAGCGGCGACCTCCCCGCGACCCTCTATGGCGGCGTGGGGAATGACACGCTCTTCGCAGGTTCGAGCGGCTCGCTGCTGAACGGCGGCGCTGGGGATGATCTCCTTCACGGTGGGACAGGTAATGACACGCTGATTGGCGGCCAGGGCAACGACACCCTCTACGGCGGCGCGGGTGATGACATCCTCTATGGGAACGCTGGCAATGATTCTCTCTTCGGTGGCCCCGGCGCAAATACCCTCTATGGCGGAATGGGAAACGACACCGCCCAAACCAGCTCCGCCGATCACATCCCCAACGGCGATGTCGAAGACAACGTTGAGATTCTCATCGCGGCGGGAAGTAGCGCTCCCGGGGTTCCCCAAGGCCTGTTCGCCAGCTTCTCCACCACCGTCAGCCCCACGATCAACAACGCGGGCGGCGAGGCGTTCCTCGCGCAGTTGCAGGATGGCGTGGGCGGCGTTACCGCGAGCAATGACCAGGGAATCTGGGCTTCGGATCTTAGCGGGAATGTGCAGCTCGTGGCGCGAGTCGGTTCCGCGGCGCCGGGAACTGATGGAAACTTCGCGACGGTTGGCCAGCCGCAGATTACCAGCACCGGTAAAACTGTGTTTCAGGCCACGCTCACTGACGGTGGCGATGTAAGTTCCACCAACGATAAGGGAATCTGGAGCTACGACGGGAATGGAACTATCACGCTGATCGCTCGCACGGGATCAGCCGCGCCCGGCGTCACTGGCGGAGTTTTCGCCACCTTTGATTCTCCGTCCGTGGATGGCTCAAACATCGCGTTTCTGGCCCATCTCGTAGATGGTGGATCCATCACCTCAAGTTTTGACACGGGGATTTGGACCGAAGGATCTCCGGGAGTTTTAACCCTCGTCGCGCAAACCGGGGTGACCGTCGCCGGGAACGGAAACCCTCGGATGCGGGCCGTACAGCCCGTTTATGATCCTGCGGTAAACGCAGCGGGCGAAGTAGTCTTCGTCGCAAGTGATAGCTATTACTCTGGTAATCCAGCGATTTATTCATGGAATGGGCAGGTCCTCACGCTCGTATTAGATAGCATCACCGCGTCCGCTCCTTCAGTCCAAGGCAGTGGCCGCTTTAATTCCATTTTCCCCCCATTGCTTGATGAATCAGGTGATATTGCATTTTACGGTCATTCGACCGGCGCGGTAGAGCAGGACGGCATCTGGGAAATTCCGATCAACGCCCCTGTGAAGGCCGTTGCATTGCAATATGGCGGAGGCGGCGCCAGCGGCCGCTATTTAGATTTTGTGTTTCCGCCCACGATTTCGAGTAACGGTTTAATTGGTTTTCAATCCTCATTGTTCGCGGTTGGCTCTGACGCGGTGGATGACGCGAGCGGGATATTCGAAACCACACCCACCAATGGACTGACAGTTGTCGAAACATTTGCCGGACGGCCTGGATTAGGAGCTCTGGGATTGCCGGTTATTAACGCTAGCGATCAAGTCGTCTTCAATTCTGTGTTCGGGACGTATGGGAATGCACAAAGCAACAGAATTTTCGGCTACGATGGGCATGGCAATATCATTAATTTCGTCGGCACGAATCAAACCTGGTCCATCAACGGTCAGAGCGAAGTCATTACCGCGATATCGAGTATGAATGAGCAGGACTACGTCAACTACACGCCCGTCTACACTCATTTCAACAACGCAGGCCAATTCGTTTTCGCGGCCTCCTCGTCCTCCGGCGGGTTTCTGGGGCGGGGCACCATCGATGGCGCGGCTATACCATAGCTGGGGTCCGACGGGCGTTGCTTTCAACTTTCTTCGTCTCGTCTATATTCATGAACGATGAGCATCTTCCTCACCGGCTATCGCGGGAGCGGGAAAACCACCGTTGGTAGAAAGCTTGCGGACCGGCTCTGGCAGGAATTTGTGGATTGTGACGATTTGATTGTCCGCAAAGCGGGTAAATCCATTCGGGAAATTTTTGCTGAACATGGCGAGCCGCACTTCCGCGATCTGGAGGCGCAGGCCGTTTCCGAAGCTGCCAGGCTGGAAGATCATGTGATCGCCCTGGGGGCTGGGGCGATGATGCGCGACGAGAATCGGGCGGCGATTATTGCTGGACACCACAAAGTGATTTACATGCGCTGCGAACCCGAAGAGCTGCACCGGCGAATTTCCGGCGACGCGGGAACATCCGATAACCGTCCAGCCCTGACCACCCTGGGCGGCAATCTGGATGAAATCAAAACGCTCCTGACACAGCGCGAGCCGATCTATAGATCAGCCATGACCGCTGAATTGGACGTGACCCATCTCACCCCCGACGAAGCGGTTATATATATCGTTCGCCTCTTGTAGGGTGGCACCTGGAAAGAGCCGGCCGCGAATCAGAAAAACATCCGCATGATGCCCGACGCCATTTTCATCCCCTTTGTTTTTGCGCTGGGCGCTTGCATCGGCAGCTTCCTGAACGTCGTGGTGTATCGGCTTCCGCGGGAAATATCCCTCATTACGCCTCCATCGCGATGCCCGGATTGTGAAACCCCACTTGCCTGGTACGACAACATCCCCGTATTCGGCTGGATCTTTCTGCGCGGCAAATGCCGGTACTGCAAGAAGCCCATCTCCCCGTGCTATCCGGTCGTTGAAGCGATCACGGGCTTTTTGTTCGTGTTCTATTACGTCATGTTTTTCATTCTCCACGCCGGCCCCTGCCGAAATCTCGCGGCCGTCCCCGGCCTGACGCAATGGTTCGTCGGTGACCTGACGGATATTCGAGAGTACTGGCCGATTTATTCGCTTTACATGATGCTCATTAGCGGCCTGCTGGCCGCCAGCCTGATCGATGCGGAGCTTTTCATCATTCCCGCGAGCATTCCCTGGTGGATCGCCGGCGTCGCGATTGTCGCCCATGCAATTATCGATCGGCCGGGCATGCCCGGAGCGCTGATCATTGGGCCGGCCGCCATGTCTCTCACGGCCGGCGCGGGCCTGGGGCTTCTTATCAGTATTGTGCTCTTACATCTGCGGGTTTTGCCAATGAGTTTTCCCCTGGGCGATCTACTGGAGCACGAGCGCAGCGAACTAAATGAACAGGTTCGCTCGGCAAAGGAGAAGGGAGAAGCCGCGCCGGAAGTTCCGCCGGAATTTACGCCGCGCCAGATTCGCGCGGAGATGCGAAAGGAAATGCTTTTTCTTATGCCACCACTCGCGCTGGGCGGAGTTTCTCTTGCACTCCATATTTACATCCCATCTGTTCAGCATTTGTGGCAATCCGCAGCGAAGATCGATTGGCTCAACGGCGGCCTTGGATCGCTTCTGGGCGCGCTCATCGGCACGTTCGTGGTCTGGATGACCCGCATCGCCGGATCATTCGGCTTTGGCAAGGAAGCCATGGGGCTGGGCGATGTGCACCTGATGTTTGCGGTGGGCGCGGTATTGGGCGGCGGGGCGGCCGCCATCGCATTCTTCATCGCTCCGTTTTTTGGGATCGCGCTGGCAATCTATATGATGATTCGCCGGTCGGGCCGACAATTGCCTTATGGGCCCTATCTTAGTTTGGCGACAGCATTCATCATGCTATTCTATTGCCCGATCGCAGCGTATCTGCGTCCGGGCATGATGGGCTTGCTGGAACTGGTTCGGATGCCGTTCAGCGGCTCGTGAATGAAAATGGCTGAATCCTGAAAGAACGCATGGGAAACCTCTGGCTCAAAATCAAGATCTGGTCGAAGATCGGCAGCCTTTCGCTGCTTGTCATCTATCTGCTCATTTTCATTTTCGAGAATGCCAACAAGCCCATCTCGGTGTGGATCTGGTTCGGACATGAGCCTTCGTCCACCGTGCTGCGATTGATTCTTTCGATGCTGCTGGCCGGCATCGTCGGTACGGTGCTGGTGCGGACAGCGTTTACCACGATCCGCCAGGTTCGCGACCTTCAGCATCGAACCAGATCAGCACAGATGGCCAAGGATGTGGCGGACCTTCGCACCAAGGCTGCCATGCTGCAAACTAAGGCGCCGGGTTCCGCTGCTCCTCCGAATTCTAATTTGTGAAGGGGGTTGAACCCTCTTCTCTCCAAAGCTTTTTAGTGCGGATTGTGTTAAAGATGACATCAGTTGAATGCCACAGTTCAAGGAGATGAACGCATGCGAATGATCAATTTAGGATTGGCAGCACTGTTTGTTCTAGGCGCCCTGGGGTGCCAGAACAAGATGGACGAGCAGAACCAGGGGCTTTACGAACAGAATAAGGAGCTGCAGGTCCAGCTTGATCAGGCCCGCTCGCGCCAGACAGCTTCAACGGCTGATCCGGCTGCGGTTGCAACATTGAAGCAGCAACTGGCTGACCGCGATGCGATGATCGCTCAATTGCGTTCCGATTCAGCTCGCCCCGCTGCCAGTCCGCAGCCGGGGATGAACGGGGTCGACACCACCTATGACGCCCAAAGCGGCACCCTCACCGCCACTGTGCCGGGCGATGTGCTTTTCGATGCCGGCACTGCCACGCTGAAGGAAAGCGCGAAGGTTTCTCTCTCGAAAATTGTTTCAGCGATTCAAACGCAGTACCCAGACAAATTAGTCTTCGTCGATGGCCATACCGACAGCGACCCGATCGCGCATACCAAAAGCCAATGGGCGGACAACCGCGATCTGTCGTACGCCCGCGCCAAGGCTGTCGCTACATACCTGAGCACCTCCGGCGTTGACCAGAAGCGGATCACCATCCGGGCCTTCGGCGAAAATCAGCCCAAGGCCACCAAGCCTGCCAGCCGCCGCGTGGAGATCGTGGTGGAACTGCGATAGCGTTTTTTCCGAAGTGATTGTTTCAGATGTCGATAGCGATTGTCGATTACGGAATGGCCAACCTGCGATCCGTGCAGAAGGCCTTTGCGCAGGTCGGCGCTGTTGCTGAGATCATCTCCACGCCGGAAGAAATCGACCGCGCGGAAAAGCTTGTTCTTCCCGGGGTCGGCGCTTTTAAGGATGCCATCGCTACCCTTCGCCAGCGGAATCTGGCGGAGGCGATTGTCGGCCGCATCCAACGCGGCAAACCGTTTTTGGGGATCTGCCTGGGGCTCCAATTGCTGGTTGATGTCGGCTTTGAAGACGGTGAACACCGCGGGCTGGGCGTTATTCCCGGCAAATGCGTTCGCTTTGACGTCGACCAAACGCTCGACCTGAAGGTACCGCACATGGGCTGGAACCAGCTCATCGAGCGAAACCCATCGCCGCTCACCAAAGGTTTGGCGGCGGGTAGCGCGGTTTATTTTGTTCACGGCTTTCACATCGTGCCGGAAGACCCAGGGGTGATCGCTACCGAAACGGATTATGGCCGTCCGTTCGTCAGCAGCATTCGCAAGGAGAATGTGATGGCCGTTCAGTTCCACCCCGAGAAAAGCCAGGGCGTGGGGCTGCAAATATTGGCCAACTTCGCAGCGTGGAAGCCTCAATAAATCTTTGGTGGATCAAGGCGAAGTCGCTGCTGAGAGAAGCAGGCTGGCATCGTGGGCGAGTTGAGTCATTTTCGATTCGGACCCGCTGTCATAGACGCCGCGCACATGGCCCTGGCCATCGACCAAGACCATATATGGGCTGTGGATAATCGAAGTGCCGTTGTCCGCGGGCTGGAATCCCATTTTCATTCCGGCAATCACTGCCAGCACCGCCGGGGGATCACCCGTTAAAAAACTCCACCGCTTGAGATCCGCTTTGTATTGCGCCGCATAAAGCGTTAAAGCCGCGGGAGTGTCGTGCGACGGATCAACGGTGAATGAAACCAGCTTTATTTCTTTGGGCAACTGCTGCTGAAGGCCAGCCATTCGGGATGAAATGATCGGACACTGGCTCGCGCAGGTTGTAAAGATAAAGTCAGCAATCCACGGATGGCTTTGTAGCTGGGCATTTCCGAACGGCTGGCCGTCCTGATTCGTCAAATCGAATCTGGGCGCATCGTAAAGCGTTGGAAGATCTTTCGCCGAAGCGGCCAGAGGCTCCGGCAGAATCTGCCCCGGAATATCCGATCCCCCTCTCGCGGCGGCAACAGAGCTATTGCGCCCGGTTGACATAGTTTTAAGCAGCAGCACCCCCACCATCGCTACAACAGCAACGATCCACAGGGCGATGGCAAGAATCTTTTGCGGCTTGCTCATGACTTTTAATTTTCGTTGCCGCTACTGCAGGTCCGCTGCGACGCGCCCTCTGGCGATGAAGCTAGCGGCCAGAAACATGCACGCCGCGAATACCAGGCTGGCGCCGAGACAGGTCGTCCAACCCGGCAGAGTTAGATAAGCCGCATTCGGATAAAGCGCGCGGCGCAAACCGGATACGCCGTAGCTTAGAGGATCAAGTCCCATGATCCATCGCATGGCCCCGCGCGCGCCGTCGGCTGGAAACAGCGAACCGGAGAGAAACCACATCGGCATCAGGAAGAGATTCATGATGGTGTGAAAGCCCTGCGTTGAATTCATCCGCCAAGCGATGCAAAAGCCCAGGCCAGTCAGGGCAAAACTCACGATCAGCATCATGCCCAGCGCCGCGAAAAATGACCCGATGTTGAATTTGACGCCGATGAGCGGAGCGAGCAGAAGGAATATCAGTCCCTGTCCCGTGGCCAGTAGCGTGCCACCCAGCACTTTTCCAAGAACGATGGACATTCGCGAGACCGGCGCGACCAGCACGGATTGCAGGAATCCTTCCTTCCGATCTTCAATGATTGAAATCGTGGAAAAGATCGCGGTGAAAAGAAGAATCATGATCAGCGTGCCGGGGAAAAAATATTCCATGAAATTCCCGCCGCCGGGCGCGTCCGAGCGGAAGCTGCGCCCCATGCCCGCGCCAATCAGCACCCAAAAGACGATGGGAGTGGCCAATGCGCCAATAATTCGGCTGCGCTGACGGACGAAGCGAATCAACTCGCGGTGGCACAGGGAAAGGGCCGGCAACAGAAGGCGGGTCATCCATGTTTCGGTTTCCAAGGTCGAATCGGTCGGGGCGCATGAGGTTGTTGCGAGGCTTTGAAGCATATCGATTTCCGCAAAGTCGATTCTATAGCGCTAAAGCAGCAACGTCATCCGTTGCGGGGGATCTATTGCGAATGTTCTCCGCTCACCGGTGCGAGGATGATCCAGAGACAATTCCACAGCGGCCAGCATCAAGCCTCCAGTCGCAGGCTTTCCACCATAGACATGATCGCCCACGATCGGACATCGCAATTCCGCAAGGTGAGCGCGAATCTGATGCTTCCTGCCCGTCTCCAGAACCACGCGCAGGAGGGCAAGATCATCGACACGCTTAATCTGTGTAAAGTGGGTAACAGCGCTTTGCCCGCGGCCCGCAAGCTTGGTGGAGTGGACTGAACCATCCGCCCATTCGACTAGATCAGAGGCGACGCGACCCTCTGTTTCACGCGGTGGCGGTGACACAACTGCCAGATAAACGCGATCCGCCTTGTGATCAAAGAACTGGCTTTTTAATGATTCATGGGCATTGGGATTCTTCGAGAACACGAGCAATCCTGATGCATCGCGATCCAGCCGGTGAACCAACCCCACGCGAGCTCGCGGATTTACCCCTGCGACCATTTGCCTCACCTCCGCCAGCGCGGTCGGTCGTTTTTCGCGCGGCACACTGCTGGTAATCAGGCCCGGCGGCTTGTTGATCAGCAGGAGATCTTCGTCCTCATAAACAATTGCGATTGCTGAAGTCGGCGATGGCAACACTTTCGCTGAATCTGGAGGGTCAGAAACAACTACTACATCGGTCGACGAAATGGGTTGCTTCAGGCGGCTGGCGACCGCGCCGTTTACCATCACGCGGCCGCCGGCCACCATGCGCTTTAGCGTTTGACGCTTGGCGTACGGGAACTGCTCAATCAGCTGATCTAGAAGGATCATCCGCGAATTCTACAGCATGGGGACCGCAGTCTCGACGAATTGATGCGCGGTGGCGGCGATGTCAAGATCGTTGGCAGCGTCCGCATCATTGCCATTGATCCACAAGTGGCTCTTGGGGGCTAAAGCGCTGTCATACAGCCGCTGGCCAAGCTCGAATGGAATTGCGCGATCGCGAAGGCCGTGGATAAATAGAATGGGTCGC
The DNA here is from genome assembly GCA_030775485.1 of Planctomycetota bacterium. Classification (GTDB taxonomy): domain Bacteria; phylum Planctomycetota; class Phycisphaerae; order Tepidisphaerales; family Tepidisphaeraceae; genus JALYJB01. Next base: position 76,959 of record JALYJB010000019.1, on the reverse strand, counting down.
GGCGCGCAGGCTACCGCGGCATCGGCGGGAGCAAAATGAAAAAGATCGGCGCCGGTTTGCACGCATGCGAGCGGAAGGCCGATATTTAGCGCCAGCCATCGCAGCGGCGGAACAAAATAATCATGCGCTCCCATTGCCGCCAGGGCATCGAATCGATCGTACGCGCCCAGCACAACCAGCGAAGATATTGCGCGGCCTTCAGGACTGCGATCTGCCGCCGCCTCAAGCAGAGCCGCAGCACCCGTTCCGATGCCGACGCCCACGATGCGTTGTGATCCCAGACGATCTTCCCCGCGCATCCACCGAACGGCGCCGAGCACGTCAAACCTCTCGCGATCACCGAAGGTGGTGAATTCTCCGGAGCTTTGCCCCTGGCCCCGGCAATCGAACGTTAAGACGTTATATCCAGCCGGAACAAATTCGCGCGCCAGCGCCACGCATGTTCCGTTCTGGCCACGATCACCCGGACAGATGATGACCGTCTGGCGGCCCCAGCGCGAATTGGCCCCGGCTGGCGCTGGAGCGGCGGATACCCAGGTTCCGCTGAGCAGCACATCGTCAATCGAGTGGAACTCGAAGGTTTGACCGCCGAGATCATGCCAAGCTGAATCTTCGGCGCGAATCACCTTGGGACGGTAGGTCGCGGCGGCCGCAATCATGTAGGGAACCCCCACCAAAAATAGAATTCCCACACGAGCGATCTGGCCGGCCACACGCCGATCCCGCGCCCGCCAAGCGCCTTTTTCAACTAACAGGCAGGCCCGCGCCAAGTAGTCCAGCAAAAGATCAAACAATTTAAGAAGACAGAACAATCCGGCGACCCAATAGCAGGTGAGAATGACGTGCACGGGCGAAATTGCGCCGCCCAGCCAAACGCCGTACACAACGCAAGCCGCCAACCCAACCAGCATGGATGCCATGACGAAGACTGCCAACCTACGCATTGATCGACGCATGGCCCGCGGACCGGCGCTGCCGCGCGATACCGCACGCGCCACCGCCAAGGGCGGGAGAACAACATAGAGCAAGACCAGGATTGAATGGGCCCATCGAAGCATGCGACTCCGATTCGATCAACCGATCATAAACAGTTCGCGGCGGTTCTTCGAGGTAATTATGAAATCGCTGCCTGGTGGCCATCTCCCCTTGATTAAGCAGCAGCAATAGAGGTAATTGTTTGTACAAAACATGAAGGGGAAAAGGGGGCATCAGTGATGCCCGCTCTCCGTTGCTCCATGGCCAATGTTTCGCCCACCGACGCCTCTGACACGGGATTGCCGATCCCCGGTGTCTTTCATTCTCGGGGGACTCTGATCGCGCTTGCCTTCATCGTACTTGTTGCGGCGCTGCTGCGGTTTGCACAGATCTCCGGCCCCAGCCTCTGGCTCGACGAAATTTGGTCAATCGAAATGGCCATGGGCCGCGGCTCGCTTCACGATCTCCTGCCCGACGGCATCATTCGCCGCGACCAACCCAATCTCACGAGCCTTGCCGCGGCGGCTCCATGGTGGAACGTCTGGACCCATTGCAACAACATCATTCACCCACCGCTGTATTTTATTATTTTACGGTGGTGGCTCGATTTTACCGGAACCGGACCCGTCGGGGCGCGCGGTTTTTCGGCATTCTGTTCGCTGGCGGGCATTCTTGTTTTATTCGACGTCTGTCGGCTCTTGCACGGCGGGCGCGCCGCGCTCCTGGCTGCCGCGATAATGGCAATCGCCAGCGCGCAGGTCGACATCGGACAGGACGCACGCAGTTATCCATTGCTGATCTTCTTCGGACTATCATGCTGTGACGTCCTGATCCGAATTGAAAAATCTGGCGCCGCGCCGGCTCGCCGCGCTGGCCTTGCTGATTGCCGCTACGGCGCTAACGCATTATTTTGCCGCGGGCCCTATCCTCAGTCTTGGGCTTTACACGATCATTCGGCTTCGCGGCCGGCAGCGACTCGGCGCGCTGGCGGCATTTGCCTCCGCGGCACTGATTGTCATAGCCAGCTAGGGTTATAGCTTCTATTGGCAGATGCGCTCCTTTCCATATTTCAATCCAACCTATCTCCGCGAATATGAGTTTCCTCACTTTCTTCACACAGCCATCCGCGCGCTTCGGTTACCGCTGGAATTTTTCATCGGCGACCGGTTTCGGCAAGAAATACCGTTGACACTGCACGTTGTGGTGGTTGTGGTGATCATCGCCATTCCCGTTTTGCGCCTTCGCCGAAAGCCCGAAATGTTGCTCTGGATACTCTGGCTCGTGGGCGTGATTCTGCCAGTGGCAATCCTGGATCTGCTGCATCAATCCATTTTGCTCTCCTACCTTCGGTACACAATTCTTGCCAGCCCAGCCGCGTATGCGCTGGCGGCAAGCTACGACTGGCCATTTCTTCGTGACGGTGTGGCCTATACCGCGATTGTGGGCCTGGCGATGCTGGCCGGTAGGCGCCTGAATGACGGCGTTCCCTCGAAGATGGATTTTCGGGCGTATGCGTCGATCGTCGATTCCCGCGCTCTTCCCGATGAATTGCTCGTCTTCTACAACCAGAGCCGACTCTTTTCCCCCGGCTCATGGTACATGTGCCTCAAGTATTACGCTCCCGATAGTTATCGTCCGTGGATCATCTTACATCAGCCGCCCGATGCCGAACTTCTTCGGCAACTTCAATCACGCGATATCATCTGGCTTATCGGTATTAACCCAGAGGTGTTCGCTCGTCATATCCTGCCTGGCTGGAATGTTCAGGCATGGTGGGAAACGACTGGTGGCGGCGTGTGTCTGATGCGCCGCGCGTCGCCGGGCTCCGCGCGGGCTCCCTGAAGAATCCGGGCGTACTGATTCGGTTGCCCTGTCGCCAAAATAAATAGACCTTTTTAAAGGCCCGATAATCTGTTATCCTCACGCTGTCCTGGAATCGTGGGTGATTTGGAAGGCAAATGGATTGCGAATGGAACTGGATGCGGGATTTTCGCGCCAGATTGTGATCGCGATCCAAAAGCAGCCATTAAAACTGGATTTTGATCCGAATAACGCCGGAAACAAAATTTAGAATTTTCCCTGTTCTCGATTTCAGATGACATCGGTAGGTTACACAACGTCAGTGGGTAGTGAGCGGCAATTGAGTCCACGGAGTGGCCAGCCGCAAGATTTTGATGTGATGGAAAAACCGTAGAAAGGAGCCGGAAGGAACCGAACTCTTTGCCGTAGTGGGAAGCATAAGTCGGACCGGGTGGTCCGATCTGCTGTTACGCGTTAATGCAACGTTTGATGAAGTAGTGCTCCGGTCGTGGTCGTTTATCGCTATTACCGCCGGCGCATTTAAGGAGGTGCCTTTATGGCCCAGTTACTGAAGATTTCAGCGGCCGCCGCCTTGGCTGCTGCACTGTTTATGAGTACGTCCGCCCATGCAGCCACTCAGTTGCAGGACGGTCAGACAATCGATGGCTGGAAGATTGCCTTCCCCGCCAACGCCGGACTGGCGTTGATCGCTGACAATAGCACCGGCCTCGTGCTGCAGCTTGAAAAGTTCGCCAACTTTTCATCGCCGGAAGGCCTGAGCATCACTTTCATGCAGGATTTCAGTTCGCCACCAGCCGCCAAGCAGATTTCCATCGTGGACGAGTCAATCACCAATTCAACCGGCACGGCGTTTAACTCTTTCCAGTTCCTTCTGGTTGATACGGGTGGCGGCAGTCAAAATTTCGCCAGCACGTTCTCAAACACCGGAATCGCGCCTTTCACCAAAAGTGACCCAGCAGGCGGAACGTCGATCACCCTTTCCGGAGGAAGCATCGCTCCGGGAAACACCGCTAAATTTGGCTTCGGCGCCAACGGTGGGGACTTGGTCATCAACGCCAATCCTGTCGCCAATGGTGTGGGCATGCCCGCGGTTTTCGATCTTAAGGAAATTCCCGGGCTCGGTTCAGCGCCTCTCGTTCCGCTGCCAGCGGCCGCCTGGTCGAGCCTCAGCGGCCTGGGCGTTCTAGGTCTGATCAGCCTGTTCAAGAAGAGCCGCGCTTCTCGTGTCCGCATGTGATTTAAGTCTGTTGCGATCAACAAGTTCGCTATTTTAAAATGTTGCGGGGGTCGATTAATATCGACCCTCGCTTTCTTTTTTTCCCCACTCGCATAACCTCCAACGCATGGATCTGCCCTCCAGCGGACACGACCCCGTGCTCCTTGCGGAAATCGTCGAGCACGTCGCCCCCAGGGCGGGGCAGATCTTTGTTGATTGCACCCTCGGCCGGGCCGGACACGCTCTGGAAGTTGCCAGGCTGCTCGGTCCAGAGGGCGTATTGGTCGGTCTTGATGCCGACCCGCGAAATCTTGAGTTCGCAGCTGAACGCTTAAAGACCTCTCCAGCCAAAGTTCGATTATTCCATGCCAATTTTGCCCAGCTTTCGGAAGTGCTAAAGCAAGCCAGCATTCCCAAGGTTGATGGAATTCTGGCGGACCTGGGTATTAGCACAAACCAATTGTTCGATCCGGGATACGGATTGAGTTTCGATCGATCGATGCCTTTGGACATGCGAATCGATCCCACTTCCGGTCAATCCGCCGCCCATCTGGTCAATCATCTGCCGGAGGAGGAACTGGCCAACGTCCTATACGAACTGGCTCAGGAGCGTTATTCGCGGCGAATTGCCAGAAAGATTGTGGAAGCGCGCCGCGTTTCGCCGATCACCAACACAGAAGCACTTGCGGATTTAGTTCGTGCTGCGATCGGAAATCAACGCTCAAACGCGTCGAAAATCGACCCTGCCACACGGACCTTCCTGGCGCTTCGAATGGCGGTGAATCGCGAGATGGAGAATCTCACGTCACTGCTAAAACAAGGCCCCAATGTCCTCGCTAACGGGGGCAGGATGGGGGTCATCAGCTTCCAGTCGATGGAAGATCGGGCCGTGAAGCAGGCGTTTCGGTCGTTGGAGCAGACCGGGTCGGTGAAGATCGTCACCAAAAAGCCCCTCTCCCCCACCTCCGAGGAATCCGCCCGCAATCCAAGGTCCCGCTCGGCCAAACTGCGAGTGATCGAAAAGAATTGACCGGACGTAACTGAACTTGAGGTTGGCATGACGCGCGAAACGAAAATTGGTTTGCTGGTGGGCCTGGCATTTATCATCGTGATCGGAATCCTGCTGTCGGATCATTTCCAGAAGATGGAACCGGAAGCAGCCATCACCGGCGTTGCCTCCACCGTTCGCGCGGGTGTGAATTCGCCCGGAACCAGCAACCCGCCCATCGTGGTGGTTGCCCCCGCTGATGCCCCACCCCGCCAGCCCGTCCCTACTCACGAAGAATTGAACCCCCCGGCGGCCCCGGTAGTCCCTTCAGCCCCCGTGATCGTGCCGCAAACTGTTGCGACCAACAACATACCTTCATCCGCCAATTCCCCAGCCATGATTGGAATTGCCCCATCACCGGCAGCGCCGCAAGCTTCCGAAGCACCAATCGCGGTTGCACCGGTTGCGAAAGCGCCAATCCAGACGAATGATCTTCTGGCTCAGGAAGCCCGTCGGCATGGTGAGGAACTTGTGCCTCTCAACCCTGACGGCAGCCCCGCGCAGGATGATGCGACCACCGTGCAGGTGCCAGGTCGTTCAAAGGCAGTCACCACCGCAAAGATGTACAAGGTGCAGCCGGGCGATACCGTTTCCAAGCTGGCAGGCCGATATCTTGGCGGCAACACCAGGGCGAATCGCCAGGCGATCATTGATGCCAATCCGTCACTGAAGAGTGACCCGGACAAGGTGATTGTTGGTCAGACGTATGTCATACCAAGCGTCGCTGTCCCCGTAACGCCCTCACAGGTTGTCGCCGTGCCGCCAACCCCGGACGCTCCGGCTTCAGTGGATAGCCCAAAGCCTGCACCGTCCTCGCAATATATCTACACCGCTGCCGCTGGAGACAGCCTCTGGCGAATCGCCAACGATGAGCTGGGTGATCCGACGGCTGTCGATGCGATCAAGGAGCTCAACCTTGGTGTGCTCAAGGGCAAGAATCATGATGTGGTGATCGCGGGAACCAAACTGCGGTTGCCCGCCAAGCCGCTTGCTTCAGCCAACTAAAACGTTCACCGGCACTCCAACCATGCTAAAGCTCCTTTTGTGCCTGATCTGCAGCGTTGCCACGGCGGCCGTGCTGCTCCAGCTCCGTGAGCAGCGCCTTAACCTGACCTACCAGGCGAACAAGCTGCACAACCAGATTGAGGCCACGCAAGCTAAGCTCTGGAACCAGCAGTTGAACATTGCGATCTGCACCGCCCCCAATGCCATCGCAGCCACCGCCAAATCCCAGGATTTGAAGCTTTCAGTCCCCAATTCCCCGGCCGGAAAACACAGCTGGATCGCCAGCAGCGACGCGGCGGAATAACCCTGCCGCATCCCATAGCGACGCAAACGCCGTCCCGCAGCCGATACCTGCGGCCTCACCCCCTTTTTTTGGTCGAATCAAGCCCGCCTTGCCGATGATTATCGGACCCGGAGACGCTGACCCATGCCCAACTTCTCGAACATTCGATCCGCCGCCGTGATGATCGTCATCGTTGGGCTCTTTGTAGCGCTCAGCGGACGGGTGGCCTATCTGCAAACCTATGGCCGGGAAATCTCCATCACCCGTGCTGATCGCCAGCAGCATCTGAGCCTGGTGCTGCCCGCCCGCCGGGGCGACATCTATGACCGCAACGGCATGCTCATGGCCGGCACGATTCAGCTGCACAGTCTGTTCGTCGATCCGAAATTCATGCAGGATACGTTCCAGCAACCGCCGCACAGCCTTGTGGAGATGGATGAAGTCCTCCAAAAGCTGGCCAGGATCATCGACAAGGACCCCTTCGCATTAGCACAGCTTCTGGGGGATCGCGCCACCAGTCATTTTGTGAAAATTGCCGAGAACCTGGATGACGCTGAGATCGCCGAGATCGAAGCGCTCAATCTGGATGGCGTCGGGGTTATATCCACCAGCGCCCGCTGCTATCCGATGGGATCGATCGCGGCTCACATTCTGGGAGGCTGCGGCGCCGATGGGGCTGGGCTTGATGGCCTGGAGCTGAAGTACAACACGTTGCTTTCCGGCCGGCCGGGTTTTGAGCGCGAAACCAAAGACGCGCGCCGCCGGCCCATCGGTGTGGCTGCCGACGATTATCTTCCCCCCGAGCACGGCCAGCATCTGGTTCTGACCATCGATGCCAACCTGCAGATGATCGCGGAGGAAGAACTTCGCGACACGATTGAAGAGTTCAAGGCCAAGCGCGGCGAAGTCGTCGTAATGGACCCCAACACGGGCGATGTTCTGGCCCTGGCAAACTACCCGACGTTCAACCCGCAGACGCTGAGCGATTCGACTCCGGATATCCGCCGAAACAGCGCGCTGGTTGCTCCTTATGAACCGGGGTCAACGTTCAAGCCGTTCTTCTCAAGCTTCGCACTCATGTGGCACGTCACCACGCCGGGGGAAATGTGGACGATCCCCGCAATCACCTGGCTGACGCCCTACGGCCGGCATATCTCCGACACGCACCATTACGGAAATTTATGCACATGGGACGGCCTGGTTAAATCCAGCAACATTCTCATGTCCATGCTCAGCGAGCGAATGGGCAATCCCCGGATGTATCAGGCGATCAGCGCTTATGGATTCGGGCATCGCACTGGAATCGATCTGCCGGGCGAAAACGCTGGCAAGGTCAATCAACTGGCGAAGTGGAACCATTTCAGCACAGAATCGGTGGCGCAAGGGTATGAGGTGATGGTCACGCCGCTGCAAATCGCCCGAGGATTTTGCGCGATTGCCAACGGCGGCAAGCTGGTAACGCCTCGCGTGATCGTGGGGACGGTTGACCCGCGCGGGAATGTGATGTCGAAACAGGCGCCCCCCGATTTCAATTCGCTGCCACAGGTCATCGACCCGGAGACAGCCGCCACGATGCGCCGCATTCTCTGCGACGTCGTCATTCGCGGCACGGCAAAGGGCGTTCGCAGCAAAATCTGGAACATCGTGGCAAAAACGGGCACCGCCCACATTGCTGAGGCCCACGGATATAGCGCTACCCGGTTCAACAGCAGCTTCATCGCGTGCGCCCCCTACGAAAATCCGCGGCTGGTGGTTGCGTTCATCGTCCATGACCCGCGGACTGCCGTCTACTACGGCGGCCAGGTTGCCGGCCCCGGCGCCTGCCGATTTCTGGAACGCGCCCTGACCTATCTGGGCGTGCCGGCATCCCTCGATCTGCCCCTGCCTTCAGCATCCATGGCCAGCGTGATTAATGGCTACGATGCGAAGCAATACACCAACCGCAACTATGGCGCGCCGACTGATCCGAACCAGTAAAACGGGCGAAATCGTAACTCCGTCTCGTCTGGCCGCCTGATTCTCACTGGTTATGACTGTCGCCCTTTATTTTTCTCTATGGACTACTGTTGCTTCTCATCCATCCTCGTCGTCGCGATCTCGGGCTCCGGGAAAAACGAATCGCAATCCACAAACTTTGAGATCGCTACCCCATTCCTTGCCAGAGCGGCCTCTATGCCCGAGGAAGGGACGCCAATTTCTCGAAGTTTTGTCGTACTAAGCCTAGTGATCAGCGGATAGTAGACCTGTTTATATTGGGCCATTTCTTGCTGCGCAACTGAAGGCAATCCTTCTGGCGCTTTGATATAAGTGCCCTCCGCATTTCCTGTCCATCGAAGAATTATTCCATCAGCTGTAACCGATTCCGCCACTACCCAATAATTCACATCCCACATCTCGTCAGGACCCGCAGGCCAGATCACCGCTCCGCAAAGCACCGGCGATTTGATAGATTCTGGAGTGGCATGCTCAAGAGCTGAAATTATTTGAAATCTTATTTTTGCGTGAATACCTCTATTGTCGGGGTAAATGTTCTGCCGAACGTTCTTAAGCGTATCCTGGATGCGCGCTACCGCATCATCCTGGCGTTGGCCACAACCGATGGCCGAGAAAAATAACAGGACTACAGCCGCGAACAGGCGTGCCACTTTTGCTGGCTTGATTGAATCGTGCATAAGGGTCCCGAAATACATTCTCGGCTTCGTCCCTATACAATCAACATCGCATCCCCATAGCTGAAAAAGCGGTATTCCCGCGCGATCGCTTCCTGATAAATCCGGCGCTGCTCTTCCAATCCCACCATCGCGGCAACCAGCGCGATCAGCGTGCTGCGCGGCAGATGGAAATTTGTAAGCATCGCGCCCATGTGCCTCCATTCATAGGGCGGATAGATGAAGATGGATGTCTCCCCCGCCGTTGGGACAAACGGGGTGCCCGCCGGTTGGCTCTCCAGCACCCGGGCGCTGGTGGTCCCCACCGCGATGATCCGCCGCCCTTCACCCTTCGCCCGATTTAGTTTTTCTGCTGCACCAGCGTCAATTGAATACGCCTCTGTATGCATTAAATGGTCTTCCAGCCTCTCGCTGGTGACCGGCTTGAACGTCCCCAAACCCACCTGCAGTGTCACCATCGCCTGTTCGATCCCCTTCTTTGCCAGGTTCGCGAGAAGTTCTGGTGTGAAATGCAGCCCGGCGGTGGGCGCGGCTACCGCGCCGGGTGTTTTTGCGTAAACAGTCTGATAACGATCGCGATCCAGCTCATCCCGGTCGTCATTCGTCTTGTCTCGATGGATATAAGGCGGCAGCGGCATCCGGCCCACGCGCGACAAGATTTCCGCCGCAGGCTCGTCGCCTGAAAGCTCTAGCAAATACTCTCCGCCGCCCAGCCGCTCTTCGACAACGGCCAGCAGATTTGATTCCCCTTCGAATTGCAGCGATGTCCCCGCTGGCGCATCCCCCAGGTTTTTTAGCAACACGCGCCATTGTCTGCTGCGCGGGGCCTCGATAAACAGGCCCTCGATCCGGCCGCCGGTCTTTTTGCGAAGATAAAAGCGAGCTGGAATCACCCGGGCATCGTTGAACACCAGCAGATCACCCTGCCGCAGTGAATCCGGGAGATCCGCGAAACTCAGATGCCTCATCGTCCGCGTCTTCCGGTCGTAATGAAGCAGGCGCGATGAGGTCCGAGTTTCCGCTGGGGACTGGGCTATCAGCTCGGGAGGCAATTCAAAATCCAGTTCATCGGTCTTCATTTTTCCCGTGCACGTCGCTTGCCATGTCTCTTGCAGCAAACGCTGTTTGTCGCGTTCCTACATCATCCGTCATAAACGGACTGGTTTGACATAAGGCCAGGTAAATCGCGAAATTTAAGTTCTCCCGCAATATACGGGGTTTTTTCTGCTTTTCGCCAGCGCGCTGGGGCAGGCACCATGCGCTTTGCTGAGTGTTCCGCGTGCAACTCAGCGGATCACCAGCTTCCAGCGCCGCCCCGATGGGCGCCCTTCTGAAACTGAAGCTGGTGCAGTCTGTCCTCGCGGCGATGCATAACGCAGATGCAGCATCGGCCAAGTTCGCGACCGATGCCGCCGGCGTTCCCATCAAATCACACGCGCATGGGGCATCCACTTCCATTCGCCCCGACCCCCGTTTTGCCTTTCGGCAGGTTATTCACCCAATGCCGCGCTATCTGCCCCGCCAGGTCATACACCCGACTCCGCAAATAGAGCCCGATCCGTGCCCCGTCGGTTGCCACAAGACACATTCGCCCTGCCTGCCCATGGCGCCTCAGCCGCCCTGGAAGCTTTTACCCTGGCAGGACCCGGCTCCACCAAGAGCATTGATAAAGAACATCATTCACCAGCCCGATACTCAGGGAAAAGGAAATCTGATCGACTTGTTCATTTGAAATGTAAATTTCGGAATGAAAGTTGATATTTGCCAACCCCGCGGCAACTTGCGGGTCTACAATAATCCGGAGAGGTTGAGAGATGCTGCAATCCACTGAGATCGAGGAGCTGATCACCGTCGTCTCCGGACTGGACAGGGACGCTCTGGTGCGCCAGTTCCAGCAGTATCCTGCCACTTTTCCGGTCGATTTCACCCCCGAATTTCTCGATCGCCAGCCGCTGGATCGACTTCGCCACCTTTTCGTAGCTGTTTGCCTCCAATCCAAGCGCATGCCGCAATTGGCCGCTGAGGAAGCCGTCGCGGTTCACTAACACCTCCGCTGTCCGATAAATAATCATAAACCGATGTCGTCAGACGTCATTGAAGCTTCGAGGGTTCCCCGCTTCACGCCACACGCGCCGCAACGCCGATAAAACCCAAGCCTGCCGGTGAAAGGCTGAGTGTTATGGCGATCCGAGGCGGCTATTGCCCGTTCCTCAATCGAGCTGATAGTCGATGTGCAGAGCACTTTCGTTTGGATGACCTCCAGCACGCGTATAAGTTCTGTTTTAATCGCTACAAGGCGTGCCCGACATTCATGGAATTGCGTATCGAACGCCGCATCAGGAACTTGAATTACCAGGATTCGGCCAGTGCCCCCCCCAGCCCCGTCCAAATCACGGTCTACTCTCGTCACCCGAATTCCGGAAAAGCAGGTCCGCGATTTTCTGCTCCATCTGGCGGCTGAACGCGGGCTGGCGGACAATTCCCTTCTTGCCTACCGCCGCGACCTGGAAAGCCTGCACGAATTTCTGGCCGAGCGCGGAAAATCAATCCTGAGGGCCCAGGCGATCGATTTTCGGGAATATCTGCAGAATCAAAGCCGCCAGGGAAAGGCAACCCGCACACTGGCCCGACGGCTTGCAGCCATGCGCTCCCTGTTGCGATACCTGGCCACAACGGGGCATCATTCCGCTGAAATCCTCCAACAGCTGGAACGCCCCAAACCGGAGCGCTCGCTACCCAAAATCCTGAGCCGGGCGCAGGTCAACCAGCTCATCGCGGCCCCGAACCCGAAATCCATGCTTTACGCCCGGGATGTCGCGATTCTTGAGCTTCTTTACGCCAGCGGCCTGCGGGCCAGCGAATTGTGCGATGTGAAACTGCGCGACATCAATATGCAGGTGGGCGTGGTTCGCGTCCTTGGCAAAGGCAACAAAGAGCGCCTGGTTCCGGTGGGCAAAGCCGCGATTAACGCGATTGCCACCTATCTGATGGATTGCCGGCCGAAGCTGGCGAAAGCCGCCACAGAGCGGCTGTTCCTTTCCCGCACCGGTAAGCCGATGGAGCGCATCGGGCTATGGATGCTGGTGGAAAAGTACGGCCGTTCCAGCGGGCTGTTGAACCATGTGTCCCCACACACGCTGAGGCATTGCTTTGCGACGCATCTCATCGGGGGCGGAGCTGATCTTCGAGTGGTTCAGGAACTTTTAGGGCATAGCGATATTGGCACGACGCAGATTTATACGCACGTGGATCAGGATCGATTGCGCGCGGTGCATAAGCGGTATCACCCGCGGGCGTGAACATCCGAATCATAGCGCCTGCAATTCCTTCAGAACGCCCTCGACATCTGACTCTTCCGGCAATTTCTGCTTTTTCAATTCGCGATAGCCCTTTAGCAGCGACGCCTCGGAGATACTCCCCAGCGGGAGAAAGATGCCGTGTGTGCTCTTTGCTGAAAATAAATGGTGTGAAACGATGCCAATCCGCTCCGCGCCTTCAGTATCGACGCTGTCGCCCGCGCGCTCCTGCGCAAGGGTAAGAATCGCTCGCAGCAGATCGCCCGGGTGCCGGGGCTCATCGATCAGATTCGCCACCTCTTCAATCCAGCCCGGCAGGATGAGCAGCACCCTGGCCGACCCCGGCCTGGGGCCGTTCTGCAGCGATACAAAGGCAAATTCCCTTAATCGGCGAAGATGGCGGAATGGGCCTTTGCCCAGTTGCGATACCTGATGAACGAATGTCTTAATCTTCCCCGCGATTTCGAAACGCAGCTCCGCGGCAGCCTGCTCCATTCGTTTGGTCTGGTCGCGCAGAAACGGGGCGGGGTCGGCCAGCGTTTCCACGCTCCACTGAATCATTCGGCGATACTGCTCGATCGAAATCGATCCATCGCACGGCGCCGGGCACTTTCCCATTTCCTTATAGGCGCACGCCCGCCCGTTCGGGGCTTCGATAAGAATGTTGTAATACCGGCACAGATCAAACCAGTCCTGCACCAGCTCAATCAATTTTCCCGCAGCATGCTTGTCCTCCAGAGGCCCAAGATGCACGCCGGTCTTGACGCTTAGATCGATCGTCTTGGTGTATCGCGGGAATTTGGCTTCCGGATTCACGTGAATAAACCACGCCGGGCGGAAGCCAACCATGCCCTGATAGGTGCTGGGGAAAATGACACGAGCGACCTCGTAATAAATCCAGTCCGCTTCGAATGCGCTATCGACCCGCCGCCAATAAATCTGCCGGACGATCTCGCGATAATTGACGCGTTTGCTGAGCACGATGCTCTGGTCCCCCGCCAGGCGGCGGCGCAGACTGTCGCGCAGGTTCTTCACGCACAGCAGTTGCAGCGGCTGGCCCTGCTCGTCCGCCATCAGATAGACAGCCCACTTCGCCGGGGCCTGGCGCAAAAAAGCCTCGAAATCGGCGGCGGGATCAAACAGGATCGGGCCTTGCAGGATGTCCGGAATTTGGGCCATGCTTTTACTCATGGTAGGATCGTCATTGCCTAACTGAAAGTAGTTGAAAAACAGGGCCACTATGCCAACTGATGAATCTAAACCGCTGGTTGGCATCATCATGGGCAGCAAATCCGACTGGGAAACGCTGCTTCATGCCGATGCCGTTCTGAAACAATTTGGTGTGCCGCACGAATGCAAGATTGTTTCGGCGCATCGTACGCCACAGTTTATGGCGGATTATGCGATTGCCGCTGAGGGGCGCGGCGTGCAGGTAATTATCGCCGGCGCGGGCGGGGCAGCGCATCTGCCCGGAATGACAGCCGCCCAATCTATTCTGCCGGTTCTGGGCGTCCCGATCCAAAGCCAGGCGCTCAGCGGGATGGATTCCCTGCTTTCCATCGTGCAGATGCCAGCGGGAATTCCAGTGGGAACCCTGGCCATCGGCAAGGCCGGCGCGACCAACGCGGCGCTTCTGGCGATCTCAATCCTGGCAATCACCCGGCCCGATCTGCGCGAAAAACTGCGCGCCTTCCGTAAAGAACAGAGCCAGACGGTTTTGCAGGATTCACTTCCCACCTAATGGACCCTTTCACCGGGATCTGAACATTGGCAAGCATTCGTCCGACTCCTATTCTTCCCGGCGCGACTGTTGGCGTGCTGGGCAGCGGCCAGCTCGGCCGGATGTTCGCGATAGCCGCGCGGCAGATGGGATACCGCGTTCACACGTTTTCCGAGGAAAGCGATACCCCCACCGGGCAGGTTGCCGATCTTGAAGTGACTGCGCCTTATGGAGACCTGGACGCTGTTGCGGATTTCGCGCGGGATGTGAGTGTCGTGACTTTCGAGTTTGAAAACGTGCCAGCGGATACCGCGGAAATGTGCGCTCGTTTCGCGCCGGTTCGCCCCGGGGGCCACGTTTTGCATACCACGCAGCATCGGTTGCGCGAGAAAACTTTTCTGCAAAACGCGGGGTTTCCCGTTACCCGTTTCCGTGCGGTTAAGTCGAAGGATGATTTTCTCCGTGCTGCGGAGCAACTCAAGTTGCCTTGCGTCTTGAAAACCGCCTCATTTGGCTACGACGGAAAGGGTCAATCAACCGTCCGCACGATCGATCAGGGCCTGGCGGAAATCGCCAAGGGTTCCCAAACCGAGCTCATATTCGAAGCATTCGTCGATTTTGAATGCGAGCTATCCGTGGTCGCGGCGCGGGGCATGGGCGGTGATTTCGCCCACTGGGGCCTGATCGGCAACACCCATCAGAATCACATTCTTGATGTTTCCATTGCGCCCCTGGAAATCGATGGCAGAATTGCCAGGGAAGCGGTGGAAATCAGCCGCGGGATCCTCGAAGCGCTGGACGTGGTGGGCGTGCTGTGCGTCGAATTCTTTTTAACTCGAACCGGCAAGCTCATCGTCAACGAACTTGCCCCTCGCCCGCACAACAGCGGCCACCTGACCATCGACGCCTGCGTCACAAGCCAGTTCGAACAGCAGCTTCGCGCTGTCTGTGGTTTGCCGCTGGGAAATACCCGCCAACATCAGCCTGCCGCAATGGTGAACCTTCTGGGCGATATCTGGCAACCCCGCGAACCGAACTGGCCTGCCGCCTTAGCGCTTCCGGGAATCAAGCTGCATCTCTATGGAAAGGCCGAGGCGCGGCCGGGAAGAAAGATGGGACACATCACCGCCCTGGCGGATACACCGGCGCAAGCCTCCGAGCTCGCCCTGACCGCTCGGCGGGCGCTGCGAAATCCCGCCTGAAGCGCTTGAATGCTTGCCCCCTGTCCCTGAAAATCCACCTCAATGCATGTACTGTTCATCCATCAGAATTTCCCTGCCCAATTCAGATATATCGCGCCGCGTCTGGTGAAAGATTTTGGTTACCGATGCACTTTTGTCACCGAGCGGGTAGAGGGCGAACTGCCCGGCGTGGAAAAAATTCTTTACAAGCCGCGC
Organism: Planctomycetota bacterium; assembly: GCA_030775485.1. GTDB lineage: Bacteria > Planctomycetota > Phycisphaerae > Tepidisphaerales > Tepidisphaeraceae > JALYJB01. The sequence goes on along the minus strand of JALYJB010000019.1, from coordinate 61,529 downwards.
GGCGGCGCGACCGCCGCCAACCATCCACTGACCCGAAATTTTGAAAACACAATAGCCCATGCCCACGGTGTTTTTGATTCGCTAAAAGCGCGCCGCGATTTGAAGCCTGACCTGATCGTCGCCCACACCGGCTTTGGATCATCCCTCTTTGTCCCATTTCTATTTGATGCGCCGATCATCAATTTTCTCGAATTCTTCTATTCAGCGGTCGGTCAGGATATGGGGTTCCGCCCGGAAATTCCCGTGGAAGAAATGCATCTGTTGCGCAGCAAAACCAGCAATGCCATGATTTTGCTAGACACGGTAAATTGCGATCGCGGCTGGACGCCGACCCATTACCAGCGCGAATTTTTCCCGGCGGAATTGCGCAGCAAGATCGAGGTGATTTTCGACGGGATCGATACCGCTGTTTATTTCCGCAAGTCAGACGCCCTCGAGCGAGTCCGCCAGGAACTGAAGATTCCAGAGGATCACAGGATCGTCACCTATGTCGCCCGCGGCTTTGAAATGATGCGTGGGTTCGACATCTTTATGAAGGCGGCCCAGCGCATTTACCAGCAGTTCGACAAGGTGACCTTCATCGTTGTCGGCACCGATCGCATTCACTATGGCAGCGACGCTAAATTCATTAAGGAGAAAACCTTCCGCCACCATGTGCTGGCCCAGAGCGATTTTGATCTCTCCCGCTTTCGGTTCACCGGCTATGTCCCCCAGGAGCGCCTGGCGGACTATCTTTCATCGGCCGATGTGCACATCTATCTTACCGAGCCATTTATCGCGTCCTGGTCGATGGTGAACGCGATGGCCTGCGGCGCCGTGCTGGTGGCCTCCGACCAGACCTGCGTGCGCGAATACGTTATTCCCGGCAAGAACGGTCTGCTGGAGAACTTTTTTGATGTGGAGGCCATCGCGGCAAGGACGGTCGAAGTGCTGAGGGATCCACTGGCGTTCCGACACATCGGCGAGGCAGCCATCGCTACGGTAGTCGAGAAATTTTCCCTGGATGTAGCGATTCCGCGCATCAAAACGATGTTTGAAACCGTCGCTGCTGGCAAGCGCCTGCCGAAAATGTTGCTTGAGGATCTGGTGAAGGCAGGCTCACTTGCCGAGACGACATCTGAGCCAGCCGCCGATCTTCTCACGGCGGAGCCCGTGGCGGAGTCGGCCACCGCCGACAAGCTTGATGCTGATAGCGACGTCGCCAAGGCAATGTCGGAAATCAGGCGCATCAGCGCGACCGAGCAGAAGGCGATCAACTGGCCGCAGATCGTGCAGAGCTACCGCGGCCCGGCAGGTCCGCTGGAAACGATCGGGCCGCCCAACCATCCGATCGACCTTGCCAGATTGCTGCAACGACTTAGCGAATGGCAGGCGCAAACCATCCTCGAACTTGGAAACACCGATTTAGGGACCATTTTCCTCTGGACCCGCGTTCTGCCACCCAGTGCTAGAATTATTCTGGTCCCGCTTCCCATGATGAAGTTGCCCGAAATGCAGCTCAAACTTCTGCCGCAGATTTTGCGGCCGAAACAGGAACTGAAATTGCTTTCCATCGCCAAGGACCCCGAGTGGATGGACAAAACCATCGACGAAGCGCTGGGCAAGCGGCCTTTGGATTTCGTCTTCATGCACGGACGCCGGCCATTCAAGGAGCTTTCCGCGGATTTCCGCCGGATTCGGAAAAAGGTGCGCGCGGGCGGGCTCATGGCCTGGGACGGAATCAATCCAACCTCTCCCAGTGAGAATACACTTGGTGGCGACCAGTTATGGACTGAGGTAAGACCGCTGTATCCGCAGCGCGCGGAATACCTCAACGGCGTGGTCAATGAAATCGGCGGCATCGCGATGATTAAAGTTTGAATATCCCGCGCATGGATTGAGAATGGCGTGCAACGATGGACAGCACCATGAACGACTTAGGCACCTGGCAAAACAAATCCGATGCGGTGCAGCCGCAGCAGGCGATGGCGGAGCGCGTGCGCGGGGACTATCTCGAATTCTCCGCTGGCATTACGTCGCGCGATGCTGAGGCCTGGCGGCGCAAGACCTGCCGGGCCTGCGGCAAAGGGGGATTGCACGAGGTACTGAATCTGGGGGACATGCCCCCGGCAAATTCACTGCTTAAACCCAACCAGGTTCATCAAACCGAAGCGCGGTTCCCCCTTTCTCTTCAGCTTTGCGAAAACTGCGGCATGGTTCAACTGGCCCACGTTGTTCCCGCGCCATTGCTGTTCCGATCTTATTTATTCTTCACCTCCAGCAGCCGCGTGATGAGCGAGCATTTTTCTTCGCTGATGGCTGAAGCCTGCGAAGAATTTGTCCGACCCGGTGGGCTTGTCGTCGAAATCGGCAGCAACGATGGAACAAGCCTCAGCAGCATCCGCCGGCGCGATGTGCGCGTGCTGGGCGTTGATCCGGCGCGAAATATCGCAGTGATGGCGGCGGCGCGCGGGGTGCCGACCATTTCAGAGTTCTTCACCGAAACGATGGCTCAGGAAGTCGCCCGCGTGGCCGGGCAGGCGCAGCTCATCGTCGCGTGCAATGTGCTGGGGCATATTGATGACCTGGATGATGTCTGCGCGGGCATTCACGCGCTGCTCGCTCCCGGCGGGGCGCTGGTTATCGAAGTGCCCTACCTTTCCGATCTGGTGGCCCGGGCGGAATATGACACGATTTATCATGAGCATCTCTCCTATTTCGCGGTGCGCCCGCTGGCGACGCTTTTCAATCGCCATGGTTTGAGACTGGAGCGCGTGAAATTCTTCCCCGTTCACGGCGGCACCATTCGCGTGACCGCGATTGCCGGGGAAGGGGTTTCGCCCCAGGTGCAAACGTGGATCGATCGCGAAAATACTGGCGGATTGGCGACGCGAAAGGCGTTTGAAATTTTCGCTTCCAGGGTGGTGACTGCCCGGCTTACGCTGCGAAAGCAGTTACAGGAATTGCACGAACAAGGTCTGAAAGTTCTGGGTTATGGGGCGCCGGCCAAGGGGACGGTGGTCCTGAATTATTGCGGAATTGGGAAAGATCTGCTCCCCGCCGTCATTGATTCTACCCCCGCCAAGCAGGGCTGGCAGGTTCCCGGCACGCATCAGCCCATCCTGCCGCCGGAAGCGATGGAATCGATCAAGCCCGATGTTTTGCTGCTTCTGGCATGGAACCATGCCGCCGAGATTCGCCGGCGCGAAGCTGCATTTCTCGCCCGCGGCGGACGCATCATCCTACCCCACGCGATGGATGAAAATGAGCCATACCATGAAAATGACAAGCCAGCCCAAACGCTTTAGAATCCCGCGCCATGAGCACAGAAATGGAAACGGGAATTGAAGGCGTAAAGATCACCAGCCCGAAAGTCTTTGGCGACGACCGCGGCTCATTCTATGAAGGCTTCCGCGCCTCCTGGTTCAGCGACCGCCAGCGCTGGGTGCAATGGAATGTTTCCCGTTCCACACGGGGCGTCGTTCGCGGCCTGCATTTCCACAAATTGCAGACCGATTACTGGCTCGTCACATCCGGCAAGATACAAATCGGCTTGGTTGACCTGCGGCCCAAATCCCCCACCAAGGGCGCCGCTCATAGCCTGATTGTGGAAGCCAGAGAACCTCACGGCGTTTATATTCCGCCGGGGGTGCTGCACGGATATAAGTCGGTTGAAGACGCGACGATTATGTATCTGGTGGATGTCGAATACACTGGCAAAGACGAATACGGGGTAAAGTGGAACGACCCCGCTCTGAAGCTTCCCGCAAGCTGGTACGATTTCCCGAATCCCACCCTGTCGAATCGAGACGCCGCCGCGCCGATGCTGGCGGACCTTGTGATGCGGCCGGAATAATCGATTTACTTCGCTTTAGCGGAGGCGATGTTGGGGCTTTGCGGATTCACGTCTGCCAATCGCTGCTTGGGCAGGAGCACCAAATCCATATCTTCCATGGGGATCGCGCCCAACAGGATTTCGTCACCCATAACGATTGCGCCGACATACGCGACCCGATTTTTGAATCGAGCCTCGATAGGGCCGACATATGGAATCATCCGATGCGAACCATCAGCCAGGGTGACTTCCTTCTGGCTCTGCTCATCCAATTGCAATTGCAGGCGGATGTGTTCAGGAATGACAAGGTAAACCGAGCCGGTATCAACCAGCGCCGCCGCCTCGATGGGCTGAAGATCGTTCCGCTTAGGATTGGCCAGGGTGAGCATCACGTTTATCAAGCCCATTGAAAATGGGATTGTAGCCGCGGCGGGTAATTGAAGAAACAGGGTAGTCTAAGGCTCATTCCATTAAGCGAGCGGCACAACCTTTGATTTACGAATCTGAGCGTCACGAGTGACGAGCGGAACCGCAGTGATCAAACTGGTTGCAGCGATGATCTCATCCGCCGGGTCGCTGCGAAAATCAAGACGCCGGATTCCCTTGCAGACCTCGAGCGAAATCGGCCATGTATGGATACGGGAGATCAACCGAACAAAATCCACATCATCCAAATCCAGCGTAATACGACCAAGTTGCGAAAGTTTGGAGATCTCCCAGATGACTATCGCGGAGATGCCCCACTCGTCGGCGGCTAACAACTTGCGTTCTTTCGCAGTTAATTCGCCGGTAAGCGAGTGTAGGAGAATGTGGGTATCGAGATTCAGCAAATGTTTTATGACTGGGAATCCCAGGGGATACCAGTTGAGAAGATGTCACCGTGAATCTTGAGCTTCCCCTTCATTGAACCAATCAACTGTTCTGAAGAGGACGACATGGGCACCAGCTTGGCGACCGGCCTGCCGTGCTTGGTGATGACAATCCCCTCAGGCCCAACCGTATCGAGCATGGCAAGGCACTGCTCTTTGAATTTTGCGGCCGCAATCTGCTTCATGGACACATTTTAGCACTAGTCACAATGTGTGTCCAATTTTCAAATTCGAGGGCAATGAGAAGTGCAGATTGCGTGGTGAGCACCGTCAGCAAATAGAAGAACCCTGGTTCACCATAAGTGAATCCAGGGTTCTAATTTAAATGCTGGCAGTAACCTACTTTCCCGCTGAAGCAGTATCATCGGCCCTGCAGGCTTAACGACCGTGTTCGGAATGGGAACGGGTGTGACCCTGCGGGTATAGCCACCAACAAAAATCCCGATACCCGTTTCCGGGCAGCGGGACTTGATTTAGCAAGTGATGAACGAGGTTGTTGCCGCGAATAGTCGAACAACTTTTTGAATTTGTGCGTTTGCCTTTTCCACGGAAGGAAAACCGTGGGAGTACAAGATCGCACGATGAACGATAAAAGTGGTCAAGCAATTGACCGTTAGTACCGGTAACCTGAAGACCTCTCGGTCCGTACAGCTCCGGCCTATCAACCGGGTGGTCTACCCGGGGTCTCTCGGGGGCAAGCCCCCATGGAATCCTCGTCTTGGCATAGACTTCACGCTTAGATGCTTTCAGCGTTTATTCGTTCCGGACATAGCTACCCAGCGATGCCGCTAGCGCGACAACTGGTACACCAGGGGTCCGTCCTTCCAAATCCTCTCGTACTATGGAAGAGGTGCCGTCAAGATTCCTACGCCCACAGCAGATAGGGACCGACCTGGCTCACGCCGGTCTGAACCCAGCTCGCGTACCGCTTTAATTGGCGAACAGCCAAACCCTTGGGACCGCCTTCAGCCCCAGGATGCGATGGGCCGACATCGAGGTGCCAAACCGCCCCGCCGCTATGGTCGCTCGGGGGCGATCAGCCTGTTATCCCCGGGGTACCTTTTATCCGTTGAGCTATGGCGCTTCCACACGCAACCACAGGATCACTAAGGCCGCCTTTCAGCTCTGCTCGTGCTGTAGCACTCGCAGTCAAGCAGGCTTCTACCTTTACGCTCGACGTCCGATTGCCAACCGGACTGAGCCTGCCTTTGCACTCCTCCGTTACTCTTTCGGAGGAGACCGCCCCAGTCAAACTGCCCACCTAGCACTGTTCCCTGCCCAGATTCATGGGTCAGGGTGAGATGACGAATGCAAACAGGGTGGTATTTCACCGTTGGCTCCCCCTGGGCCGAAACCCAGGGATTAACGCCTCCCACCTATCCTACGCAGTCCACACCCGGCATCAGTACCAGGCTACAGTAAAGGTCCACGGGGTCTTTCCGTCTTGCTGCGGGTAGACGGTATCTTCACCGCCACTTCAATTTCACCGAGTCTGCGGTCGAGACAGCGCCCAAGTCGTTACGCCGTTCATGCGCGTCGGAACTTACCCGACAAGGAACTTCGCTACCTTAGGACCGTCATAGTTACGGCCGCCGTTTACCGGTGCTTCGGTTGCTAGCTTCGGGACGAATCCCTGACCAACTTCCTTAACATTCCGGCACCGAGCAGGCGTCATTCTGTATACATCCTCTTACGAGTTAGCACAGAACTGTGTTTTTGATAAACAGTCGCCCGGGCCGCTTCCTGCGCCCTCTCTTGCGAGTAGGGACCCCTTCTCCCGAAGTTACGGGGTTAGATTGCCTAGTTCCTTAACCGCAGTTCTCTCGAGCGCCTGAGGATACTCTCCTCGCCTACCTGTGTCAGTTTTAGTACGGGTGGCTCTATTGTCCCCCGCGCACTTTTCTCGGCTCTTCCGCTACAGACTACGGCAACAAAGCGGCCTCGATCCGATGGCTTACGCCATAAGAAACTCCCACGTCTAATCGGGAGATCTGCCTTGGAAAAACACATGCGCGGGTTCAACCTTTACAGCCAGTGCAGGAATATTAACCTGCTGTGCATCGACTACGCCTTTCGGCCTCGTCTTAGCTTCCGACTAACCCTGGGCGGATTTACCTTCCCCAGGAAACCTTAGGCTTTCGGCGTGCAGGATTTTCACCTGCATTATCGTTACTCATACCGGCATTCTCGCTTGCACGCGCTCCAGCGCTCCTTACGGTACGCCTTCGACGCGGCGTGCAACGCTCTTCTACCGCTTGATTACTCAAGCTCGCTGTTTCGGTATCCAACTTATTCCCGATCATTTACGGCGCTACTGTGCTCGACCAGTAAGCTATTACGCACTTTTTAAATGGTGGCTGCTTCTAAGCCAACATCCTGGCTGTCTCCGCACACTAACTTCCTACCGAACTAAGTTGAATTTTGGGACCTTAACAGACGATCTGGGTTGTTTCCCTCTTGACCGCGAAGATTATCCCTCGCGGACTCACTCCAAACATAATCCCGCAGGTATTCGGAGTTTGATAGGAGCGTGTAGGCGGGTAGCCCCACGTCTCCTTTCAGTAGCTCTACCCCCTGCGGGTAGTTAATTCAGGCTGCCCCTAAAGGCATTTCGAAGAGAACCAGATATCTCCCAGTTTGATTAGACTTTCACTCCTCCCCGCAGTTCATGCCAGAACTTTTCAACGTTCACGGCTTCGTGCCTCCTGTCCCTTTTACGGGACATTCACACTGACCACGGGTAGATCACTAGGTTTCGGGCCGCAAGCCTGCAACTGTACGCCATCTTAAGACTCGCTTTCGCTACGGCTCCGGTGCTTGACACCTTAGCCTTGCTGCAGACATGCACTCGCCGGTCCATTATGCAAAAGGTACGCCGTCACACATTGCCCTTGCGGGCCATAGTGCTCCGACCGCTTGTAAGTGTATGGTTTCAGGTACTTTTAACTCAGCTAATAGCTGTGCTTTTCACCGTTCAATCGCCCTACTTGTTCACTATCGGTCATCGAGGAGTATTTAGCCTTGCCCGGTGGGCCGGGCAGCTTCACACCAGATTCCACGAGTCTGATGCTACTCTGGAGAGCACATATTAACGGGGACCTATTCCTGTCGCTTACGGGCCTTTCACCCTCTATGGGACAGCATTCCTGAAGACTTCAGCTAGGAATGGTTTTGTAACCCCTCAGTGCTTCCGCAACCCCAGGACGAATCCTGGTTTGGGCTATGTCCGCTTTCGCTCGCCGCTACTTACGGAATCGATGTCTCTTTCTTTTCCTCCAGGTACTAAGATGTTTCAATTCCCTGGGTTCGCTTCCAAACGCCTATACATTCAGCGTCGGATGACTGGGGTTTACCCAGCCGCGTTTCCGCATTCAGAAATCTCCGGATCAACGCTTGTTTGCCAGCTTCCCGGAGCTTATCGCAGGCTGCCACGTCTTTCGTCGCCTCTCGATGCCAAGGCATCCACCATACACCCTTAGTAGCTTGACCACATTTATCGATCACCGTACATCAAGTTCCCGCCGGGCGGGCGGGTGGTTGTAACTGTCAGTTCGAACAATCCGTTAGGACGTTTCTCACCGGCAATTACCCGATCGATACTGTATCACGAAAAATATTCCCACCCTTGCGGTGCTAAATATTTCCCTATATCGCCAAAAAGGTGCTCGACGACTCCTGCCCGAAATATGCTCCTCAAATCCTTGCGAATCTGAATGCTTATCTCCAGACGGAAAAACCTAAAATCAATGGGCAAGAGTCGCGGAGGTTTATTTTTGCTATAAACCTTGAACCTCGTCATTCACTTGTCAAAGAGCTCTTTATCTTGGCGATCCGCGGACTAATGTCCGCTTTTCGCTTCGACAAAATTCCCGCCGAACGCGGGTGAGTCAACCGTTTTGCAACGATGGACTAATCCAAATTCGGCGATAATCAACCCTCAACCCCGGGGGTTGATTTTTATTTCCCGTCGCCACCTCATGGCGACCTTAAATTTTTGGGGTCACTACGAGATACGGCTGGATGAATCGGATTGAAAGTTGATCAAAAGCTGCTTTCCTCTTGGTTCTCTTATCTTCATTCACTTTCGCAGCAAAACAGTCGGCAACCCTTGTTGACTTATTTGCTGTCAATCAACAGGGAGGCGGAGTATACGCCTGTATTTCGTCGCGTCAAGCCCTGTTACTGGAAAATTTTCGCCTCTCGGTGTGGGCTCAACGTGGTTCCATCTTTCGGCCGAAAACCATCGTAAGTTCGAGTGGCAAAGCTCGTGGTAGTCCTGCTTGATAACATTTGATCGGACTCAACGATTTAGTTGCAGTCAATGGCGTTGCCACAAATGGGCTTGGCGCGGAGGCCGTATAGGCCTCCACCCGACAGATGCCTAAGATCGCGCGGATGAGACGACCTTTCGGCTTTTTCATTCCCATCGCCGGTCTATGCCTGCACCTTATGTTGCTCGGAATCGCGGTGTGTATTGGAGGATGTTCACGATTCGATATATTGAATTCAACAATCCCCGCCTGCGGATATCTGCGCACGTCGAATTTACCTTATGGAAAATTGGCTCGGCAAAAGCTGGACATCTATGTTCCGAGGCGCGTAATAAAGCCCGCGAAAGTCGTCGTCTTCTTTTACGGTGGTGACTGGCAGACAGGTGAAAAGGAAAATTACCGATTCACCGCTGAGGCGCTGACTTCCGAGGGCTACATCGCGGTGCTGCCCAACTATCGCGTTTATCCGGAAGTAAGATTCCCCGCGTTCGTTCAGGATGCCGCGATGGCGGTTCGATGGGTACATGACAACATCGAGCATTTCGGGGGGAATGGGTGTCAAATTTACCTGATGGGCCACTCAGCCGGCGCCCATATCGTCGCCCTCTTAACCTTCGATGCGCATTATCTCACTGATGCCGGCGTGCCTGCGGGATCAATTCGAGCAAGCGCCGGCCTTGCGGGGCCTTACGATTTCGTCCTTACACACGATGACGCAAATGTATTCCTCGTAAATCGCGGCGAGTCCTTTCCCCAAATGGAACCTATCCATTTTGCTCGCTTCGGTGCTCCGCCGATGCTCTTTCTTCAAGGACTCCAGGACGGCATCGTCGAACCCGGGAACGCAAATCGAATGGCGGCCCAGATCAAAAAGGCGGGCGGCAAGGCAACATCCATTGGCTACCCCCAGATGGGTCATGCCGAGCTCGCCCTGGCACTTGCGTGGCCATTCCGATGGCTCGCACCGGTCCTCCGGGATACCGCGACCTTCTTCCGAGAGAACCCTTAGGAAACCGAAGGGTCTGGCGGCAACGTATAAGGAAAAACGAGCAAATCCCGATTAAAAATCCAGTCAACTATTGGACTAATCCATTTATTCACGCAATTGTAAGTTTTTTTATTGCTTTATTGGAAATGTGATTTATATTTTCGTCGGAGCGTGAGGGTCCGGGCATTTCAGTGATCCTCAATTCCGTGGCGAGCGCCCCGGGACATTTGTAAGAACGCTTCGGCGGATTCACATCTTTTATCGTAAAGCGAGGGTCGAGAATGCTTGGTAAAAATCGGTCTCGAGCGGCGGTCTCATCTGCGCACGCCAAAATGTCGCGCCCAGCGAAATCAGCTCCCGGCGGGCTTGAACCGCTGGAATCACGGACACTTCTTTCAGCCTCTGTATTTCGATCCTATGACGGCACTGGCAATAACCTGAGTCATTCCACTTGGGGCGCTGCCGTGACGGATTTACTCCGTCTTGCTCCGGTTGCTTATGCGGATGGCGTCAGCTCGCCGGCTCTGCCACAAGACCAGAGCGCCCGCCTGATCAGTAATTTAGTGAGCAACCAGCGCGATCCGAATAACCCTTCCCAGGATCTCAACACGATCGACCAAAACAACCTGTCCGACTTTGGTTACGCCTTCGGGCAGTTCATGGACCACGACCTGGATCTGACAAACGGCACCGGTGTCTCCTTCCCCATCGCGGTTCCCTCCGGCGATCCAATGGGACCAAGCCCGATTCCCTTCAATCGGTCCGAGTTTGATCCAGCGACGGGCACCAGCAAGAGCAACCCGCGGCAACAACTCACCGATATCACCGCATATCTGGATCTGTCGCAGGTCTATGGGTCCGATCCGGGAATCGCCCTGGCGCTCCGATCGACCAATGGCCAGCTAAAGACCAGCCCCGGCAACATGCTCCCGTATTTGAACAGCACCTATTTCACTTCAGCGCAATTGGCGCTGTTCGCTAAGAGCAGCGGCGGGACGCAAAACGCAAGTGGCATCGTGCCCACATCCCAGCTCTTTGCAACCGGTGATGTGCGCGGCAATGAGAACCTCGAACTTACCGCCATTCAAACTGTTTTCATGCGGAATCACAATCTAATCGCCAGCAAGCTGCATGCGTCTCATCCCACCTGGAGCGATGAGCAGCTTTACCAGGAAGCCCGTAAGATCAATATCGCGGGATATCAGGCGATCGTTTTCAATGAATGGATTCCATCCGTCTATGGCGAGGACGCCATGCCGGGATACACCGGCTATAAATCGAATGTAAATCCCTCAATTTCCAACGAATTTGCCACGGTAGCATTCCGCTTCGGTCATAGCATGGTCAGCCCGACAATCGCCCGTGAAGATAACAATGGATTGAGAATCGGCCCCGATGTCCAATTGTCACAGGACTTCTTCAATCCAACTCTTCTCAATCCCAAGGGCGTTGTCGATCCATTTACCGGCCTGCACTCAACGGACATCGGCCCGATCCTCAAAGCGTCGTCCGACGGCAATGGCCAGGCCATGGATACCATGGCGGTAAACGACATCCGCAACCTGCTGTTCGGCCCCATTGGCGCGGGCGGCGAGGATCTCATCGCGCGCGATATTCAGCGAGACCGCGATAATGGCGTGGCAAGCTATAATACCATGCGCATGGCCTTTGGCCTGCCCGCCGTGACCAGCTTCGCACAGATCACAAGCAACGTGCAAGTACAGCATGAGCTTGCACAAGCCTATCCCGGTGGCGTCAATACGATTGATGCTTTTATAGGCGGGATTGCGGAAGACCACGTCAGTGGTTCAGATGTCGGCCCGTTGTTCCAGGCAGTGATGATCAATCAATTCACCCGCCTGCGCGACGGTGACCGGTTCTTCTATCTGAATGAAACCATGAACTCCGAGGAATCGGCTCTCTTCCAGCAGGCGAATTCGTTTTCCAAGGTTATTGAGGCCAATACCCCGCTTACCAACCTCCAAAGCAACGCCATGGTCTTCAAGGCGTCAATCCTGGGTGCGGTATCGAACACCAGTGGCGGTCGAATGGCGGGAATTAAAGTTACTATAACCGACGAGACCGGCGCCGTTACGGGCACAACAGTGACGGATGGCGCGGGTCACTACTACTTCAGCAATCAGACCGGCGTCGCGGGCACGGGAAATTACACCGTGACGCTAACCTTGTCATCATCACAGCAAGTTGTGTCTGGCCCCGGCGTGATGGCCATCAGCCGAGGTGATATCAATCTCACTGAGATGAATTTTACGGTCGACGACGATTCCTCGGCGGCGGTGGCTACCGCCACTCCGGCGAAGGCCACATCGGTCTTTGCGACCGACAGCAATGGAACGATGGCCGCTGCCATTCTCCAGCTAAGCACGACGACCTCCGTCTTGGCCTAATGTCTAATTCGCCGCGCTCCTCTCCCGCAATTGGGCGGGAGAGGAGCTGGGGCGGCAGGTTCGCGCATTTTCGATTATTTTTTTGCCAAGTCGGTCCGCAAGGTCGAACACTGATTTACTGCCGGCACGAGCACGCATTAATCTCAAGCCTTTTCGCCGTCCATATCGTCGGGGAATTAATCGCCAACAAATCCTATTTAAGCGCTCGGGCGCGATGTTTCTTGCCCCAGGCGCACATCTCCGCGAGCAGCGGCTTGAGTGTGCGGCCGTAGTTGGTGAGAGAATATTCAACCTTAGGGGGAACGACTGCGTGAACAAATCGATCGATAATGCCGTCGCGCTCCAGATCGCGAAGCTGTTGCGTAAGCATCTTCTGCGTGGCCTTGGGAACCGCGCGGCGCAGCTCGCCGAAACGCATCGCGCCGTTTCGGAGCTGGTATAGAATCACGGGCTTCCATTTCCCGCCAATCACCTCCAGGGCCGCGGTGACCGGACAATCCTCGCTGCTCATCGTTTCCATTTCGATACTACCTTCCAAAAAAGTGCCTACTTTTCAAGAAGAAAGCAAAGGATAGAATCGGTTGCGGCCTAAACTGGAAAATGCCATGGCCGGAACCCCGCAGGCATTCAACCGACTCCCTGCCGCAAGTTGACAAACCATAACGATGGCATTTTCCGTTATAAAAGGTGCTTGACAATCAACTGAAAGTTTTAGATATGAAAATCGCAATTCTCGGCTCGGGCATGGTGGGCAATACGCTTGGCGCCAAACTCGTTCAAATCGGGCATCAGGTGATGATGGGGTCGCGCACGGCCAACAGCGAGGCGGGCCGGAAATGGCTGGCTTCCGTGGGGGGAAAGGCGCAAATCGGTACCTTCACGGAGGCGGCACAGTTTGGTGATATTGTCATCAATTGCACCAACGGAGCCAAGTCTCTTGAAGCGCTTCGCCAAGCGGGCGCGATGAACCTTCGGGGGAAAATCCTGATCGAGGTATCGAATCCCCTGGACTTCTCCAAGGGGATGCCGGCGACGCTGACCGTTTGCAATACTGATTCACTGGCCGAGCAGATTCAACGCGAATTTCCCGATGCGCTGGTTGTGAAAGCGCTTAATACGGTGAACTGCCTGGTGATGGTCGAGCCGACCCTGGTGCCGGGGGATCACAATTTGTTCGTCGCTGGTAATGACGCGGGGGCGAAGGCGAAAGTGATCGGTTATATTTCCGAGTGGTTTGGGTGGAAGAGCAGCAACATTATTGATCTGGGGGACATCAAGGCAGCGCGCGGGATGGAAATGTGGATGCCACTCTGGCTGTCGATGATGGGCAAATTCGGCCATCCGAAATTCAACCTCCGCATTGTTACCGCGACCAAATAAATACTTTACTCACGAGATAAATCATGATTCTTATCACCGGCGCCACGGGCACCAACGGGCAGGAACTGATTCGCCAGCTTTCAAAGATGGGGCAGAAGCTCCGAGCGCTGGTTCGCGATCCGAGCAAGGCGGATGAAATCAAAGGGCCGAATGTGGAGATGGTGCCGGGGGATTTTGATCACCCCGAAACGCTGGACGCGGCTTTGAAGGGCGTGGAAAAGGCGTTTCTTCTTTCTCCGGTGGACCAGCGGCTTGGCAAGTGGAGTCGTAATTTTATCGAGGCTGCGAAGCGCGCGGGGTTGAAGCACCTTGTGAAATTTTCGGGGATGGGCTCAGAATTAACCTCGGCGGCGGAGCTACTTCGGATGCACGCGGAAACAGACGTGGTGCTGCGCGGCAGCGGCGTGCCGTTTACTATTTTGCAGCCGAATTCGTTCTTTCAGAACATGCTTTATTCGGCAGGGACCATTAAATCGCAGGGGAAGTTTTATCTGCCCTTCAAAAATGCGCCGCAAAGCCTGGTGGATGTGCGCGATATTAATGCGGTCGCCGCCAAGGTGCTGACCAGCAGTGGCCACGAGGGGCAGACGTACACCATCACGGGTCCGGCGGCGATTACTTTCAAGCAGGTGGCGGAGAAGATGGCAGCGGTCCTGGGCCGTGCTGTTGAATATGTGGATGTTCCGCCCTCGGCGGCGTCAGACTCGATGCGGCAGATGGGGATGCGGGCCTGGGACGTCACGGCACTAACGGATCTATATGCGTATTTTGCCAGCGGCGCCGCGGCAACTGTCACCGACACGGTGCTGCGATTATTGGGGCGTCCGGCTATTTCGTTTGAGCAATTCGTGAAGGATCATCGCGCCGCTTTCTAGGCGCGGCCCACAAAATTCTTTCGCTTTCCCAGCGATCATTTGTAAAGTAACGCGGTACCCAATTTCTGGGCAGCCGAGTTGCGCTGATCGCTGGGAGACTAGCTATTTTGACGAGGCACTGATGCACGGAAGCCAAGCGAAAGTCGCTGGAGATTCTGGCCCGCACGCCGGGCAACCTGTTTTGTCCGGCGGACCATCGCCTGAGAAGGCGGATGTTGCGCTGATTCTGTTACATGGCCGGGGGGCGTCGGCAGAAGGGATGCTTTCGCTTTACGAGGTATTGAGCATGCCGAACGTTGCGGCGATCGTGCCGCAGGCGGCTGGCAACAGCTGGTATCCACACTCCTTTCTCGTGCCTCTAAAGGACAATCAACCCTATCTGGATTCGGCGCTAGCGACGGTGGATGGGCTGGTTTCCGACCTGCTTGCGCGCGGGATTCCGAGCAATCGCATCGCCTTATTGGGCTTTTCGCAGGGAGCATGCCTGACCACGGAATTTGTCGCGCGGCATCCACGGCGTTACGGCGCGGTGATTGGGTTTACCGGGGGACTGATCGGGCCCGCGGGGACACCCCGGAATTATGCGGGCTCACTGGCGGGAACACCGGTGTTTCTGGGGAGCAGCGATCCTGATCCGCATGTGCCGTTCGAGCGGGTGAAGGAGACTGAGGCGGTGCTTAGCCGGATGGGGGCGTCGGTGGAGCTGCGGCGGTTTGGGGGGATGCCGCACACGATTAATGAAGA
Source organism: Planctomycetota bacterium (assembly GCA_030775485.1). Lineage (GTDB taxonomy): Bacteria > Planctomycetota > Phycisphaerae > Tepidisphaerales > Tepidisphaeraceae > JALYJB01. Next base: position 46,180 of record JALYJB010000019.1, on the reverse strand, counting down.
AGAGCTTGAGGCGGCGCGAACGCTGCTGCGGCTTATTGCGGCCCCGGCTGCCGGGGACAAGGCATGAACGTGACGCGCGTTTATGCCGATGACCTGGGCGAAAGCCACTTTGGCGAACACGATTACCCGCTACGCGATGCGGGGGGGATCGGGCAGTTGTCCGAAGCGATTCCCGCTAAATCCGTTGTGTTCCGGAAAAACCCGCCGAACTACGATTACGACTGGCACGTTGCGCCGCAGCGGCAGTTTATTGTATTGCTGGACGGCGCGATTGAGATTGAGGTTTCGGATGGCAACCGCCGGACGTTTCACGGCGGTGAGATTCTGCTAATGGAAGATACGACCGGAAAGGGCCATAAGACCCGGCATGTCGAGCCACGCGAGCGAAGATCGGTATTCATTATTCTCTAATGACCGGTTGTGCGCCTACCATGTGATCGAGAAAACCATGGCTGAGAACGAAAAATCGATTGGCGGGCTTCACCATGTCACGGCGATAACAGCTGACGCGCAGAAGAACATTGATTTTTACTGCGGCGTGCTGGGATTGCGCCTGGTGAAGCTGACGGTGAATTTTGACGACCCGGGCAGTTACCACCTTTATTACGGGGATGAGCTGGGACGGCCCGGGACGATTATGACGTTCTTTGCGTGGGCGGGCGCGCATCGAGGGCGAATCGGTCCGCCTCAGGTGACCGTCACGGGGTTTTCGGTTCCGTTCGGCGCGATCGATTACTGGGCGGGCCGGCTCAAGGAAAAAGGGATCGAGGTGGTGGCGGGTGGCGATCGCTTCGGGGAGCACGTCCTGGGCTTTTCCGATCCAGATGGAATGCCGCTGGAGATTATCGGCTCGACGATCGTTGCGGACCCGAAGGGGACCGCCTGGGCCGCGGGGCCGGTGCCGGTGCAACATGCGATTCGTGGTTTCCATAGCGTGACGATTTCTGAAGAGGGGTACGAAAACACGGCCAAGCTGCTGACGGATGTCATGGGATTCAAATCGGTCGGCAGCGAGCAGAACAGATTTCGATATCGGGCTGGCACGGGCGATGGATTTGCGGCGATTGTTGACCTGATCTGCGTGCCGGATTCTCGTCATGGCGAGATGGGCGCGGGGGTTGTGCACCACGTCGCGTTTCGCACGAAGGATGATGCGGAACAGGCAGCCTGGCATAAGGAGATTGCGGCCAAAGGGTTTAATGTTTCGCCTGTCATGGATCGCACCTACTTTCATTCGATTTATTATCGCGAGCCGGGCGGCGTGCTGTTTGAGATCGCAACGGAGAACCCCGGGTTTACATCCGATGAGCCGGCGGAGCAGCTGGGATCGCGGCTCATGTTGCCGCCCTGGCTGGAGAAGCACCGGGCGCAGATCGAGCGGGCGGTGCCGCCGGTGAAGTTGCCGAAACATAATTAATCAACCGCTGCTATTGAAAGGTTCATGATGCCTAACATTTTACAACCCGGAACAGTTGCTCCGGAATTCACGTTGCCGGTTACACCCGATCAAAAGATATCGCTTAGCGAGTTGCGCGGGAGGCCGGTGATTCTGGCGTTTTATCCCGCGGACTGGAGCCCAGTGTGCGGGGACCAGATGGCGCTGTACAACGAGATTCTTCCGGAGTTTCAGAAATTCAAAGCGGAGCTGATGGGCATTTCGGTGGATGGGGCCTGGTGCCACGAGGCGTATACGAAGGACCACAAGCTGCATTTCCCACTGCTGGCGGATTTTGAACCGAAGGGAGCTGTCTCCAGGAAATATGGGGCTTATCGGGATGTCGAGGGATATAGCGAGCGGGCGCTGTTCGTGATTGATTCGAAGGGAATCATCACGTGGAGCTTTTATTCACCCATTTCGATCAACCCCGGCGCTGATGGCATTCTGCAGGCGCTGGACGAACTGCCTAAATGAAGGGACCGCCATGGCGACGTTGAAAGTGCCGGTGACGAAGAAGGATCATATTCAGGGTGATGATGGCGCAGCCATTACGCTGGTTGAATATGGAGATTATGAGTGCCCACATTGCGGGCATGCCTACCCGATCATCAAGCGCGTGCAGGAGCATTTTGGGAAACAACTTCGATTCGTGTTTCGGAATTTTCCGTTGAATCAGGTTCACCCCAATGCTGAAAGCGCGGCGGAGGCAGCGGAGTTTGCCGCGGTGCATGGGCGGTTCTGGGAAATGCATGATGGCATCTTTGAGAACCAGGAAGACCTGGAGATTCCGATGCTGCTTGAGCTGGCGGAGACACTGGGGCTTTCTTCTGCCGGGTTGAAAACGGCGCTGGAGAGCGGGGAATTTACGCCGCGGGTTAAGGAAGATTTTTCCGGAGGCGCCCGCAGCGGGGTGAATGGGACGCCGACTTTTTTCATCAACGACCACCGGCACGATGGTGGATTTGATTTTGAAAGCCTTGTTGAAACGATTGAGGCCAAGCTTTAGGGAAAGATGGCTGGGGCGCGGGTTTCGCTGGATTCATATTCTGGAGCTTTCTGATGCGCGCTGTTGTGATTCATCAGTTTGGCGATCCCAGTCTGTTGCGTGTGGAAGAGATCCCGACACCTGAACCGCGCGGGGACGAGGTGCTTGTCGCGGTCAAGGCGGCGGCGATCAACCCGAGCGATGTTAAGAATGTGGCTGGGGCGATGCATGGAACGACGTTGCCGCGCGTTCCTGGGCGGGATTTCGCGGGCACGGTTGTCCGTGGCGCGGGCGTGATTGGCCGCGAGGTCTGGGGGACCGGGGGTGACACTGGATTTACGCGGGATGGGTCGCATGCTCAGTTCATTCTCCTTCCGGTAGCTGCTGTTACGCCCAAGCCGGCGGGGCTTTCCATGGAGGCGGCGGGCAGCGCCGGGCTGACCTTTGTAACGGCGTGGACGGCGATGGTGACGGCTGCGGGAATTACTTCGGGGGAAACGGCGGTAATCGTCGGTGCCGCCGGTGGCGTGGGGTCGGCAGCGGTGCAGATTGCCAAATCGCGCGGGGCGCGGGTGATTGGGGTTGTTCGATCGAACGATGATGTCTTGGCAGTTCGGGAAAACGGGGCGGATGAGGTCATTAACTCCAAATTGGTGAATGTGGTCGAAGCGGTTAATTCGTTCACGCGAAATCCTGGTGCGAATGTGGTGTTCGACACCAGCGGGATGAATTTTTCGGACAGCGTTGAGATGGCTGCGATAGGAGGGCGCGTGCCGATCATCAGTTCTCCGCCGGATGGGAAAGCTGCGTTTAATCTGCGCAATATTTATCGGAAGGAGTTGCGCGTTCTGGGTGTCGATACGCGGCGACTTGACGCGGTCGCGTGCGCGAAGCTGCTTGCGTTGATGGCGCCGGGATTCGCGGCTGGGCAGTTCAAGGTGAAGGTGGGCCAGGGTTTTCCGCTAGGCGAGGCGGTCGCAGCTTATGAAAAAGCGGGCCATGGAGGCGGTCGGATTTTCCTGGAACCCGAATTGTAATCAATCGGATACCATGCAACTCGGACACAACGTTCAGCGAATTTATCTCACTGCCGAAAGGACAACGAAATCATGCGAAAAGGAAATGGAACTCATTTAGAGACGCAGGTGAAGGAGCCTTTGAAGGTGCCGACCGATCTTAAGGCGGCGGGCGCGGCGGAGATCATTGCGGCGCTGCGGCCTTTGCTGGCGGATGTTTTTGCGCTATATCTGAAGACGAAGAATTTTCACTGGCACATGAGCGGGCCTCACTTTCGGGATTATCATTTGCTGCTGGATGAGCACGCGGACCAGATTTTCGCGATGACGGACGACATTGCGGAACGGGCGCGGAAAATTGGAGGAACGACGCTGCGCTCGATCAGCGATATTTCCGGGCATCAGCGGCTGAAGGACAACAATGAGATCTATGTTACGCCGGAGGACATGATCGCGGAGCTGATGACCGACAATCAACAGCTGACAAAGTCGCTACGGGAGGCGCACGAGCTTTGCGAGAAGCACGATGACATCGCGACAGCCAGCCTGATTGAGGTTTGGACGGACCAGAGCGAGCGGCGTACCTGGTTCCTGTTTGAGATCACGCAGGCGGTTTGAAACCTTCGATCAAACAAAGCGCCCCTCCCTATATATGGGCCAAAGGGTGAAGGTTTTTGACGGATTTTTCCAGATTTTTCCGCCCTGAATTTTCAACTGAATATAACACTTTCAGCAGCCGTCAGTTACCGCAAATATTAATTTTACGATTTTGTAGATTTTTGTAGGCAAAAACCAGGGTGATTTCTTGTCTCGGGCAACGGTTACGCTGCCCGTGAGGTCCGACGAATCAGTCCCTCCGGGAATTCTCCGGTCTGGCTGCGCCGGTAACCAGCGAGCAAACTCGGAGCTATTGCTCGAGTTTGGCGGTCAGGGTGATCTCGGCTTTAAGCAGGCGCGAGACGGGGCAGTTGGCCTTGGCGCCGTTGGCTGCCGTGTCGAACGCGGCGGCGGTGATGCCGGGGATCTTGGCTGCCAGGTCGAGATGGATTTTAGAAATCGTCCAGTTGCCCGCAAGATTTTCGAGGGTGACGGTGGCGGTAGTGACAAGCTTTTCGGCGGTGAAATTCATCGTTCCAAGTTGCGCTGAGAGGGCCATGGTAAAGCAACCGGCGTGGGCGGCAGCGATAAGCTCTTCGGGGTTGGTGCCTTTTTTGTCTTCAAACCGGGTGACAAAGGAATAGGGCGTGGTGGAAAGGACGCCGCTCTGAGTGGTGAGCGCGCCCTTGCCGTCTTTAAGGCCGCCGTTCCATACTGCTGTTGCTGTGCGTTGCATGGGGTTCTCCTGGGAAAATTTATACCTGAATCGTTCAACCTGTTTATCCGCGACCGTGGATTGAATCGCAGCTTGGGTGCTACGTCAATGATGATCCCGCGATTACTTTGGGTTGAATCAATCGGCGCTGCGTTGGACCGGCATTCATGGGTATGCTTTGGCCGAGGTTTGTGGATGGGATGAAAGGGTCTGGACGATGAGCGTGATAACGTTGGATGGCAGTGCAGTGGCGGTAACCGCGGGCGAGCGTCTGATTGACGTGATCAATCGCGTGGGGGTGAAGTTGCCGCAGGTGTGCTATCACCCGCAACTGGGTCCACTGCAAACCTGCGACACCTGCATGGTGGAGGTAAACGGGAAGCTTGCCCGGGCGTGCGCGGCCGTGGCTTCCGACGGAATGCGTGTTTTGACGAAATCCACTCCGGCAGAGATTGCGCAGATGGAGGCGTTTGATCGAATCCTGGCCAATCACCTTCTTTATTGCACCGTGTGCGACAACAACAACGAAAATTGCACGATTCACAACACCACCAAAATGTTGAAGGTCGAACATCAAAAGATTCCATTCAAGCCCAAGCCTTACGAAGTAGACGACACGAACCCTTTCTATCTTTATGACCCAAGCCAGTGCGTGCTTTGCGGGCGCTGCGTTGAGGCCTGCCAGAATGTGCAGGTGAATGAGACGCTGTCAATCAACTGGGAAGATGCGCATCCCCGCGTGCTTTGGGACGGCGGAGCGAAAGTGGGCGAATCCAGCTGCGTTTCGTGTGGCCATTGCGTGACGGTTTGTCCTTGTAACGCGCTGATGGAAAAGTCGATGATCGGGCATGCCGGGTTTTTCACACGGCTACCCAAAAAGGCGCTGGATGGGATGATCGAGGTGGTGAAAGGAATTGAGCCGGAAACTGGGTACATGCCCATTTTGAAAGTATCGGAGGCCGAGGCGGAGATGCGGAATTCGCGCATCCGCAAGACCAAGACGGTGTGCACGTATTGCGGGGTGGGTTGCAGTTTTGAAATCTGGACGAAGGATCGACATATTCTGATGGTGGAACCAGAACATGGGCCGGCCAATGGGATTTCAACCTGCATCAAGGGAAAATTCGGCTGGGATTTTGTGAACAGCCCGGATCGTTTGACCTCGCCGCTGATTCGCGAGGGAGACGCGTTCCGCAAAGCGAGCTGGGAGGAGGCGCTGAAGTTGATCGGGCAGCGGCTTACGGAGATCAAGACGAAAGACGGGCCGGATGCGATTGCGCTTATTTCATCTTCCAAGTGCACAAACGAAGAAAATTATTTGATGCAGAAGTTGGCGCGGGCGGTGGTTGGCACCAACAACATCGACAACTGCTCGCGCTATTGCCAGGCGCCGGCCACAAAGGGATTGTTTCGCACCGTGGGGCACGGGGGTGATTCGGGTTCTATCCGTGACATTGAAAATGCTGGGCTGGTGCTGATCATCGGCAGCAACACCGCGGAGAATCATCCGGTGCTGGCGACGCGCATCAAGAGCGGGCAGAAGCTTCGTGGGCAGAAGCTGATTGTGGCGGATTTGCGCGAGCACGAGATGGCGCGGCGCGCGGATTTTTTCTTCAGCCCGCGACCGGGGACTGATCTGGTCTGGCTGTCGGCGGTCGCGCGATACATTCTCGACCATGGATTGGCAAAGACCGCGTTTATCGAGAAGTGGGTGAACGGCCTGGACGAATATCGAAAGAGCCTTGAGCCTTTCACACTGGAGGCGGCGGAGCAATTGACTGGTTTGCCGGTTGCGACGCTGAAAAAGGTTGCGCACCTGATTGTAGAGGCGGAGGGCGTCTGCATTCTTTGGGCGATGGGGGTGACGCAACACTCGATGGGGTCTGATGCTTCAACGGCCATATCCAATTTGCTGCTGATTACCGGGAATTATATGCGGACGGGGACGGGGGCTTACCCGTTGCGCGGGCATAACAATGTGCAGGGCGCTGGCGATCTTGGCGCCGCGCCGACCACGCTGCCGGGATATCAGGCGGTGGATGATCCGGCGGTTCGTCGGCATTTTGAGACGGCTTGGGAAGTTAAGCTGCCGACTACCAAGGGGCTGGACAACCACGAGATGGTGGACGCGATTCAGGAAGGCAAGCTGAAGGCGATGTATATTTTCGGTGAAGAGATGAGTCTGGTGGATTCCAATTCGAATTACGTTCAGGACGCATTCAGCAAGCTGGAGTTCTTCGTCGTTCAGGACATTTTCTTCAGCGAAACATGCCGATTCGCGGATGTGGTGCTGCCAGCCGCGCCCAGTCTGGAAAAGGAAGGAACGTTCACGAACACGGAAAGACGGATTCAGCGGCTTTACCAGGTGTTTGAGCCGCTGGAAGGCAGCCGGCCGGATTGGAAGATTATTCAGGATGTGGCCAACCATCTTGGCGCAAGCTGGAAGTACGAGCATCCTTCGGAAATCATGGCGGAAATTGCCTGGGTGACGCCCATTATGGCGGGGGTTACTTACGAACGGCTCGAAGGATACAAATCGTTGCAATGGCCGGTGCATGCGGATGGAACTGATGAGCCACTTTTGTATACGAAGCAATTTGCGATGCCCGATGGGAAGGCACGGTTGTTTCCGGTATCGAGAACTGATCCCGCTGAACAGCCTGATGTTGAATTTGATCTGCATCTGAACAACGGCCGGGTGCTGGAGCATTTTCATGAAGGGAATCTGACGTACCGCGCCGAGGGGATTCGAGAGAAGGTGCCGGATAACTGGGTGGAAGTTTCTTTGGAGCTGGCCGGGGAGCGAGAGATTCAGAGTGGGACGCTGGTGCAATTGACATCGCGCCATGGACAGCTGCGGGTGCGAGCGCTGGTGACAGACCGCGTGCACGGACGGGAACTTTACATGCCGATGAATTCCACTGACGCGCCCGTGAATCGATTGACGGGGAGCCATGCGGATCCCGTCACGCATACGCCCGCGTTTAAGGAGACGGCTGTGAACATGCGGGTATTGGCGCCGGTGGGCGAAAGCCCCCTGCCGCGGGACAATTCGCGCTTTGGCCACCCAACACCGCAGCGCGGGGTGGAAGTCGAGCGGAAGTGGAATCGGCCCGATTACACCGTTCCGGGGAGCGGACTGGTTCAGATTCGGATAAGAAAATAACCGGAGTAGAGCATGGCTCGACCCATTCCATTGGAAATGCCGCCGCGAGACCCGCGCGTTGAACTAAGTTGCCGGCTGGACAAAGCACCGGTGGAGCATGCTGAAGCGCTTTTGGCGGCGTACGACCTGTTGCAGCGGTTGCATGACCACGGGGTGCTGGATCTGGCGCGCGGGGCGGTGGGATCGAGCAACCAGGTTATTGAGACCGCGGTGGAGGCAATGCAATCGCCGGAATCTATTCGCGGCATGCGCAATCTTCTGCTGATCATCAACATGCTGGGCATGATTGAGCCTGAACTGCTTAAGACATTTACACAGGCGATTCCGCCGGCGCTAAAGAATATGGTTCGGCAACCAGAAGCGCCGGGACTTTGGAGACTGCTGATGGATTTCCTGTGGAACGAAGATTTCCGGCACGGGTTGGCAGCCATCAACAGATTGCTTGAGGCGTTTGGCAATAGTTTATCCGCCAGTAAGAACCGGGAGGATCGTGAAGAGTGATGGCATGCCAAGCCGCACTTCCAGGGAGCATGTAATGCAGGTGCTTCGCTGGGATGGCAAATCTATTTGCGAGCAGCCGGATGATCTGGCGGAGGAGCAGCCGCTGGAGATTCGCGTTCGCGGCCGGGCGATCAGCATCACCATGCGCACACCCGGGGATGACCCGGAGCTGGGCGCGGGGTTTCTGCTGTCCGAGGGGGTCATTCACGGCCGGCAAGACATTTTGCGCATAGAGCATTGCGATCAGAACGAAGAAGAAAATGTTCTGAACGTATTGCTGGCGGCTGAGGCGCCGGTGGATTTTGAGCGACTGACGCGCCATGTTTTCGCCAGTTCAAGTTGCGGATTATGCGGGAAAGCCACGATTGAATCGGTCCATATGCAATTCCCTCCGGTGGCGTCTGATCTGGTGATGGACGCGGAAATTCTGGCGGGCCTTGTCGCCAAAATGGGGGACGCCCAGCAGGCTTTCGCGCGAACGGGCGGCTTGCATGCGGCAGCACTGTTTGATGCAGCGGGCCAAATGATCGTTCTAAGGGAGGATGTGGGCCGGCATAACGCGGTGGATAAAGTCATCGGCCATTGCCTGCTTAACGGCCTGTTCCCGATGGAATGCCACCTTCTGCTGGTTTCGGGGCGAAGCTCGTTTGAAATTATGCAGAAGGCGCTGGCAGCGCGCGTGCCGATTGTTGCCGCGGTGTCAGCGCCATCCAGCTTAGCGGTGGAGTTTGCACGGGAAAGCGGCCAGACGTTGATCGGGTTTCTCCGGGGGCGGCGGATGAATGTGTATTCTCATTCGAATCGAATTTTATTTGCGTCGGCTGCGATAGCTCCCGGCCAATGACGCTGACCTTCCATTCCTACTTGGCCTTGGCGATCTCCACGGCGAACGCATAGGACGGTCCAAACATATTGGAACGGAAGATGATCCATTTCATGTCTGGCGTGAAATTCACATTAGGCTCCAGCGCGTAGTTGTGCTTGGACATGTTCACCAGGCGTTCGGAATCAAGATGCCCCGGTTGGATCAGGCCGGATGCGTCATAGATTCCCTGGGCCATGTTCCGCGCCAAATGTGGCGTGAAAAGAAAGATCCATGGAGCGCCGTTGCCACCATCGCCGGCAAAGAGCGAGCCGTCCCTGGATACATTGACGTGGATCGAGCCGGTGTCTGGCGCGTTGAGATACCAGGTCTGCTGATGCGTATCGAGGCTGTAACCGGCGATCCAGCCCACAGCGCCTTCGCCGCGCGGGGTTTGAAGCTGATACCAGATGGTTCGTCCATCGGAAGCCCAGAATTCGTGGCCCCAGATTTCGTTAATCATGGTGCGCTGGTGGACCTTGAATAAATCGGTTCCATCGGCGCGGATCGTCCAAACGCGATCATTGTTTTGCCAGGGTCCTTCGTGGCAATACATGAGCAGGGTTGGGTCGGTCGGGGAAAATTGAAAATGGTTGTCCCAGTCGTTGCTTGGGTTGAAGGTTTTAACTTCGCCGGTTAGGGCATTCATGGTCGCCAGTGCCATGGGCAGGTGCTGGGCCCACCTGGCGCCGAGGTTGACGCGACGACCGCGCGGCGCGGTAACCGGGCGGGTGGCCGCTCCGTTTCGGCCGTCGGAGTAGGTGACTGCTCCTGCCAGCAGCGTTTCATCCGAATTGACCGTTCCAACGCTCACGCCCTTGGGGAGAACGCCAATTTCGTGCTGTTCCTTGGTAACTGGATCAATCCACCAGACCGAACGCTCGCCGCTGCCGGGCTCGGCAGGATCACCGGGAATCAATTTGGTGAAGAAAATGCGCCCCGTTCTGCGACCCGCCACCATCATGCTTATGATCGGGCCGGGCTTGGTTTGAGTGAACCGAGAGGTGCTGCCCGCGAGAATCAGTTCTATTTTTCCCGTGCTCAGTTCAACCTGATAGATGCCGGTAGGCGCAGTAAACGCCATCCTGGTTCCATCGGGCGAGAAGGCATTTTGATGAAAATAAAGGCTTTGGCTGTTGGGCTCATCGCTCAAGCGAACGACGCGGTGGCCGGTGTCTTTATCGATCCATTGCTTTGGCGGCTGTTGGCCGTCGATCTGAACCGGAAAGGAAGCGCCGGTGTTGGAATCGACGCCCTGCGACGGCTGGGTTTCCTGAGCCGATGCGTTGGCGGAAAGGGCCGCCACCATTACGAAAACGCTCGCGAGATATCGCACGACAATCCTCCAGATTGGGATTAGCAAACCGATGCTTCGTTCTCCGCTGCAAGACCCGTAATACATATACTTCTTCCGGGACAATCCGTTGTGGGGTCGCATTCAAAGCGGCCAAAGCTTGAGACAAAACATGGCGAACCGGTAGGATGCACCGGAACTAACCGGAGCGCAGCTCATGAACCGCAAACTCCCCTGCTTCTTAGCCCCCATTCTCCTCGTCGTTTCCCTGGCAAGCCCGATCCTGACCGCGGGCGAACCCGTTAAAGTCACAGAGGAAAATGTCGTCATTCCCACCTACCGCGTGGGCGATCCGGATCCAAATCCTCAGTTTTATTTTGGGGGCAGCTCCCAGGGCGCGCAGCACCGCATCTATCCGTATCCGATGTATGACAAGCTCACGACCGAAAAGGTGAACAAGAGTTATAAAATGGTGTATCTCGAGAATGAGTACATCAAGATAGGAATTCTTCCGGAAATCGGCGGCAAGATATTTGAAGCGATCGACAAGACCAACGGGTACAACTTTTTTTACCGCCAGCATGTCATCAAACCGGCCCTTATCTCCCTGCTGGGCGCATGGATTTCCGGGGGCGTGGAGTGGGACATCCCCCACCATCATCGCGCGACCAGCTTCCTTCCCATCCAGTATACGATCGACGAAAACCCTGATGGCTCAAAAACCGTCTGGGTCGGCGAGCTGGAGCTTCGCGACCGCATGCGCTGGACGGTTGGCATCACCCTGCACCCCGGCAAGTCGTATCTCGAAGCATCCTTCCGCATGATAAATCGCACGCCGCTTCCAACATCCATGCTCTGCTTTTCAAACGTGGCCGTCAGTGTGAACAACATGTATCAGGTCATCTTTCCGCCCAGCACTCAACATGTGACCTACCACGCCAAACGCGATTTCACGACGTGGCCGATTTCGCACACCGTATTTGCCGGCGGCGATTTCACTGCCGGGGTGGACGTGAGCTGGTACAAAAACCATTACAGTTCCATGTCGATGTTTGCCTGGAATTATCAGGACGATTTTCTTGCCGGCTATGACCACGGCCGAAACGCCGGGACGATGAGCATCGCGGATCACAACGTCGTGCCGGGCAAGAAATTCTGGACCTGGGGTAACGGACCCAGGGGACGGGCGGCGGATACGCTGTTAACCGATTCTGATGGGCCTTATATCGAATTGATGGTGGGCGCTTATTCGGATAATCAGCCGGACTATAGCTGGCTTGAACCCTATGAGACCCGCGGGTGGACTCAGTATTGGTATCCGTTCCGTGATATTGATGGGGCGAAGAATGCCACCACGAATGCTGCGGTAAATCTGGAGGTAAACGGTGGCAAAGCGCGGCTTGGCTTTTATGCCACGTCAGACCGGCCTTCTGCGACTGTCAGCTTGAAATTGAAGGATCAGATCCTGTTGCAAGAGCAAGTTGCAATCAGCCCGGCGAAATCCTACGTGAAAGAGATTGACCTGCCTGCCGGCATCGACGAGCACGATTTGCGCGCCGCCCTGGTAGCAGACGGGAAGGAGCTGGTCGCTTATTCACCCGTGAAGCTCACGTCCGAGGCGATGCCCGCCCCGGTAACAGCCTGGCCCTCGCCCGACGAGATAAAAACTAATGAAGAGCTTTACCTCGCCGGCATGCGGATCGATCAGTTCCACGCGCCGGCCGCGAGCGCGGACCCCTATTGGCAGGAGGCGCTGAAGCGCGATCCGGGCGATGTGCGGGTGAACACCGCGCTGGGAATCGAAAGCATTAGAGCCGGGCGATTTTCCGATGCGGAATCTTACCTTCGCAAAGCCCTGGTGCGTGCGACCGATAAATACACCGCGCCGAAAGACGGTGAGCCTTTCTACTACCTGGGCCTGGCGCTCAAGGCACAGGAAAAGTTCGACGATGCGTTTAATCAATTCTCAAAATCGACGTGGAGCGCAGCATGGCGTGCCCCAGGCTATTTTGAAATGGCGCAAGTTGCCTCGGGCAGGGGCGATTTTAATGCCGCCCTGGCCTACGTTGATGATTCCCTTGAAGCCAACGCACAAAACACCAGGGCGCTCGCCCTCAAGGCCGCACTGCTCCACCAGGCGGGACGCGAGGGGGACGCGCGCGAGGCGATCGCGGCCGTTCGCAAAATCGATCCCTTGGATGTGAGCGGAATGGCCGAGCGGTGGTTGGTCGATCGATCGCCTGAGCATCTTGACCTCTTGAGAGCCACCATCAACGCGTTTCCCGCCACCGGCCTGGAATTGGCCGCCAATTATCTAAACGCCGGCTTATGGAACGATGGCACTTCGCTTTTAACTCAAATGATGGAAGGCGCGCCGGACAGTTCCAAGGTGTCGCCGCTTGTTTATTATTATCTGGGACATTTCGCATTGAAGTTAGATCAACCAGAAAAAGCGACAACCTATTTCAAACGCGCCGCCAAGGGGCCAACTGATTTTGTCTTTCCCTTCCAGATGGAATTGATACAGGTGCTGGAGGAAGCGATGAACACCAATCCCGCCGACGCGCGGGCGCCGTATTACCTCGGCAACTTGCTCTATGACTGGCAACCAGAGCGGGCCGTGGCGCTATGGGAGAAATCCGCGGCGGCTGGGGCCGATTTCCCGGTCATATATCGCAACCTGGCCCTTGCTTATGCAAAGCAGGAAACCGCGCGCGACAAGGTGCTGGCCAACCTTGAAAAGGCGGCACAGTTTGGCGGCAACGGATTGGTCTTCGACGAACTGGACAAACTTTATGAGGAAAACGGCGTGTCGCCGCTGAAGCGGCTTGCGCTCATGGAGGCACATCAGGGGGCCATCGACAGCGATGACCCGATCTCACGCGAAATCAATCTGGAAATCTTCGCTGGGAAATATGACCAGGCCATGAAGCTGATCAAGTCTTCTTTCTTTCGCAGTTGGGAGGGAGGCGGCGGCCGGTTTGCCCTCGGTGATTCATGGATAAATGCCAATCTGCTTAAAGGTCGGCAACATTTGGCCGCGAAAGAATATTCCGCGGCGCTAGCGTCGTTCGAGGCAGCGATGAAGATGCCCGAAAATCTAGCTGAGGCCGCGGGGAGCACGCTTGGACGCAAAAGCGAGATAATGTATTGGGTTGGAATCTGTTATGAGGCGCAGGGTGACCAGCAAAGGGCGCGGCAAGCATGGACCGACGCAACATCGGAGCCGGCAACCGAACCAGCGACGAAAAGAGGAGGCGCGATCGTAAGAGCCCAGCGAGAACCCGCCGCCGGGCTGGCGGCTGGTGTGCGGATCGCTGATGCTGCCGACTATTACAAGGCATTGGTGTTATTGAAGCTGGGAGACAGGGAACGCGCCAAGGCACTGTTTCAATACCTTGCCGACAAAAGCGCACAATTGCCCAACGGGGCGCCCGATGTCGAAACTCTGGCGAAGTCGAACGCCTCTTCGGCAATAAGAATGCGCGTTGGCGATGCGTATTATCTGACGGGGCTGGGGGAGCTTGGCCTCGGTAACGCTACAAAGGCGAAGGAGGAGTTCGCGACCGCCTTGCGGGCAAGCCCGGATCACCTGGCCGCTTTCGAGGCCCTGGGAGAACTTGGGCGTTAAAATGAATTGCGGTTCGGTAGCGCCGTTGGTTCCAGGTTCAAGCAGAAAATATCAGAACGATTCCTATAAATTTAGCGAACCGAAGGTATTAGTCACCACCATCCAAGGATCGCGCCTGTGGAGACCGAGAACACTGCCGAAAAGTCTTTAAAGCGCGCGGGACCAATGGAGGGCCGTTCGCGCAGATGGACGTCCGGATCTCTCCACAATACATGGCTTCCAGCATCCTTAATCACTGGGGTGGGCATTTTCCTGTGTTGTTCGATCTGGGGCAAAACCGGCGACATCCTGGGAGACTTCGGAAACGATCAATACATTTCGTGGCAGGTTTCGCAGGGCAAAGTTCTCTTTCGCGATGTCGCCTGCGTCTATGGGCCGCTGTCCCCGAATATCAACGCCCTGGTCATTCGCGCGGCTGGCCCCCAGCTCAATGTGATGCTGGCGGCCAATCTGGGCGTTCTGGTTTTAGCGACGATATTGCTCTACTTGCCTCTCCGCGCCATTTCCGGAACCTTCACTGCGCTGACCGCAACAATTTTTTTCCTTTGCGTTTTTGCCCTGAGCTCACCGACCAAGATCACCAATTACAACTTCCTCACCCCGTATTCGCATCAGATCACACACGGTTTTCTTTTGACTTTGGGCGCAATCGGCTTCCTGTATCGCTTTCAGCAGCGCGGCTCAACCGTTTCGGTGGTTCTCGGCGGACTCCTGACCGGACTGGCATTCCTCACCAAGCCGGAGATTTTTCTCGGCTGCGTGATGGCCTTTTTTCTGGGGCTATTCGCCATCCTCTGGGTCAACCGGAAAAAAAGCGCTGTGGGCGTAGTGATGACCGCGGTCGGCTGCATGCTTGTTCCACCGTTGTGTTTTCTTATCTTTTACGCAATACAAATGCCGTTTCACACCGCGCTGGAAGGCGTCCTGGGCGGCTGGCAATTTGTGGGCAAACCGTTTGTGGTTTCAACGCCATTCTATAAAGAGGGTTTCGGCACCGACAAGCCGCTTCGAAACCTCATTCTGATGTTCCAATATGCTGGATGCTATGCTGCCTTCGCCGCGGTGCTGGTCGGATTTTCAGTTGTGTCGAATAAACTGGTGAAAGCGAACCGATGGGCCATCCCCGCGGTTGGAGTCCTTGTTGGTACCGCGTCGTTTTTTCTAGTGACCAGGGTGGGAGTACATTTCCACTCTTTCTGGCCCGATGCGGCTCGCGGGTTCCCATTGTTCGCGCTGTTCGCCCTCGCTCTGTCCGCCCTGCGAATGACGAAAGCAAGGGCGGAAGGCCAGGGTCAACACCAGGCCGTCATCCAGTGGACGCTGTCCATCCTGTCCCTGGTCTTTCTGGCAAAAATGTTCTTGAACGTACGGATGTATCAATATGGATTCGTACTGTGCGCGCCCTGCGCGACACTGGTCATTGTCGCGTTGGTTGATTGGCTGCCCGACTGGTCGCAGCGAATGGGCGGGTCAGGATTAGTCGTCTGGCTTGGCGCGATGGGCATTCTGGCTGCATTTATCGGGGAGAATGTCACTTTAACGCGGTTGAATCTGGGGGAACGCACGTTGCCGATTCCACTTGCCCTGGGCGGGACTGCATGGTGCCGGCCCCTGGAATCGGCATCGGTTGACGCAATCAGATGGTTGTCGGCTACCTCGGCGACCGCGGCTGTCATTCCAGACGCAGCCGGTATCAACTACGCGGCTGGTAGGCCTAGTTCCATCCCTTTCACCGAAATGCTCCCTATGGCCCTGGCGATGTTCGGCGAGCAGAATGTTATCAATGCATTTGATCGGCATCCGCCTGACTACATTCTCGTCATGCATGTACCGGAAGATGCGTTCGGCGCCCACGATTTCGGTCGGGATTACGGCATGAGGCTAACTTCGTGGATCAGTTCGAATTATCGGCGTGTCGGTAGATTTGGCACGGGGAGCCGTCCGATTGATCTGTGGAGTCTGGGTTTACCAAGGCCGTCAGGCAATCTCACGTCCCATGCGCCGGTTCGGCCTCAGATGTTGGATCCTTCCCTGGCGCTATGATCGGCTTATCCCCCCCGAGTTTGCGGATGACGGTATAAAACACCGGTGTCAGGAACAGCCCGAAGAACGTGACGCCAATCATGCCGTAGAAAACGACCGTGCCCAAAGCCTGTCGCATTTCGGAGCCGGCGCCCGTTGCAATAAGCAGCGGCAGCACACCGAAGATGAAGGCAAAACTGGTCATCAGAATCGGCCGCAGACGCAGGCGCGCCGCCTCGATGGCAGCCTCAGCGGCGCGCAGCTTCGGATTGTGCTCCTGCTGCTGCTTGGCGAACTCCACGATCAGCACCGCGTTTTTCACGCTCATGCCGGCCAGCACCACAAAGCCTATCTGCGTAAAGATGTTGTCGTCCAACCCGCGGAAATAGACGCCCGCGATACCGCATAGCAAGCACATTGGCACAATCAAAATAATGGCGGAAGAGAGCGCGAAGCTTTCATATTCCGCCGAGTGCGTAAGGAAAACGAATAAAACACATAGGGGAAAGATGTAGAGCGCGGTATTGCCGGCCGTCTCCTCCTGATACGCCAGTTCGGTCCATTCATAGGTAAAGCCGGCCGGCAGATCATTCCTCGCCAGTTTTGTCATGATCGCGATGGCCTGCCCGCTGCTAACCCCCGCCACCCCAGCACCGTTGATTTCAGCCGACGGATAGAGGTTATACCGATTGATTCGGTCCGCGTCGGTAATGTCATTCAATTCCATCATCGTCCCCAGCGGCACCATCGCCCCGGCGGCATTGCGCGTCTTCAATTGTGCAACATCCGAAGCGTGAGCGCGATATGGCGCATCCGCCTCGGCAACCACCTTGTAAGTCCGCCCAAGATAGTTGAAGTCATTGATGTAATAACTTCCCAGATAAACCTGCAGCGCCTGGAAAATATCCGTGACGGCAACATTTTCTTTCTTTGCCTTGGTTCGATCCACATTCGCATAAAGCTGCGGAACACTGGACCGGAATGTGCTGAACAAAGAGGTAATGTGCGGATCTTTGCGGGCATCGGCAATCAGCGCGCTGGTCGCCGCTTCCAGTTGCAGCGGCGTCGACAGCCCCGAACGATCTTCCACCTGCATCTTGAATCCACCCGCCGAACCAATTCCACGCACCGGCGGCGGCGAAAGCACCAGTGAAAATGCTTCCTGCACCTGACCGAACGCGCCCATCAGGTGGCCCGAAAGCGCTGCGGCGGATTCCGCCGGCTTGCCCGCGCGCTCATCAAACTTATTCAGCGGAAGAAACATCGTCGCCGTGTTTGTTTGATTCGTGCCGGTTAGCAAATTGAATCCAGTGACGCCGAACGTGTCGTGAACCCCGGGCGTTTTGCGCGCGATCGCAGCCAGTCGGTCCACGACCGCATCGGTTCGATCAATCGACGATGCGTCGGGCAACTGAACCGCCGCAATCAGATATCCCTGGTCCTGCTGCGGAATAAATCCAACCGGCACCGTCTTGAATCCAAAATAGGTCAGAACGATCAAACCCAGGTAAACCGCCAGCACCACAACCGACAGGCGCACAGCATGTTTCAACGTCCGCACATACCCCGCATTTACTTTATCCAGCCCACGGTTGAAGAGCTTAAAGAACCAACCCAGCAGCAAATCGGTGCCGCGGGTGAGCCAATCCTTTTTTGCATCGTGTGGCTTGAGGATCAATGCCGCCAATGCCGGGCTGAGCGTTAGCGAATTGAACGCCGACAACAGCGTCGAGAATGAAATTGTCAGCGCGAATTGCCGATAAAACTGGCCGGTGATCCCGCTGATGAATGCCACGGGAACGAAGACCGCCGTAAGCCCGAATGCGATCGCGATAATCGCCGGCGTGACTTCCTGCATCGCCTTGTACGATGCCTCGCGTGGGGATAGTCCATGTTCGATCCACCGATCCACATTTTCCACCACCACGATCGCGTCATCCACCACGATGCCGATCGCCAGCACCAATCCGAAGAGCGACAGGTTATTCAGCGAAAATCCGAAGACTGCCATCACGGCGAATGTGCCAACCAGCGATACGGGAATCGCCAGAAGGGGCACAAGAGACGCGCGCCAGCTCTGCAGAAAAACGAGCACCACCAGCGCCACCAGCCCGATGGCTTCGAAGAGCGTTTTAACGACGTCCTTGATGCTGTCGCGAACGAAGATCGTCGTGTCATAGGGGATCGAGTAATCCACCCCATTGGGAAAACCTTTCTTCAGTTCTTCCATCTTCTTGTAAATCGCGTTGGCGGTGGCGATGGAGTTGGAACCTGGCAACTGAAACACGGGAATGCCAACAGCAGGCAACCCATTGAAGTGCGTGGTCGTGCTGTAATCCGCCGCACCCAGTTCAACTCGAGCCACATCTTTCACCCGTGTCAGGCTGCCGTCCGCGCCGGTCTTAATAATGATTTCTCCAAATTGCTTTGGATCGACCAGTCGCCCCTGCGCGTTCACCGTATATTGAAACGGAGCCGTCCCCAGTGGAAGCGGCGGCCCGCCGACAACGCCAGCGGCGACCTGCACATTCTGCTCCCTCACCGCGTTGACAAAATCGCCCGCTGTAAGGCTGCGCGCCGCCAATTGCTCAGGATTCAGCCATAGCCGCATGGAGTAATCGCGCGCTCCAAAGATGAAGATATCCCCCACGCCCGGCAGACGCGCAAGCTCATCCTTGATTTGAAGCGTTGCGTAATTGCTAAGGTATAAAGGATCGCGGCTTCCATCCGGGGAATAAATCGCCACCGCCAGCGTAATGTCCGGCGACGCCTTCTTCACCACAATCCCCGCGCGCTGCACGTCCGACGGCAACACCGGCTGCGCGATCGCCACGCGGTTCTGCACCTGCACCTGGGCAATATCCAGATTCGTGCCCAGCTTGAACGTTACGGTCAACTTCATGTTGCCGTCGTTGGTGCTCTGGCTCGACATGTAGATCATGCCTTCAACGCCGTTGATCTGCTCCTCGATCGGCGTTGCCACCGTCTCGGCGACCGTCTTGGCGTTAGCGCCCGGATAGCTGGCGCTCACCGTTACGGTCGGCGGCGCGATCTCCGGATACTGCGCGATCGGCAGCGTGAAGATCGCAATCGCCCCCACAATAATCGTGACGATCGAAAGCACCCCGGCGAAGACCGGTCGCTCGATGAAAAAGTGAGCGAATCTCATGGTCGGTTGCCAGTCGTGGTTTGGGTGGAAGGCGCGGTTGCCGGGGCCGCGTTCATCGCCCCCTCAGCGGAGACTGGAGCGGTGGTGGGAATCGTCTGCGGCACGACTGAACCAGGATCGGAAAAAGCGGCCGCGTCAACGTTGATCGTCCCATCGGTCGGGGCCACGGTTGCGCCCGGACGCGCGTGCATCTGCCCATTGATAATAACCCGATCGTCCGGTTTCAGCCCGGAGATGATCGATCGCAGTTTTCCAAAAAGTGCGCCCAGTTGAACAACGCGCGGCTCAACTATGTTTTTATCGTTAACCACCAGCACATTCCGCTGGTCCTGGTCGTTGCCGATGGATGTATCCGGCACCAGCAGCGTCTGGTATCGACCGCTGCCCGGAATGCAGAGCCGGGCAAAGAATCCGGGCAAGAGCTGTCCCGCCTTGTTGTCCAAAACGCCGCGGGCCCGCAGGGTGCCGGTGGTTGGGTCAACGTGGTTGTCGACGAAATCGATGAACCCCTCGTGCGAAAATCCGGTTTCGTTCCCCAGCTGAACGTAACAAGGAACCTTTCCTTCGCGGGCACTGGTGCGCTTTTTCTCGACTGCCAGCTTTTGATATTTCAGCACCGAATGCTCGTCGACATCGACATAGCAATACATCGGTGTCACCGATTGAATCGTGGTTAACAGCGTTGCCTGCCCAGCCCCGCCGTTCACCAGATTGCCAACTGTCACCAGCTTATTGCTGACACGACCATTAATGGGGGACAAAACCTTGCACCATTCCAAATTCAGCTGCGATGATTCCTCCGCGGCCATCGCGCCCGCGAGAACGGCATCCGCCTGATCAATGTTTGCCTTGGCGTTATCCACATCCTGTTGCGAAACCGCCTTATCGTTCTCCAAACCCTTCAACCGATCGAAAGTTACCTTGGCAATCGTCTGCTGCGCTTCCGCCTTTTTCTGGTCGGCGAGTTTGGCGTCTAGATCCGCCTTGAACGGCCGATCGTCTATCACAAATAGCAAATCCCCCTTCTTAACGATCGCCCCCTCCGCGAATGGCGTATCGACGATTAACCCGCTGACCCGAGCCGCCACATTCACCGACTCCGGCGCTTCGAGGTGCCCGGTGTACGTATCCCATTCGATGACCTCTTTCAGCACCGGATGTGCCACTGTAACCGCCGGCGGAGGCGGCGCCTGTGCGCCCTGCGATTTTCCTCCGCATCCGATTAAACCAATTGAGATCATCACGGCCAAAAGAGCAAATCCATACCGGCGCACCCAGTTTGGCAAATCTCCTGGCAGGAATTGTTTCGTCACCACCCACATGATCAGTTGCCTCTCAGAGAAAAGCCCCTCCAACTGGAACAACCTTGATCGAAGCTGCGGAGGTCTTGCTCGGCGTACATTAGGAAGCGATCAAAGCAGAATCAACTGCGATGGGCGATCAGTGGGGCCGAGGCGAGGACGAAAGAAGGTGAGCGGCGCGGGATTCGGGCTTGCAAAATACCTGCTACTCGGAACCCTGGGCCGCATCGGGAAGGCCGACTTCTCGCCTTATTGAGGCGTTCGATCTCAACTGGAAACATCGGAGCGCAGCTCGAAAATCATCCGCCACAGGAGATCGACTTTGCCCTTTGCGATGAGATCAGCGGGAGCATCGCCATCAAAGGCATCTTATCATCTCCACCTGGACGTCAAATGGGGCGAAAAGAAATGGCAACCCCGCCTTACCCAGCCGCCTGCCTTGTTCGCGTCGAAGCGCCAAAATCCGCCGCGGGGCTGGATGAGACAAAGGCTTTTACTTCGATGACCAAGACCACTTGCTGATCCAAATTGTTTCAAAGCCCTTCAACAGGCAGACCATCAATGATGACTTGGGGTTCACCGGCCGGAACCAACTTGCCAGCGGTATATTTATATCGATAGACCAATGAGGGTGTGGAATAATAGAGCCAATCGTCGTGAAACCCGATCGCCGTGCGACCGCCCGAACCGAACGTTTCGATCATGTCCGCATGGCTGTCGCCATTGCCATCCTTTAATGCGATAATTCCACCGTTGGTTATGCGGCCCAAACAAAGAGCAACAATGCGAATGATCACAATCTCCATATGACCAAATGCCGACATAATTATGAGTAGAGGCAATCGAATACTGCCGCGTCGATATGTGCTGGTTACGGTGACGTTCTGCCTCTCGGTTCTGCTATATGTGGATCGGGCCTGCATCTCCGCGGCGAAAGAACCCATTGAAAAAAGCCTTGCGCTTTCCGATGAGCAAATGGGCTGGATTCTTTCTTCATTCGCCCTCGGCTATGCCCTGTTTCAGGCCCCCGCGGGACTACTGGCCGACCGCTTAGGTCCGCGCAAGGTGCTTTCCGCGATCGCAGCCCTCTGGTCAATCTTCACAGGTCTGACCGCGGCGGCTAGCGGTTATCTTTCGCTGATTTCCATTCGCTTTTTATTCGGCGCGGGAGAGGCCGGGGCGTTTCCAAACATGGCGCGGGCCACCCTGGCCTGGATTCCCATGAGCGAGCGCGGGATTGTTCAGGGAATTAACTTCTCCGGATCACGGATCGGCGCGGCAGCCGCGATGCCACTGGCGGCACTGATGATTCAGGCCATCGGCTGGCGGAAAAGCTTTCTGGTTTTAATGGCCATCGGATTGGGATGGTCTTTGTTTTGGTATATATGGTTTCGTGACGATCCCAGTGATGATCCCACGATATCCAGAGACGAACTGGAGTTCATTCTCGCAAATCGTCAGAAACTGGATAAGACCGAGGCCACGACAACTCTCAAGCTGCGAACTCTGGTTGCATCGCGGGGCGTCCGTCTCATGGCGCTGCAATATTTCGCCTCGAACTTTACATTCTTCTTCTGTCTGACCTGGCTGTTTCCCAATCTGAAATCGCGCTTTCATTTGCCTCCGGTGCAGGTGGGTTTGTACACTGCCGTCCCGTTGGTTTGCGGCGCATTGGGCAACTGGGCTTCGGGCTTGATTGTGGACCGTATTTATCGAAGCGGCCGCTGGATCGCTTCGAGGCGAGTGCCTGCGGTGATCGGTTATATTCTTGCCGCCAGCGGGGTGCTGGGCTACATCAGTGCGACTTCGCCGCCGGGGTCCATCTTCTGGTTGAGCATCGCGTTGTTTGGCGCGGACATGACTCTGGCGCCTTCCTGGTCGTTCTGCATTGACATCGGCAAGCGACACGCCGGGCTGGTCTCCGGCACAATGAACATGGCGGGAAACATCGGATCATTTGCAACGGCGATCGCGTTTCCCTATTTGCTGCGTTGGACCGGCTCGACTGCGCCATTCTTCTACCTGGCGGCGGCCTTGAACCTCGGCGCGGCTTTCGTGTGGTTGCTGGCCGATCCGCGCCACGCGCTCGAAGAACGTGTTGTCGCCGACGCTTCCGGAGTAGATGCCTTATGACAGTGCTGCGCGGAATATGCATCGGAGCCGGGTACTTCAGTCGATATCACTTCGACGCCTGGCGAAGACTCCGTGACGTGGAGATCGTCGCGGTATGCGACCGAGAGCTGACCAAGGCTCAGCAAGCAGCTGATGAATTTGGCTTCAAGAACGCCCGCAATGATGCTGTTGCCGCAATTGAAGAATTTTGCCCCGATTTTATCGACATTATCACCCCCCCGGACTCCCACCTGTCGTTGATTCAGGCCGCGGCCGCACGAAAGTTGGCTGTCATCTGTCAAAAACCGCTGGCCGAGGATTTCCAGACCGCCCGCAAGATAATCGATGTGGTTGAGCATGCCGGCATCCCCTTCATGGTTCACGAGAACTTTCGATTTCAGCCCTGGCATCGCGAAATAAAGAAGCTGATTAATCAGCGCGTCATCGGACGGCGAATTCACTCGCTTCATTTCCGCTCGCGCCTTGGCGACGGCTGGAAACCAGACGCCTATCTCGATCGCCAGCCTTACTTCCGTACGATGCCGCGTCTGCTTGTGCATGAAACCGGTGTTCATTTCATAGACACGTTTCGATTCCTGGCGGGAGAAATCCAGGATGTGCATGCTGTTCTGCGGCGACTCAATCCCGCGATCGCCGGCGAGGACGCGGGAATTCTGCTTATTCGGTTTGAAGGTGGCACCGTCGGCATTTGGGATGCCAATCGCTATAACGAGGCCACCGGTGGTGATCCGCGGTACACCTTTGGAGAGTTCCTGGTTGAAGGCGATGGAGGATCCATCCGGCTCTACGGCGATGGCCGCCTGACGGTGCAGCCGCTGGGGCAACCCGAGCGCGATCACCCCTATGTCCATGAGCGTATAGGCTTCGCGGGTGATTGCGTTTATTTCACACAACGTCACTTCGTCGATCGACTTCGAGCCGGGGCTTCCTTTGAAACCAATGGTCGCGATTATCTGCATACCCTCGGTGCGGTTGAGGCGGCTTACGAATCCGCGGCGCGCGGCATGCCGATGCGCCCGCACGGTTCGATTGACGCGCCGCTGCCCCGCGCGCCTTACCGGGTCATTGATCTTTCTCTTGAGATTGATGAGAAGATGCGAGGCGTGAGCATTCGCCCCGCCAAAACCCTCGCTGCCGACGGTTGGAATGCCACCACCCTTTCCCTCTACTCCCATAGCGGCACACACATGGATGCGCCCCGGCATTTCATTGAGAATGCCGCATCGATTGACGCGCAGACCCTGGATGTCTGCTGCGGCCCGGCAAAGGTTCTTGATCTGACGCCGATCAGACCGCGCGAGTTGATCACGGTGGAGCACTTTGCGCGATGGGCCGATGTGATCCGCCCGGGAGATCGCCTACTGTTCCGCACCGATTGGCATCGCCGCTACGGTACGGACGTGTACCGCGATGAGTTGCCGAGAATCTCAGCAGAGCTAGCCCGATGGCTTGTGGAAAAGAAGGTCGCCCTCATCGGCGTCGAGCCTCCATCCGTCGCTGACGTGAACAATATCGCCGAACTCACTGAGGTCCACCGGATTCTATTTCAGGGCAACATTGTGATCGTCGAAGGGCTTGCGCGCCTAGATCAAATTTCGCGGACGGAAGTGGAGTTCGTCGCGTTGCCCCTGAAAGTCGCTGGGGGTGACGGTACTCCCGTCCGCGCAATCGCGATGGAGTATGAAAGATCGGGATTTCTGGGAACCTGGTCATGAAGCCTTTCCTCGGCTGTATCGCCGACGACTTCACTGGCGCGACCGACCTGGCCAACATGCTGGTGCGCGGCGGAATGCGAGTGGTTCAGTACCTGGGCACGCCGGACCGCGCGACGCCAATCGTGGATGATGTGGAGGCCGTGGTAATCGCCCTCAAGTCCCGGTCAGTCCCGCCTGCGGAGGCAATCAATCTATCCCTCAAAGCACTCGAATCACTTAAGACAGCGGGGGTGCGGCGATTCTACTTCAAATACTGTTCGACCTTTGATTCGACCGACGCGGGGAATATCGGGCCGGTCGCCGAGGCGATGATGGATGCGCTGGGCGTCGATCAGACCATCGTTTGCCCTGCTTTTCCGGAGAATGGTCGAACGGTCTATCTCGGGCATCTGTTTGTTCATGGCCAGTTGCTCAACGAGTCGGGGATGGCCAACCACCCACTGACCCCGATGAAAGACGCAAACCTGGTCCGTGTTCTGCAGCGGCAATCACGCCGTCGTGTCGGCCTGCTTTCGATTACTGCCGTGGCAAACGGACCGGATGCGATCGTGCGGGGGCTGAGCGAGAAAAGTGGCCGTGAAGAACTGGTGATCACCGATGCCTTCTGTGAGCGGCATCTGCGCGACATTGCCAATGCTGTCGCGGGCATGATGCTGGTGACGGGCGGCTCGGGAATCGCACGGGGTTTGCCCGATGCATATCGCAGGCGTGGTGAACTTTCGGCCATGGCCGTTCCAGACATGCCGCCAAGAATGCCAGGTTTTTCGGCAGTGCTCGCCGGAAGTTGTTCCGAGGCAACGCGCCGGCAGGTAAAAGCGTTTCGCGCATGGCGGCCTGCCATTGCCATCGACCCGATTTCACTCTTCCAGCGAAATCCCGGGACTGTCGTGCAGGAGGCGCTGGCAAAAATCGCTGACGCCCTCCCCTCCGGACCGGTCCTGCTCTATACAACTGCCGCGCCCCACGAAGTCGCGGCCCATCAGCAGCAGTTTGGATCCGAAGCAGTAGCCCATGCCGTGGAGCAAGCACTTGGGGCAGCGGCCAGGGGACTGATTCATTTGGGTGTGTGCAAACTGGTTGTTGCCGGCGGGGAAACCGCTGGCGCTGTCCTGAGCGCGCTCGGCGTCCGCGCCTTGCGGATCGGATCCCAGATTGAGCCGGGCGTGCCTTGGACTTATACACAGGATGCCCCGCAATTGGCTCTCGCCCTCAAATCCGGTAACTTCGGCTCGGAGCAGTTTTTTAGAAACGCATTGGAGATGCTGCCATGATTAAAGACATGTCTGAACGTGAAATCCGCGAACAGATCACGCTCCATGGCCGCTCTCTTTACGATCGGGGGTACAGTCACGGAAGCTCTGGCAACATCAGTGTGCGCCTGACGAGCGGCATTCTGATCACGCCGACCAATTCCTCTTTGGGGAGGCTCGATCCGGATCGCATATCCCTCGTTGCCTCTGATGGGCGCCATCTCTCCGGAGATAAGCCCTCGAAGGAGGCCTTTCTCCATCTCGCCATGTATGAAAAGCGAGCCAAAGATCACGCCGTCGTGCATCTTCATTCCACTCATTCCGTCGCGGTGTCTTGCCTGGCGGACATCGACCCGCGCGATGTTCTGCCGCCCGTCACCGCGTACTACGTCATGCGCGTCGGAAAGATGCCTCTCGTTCCATACTATCCCCCCGGCGATGCCGGCTTGGCGGAGGCGGTTGCGAGCCGGGCGGGGGAAACCCGCGCGATGCTCCTGGCCAATCATGGCCCGGTGATCAGCGGGAGCGATCTTGAAGGCGCTGTTTACGCTGCGGAGGAAATGGAAGAGAGCGCCAAGCTTTTTCTGCTGCTTAGACGCGAATCCGTGCGATTTCTGAATTCCGAGCAGTGCGCGGAGTTGAATCGCCGCTTCCCGAATTAATCATCGCCATCCGAATTTGAAAGGAGTCTGCCATTCTTGCGGTTATTGTTGAATTTGAACTGAAACCGGAACATGTTGAATCTTTCCGGCAGGCGATTCTTAAGCAGGCGGCGACGTCGCTCGAGACCGAGACGGCTTGTCAACGTTTCGATGTATGCCTTGATCCCGATGATCGATGCCGCGTGTTTCTTTACGAGATCTACGATGATCGTCAGGCTTTCGATTTGCATCTGAAGACGCCTCACTTTCTGTCCTTCAACTCGGCAGTATCGCCTTGGGTCGCTGACAAGCGGGTGCGTCTGCTGGATGTTGCCCCGCTTCAACTGGCCTGAAGTTCTTTCATGTTACGGAGACGCAATGAGTGCTTATCGAATTGCCGTATTGCCCGGCGACGGCATCGGGCCGGAAGTCACTGACGCCACACTGCTTGTTCTTGACCAGGTGACGGCCCGCATTCCCGGTCTCCATCTCGAGTTGACGCAATACGAAGCCGGCGCCGGACTCTTTCGAAAAACAGGCCAAACGCTGCCCAGGCAAGTGCTCGATAAATGTCTCGCCGCCGACGCGGTGCTCCTGGCAGCGATCGGACTCCCCGACGTCCGCAAACCGGATGGCACGGAGGTGCAACCTGACATGATGGTCGGCCTGCGCCGCGCGCTGGGCGTGTATGCCGGCGTTCGCCCGGTGAAACTTTATCCGGGGGTCAATTGCCCGCTGACGACCGCTCAAAAGGGGATCGATCTGGTCATTATCCGCGAGAACCTCGAAGGGCTTTTCGCCTCCTATGGGGGTGGCGCTGTCGTCGGTGACGCCGTAGCCACCGATACGATCGTCATCACCCGCGAAGGCACGCGCAAAGTTGCCGAGTACGCCTTTGGCCTGGCCGCGCGCCGCGCGGGCCGTCCGTTGGATGGGCGCAAGATGGTCACATGCGTCGATAAAGCCAACGTCTTCCGCAGTTTTGCGTTCTTCCGAAAAGTCTTTTTCGAGGTGGCCGCCGAACATCCGCACATCGCGGCTGAGGCCGTGTATGTTGATGCCATGAGTTACTTCCTCGTGCGCAACCCTGGCGACTATGACGTGCTGGTGATGGAAAATCAGTTCGGAGATATTCTCTCCGACCAGGGGGCCGCCATCGTCGGAACCCTTGGCCTGGCCCCATCCGGAGAAATCGGCGACAACCACGGCCTCTTCCAACCCTCTCACGGATCCGCTCCCACTATTGCCGGTAAGAACATTGCCAACCCCCTGGCGACCATTCTCTCAGCCGCGATGATGTGTAACTGGCTGGGCGAACGTCACAAAGATCCGTTGGCGCTAAAGGCTGCGGTCGAAATCGAATCCGCCGTCAGTCGCGTCCTCGCCGCGCGCAAGTTTATGCCCGCTGATCTGGGCGGTTCCGCAACGACGACCCGGATTTCCAAGGCGGTTGCCGACGCGATACAGGAAGCATTGGGGTAGGGGTGCCAGCGACTTGCCCATTGACTGGGGCATAAAGGCTGGAAATGGCGGCGACACGTCGTGTGGCGACCGCGGCTACCAGTGGCCAGCCTCGAGCTTTTAAGCCTCGTCCTTCCAAAACCGATTTGTGGCCCCTGTTGCTCTGTCCTCCAATCTGTTAGGCGCTTGATCCCAGCGTCCATTTCCAAAATCGCTGTTTCTCTGGTGAGCATATGTCTCGCGCTCTTCCTCCACTGCTACTACTTTTGCGGCAACATTTCATTTGGCGGCGTTGTAGGCCATCTGGACGTGCGCCTGAACCATGAGCGTTTTGTTGGATTCGTTCGTTGAATCTTCGTTTTCGGTTGATTCGCCCATACCCGCCGCCACACCATGGTCGGTTTTGGTTCGCTCCGAATAGCTCCGAATTGGTATTTGCCCGCCAGAAGGGGGAGAAGTGCTTTCAGCCTTTATTATGCTGGGAAATGTCAAATGGGCCCGACAAGATTCGAACTTGTGACCTCGTCCTTATCAGGGACGCGCTCTAAACCAACTGAGCTACGAGCCCGCAGCCAATGGGGAAGAGAATTTTAAGGACACCCCGCCCCCTGTCAAATTGCCTTGACCGCCACCTCCCTCTCAAGCCATGATGCAGCGGTCTTGCCAAGGAGCGAAATGGCTGCGTTTTCCGTGGTTCTGCTGACTGCCACCCCTTCCATGCAGGGGTCGGAGGCGAGCGGCGCTTTTGTTAAAATCGATGGGCGCGAATGCCTTCTTCGCTCGGTTGAGTTGTTTCTCAACCGCGACAACGTCAAACAGATTCAGCTCGTCGTCAACCCCCAGGCCATTGAGGAAGCCAAGCGAAAATACGGAAGCCACCTGGCCTTTTCCGGTGTAAAGCTTGTGCCGGGCGGCCCGCAATGGGCCAACCAACTCGCCGCCGCGGGGGAGAAAATCGCCCCGGAAATCACCCATGTCATCGTTCACGATGCGGCTCGGCCGATCCTCGCGTACAGCGATATCGACGCAATCATGGCCGAAGCAGAGAACCACCCAATCGTGGCGCTCACAACGCCCCTGCGGGCAAATCTGGTGGGAATTAACCCGGCCGGCAAGCCGGTGGCTTTCCACACGGCTGACGGATTTATGCAGGTGGTGACGCCATGGGCATACCGCAAGAACGATTTCCTCCAAATCGCCACCAGCCACCAGGAGCCTGCCGCCCACGCGATTGCCCTGCTAAAGGGGTCGCCGCTCAATTTTCGCGTTGCAACCGCCGGCGACGCCTCTCTTGCTAAAGCAATGCTCACGCTCCTGCCCAAACGGAAGATGCGCCCTGCCGACAATCCCTTCGATGAAGCGCAATGGTAGCGCTTCGGCCTTTCGTGTTTGATGAGTCTAATGAATCAAAACACTTTCGGTCGATGCAAACCCAATGGCGGCGGAATATCTTCACCCGGTGCTCTTAATCATCTTCGCGCTGGTCTATCTGGGGATGGCCTTGGGCCGCCTCCCAGGGCTTGCGCTGGATAGAACCGGGATCGCGCTGGTGGGCGCTATCGCGATGGTCGCTGTCGGGGGCATTACCCTTCACGACGCGGCGAAATCCATCAATTATCAGACGATTTTGCTGCTATTCGGGCTGATGCTGTTTTCGGTGCAATTGCGCCTCGCGGGCTTCTATATGGGCGTCGGCAAGATATTGATTCAGCAAATCAATTCCCCGCGACGTTTATTGCTTGGGATTATCTTCGTCAGCGGTTTTCTCTCCGCGCTGCTGGCCAACGACATCGTCTGCCTGGCCTTTACCCCCGTCCTTTGCACCGCCCTTCTGGCAGCCCGCCGCAATCCCATCCCCTACCTCATCGCTCTGGCGACTGCCAGCAATATCGGCTCCGCTGCCACTATCATCGGCAATCCGCAGAACATGTACATCGGCATCGCGGGCCAACTTCAGTTCGGCCACTTTACTATGGTGATGGCCCCCGTCGTGTTTCTCTCTCTGCTGCTCTGCTGGGTTACCATTGTGTTTATCTGGCGGGAACAATTCTCCAGCAGGGTCAATGAGAATTTTTCGCGCGCGATGTCGCAGCCCATTCCACAGCCGGATTTACAAATATCAGTGGTCTATAAAACACTTGCAATTTTGTCCGCTCTGGTGGTTGCGTTTGTTCTGCTGCCAACCGGTCCGCGGGTCGTCGCAACGTTGTTAGCGGGCGCGTTGCTCCTTATTTCAACCCGTAAGGATTCCGCCACCCTTTACGCTCACGTCGATTGGGATTTGCTGCTCCTTTTCATCGGCCTGTTCGTCGTCAACGGCGCGATGCAGCAATCCGGCCTCACAACTGAGATGATGGCCCAAGTTCGCCGCCGGGGAATCGATCTCACCCACATGCCCACGCTGGCAGCCGTCGCAACGCTGCTCAGCAATATCATCAGCAATGTGCCCTCGGTGCTGCTCCTGAGCCCATCAATACCACGCAACAACCCCCAGGCATGGTACATCCTCGCCCTGGCCAGCACCCTCGCCGGCAATCTCACCTTGGTCGGCAGCATCGCCAACCTCATCGTCGCCGAACAGGCCAGCCGCCTGGGAGTAAAGCTGGACCTGAAATCCTATTGCAAAGTCGGAATACCCCTGACCATCATTTCAGTCACCCTCGGAACAATGTGGATACTACTGGTCATGCGATAGAGAAACGCAATGGCCCTACCGCCATGTAAAGCATTCGCGCCACACGTCCCATCAAAACGGCCGCCCCGAACGTAATCAGGCCAGCAACCCAACCGAACCCAATGAACCCAAACGACAAAAATCGTCTCCTCATCCAAAGCCGCCCGCATTGCGATCTCAAAAATTATCACAAATTTTGTTCTTGACACCAAAATATTTGTTAGGATAATGTTTGGAAATGAAGACATGAAGACCAGGGAAAAAGCACCCAGAGAAAGTCCCGCATGCACGACCAGGCCAATCACCCAAAACCGCACGAAAATGAAAAATGTCTCACACACACCGGGGGGGACATGGGACATTATGAGTCATTATGTGACATCGCCGCGTTATTCTCACCCTGATCGGCATTCGATTTTCTCAATCCAGGGAGGCCAGGCTCACCCCAATCACCTCTCCGTCGCGGGCAAAGCCACGCTTAGGTCTCTCGCATGATCGGCTCCCGCGCACTTCCCTCCATCGCGGCGATTTTGTCCATAGGCCATTTTTAACCCCCTCGATAAATTAATCGTAAATCAAATGCGAACCTTTCATTGTGATCATTGCGGCAAGTCTGTGTTCTTCGAGAACACCTCCTGTGGCAGCTGCGGCCATAAGCTTGCCTATGTGGCGGATTTGAAGTTGGTGGTGTCGCTCGACCAAGCCGGCACCGCCGGCGATGCGGTCCCCCTGTGGACCTCCCCCGTCCGCCGCGCCCAGGGGAAGACTTATCGGCTTTGTGAAAACTATACGAAGCACAATGTGTGCAACTGGGCCGTGCCCGCCGAAGACCCCAATCCGCTTTGCCGATCCTGCCGGTTGACTCGAGTCATCCCCGATCTTGGCCCCATTGCGAATCGCGATGCCTGGTGCAGGCTCGAAATCGCAAAACGGCGATTGGTCTACAGCCTCATCGAATATCACCTCCCGTTGCGCGACAAAGCCCAGGATCCATCCGCGGGCCTGGCATTTCAATTCATGGGTGACAATAAGGATGGCAGCAAGGTGCTCACCGGTCACGACAACGGTGTAATCACCGTGAACATCGCCGAGGCGGACGATGTCGAACGCGAACGCAGGCGTGTAAACATGCACGAGCCTTACCGAACGCTGCTCGGACATTTCCGTCATGAAATCGGGCATTACTACTGGGATTTACTTCTGAAGAACGCCCCGCGGGTTGAAGATTACCGCAAGCTCTTTGGCGACGAACGCGCCGATTACGACCAGGCGCTCAAAACCCATTACGCCACCGGACCCAAGCCAAATTGGAAGCAGCAGTTCATCAGTGAATACGCCAGTGTTCATCCGTGGGAAGACTGGGCGGAAACCTGGGCCCATTACCTTCACATGACCGACACGCTGGAAACTGCCGCCGCCTGCGGGCTGTCGCTAAGGCCGGACCGCAATGATGAGCCGGTGATGGACAAGCAGCCGATCAAGCCCGCGCATCAACAGTCGTTCGATGAAATCATCGATAATTGGTATCCGCTGACTTACATTTTGAACAATCTCAATCGCGGGATGGGATTGCCGGACGCATACCCGTTTATCTTACCGCCGCCCGCGGTAGACAAACTGAGATTTGTGCATGAGACCATTTGCCAAACCGCAAAGGCTAGAGCATTGCCAATTCATCTGTAGCGTTCGCGTTGCGTTGCAAGAGGCCGGATGCAAGGAAGAGCGACGAGGCGGGTCGAATAGGCCACGTTGAGGAGCGATGACGCCGCGGACGGCCTCTTGCAACGCAACCCGAAGGGCCGCCAGCAGGCGGCGAGAACGCTACAGATGAACTGGCAATGCTCTAATGAGAACTCCCCCGTGGCGCTGCTGCAACCCGCATAAATTCTAAGAGGCTTCCAGCTGCACAATGATTTGCTCAAGCGCCTCGAACCGGATCGGTTTGGTGATGTGCGCCGCGAAGCCCGCGGCCTGGGTTTGTTCGATATCTACTTCGCTGCCGTACCCGGTCACGGCAATTCCCTTCACCGGCTGTCGCGCCAAAAGCTGCCGCATTAATTCGTTGCCCGATCCGTCCGGCAAACCAATATCACTGATAAGCAGATCAATCTGCTCTCTTTCCGCCGCTCTTAAAGCCGAGGTGATCGACCCCGCGGTAGTCACGCGATATTTCAGTCGTCGCAAAAGCCGGGACAACGCCGCCAGCGTATCTTCATGATCGTCAACCAGCAGTATGCTCAGCGGCGCTCCGGGCAAACGCCGCGACTGCTTGCCAACAACTTCGTGACGCGGAATGTCAGCCGTTATCGGAAATGCAACCGTCAGCGTCGAACCCTTGCCAGCGCCCTCACTGGCAGCCCAGATTCTCCCACCCTGCGTCTCTGCCAGGCTTTTACTGATCGCCAGCCCCAAGCCCAATCCTGAATACCCCTTTGAGGCATATCCACCCACTTGCTCGAAAGGACTGAATATTCTGGTCAATTCGCCGCCGTCCATTCCGATGCCGGTATCGATCACCGACAAAATCACCTCAGTGCCGCGGGCATCCGCGGTTCGAATGGTGACTGTTCCCTCGGGCGGCGTGAACTTGATCGCGTTGGACAATAAATTGCTGCAAATTTGCCGCAGCCGGCAACGGTCGGCATTGATGTTGCATTTGCCCGCTTGTAGATCAAGCTGGATCTTTACCTGTCGCTCCGCCGCTGTGTTAGCGCACATCGCGAGCGATTCCTCGATCACCTCGTGCAGGTTCACGGGTTCCAGCTTCAAAGTAAGCTTGCCGTTTTCAATTCGCGTGATATCCAGCAGATCGTCAACCAGGCGCGTTTGCTGCTCGATGTTGCGCTGCACCATCTTCGCATCGTCGCGAACGCTGGCCGGCAGGCTCTGGTCTTCCGCCATCGCCGAGGCAACCAGGAGCGCCGGCGATAGTGGTGTCCGAAGCTCGTGCGACAACATCGCCAGGAACAGGTCCTTGGCCCTGTTTGCTTTCTCGGCCGCGTTCTTGGCTCCCTTCAAGCGGATCTCCACCATGACCGATTCCGCCAGGTCTCCAAGAACTTCGATCTCTTCGATCGTCCACATGCGCGGCTTGATATCGATCACACAAAAAGACCCAAGTGTGAATCCATCCTCATCCGTGATGGGTATGCCCGCATATGCGATTGCCCCCATGCCAATGACCGGATTATCCTTTAGATCCGGATGCTCGCGCACATCGCTCACGATCAGGGGTTCGCCCGACATTACGGCGTGTTTACAAAGTGAATAACTCAGCGGCGTTTGCCGTTGCGATGAAATGGGTTCAGGAAGGCCCACACAGCTCTTGAAAAACTGGCGGTCCTCATCGACAAGGCTGACCAGGGCAATCGGCACCTTCAAAACCCGAACGGCAAGTCTCGTCAGACGATCGAACGACTCTTCTGCTGGGGTATCAAGGAGCTTCGTCGCCCTTAGCGCCTTCAGCCGCAGAGAGCTTGCAATCAATTCAGTCATCGGATGAAGCCCAGCCTGTGTCGACGGCAGCCAACCTGCTCGTCCAAGGCAGGAAAGTAGGCTAGCAGCTTTTCGGAGATTCTACCATCGGATCATAGCCCCGCGACGGCCTGCCAGCGCCGATTAATCACGAAACGAGGTCAGAAATATCGCGAGTGACCGTGAATGCTGCGTTGATTTGGTCGCAAGCGAAAGTTTTTGAGGTGCTCCCCATGCGCTGGGCGCATTTTAGCCTCAGTTAAGATGGATTCATACGCGCTTTAACTGCTGCCGTCGTGGAGATTCTTAGATCCCGCTATCTTCGTCGTCAACAAATGAGCGCTGGCACTTGACCACAATGCTGAAAAAATCCAGTGGATAAACTCGGGGAGAGAAGATAAAAACCACGAGCTGTTAATCCAAGTTCGCCACGATCTGAATAAACTTTGTTAAAATTTAAATTCGGTATTATGGTCTGATGTGATGGCTATCGTTCAGAAACAGAGCAATCGAGCACGCGTTTCGGGTTTTTCGATTTTTTTTGCTCTATTATGTTTTTTCGTGGTTGTCTTTTGGAGTTGCAGTTATCGAGTATCCGAGCCATCTCTAATCGTTGAGCTAACGCAACGTCCTGCCGGATGGCATTTTTCCTCCGCCAACGGAATTCTGCGCCTTTGCGTGCGGTCCGCGCCTATTCCGGGCCAATGGAATTTGACAGGGTACCCGCCCTACGGCCGAGGTTATTTTGGCGGTTTGTGGTTCTCAAGTTGGAACTATCAGCAACGAAAGCTGTCGTTTACATATTATCATGAAATTGGTTTCAGGTATTTAGAGATACTAGTGTGGATAGTCATTATAAGGAGTAGCGCAATAATTATCCGTTCCGCTTCGGCTCAATACCGGCTTATGACCACGCTCGGTCGATGTCAGGTTTGCGGCTACGACCTTAGGGCTTCGCCAAATCGTTGTCCCGAGTGCGGAACTAAACGACCCATTGCTTAGAAACTCTGTCGCGCAAAGGCCTATTTTCCAAAGGGCCTGGCTACACAGATATCGCTGGCGGCTCTTCCGTCGGCCACCACCAGCAAACGTCCGGATTGTTCACCACTGCTGTCCGAACCCCCAACCAGGTGGCGCATGTCGCGGCCGCGTGTTGGGCTTGTTCCGGGGAATCAAATACGCGTTCAATATTCTTGTGATTCTTGGGATTTCCCCAGGCCCGCAAAAAATTACCCACCGTGTACAAGTGCAACACCTGTTGCAATGACACGGCTATTTCCCATCGCATCACAGCAGTCAGGGGAAGATCAAGGACGGCGCGCTTGCCCATTGGTTAACTCGCGGATTTGGGTTAGACCGCCCGCGCAAGACGCTAAACCAGAGGAGCGATCTGTCGCTGGCGGAACTGCCTGCTTAAAAGGAGGGGTGACGCAGCAGCATTCGGCGTCCGTGTCCCTGTCTGCTCCACCGGCATCCGTGCCGGCGAAAATACAGCCCGCGCGGCGGGAACTGTGACATAACTCAGCCGCGCGATGAAAAACTAACCTGAAGATCGGCGAAGTCAACCCAAAGAACCCAACAGAATTCAGGAAATTATCGGCTGTGGCCAATCGCTCGCCAGCCGCGCCGTTTCCGCTCGTTCACAGCTCGTTTTGGAGCGCCGCCAGATGTTTTGGCTCTTTCCGTATGATGGTTTCGGTTTTCTTGACACTCACGCTCGGCTCCCATACTTTCGCTGGGTCAATCATTTCAGATTGACCTGCAAGTTGCCGCACTTTATTAACGAAGGGCATACCGCCGTGATTCCGGTGCAAGAAGCCAATACGTGTGTCGTCGGGCTCCAGTGGGGAGATGAGGGAAAAGGGAAGATCGTCGATTTCCTGGCCGAGAACGCCGAAGTCATCGTGCGTTACTGCGGTGGGGCAAACGCCGGCCATACAGTTCGCATTGGGAATGAGAAATATTCAACCCATCTGCTGCCCGTCGGTGTACTGCGACCTGGCACGATGAATATCATCGGCAATGGTGTCGTGCTTGATCCCGCCGCATTATTTCGCGAGATCGATGAGTTCGCTGCTCGTGGCATCATCGTGACACCGCAAAACCTGCGAATCAGCTACAAGACTCACCTTGTCATGCCGTATCACATGCGGGAAGACGCCGCGCGGGAGCAGAGCGCCGAAGCCAGCGCGATCGGCACCACGCGCCGGGGCATCGGACCCGCCTACGCCGACAAGATGCTGCGCTCCACCGCCTTCCGCGTCGCGGATCTGATCCACGAAGACAAACTTCGCGAGCGCATTGCGACGGTCGTGATCGAAAAGAACAAGATCCTCAAAGCTCTTTATGACGCGCCGCCGGTCGATTGGAAGGAAGTCTTCGAGCAATACCGCGATTTCGGCCGGCGCATGCAGCCCTTTGTGGATGACACATCGCACCTGCTCCTTCAATACGCCCGCGAGGGCAAGCGCATCGTCTTTGAAGGCGCGCATGCCGCCCTGCTGGATGTGGATCACGGCACCTATCCCTTCGTGACCAGCAGTAATTGCTCAGCGCTGGGTGTCTATACGGGCGCTGGGGTGCCGCCCCAAATGGTCCAGAATTTCGTCGGGATCATCAAAGCCTACAGCACGCGCGTGGGAGGCGGCCCGTTCCCGACGGAGCAGGACAACAACATCGGCAATTATATCCGCGAGCGCGGTAACGAATACGGCACCACCACCCGCCGACCCCGCCGCTGCGGATGGTTCGATGCGGTGGCAGTCCAATATTCGGCCGATTTATGCGGAGTTTCATCCATCGCGCTGACCCTGCTCGACGTGCTCTCCGGCCTCGATCATTTGCAGATTTGCACGGCTTACAAATACCGCGGCGCCAGACTGCCTGCCTTCCGGGCTGACATGGATGTGCTGGCTGATGTCGAGCCGGTTTACGAAACCCTCCGCGGCTGGCGCGGGAATATCACGGGTTGCCGAAGCTTTGAAGAGCTGCCCATCGAAGCGCAGCAATATGTTCGACGCATCGAACAACTTGCCGGTGCCCCGATCAAAATGGTGAGCGTTGGCCCGGAGCGCTCCGCAACGCTGATGCGATAGTTCCCACAAGATACGCATTCAGGCAGGCGAATAGATCGAAATAGACCAACCTGTTAATTTCGGGATGCGTGGAAAGACAGACAAACACAGAACTTGAAAAAATCGAATCGTTTTTCACATTTGTCAATTTCCTCGTGGTTTTAAGACTTTCAAAAACCTTTCACAGCACTGATACTAACGCCATCGCGGTGGCTGGACCGATACGGTCGATGTATCGGTCGGGCTGCCGCCTGGTGGGGATTCCGGGCTCGCTCCCTTCTTTGTTAGGAATTCCCCTTGAACTCGGTCATCGCCGGGCAAGTTCGTCAATCTTCGCTCGGTGAACCGCAAATGGGTGCCGACCGCACGGATGCGACCAATGCCGCTGCAACCAAATTTGCGCCACAGGCTTGTGCGCGTACTGAACACCGTTGACGACCAGGGATCGATGGGTCCCCGGTTGACGGGAGATGCTGTGCGCCTGTGGGATCGCGTGCAGAAATTTGCCGCGATGAAGCTGATCGGCGCCGATATCGACAGCGATGCGCTCGAGCTCTGTTGCTACGCCTTGCAACTCCCTTCCCGCCAGAGCCGCGGCATCATCGCGGGCAAGCTGGGCCGAACCAATTTGCGCGACCGATGCGAACAAGCGGCGGAATTGCTGGTCAGCCTCATAGGCAGTGACGTTGAGGAATCTCTCCTCGATCGCACGACGCGTCTTCTTCATGAATTACCTCACCGCTCCCCGGTCATCGATGAGGCCCGGCTGCTGGCCGATGCCATCAACCTGGACGATTTTGGCGTGACGGGCCTGATAAACCAAACCGTTCAGTTGGGGTTGCAGGGCGAAGGTGTCCGAGATCTGGTCGATGCGTCCGCCAAGCGCGAGGAATACGGATACTGGGATGCCCGCCTGAAGGATGGATTTCAGTTTAACCAAATCCGCGCCATCGCCCGCCAGCGTCTGGAAAGCGCGAGGCGGGTCGCGAAGATGTTGGCCGATGAAGTCCGGGAAGATCAGCCCTGATACGCCTTCGCAAATTTCCAGCCCTCGCATCTTAATCCGCGCCCCCTGGATTTTCCCGATGAGCGCCCCCCCGCTTCGTGACGGCGCGATTCTCATTCACCACGGCAAAATTAAAGCTATTGGGGCCAGTAACGATCTGTCACGGCAGGAAGCCGATGAAATTGTGGATCTGACCAGCCACGCGCTGCTCCCGGGCCTGGTCAACCCGCATGTGCATCTGGAATTGAGTTTGTCCCGGGCTGCGGATTTCGCGCCCGATCCTGCCCTATCTGCTGCGGGCAAGGATTTGTTCGTCGATTGGCTGGAAAAAGTCATCAGCCAGTCCCCCACCGACGCAGGTCTGATTCGCGATCGCACCCAGGCCGCGATGCGCCGGGGAATTGCCCAAACCCTGCGATTCGGCGTCTCAACCGTTGGCGATATCAGCCGGCAAGTCCACATCACGCGGCCCATGCTGAACGCTTCGCCGTTGCGTGCCATCAGCTTCGGCGAGATTCAGGCGATGGCTCAGCGTCGGCAGTTCCTCGAAGCACGCCTGCGCGATGCAGCCGATACCGCGTTCGAATCCGAACGCATGAAGATTTCCGTCTCGCCGCACGCACCCTATTCGGTTGAACCCGACGGTTACCTCCGATGCCTGCAAATCGCTCGTGACAAAAGCTTTCCCCTTGCGACCCATCTGGCCGAGTCCTCCCATGAATCTCAATTCCTCGGGACCCACAGCGGCCCTTTCCGTGAACTCTGGAACTGGCTGAACGCCTGGGACGAAAATGTGCCGTTTTTCAAAGGCGGCCCAATACGCTTCGCAAAATCTCTGGGACTGCTCGATCACCCCAGCCTCCTCGCCCACGTCAACTATTGCGATGACGATGAGCTGGAAATTCTCCAACATTCACGAGCCAGCGTCGTCTATTGCCCGCGCACCCACGCATTTTTCAATCACCCGCCACACCGCTGGCGAGAAATGCTGGCAAGAGGAATTAACGTCGCCGTGGGTACAGACAGCACGGCCAGTTCTCCGGACCTTAATCCAGTGGAGGATATTCGTCTGCTGCACAGAATTGCGCCGGAAGTTTCGGCGATTACCCTCTGGCAACTCATCACGACACGAGCGGCTCGCGCGCTTTGTTTATCCGATGTCGCCGGGTCATTGGTCCAGAGCGCTCCTGCCGACATTGCGGTGTTCCCGATCCGATCCGAAGACCCTCTGATTGAGTTGCTGGAGTCCTCCCCAGCACCGTTCGAGATAAGAATTGACGGCATCAGAGTTTGAGATCTTTTCTTCGCGCCTCCTGCTGAAAATTTTGCGGCAGAGCTTTCTGTTTTTGCGACACATCCTATTTCTTCCTGTTGAAGTGGGTGCCGTTTCGCGACGAATTGCCGAAATTTTTAAGATATAAGTTATCCGTAAGAACATGAATTTGCTAAAGTTATGAAAAACATCCAATTCGCGCCCGATTTTCATCTCGCCATATAAATCTTTTTCCATATTTGTCTTGCAAATTATTGATGTGCGGACCATAGTCATGATAACCATATTTTTGCGATGGGGTTGTTGCGGCTGTCGTACATCCAGAGCCCATTTTCTGTGATTTTGACCGCAACCTCGCATCATGCTGAATAAACGAAAGGAGGCTGCCGAACGCAATTGGAGGTGTTCCCAAATGTAGAATCGCTGAGAAACGAGCAACTTTTCTCAGTGGTTTCAGATAGGGGTTCAAGAAATCAGGAGATGAACATGAAAATCTTATTCGCAATGGCCTTTGGCTTACTTCTGTTCTCGGCAATCCGTTCTGCATCTGCGCAATTCATTGTGGGCGTCGATGAAAACGGAGGCGGCACAACACTGACTCCAGGCGGTTTAATATCAACGCCGGTTACATTAAGTTCCCCGCCAGTATATCACCTGGGACCCGTATTTGGCTTTGTCCCCACGCCAGGCGATGTCATCGTGACCGACGGCACGCCCGCCAACCCTACTAATAGCGATCTACTTCGGTTTACGGCCAACGGTGATTTGTTTATTTACTCGGATATCAACGCGACCGAAAATGATCCTAAAGCCCTCGCGGACGTTGGTGTCCCGACGACATTCCAATCAAATGCTATCTCCCTGCCCGAAACCAATCCCAATGGCGGAACGCTTAATGAGGCCATTGTTAATGGTCTTTTCGGATACTTTACGGTCGCTGGTTCCGGCCTGCCTGGATCGGCGCCGGGCGGTACGGGCGCCACTATTACCTATAATTTTACGAGCGACCTCCCGGAACCGGCCTCGCTAACGGTGGTCGGCCTGGTGAGCACCGGGCTGCTCGCTCGCCGCCGCCGACCGCTGTCCGCCGCCTAATCATGCTCCCGTTAGAATATGCGAGTTATTGCAATTTACCCCTCGGCTAAACGCCGGGGGGTTTTTTGACAATTTGAAGCAAGGATTCCTAAGCGGTTTCGTCAGCAAAAAAAGAGTGTCGGCCTCGGCTGGCCGGTGCCGGATGTGAAGAAGTGTATTTCTCCCAAAGACTTTCGCGCGCGGCGGATTCCATCGGATACCCGGCAGCGAAAATGATTACCGACAGCTCCCGAAGGCTTTTGGGAAATGGAACCATCACCGAAACGACAGCCGGTTCGCTGAGAATGAAGCTGATATCTTGCGGACCTGGAGCGACTGGCGACGCGGCAATCAATGCCGTATCCATTTCCAGCGATGAAGTTGTGGTGTGATATTTTATCGATTGATCCTCGACGGAAAACGGCACACAAACTGCCGGTGCGGGGGAATGTTCGATGAGCCATTGTGCCTGCGGAGCAGTCTGGGCCTCGATCCAAATGGCGGGGAATAATCCGCTATCGCGCAGCTGCAGGAGGCGGTGGAAGGGAACGCCGGATTTCACTTCGTCGGCGGTTACATTTTGAAGCATCACCGCGGCGCACGATGGGCGGCCCAGCGATTTCAGGCGCTGAGCAAGCGTGATTCGCCGGCTTGAGATTTCTGTTCCATCCACCCCCAGAATCAGGCTTGCTGATTGCGGAAGGATACTTTTAAACTCGGGCAAATTTTCTATGTCGACGGCGGCGGGAATGAAAAACCAATCCGCGCCTGCGACAATCGCAGCAGATACAATTCCGCCATCCGCCGCGCGCATCCCCGCGCCAATCGTCCAAATAATAATCGGCACCGCAGTGCCGCCGCGCCCAAGCGTTCGGCGAGGCAATGCGATTCCGGATTGAACGGGTTCACTCAAAGCCGCCTCCTGATTGTCGCGCGCGGTTGATCGCGGCCATCAGTCTCTCATATACCTCGGCCGGTCTATCGACTGTTTGCCATACCGCGGTCGGCATCGATTCGTCCCTGGGGATGATCTCGATCGAGCCTGCCCCCACCACGCGTTCCCTCAGCGGAGAAACAATCCGCGCCCTGACGATTTTTCTCAGCGGGCAATCGAACACATCGATGCTGAAAATTCCTGACAGGCGCAGCACGCGCTGATCGGTCAAAATATACAAACGCCCCATCCACTGCAGCACGGCCCACATCACCCTGCCCGAAATGACGAACATGGCGGCTTCGAAATAAATGCGATCATGCATTCCGTGATCCAGCTCAGCCATAATCAAGCTGGCAACGATGGCGATCGCGGTAAACGAAGCCGAGGTGAAAACAATAAACCAGAACGAGGGTCTCAGGATCATGAGCACAAGCTCACCGTCGCGCAATACATGCGAGGCCAAAAGCGTAGCCAGAGAAGTGGCGCGAGCGCTGCGGGGCGGCAGGGCCGCGGCGGCGGCGCCCGCCTCGGACGCGGCGGCAGCGGCAACAAACCGTGGCGGCGCCTCGGGCTGTTTCTTCATCAGTTCCACGTCGGCATTCTATCCCGATACCGATCCACAGCCATGATATTTTAGCTCGTTCGCGCGATTGCATGGGGCCGCAGGGTCACAATATCGGGGACATTGCGGTAATAGTCGTTGAAATCCAGCCCGTAGCCGACGATGAATTCATCCGGGATTTCAAAGCCGACGTAATCAACCTCCACCCCCTTGGCCGCGGGGCGATCCTTACGCAGTAGCACGCAGCTCTTGACACTAGCCGCGCCCAGATTGCGCAGGGAGGGAACAACCATGCGCAGGGTTCCACCGCTGTCGAGCACGTCATCCAGCACCAGCACATGGCGGCCCGCGATGTCCCCCACCTGGCTGGCAAGCATTTGCGGGCCTTGCGAAAGAACGCTGCGACCGGGATAGCTGCTTACTGTCATAAGACCCAGCTTGATCGCGAAAGGAATCTGGCGGATCAAATCAGCGCAAAAAATGAACGCGCCGGTCATGATCGGGACAATCGTCAGCCCAGCCCCCTGGGATGCCGCAGCATGGTCGGTGGTAATTTGCGCCGCCAGTTCGCGAACGCGCGCGGCAATCCGCGACTGGGAAATCAGCACGCGCTCGATATCCAGTTGCATCATGCGAACCCTTTCTCGCCTTATTCCTCCCACACCGCAACATCCGCCGGCCCCAGAATGGCCGAGCCAATCACATATCTCGCCGAAAGCGGCGCGGGTGTGGGAACGGGCTGGTCCTGATAATTCAGCGCGATCCAATATCGCCCACGGCGAAGGACCCGCACGCGCGGAGGGAGCAACTCCGCAGGTTCATTCGGCGGCGCAATCCGGGCGGCCAGCGATTGCAGCACCGCGTCAATGAGATCCTGCTCGCCATGGACACCAACATAGGCAACCGACCCCGCCCCATGTTTGCGGCGAGTGATGGCTGCCGCGCCGGCATAGAATTGATCGGCATACGTCGCCAGGACTTCCACGTCAGGCTGCGCTATTAATTGCTCGCCCCAGACGCCCCACTTATACAGCTTGCCGGCAAATTGAATTTTGCCGAAGCGATCATCTCGCAAGCTGTCGTAAGCCTCTATGCTTGAACCTGTCATTGCGATAATCGGCTTGGCGGTTGGTCCCTCCCAAACCTGCCCGGTGCGATCCATCCATCCCGTGCGGCAGGTCAGGACAAGATTACCGCCGCCTTCCACATAGCGCCGCATCCGCCCCACCACCGTCTCATCCATCAGTTGAAGGGACGGGGCGATGACCATGTCCAAATTGTCGGGCCAAGGCACGCTGGGGCGCAAGACCTGGATGTTAACGCCCAATCGGGAGATCGCCGCGTACCACATCTGCAACCATCTCGCCTGATTCCACCGGCGGGCCTGTGGGAGCGCGCTAAACCACCAGAGCTGTTCGAAGTCGAGAATCAATCCAATTCCGCCGCGTGGCTCCTTTTTACTTTCACCAGCATTTGTCCCTGAATCGAGCAGCCGCATTTCTTGAATCACCTGGGCAAATTCTCGTCCGCCCGCCGAGGGAGTTACGCCGTCGTAGCCCATAAGCCCATGATGGAAGAGTTCGACGCCAAAGCGCGGTTGTCGAAAGCGATAAGTGGTGACGAATTCAGCGCCATGAGCAAAGGCTGTCCACAGCCAGAGCCGGACAGCGCCCGGATACACGCGCACCGGCACGCCGCTCCAGTTGATGGTGCCAGGCTGCACTTCCATCAGGGCCCAGCGATTCCGATAGCTCGCCATCTGGTCGTGAACCAGGCCAATGCCGGCAGGATCGGCAATGCGGTAGCCTTGGTCATCGCCCTCCTTCTCCAAGCCACTGACGGGATAACTATCCCAACTGAATAGCGTCAGGTCATTCGCAAAATCGCTGGGATCGACATCCAGATGCAGGGGCATGAAATTCGTCGTCAGAAAGCGGTCCCCAATTTTTGGTTTCAGAATGTTTGCCTGCATCCGGCAGAAGTCCGCGAATGCCCAGGACCAGAAACGCGATGCATCCAGGGACTGGTGCGGATTGGAGTAACCGGCCTCGCGCGCAGCAGGAAAATAAATCTGATCGAAGTCCGTGTAATAAGTGTTCCAAAACTGATTTCCCCATGCCTGATTCAGCTTTGTGATATCGCGGTATTTATTTCGCAACCAATCCCGGAAAGCCTGGTGCGTTGTTTCCGACTGATCGAAAAATCCGCTGAACTCGTTATCGATCTGCCAGCCTATCACGGAGGGATGATTGCCAAAGCGATCAGCCAGGGCCGTAACAATGCGCCGGGTGGCGGAACGCATTT
Organism: Planctomycetota bacterium; assembly: GCA_030775485.1. GTDB lineage: Bacteria > Planctomycetota > Phycisphaerae > Tepidisphaerales > Tepidisphaeraceae > JALYJB01. The sequence goes on along the minus strand of JALYJB010000019.1, from coordinate 1,905 downwards.
CCGGTGAAACGGGGTTGTAGTGCCTCCGGCCGCCGAAGCGAAAAGGCTGCCCGGTCTTATCAATCGGAAGCGTTCGCGGAAATTCCTGGCTTAGCCAAATCGGTGGGGCCGCGGTGGGCGTGCAGAGAATAACATCCAGCTTTCGTGCTATTGCGAGTTCGAGGCAATGAGCAAGCCAATCGAACTGAAACAACCCCGGCTTGGGCTCTAAATCGAACCAGGCGAATTCGCCCATGTGAACGATTTGCAGGCCCATGTCGGCGATGTTGTCGAAATCGCGCTCCCACTGCTCGCGCGGCCATTGCTCGGGGTAATAATAAGCGCCGATCTTCATCTCGATGCCAACTATAAGCGCACCTGCCGCGCCAGACTATCGCCCGGGGCAAACATCGGCCCTGGTCGACGTCGGATGCTCCTTAAGTCGCCCCCATTGCGCGACGACGTTGTCGTTGGCGGAACCACTATGGATGTACTTTCAATCGCAGCATCGGGATTGCAAGCGGCACAAGCGCAATTGGCCGTGGCGGCCAATAATATCGCGAACGTGAACACGCCAAACTATCACGCGCAGCGCGTGGACCTGGTGGAGCTCACCGGAGGCGGTGTCGGTGTTTCCGGAACGTCATCCACTGGATCAGGAACCGATCTCGCCACCGAGCTGACAAATCTTTCCCAGGCTACGCTGCTTTACAAGGCTAACGCGGCGGTACTCAAAACAGCGGACCAGATGTTTGGATCGTTGCTGGATATCTTCGACAATCAGAAGAACGATTCGGACGGGCATTGAGCGCCTGAACCGGACACGCGTGCGTTGATCATCTCGCCTGCTGGGGGAGAACGCCTTTTCTCCCTTGAATCACATTTCCCGATCAACAGCAGCGGCAATTCGGTTAATCGACTTCATCATCTCCTTGAATTGCGAGGGTGTGATCGATTGCGCGCCGTCGGTCATCGCGTGCTCGGGATCATTGTGCACCTCAATAATTAACCCATCCGCCCCGGCGGCGATCGCGGCGCGGCACATGCTGTCAACAAGATAACTCTTGCCCGTGCCCTGGCTGGGGTCCACCACCACCGGAAGATGGCTCACGCGATGCAGTTCCGGAACCGCCGCCAGGGCGAGCGTATTGCGCACATATTCTTCGTAAGTTCGTATCCCACGCTCGCAGAGCATGACCTTGGAATTCCCCTTGGCCATGATGTATTCGGCTGCGAGCAGAAATTCTTCCAGCGTCGCGCTCATGCCGCGCTTCAGCAATACCGGCTTTTCTTGTTCACCAACGGCATTCAGCAGATTGAAATTCTGCATGTTGCGGGCGCCCACCTGCAGCACGTCAGCATAGCGATTAACCAGCGACACCTGCTCGACAGACATCACTTCGGTGACGACAGCCAGCCCGGTTTCTTCGCGGGCCAAGGCCAGCAGTTCCAATCCCTTTTCCGCCAGACCCTGGAAAGAATAGGGGTTGGTGCGCGGCTTGAACGCCCCCCCCCGAAGACCCACGGCGCCCGCTTCCTTGACGGCGTGAGCGATCTCCAGCAACTGCGATTTGTTTTCCACGCTGCAAGGGCCGGCAATCACACCCACGCGAGCGCCGCCAATGCTTCCCCCGGCCCCCGCGCCCAGCGCGACGGTCGTGCGGTCCTTCTTCATTTCCTTGGACGCCATTTTGTAGGGAGCCAGAATGGGCATGACTTTATCCACTCCACTGGCGGATTCCAGAACAGAGCGGTCTTTGAATCGGTCATTGCCGATCACAGCCACCACGGTTCGTTCCTCACCGACGATCACATGATCCTTCAGTCCCATTTCACGCACCAGTTGAACGACATGATCGACCTGATTTTTGGCCGATCCCGGTTTCATCACGACGATCATGGCGCCTCCGCGGTTGAGTTGAATCC
>JALYJB010000018.1 GCA_030775485.1 Planctomycetota bacterium | reverse complement strand
ATGATGAAGCGGAATCTGGGAGCTGCCCTGCGGGGCAAGACCCACCATTCCCGCAGACGCGACATGCTCCTGCGGGCACTGACCCATAACATAGCACTTGCGTTATTGTGGGTTTTCTACAGAGCCTCCTTAACACCTTTTTTAAGGGCGTTAGCTTTCCAGCGGCTCGACTTTGTCTACGTCGACGTGGTAGATGCTTTTGATTACGCCGTCGGGGTCTTTGCGGATGTAGACGTGTAGTTTGCCCCAGACTTTTACGGGGGTGTCGTAGTAGTAGCTGTTGACGCCCTTGTTGACGTTGCCGTCGACGAAGTGCTGGGCGAGGGGGGGGCCGGAGAAGCAGCATTTGGTTTTGGAATAGACGAGCTGAAAGTAGGAGAGCTTGCCGTCACCGGCGTCTTTGGGGGCCCACATTTCGCCGATCATCATCACGCTTTTGCCTTCAAGCTGACGCCATTTTTCGGGGATGTCCTGCTTGGTGGCGTTGGTCTGGTCCATGTCGAAGGTGCTCATGGCCTTGAGATCGACTTCGCTGTAGCTGCCGAAGTTATGGATGCCGCCGGTGATGGTTTCGTTTACCCAGACGTAGAACATGCCGGCGATGGGGAGTATGACGACCGCGGCAAAGATAACGATGCGCCAGTTGACGCGCTGGGTCCAGGGCTCGCGGGGCGCTTGTAAGGGAACTGGCTGACAGGAGATTGGGGGTTGAGTTGTTTGGTTACTCATGGCAAGGCTCGATCTAAAATTTCCCAGCTCGCATATATTCCGAACACTACTTAGCCGCTGGACGGACGCTGGTGGCATCCATCTGGAAGATGCTGACGATAAATCCGCCGTCCTTTTGTTCTGAAACGTGCAGGGTGCCCTCGACAACCAGTTCATCGGGGAAATAGCTGACGGCTTTTCCCTTGGGGGTCTGCACAACAATTGTATGTTGAATTTGCGGGGGCTGGCCGAAGCAGCAGGCGAAGAGACTGGGGACGAGGGCGAACTGCGAGATGCTTTCGGCCTGATCGAGCGGCACCATGTAGCCGGTGGTGCTGAACTTGCAGCCTTCAAGTTTTTTTACATCGTCGGGAATGTTGCCGCCTTTTTCAGCGTCGAAATCAAAATTGCCGAGGTCTTTGATGGCAATTGCCAGGGTCTGCCCGGGTTTGGGAAGGTCGTGAGGCTTGCGCGTTTCATTGTCAGCCGGAGCGGCGAGGGGCGCGCCAATTACAGGAACGGCTGGCGCTGCGGCACTGCCATTGGCCGCTGCGCTTTTGGCGGCATTGGCGATCTGCCGGCGGCACATGCGGATTTCTTCGAGGATGGGACCGAGCTGGTCGGGCTCATCGGTCAGCAGTCCGGAAACTTTTTGCAGAACGGGAAGGGCGCTGGCGTAATCTCCGCGGGCCATGGCCTGGTTGGCGCGCAAATTAAGTTCGGCGACCGCTACGTTCGGGGTGGGCTGCGTGGTAGCGCTTTGGGCGCGGGTGTTGGCCGCCATCGCGCCGCCGAGCGCCAATACCAGAAGCGCTGATAAGTTTTGCAACTTCATCATCAAAAGCCTTTCGTCCTTGAAGCGATATCGTGTTACAGCGTCATGCTGATGCAATTTCCCTGTACTCAAAGATACCGTTAAAACGGAAAAGTTGCAGCCAAAGTCCGGCAAACGTTTTAACTATAGGTTCTGCAATGGGTTATTTCGCCTGGGGAGGCGAGGAAAGCATTAATTCCGGCCGTAGCGCCAGGTAATAGAGCGCGCCTTCCTGCAATTCCTGGCCTGCCATTGCTTCGGCTGAGGGGCCGATGCCCATGTAGATATCACATCGGCCCGAGGCGCGGATGGCGCCGCCGGTGTCCTGATCGAGCATGAAGCCGGTGAAGGGTCGAACCCCTGTGCCGGTGGCGTTGGGTATGGGGACGGTGAGGAATGCCGGCATCGCTCTTGGATAAATATCCTTCTGGTCTTTATCGGTTGCGACGGTTGTCATTGGGGTGACGGGGACATTCAGGCTGCCGACTGGAGGACCGGAGTGCTGGGTGAAAAAAACGTAGCGCTGGTTAAGCGGCAAATAGCGATCCATCATTTCCGGATGAGCGGCGAAGAATTGTGCCAAGCCTCGCAGGGTTAGTTGATCGGTGGTGATGACACCGTCGGTGACCATCTGGCGGCCGGGGCTGGTGTATGTGTATCCATTGGTCCCGGCGAAGCCGACGCCTTGAAGCTGGCCGGTATCGGTCATGCGCAGAATTGCCGAGCCTTGGACGGTAACGATGTAGGCTTCCCAGCGGCTTTTGAGCCAGACGAGTTCACTTCCGGCGAGCTTGCCACCGGTTTCGATTTCGCCGCGGGTGTAGTAGGGGACCGTCTGTCCGTCGGTGGTTTTACGCCCGCTGACCTGGCCGGTTCGCGGATCGCGCACAAGGTCGGTCGGCAGTTTGTAGAGCGGCCAATGGAATTGTTCGGTGCGGGTGGCGCTGGCGTCGTAGATGGGGGTGTAATACCCGGTGAAGAGGACGCGGTCTGTGTATCCCGATCCGTCTGCCGCCGGGGCGCCGACACTTTTGTAGACTTCGAAATCCTGGCGAATTTGGGCGTTGAAGGCGGGGCCGTCCCAGGATGGGCTGGTCATGGCGGAGCAGATTTCGCTTAGCTTCATTAATGTGGCAACGGCACGATCATGGGTGATGTCGAGATAGGGGAAGAACGACTGGCTGGTGGGGGTTGCCAGATATTTCAGGCTGTTATTGATCGAAGCGCTAAGCTGATTGGGATCGATGGGCTGAGCGCCGAAATCCGGGTATTCCTCGAGGGGAATTTTTCGCAGGGCGACCATGCCGTCGGGGAGTTGGCGATGGAAATCGGCAGTGGGCGTGGTGGGAGCCTGATGATGACAGGCTGCGAGGAGGTAGAAAGCCAGGGGGAGCGCGATTAAACGAATCGGCGTGCGACGGCGAGAGAAACGCATCTTTTGTCCTTCCATGAACGATTTGAGAATGGCGGACGTTATCCCTAAACGCCCGCGACCTGTTTTTCCGCATGATAGCTGCTTCGCACGAGGGGACCTGATTCCACGTGTCGAAGTCCCCTGGCTTCACCGCGAATTTTCCAGGCGGCAAATTCATCGGGGTGGACCCAGCGCTCGACCTTGAGGTGTTGCGCGGTTGGCTGGAGGTATTGGCCGAGGGTGAGAATCTGGCAGCCGATGGCGACCAGATCGTCGATGACCTGTTCGATTTCCTGCTCTTGTTCGCCCAGGCCGAGCATCATTCCGGTTTTGGAAATGAAGCCTTGCTGTTGGGCGATCTGCAGGAGTTTTAAGGAGCGATGATACTTTGCCTGTGGGCGTACGGTTTTATAAAGACGCGGCACCGTTTCCATATTGTGATTGAGGATGTTTGGTTTCTCATCGAGCACGGTTTGGAGGGCGTTCCAGTCGCCGCAGAAATCGGGGATGAGCACTTCAATGGTGGCGCCGGGCGCTTGGAGGCGGATCTGGCGGATGGTCTCAGCCCAGACGGCTGCGCCACCATCATCCAGTTCATCGCGGTTGACGCTGGTGATGACGGTGTGCCGCAGGCCCATCTTTTTGACGGCATCGCCGACGCGGCGGGGTTCATCGAGATCGAGCGTGGGTGGGCGGCCGGTGGCGATATGGCAGAAGCCGCAGCTTCGGGTGCAGACATCGCCCAGAATCATGAGCGTGGCGGTTCCCGCTGCCCAGCATTCGCCCATATTGGGACACTTGGCGGACTGGCAGACGGTGTGGAGGTTGTTGTCGTTCACCAGCTTGTAAAGGCGGGCGTAGTCTTCGCCGCCGGGCATTTTCATTTTCAGCCAGGGAGGTTTGCGCCCGGCGGTGGGAGAAGGGTCTGCGATAAATTGATTCAGGGAAAACGTCATAAGTTCTGTCGAATTTTAGGGCCAATTCAGACGAAGGGAAAGCCGGAGCTACGCATCGGGGTCCAATAAGCATGCTGGAACGGTCAAAAACGACTAAATATGAATTTCCCGTGATGATCGGCTGGTGCGAGCCGATGACTTCTCGGTGATGGAGTTCGCAGTATCTATTTAATGAGGTCCGTAAATGGCAGTTAGCCCCGTCAACAATGCACTGAGTTCTGTCACGGCTGCGTTCGCCAAGCTGGCCGAGCAAACCACGGGCGGAAGCGGCGCATCAAGCAGCAACGGGAATGCGCTCCAGGAAGCGACGGAAACCAAGGCCCAGACGACGAAGGAAGCCCGAGCGGGCGACCGCGTCGCGAAAGCTAAGCTGCAGAAACTGGAGGCGGCGCAAACCGCGAAAAATGATTCGGGCGCAAATGAGCCTGGCAAAGGAACGGCTGTGGATAAGAAGGGGTAAAACGGCGATCTGAAACGACAATAAGAGTACACCGGTGGCATTTTCCGCCGTCGGCGTTTTTATGCGCGGTGGGCGGTTTAAAAGTCGGGATCGCGGGGCAAGAAAATATTTGAGAGTTACCGAAGAACCACGCGGCGGCGGCGCATCCCCAGAAGCGCGACTCCCGAAAGCGCCAGGCTGGCGGTCACCGGTTCTGGCACCGAATCAATCACATTGATGGTGGCTTCACTCTGTGCGGCGTTGCCGTTGGCATCCCAGGCGACTACCGCCATCGTGTAGGTTCCGGGCGTGTCGTAAACGTAACTCGCGCTTGTGTCGGTGGCGGCCATGGGCAATCCATTACCAAAATCCCAAAGCACGTTAGCCAGTGGCGATCCCGCGGAGGTGAAATCGATTGCAAAGTTGGCGGTGTCACCGGCGACTACAGTAACCGGCGCGGTGAGTGTGAGATTCGGCGCAGCTGCATCCGCGGAAAGGCCGGCAATTGCGGAATACGAACGATTGCCGGAGATCGTGTTGGCTGACAGCCGCACATTTGAGGCCGTTATTGCCGCCGTGACGGAGGGACCACCGTTGTTGGTGATCGTATTATTGATGATTCGCAGGTTCGTTACATTTGAGCCCACGGTCTGAAGGCCGGAGCCGCCATTGTTGGAAATGGAATTGGTATCGAGCACGAGATTCTGGGCGTTGCCGTTGATGCGGAAACCCTGACCCTGGGGACCATAAAGTGTATTGGGGCCGTTGGCGATGGTATTGAGGATGGCGTTTTTAAAGAAATATTGTTGGGCAATTCCACCGGCTCCACCCTGCACCTGCACCCCCCATGTGCTGGAACTATCGATTGTGTTGTGGGCGACATAAGTGCGAACGGTGGATTGGCCGGCGTTGTTACTTTCGGAAATTCCGATCTGGGCTCCGCCGCTGACGGTGTTACCGGTGATGGAAACGTCGTGGCTGTTCACCAGCTCGACGCCGGCATATTTGAACGTGCCGGTATTGTCGCTGATGACGTTATTACGAACAGCGGTGTTGCTGGAGGTATCGACACTGATCCAGTGATCGACCTTGTTGCCTTGAATGAGTGCGTTGGGACATCCCTGCACTTCGATGCCCAAGCCGAGTCCACCTGAACCGCTGACCACGTTGTTTTCGATGACCAGGTTGGTTGAAGCAGCGGCGCCGCTGCCACTGTCGCCGAAAATTCCACCGCGGCCGGTGTTGGAAATCACATTGCCGACTGCCTGGTTGTAAGACGAACCGTTTGAGAAGCGAATGCCGCCGCCGAAGGTAGCGCCCGTCCCAATGTTGTTGAAGGTGCAATTGGTGACCGCGGAATGAGTTACCCCGGCTGAAAAGTAGACACCGAGCGGCCCCAGGGCGGTTGTATTGACGAAGTTGGTGAACCCAAGGTTATTTAGCGCCAGGCCCGTGTCATGCGAAGCCAGAACACCGTCGATCGCGTTGGGGTTGTTGTTTCCGTTGATCGTCAGGTCGCTGATGGTGACATTGGAGGATAGAGAGCGGAAGCCAACCACGGGTCCTGTTGTCGAGGCGGTATAAGAAAGGGTGGTTTGCCCCTGGCCCGCGCCAACGATCTTGATGTTCGATTTGGGAATGATCGATCCGTCGAGCTGATAGTTTCCCGCTGGAATGTAGATCACATCACCCGGGGAAGCGGCTTCGATGGCGCTGTTGATGGCTGCTGCATTTCCTGACGAATTGCCCGGATCGGCCCCGAAGCTGGTGACGTCGATGGAGGCGGCGTGGCCGTTTCCAACGATTGCCAAAATTGCAATTAAAGACAAAGCAACCGAAAGCCGAACCTGTTGGCCGTGGCGCATGCTGTTCTCCGTCGACAAACGCGGAAGCCGCTGCGATCAGCAGTTATTTCCGCCCTGGGCAGCCCAATGGCGTCGGGTGATCTTACGGGAAAAAGAGGCATTTTCAGGACAGATTGCGAACCAACTGAGCGCGGCACGGGCTTCATAACGACAAACGACCGCATCGCTCTGTTTCATATTCGCCATCTCTCGCCACCGTGGAATTCCGACCTGGCCGGTAGTGGCGGACACTTCATTTCACCTACACAAGCAGGGTGTATATCACTTTCGATACAGGGTATTCAAGCGCCTAATCGTGGGTTCAGCAATTTATTTTGCGCCCCTCCCGACAACTCTGAAAACGTTCTCCGCTTCTTGACGGCAGGCGGGTGTACCCCCACAATCAACCGGCACCTAGCAGCCAAGGAAAAAATGCCGCATCGAACGATCGTTCATCCCGCTCTTTCTCCTCTTAAAGCCAAGTTCCCGCAGGTCAAATTCCTTGTAGGTGAGCTTCGCGACATGGTGACCGTGGTGGTGCCGCGCGAAAATATTTTGGCCGTGTGCACCTATCTCCGCGATGAACCCACACTGCGCTATGATATGCTCGCCGAAATAAACGGCGTGGATTACCTAAATTACCCAGGCGCCACACACCGATTCGCGGTGAACTATGGACTGACATCCATACCGCATAATAACCGTCTTTGGCTGAAGGTCTTTTTCGATCACACCCTCACCACAGCGCCTAAGAACGCACCACTGGATGAGGAGATGCTGGAGAAGGGCGATCCCGGTTTGAAGGTGGATAGCGTTTGCGGCGTGTGGCCGGGCGCGGAATGGCTGGAGCGGGAAACCTACGACATGTTCGGCATTATCTTCGTCGGCCACCCTGATCTGCGCCGGATTCTTACCTGGAGCAGTTTCGGGAGTCATGCCCTTCGTAAAGACTACCCGCTGCGGGGCGTGGGCGAGCGCGAAGATTTCAAGGTCATCTCCCGCGAAGGGGCGTAGTGGACGCGCTTAGCGGTAATGCGAGCGGGTCGCTGGTGACGCCCAATCCGACGCGGCGTTTTTCGGATCGCGTTGAGTATTATGTTCGGTCTCGGCCCAAGTACCCCTCTGCATTGCTGGAATTCTGTCAGCAAAATTTGGGGCTTCTGTCGGATCATCACATCGCGGATATCGGCTCGGGAACGGGGATCCTCAGCGAGCTATTTGTAAATGCCGGGTACGCGGTTTTCGCGGTGGAGCCCAATGCAGAAATGCGCGGGGCCGCTGAAGCGGCAGTGGGGAGCGCAGCTAATTTTCATAGCATTGATGCGACTGCTGAATCTACTGGGCTTCCGGGCGGCTTGATTTATCTTGTCGTGGCGGGGCAGGCATTTCACTGGTTTAATCCGCGGGAAGCACGCGCGGAATTCGAGCGGATTCTGGTGCCGGGCGGGTGGGTGGCGCTGATTTGGAATGAGCGGCGGATTGAACCGGGGTTTTCGGCTGACTATGAGCAGATCGTTCAGGAATTTGAGACTGATCTGAAGCACGTTTCGCACCAGCATCTGACGGCCACGGGCAGCGATGTGCTGTCGAAATTCTTCGCGCCGTCGGGATATTCGGTCGCGACTTTCGATAATTCCCAGCCTCTTGATCTGGAAGGCGTTTTGGCGCGGGCTATGTCGTCCTCGTATTTGCCGCGCAAGGGCCAGCCGCGTTGTGACGAGATGCTGGGGCGGCTTCGTGAGGTTTATGATCGCCACCAGGCGGCTGGTTTGGTTTGCCAGCCCTATGATACGCAAGTGTTTTACGGCCGGATGGTCTGAGCAACATGTTTGATTCGATTACCCAGCGCCGCTATCTGATTCCGTTTAAAGCTTCGCGGCTCCCTCAGCAATTCGCGGATGTGCTGGTGATCGGCGGCGGTGTTGCGGGGCTGCGCGCCGCCATTGCCGCAGCGGATGCGGGGGCGGATGTTCTGGTGCTGACGAAGGAATCGATCGATCAATCCAATACATGGTACGCCCAGGGGGGCATTGCCGCGGTGCTTCAGCCGACCGACAGCGTTGAATCGCATGTGCAGGACACCCTTACCTGCGGCGTGGGGCTTTGCGATGAAAAGGCGGTTCGGATCGTTGTTGAAGAGGGGCCCAAGCGGGTTCTTGAGCTGCTTTCCTGGGGGGCGCATTTCGATCAGAAGATTGGCAATCCGCATGATCTTTCTTTTGGGTTGGAGGGTGGACATAGTTTTGCCCGCATCGTGCATGCTTATGGGGACGCTACGGGAAAGGAGCTGGCGCAGACGCTGATCAATGCGGTTCGCGGGCGGGAAAATATTCGCGTGTGGGAGATGTCGTTCGTTATCGATCTGATGAGCGATGAAGGGCGGTGCGTCGGCGCGCTGGCGATGATTAAGGGGGAGATCAGCATTATCTGGACGAAGCGGACGATCCTGGCGAGCGGCGGGGCGGGGCAGCTTTATCGCGAATCGACCAATCCGAAAGTGGCAACAGGGGATGGGCATGCGATGGCATACCGTGCCGGGGCGGTGATGCAGGACATGGAGATGGTGCAGTTTCACCCGACAACTCTTTATGTCGCTGGCGCGAGCCGGGCGCTGATTACGGAGGCGGTGCGCGGGGAGGGGGCGTATCTGGTCGATCGCAATGGATATCGGTTTATGCAGGATTATCACTCTGCGGCCGAACTCGCGCCGCGCGACGTGGTGAGCCTGGCGATCGTCTCGCAAATTCGCAAAACGAATTTCACACATGTGTATCTGGATGTGCGGCATCTGCCGACCGAGCCGTTCAAAGCCCGTTTTCCGCAACTGGCGCAGCTTCTGAAGCAGTTCGACATTGACCCCGCGCGGGATTTGATCCCGATTCATCCGGCTACCCACTACATCATTGGTGGGGTGGGCTGCGACGAAATGGGACGGACCAGCCTTGCGGGTTTGTATGCGGTGGGGGAGGCGGGATGCAGTGGTTTACATGGCGCGAACCGGCTGGCGAGCAATTCGCTGCTGGAAGGGCTCGCGTTTGGGGCGCGGGCTGGGGCGGATGCGGCCAGGGCGGCGAACGGGGATAAGATCGAATTTCCACGTAATATCGAGCATCGCATCGCCCCGTCGGACAAGACGGATCTGGATTTGGTGGACGTTAAGAGCAGTTTGCGCAGCTTAATGTGGCGCAATGTGGCCATCGAACGGACCGGCGAGCGATTGACGGAAACGAGGGAGATTATCGCGTTCTGGAGCCGGTATGTGATGGACAAGGTGTTCCTGCCGGCTGAGAAAGAGGGGGACAGCAACGCGACAGCGGGGTGGGAGCTGCAGAATATGCTGACAGCGTGTTACCTGATTTCGACGGCTGCCTTCTCGCGGACGGAGAGTCGGGGGGCGCATTGCCGGCTGGATTATCCGCAGAAGGATGATGAACACTGGCGGCTGCACCTACAGTGGAGACGGCCGGAGGAGACACCACTGATTAAGACTGTGGTGTAGCGGTTCAATCTTTTCACCTCCGTTGCTGCGCGGCACGGTGGTTCTTACAATTCCGCGCCACATGCATCCTTCTATTGATGAACAGCTTTTGGCTTTGTCGCGTCGTTGTGAACGTATTCTCAGCGAGGCGGATTTGCGGCGCAAGCTTGAGCGGAGCGCGTCTAGCGGGCGGCCGCTGCGGATTAAGCTGGGGATGGATCCTACTGCGCCGGATGTCACTCTTGGGCATGCGGTGCCTTTGAAGGTGATTCGGCAGTTTCAGGAGCTGGGGCACAAGGCCGTTCTGATTATCGGGGATTACACAGCGCGGGTGGGCGATCCTTCGGGGACCAATTCCACCCGGCCGATTCTTAGCGGGGAGCAGATTGATTCGAATGCTAAAACGTATGTTTCGCAGGTCGGGAAGATTCTGCTGACCGATCCGGATCATCTGGAGGTTCGGTGGAACGGGGAGTGGCTGGGGGCGATGAATCTGATTGACCTTATCAAGCTGGCGAGCCGGAAGACGGTGGCTCAGATGCTGGATCGGGATAGCTTTAAGGATCGATATCTCAAGGGGATCGATATTCGGCTGCATGAGTTTTTGTATCCGCTCTTGCAGGGGTGGGACAGCGTGATGATAGAGGCGGATGTTGAGATGGGGGGAAGCGACCAGCTTTTTAACAATCTGGTTGGGCGCGAATTTCAGAAAGAAGAGGGGAAAGAGCCGCAGGTGGTGATGGTAACACCGCTCCTGGTGGGGACAGACGGCGTGATGAAGATGTCCAAGAGCAAGGGGAATTACATTGCGGTGCTTGATCCGCCGGGTGGGCCGACGGGGATGTTCGGGAAGATTATGCGGCTGCCGGATGAGTTGCTGATGAACTATTACACGCTGCTAACCGATCTGCCCGCGGAGGATTTTACCGCCCGAATTACCACCAGCCCGCGCGATGCGAAGGTGGCGCTGGCGAAGTACATCATCTCCTGGTTGCACAACGCGCCGGCCGCCGATGCCGCTGAAGCGGAATTTATGAAGGCGACGCACGGTGGGGTGCCGGATGAAATTCCGAGCCTGGAGATTGGGGCGGGGCCGCAAAAGCTGCCACCGTTGCTGGTGCGGGCCGGCCTGGCCGCATCGAACAGCGAAGCGATTCGGAAGATGAAGGAGGGGGCGGTGAAGATTGACGGGGAGAAGGTGATTGACCATCAGAAGGAGCACACCTTTGATAAGGCGGTGGTGCTGCAACTGGGGAATCGGAAGTTTGTAAGGGTGGTTATGAAGGGTTAATGGATTTGCCCATTTCATCGCCGTTTGGCTGTTTGGGGATTTTGGGTTGCCTTGTTCTATTTCGTTGCCTGCCGTAGCATTATCTCCCTTGTTTTTGGCTTTTTCGGAGATGATTTCATGGCTCGTCAGTGGCGCTGCGCAGTGATTGGGACGGGTACGGTTGGGGAATGGCATGTACGCACGATTCCTAAATTGCCCAATTGCCAGCTAGTTGCGGTGTGTGATGTGGAGAACGCCAAGGGGAGCGGCGCGTTGAAGAAAAATAGCCTGGAAGCGCCGGTTTATACGGATATTGAGGAGATGTACCGGACAGAGAAGATCGACGTTGTTCACGTCTGCACGCCGAGCGGAGACCATAAATCTCCGGCGATTCACGCAATGGAGCACGGCAAGAATGTTGTGGTGGAAAAGCCAATGGAGATTCATCCGGATCGCATTGATGACATGATCGCGGCTGCAAAAAAGCAGGATGTGAAGCTGGCTGGCATATTCCAGAATCGTTGGAATGAAGCCAACCGCGCGATTCGAGATGCGGTTGCCGCCGGCCGGTTTGGCCGGATTGCCTGGGCGGGTTCTTTTACGCCCTGGTATCGCAATGATGAGTATTATGAAAAAGGCGGCTGGCGCGGAACCTGGCGGATGGACGGCGGGGGCTCGGTGATGAACCAGGGGGTGCATCAGGTTGATCTGATGCAGTGGATTGTGGGGCCCGTGAAGACGGTGAGCGCGTATGCGTCGAGCCGTATTCATCCGAAGATTGAAGTTGAGGACACGCTAACCTGTGCTTTTCAGTTTGAAAGTGGTGCGTTTGGGACGTTTGTCAGCACGACCGCGATGTGGCCCGGCGGCCCGACACGCTTTGAAGTGGGCGGAGAGAACGGGACGGCGATCAGCGAAAACGGCCTGAAGCGATTCGAGTTTCGGGAAGTTCTCGCCGAGGATGCGGCATTGCTTGAGCGGTTGAACCCGGCGCGGGCGAAGACCACTGGCGGTGGTAAAAGCGCGACCGACATCGGGCTGGATTTCCACGGCATGAACATGCGCGACATCTATGCGGCGTGGGATCGCGGCGAGGAAGCGGAAACGTGCGGGCCTGAAGCGCGCAAGGCAGTTTCAATCATTCATGCGATGTACGAATCGGTGCGCAAGAATGGAGCGCCGATTGACGTGAAGTAATTCGCCCCGTGAGACGGCCCGCGCTTTAGACGCGGCCGTAGATGTAATCCGTCAGATAGTTAATGGTCTGTTCCTGGGAGCTGGCGTAGAAGGCATTGAGATCGCCGATGGAAATCAGGCCGTGCAGTTCACCGTCGGCATCACAGACGGGAAGGTGGCGGATCTTTCGGTCGGTCATGATTCGACTGACGTCTTCGATATCCATGTCCGGTGGGCAGCAGATGACTTCGTTGGTCATGACCTGCGCGACGGTTACAGCTTCCGGTGGAAGCATTTCCGCCATGACGCGACGGAGCACATCGCGTTCGGTAAACATGCCGGTGACCCGGCCGTTGCTCATGACCACGAGCGCGCCGATCTGGTGCTGATTCATTCGACGAATCGCATCAAGAACACTCGCATCCGGTGAAACGGTGTGAATCCGCGAGCCCTTGATGGATACCAGGTCTGCAACAGTTGGCATGAGCGTCTCCTTTTTCAAAAGCGGCGTTGTGAAGTGATCGCCGCGTACAATGATTTGGGCATGGATAACCGAACGGAAATCCCGCCCGCAGAGAACAGCAAAGAATTGATCTAAGTAAATATTTAGCTCGCAAATCGACCTAAGGCAACATTGTGAATAAAATCTCAGAGTCCATGACCTCCACCTTTAAATCCGCGATGCCGGTTATTGCCATTGTCGGGCGCCCGAACGTCGGCAAAAGCAGTCTTCTGAACGCCCTTACGGGGAAGCGCATCAGCATTGTGCAGGACATGCCGGGTGTGACGCGGGACCGCGTTTCAATGCCATTGCAGATTGATGGAAAATACGTCGAGCTTGTGGATACCGGTGGCTGGGGGTTTGTCGATCCAGACCAACTCACAGCCCACATTCGCCATCAGATTGAACTGGCGATGGAGCGAGCTGATCTGGTGCTATTTCTGGTCGACTGCCAATCCGGGCTGACCGGTGGCGACCAGGAAGTGGCGACCCTGCTGCGAAATAAGGGAATTAACGCGGTTTTGATCGCCAACAAAGCGGACGGGCCGAATGCCGACGTTGCGTTGGGGGATCTTGCCCGGTTGGGCCTCGGTACGCCGATTGGCGTATCCGCGCTGCGCGGGCGGAACATCGATCTGGTGATGAACGCGATCAAGAGCCGGATCGACCTGAGTCATGCTCCGACGAAGATCCCTGAGCCGCAGATGATGGTTGCCATTGTGGGCAAGCGAAACGCGGGGAAGAGCACACTGGTGAATTCGATAGCTGAGCTTTATGAGGGGGAGCCGGACCGGGTGATTGTTTCGGAGGTTCCTGGCACTACCCGCGATAGCATCGACGTTCGCTTTCAAAAAGACGGGCGAACGATGATCGTCATCGACACTGCCGGTGTGCGCAAAAAGCGGCACATGGTGACGAATGACATTGAGTTTTACAGCTTCCACCGGGCTCAGAGATCGATTCGGCGCGCGGATGTGGTGCTGATGCTGATTGATGGGACCGAGCCGGTCAGCGAGCCGGACAAGAAGTTGGCGCAGTATATTTCCGAGCAGTTTAAGCCGGTGATGATCGTCATTAACAAGTGGGATTTAACGCGCACGGCGGTGTTGAGGAATCGTAAAGAAGAGGATAACTCGGCGGTGGATGATCATGCGCTGATGGAAGAATACCGGGTTTACCTCGATGCGGAGCTTCCTCAGATCAATTATGCGCCGATTGGTTTTGTGACGGCCAAAGAGGGCCGGAACGTGCAGGCGGTAGTGGATACGGCAATGCACCTTATGAAACAGGCGAATACCCGGCTTACGACCGGGCAATTGAACCGCGTTGTGAGGTTGATTCTTCAGGAACGGCAGCCCAGCACGCCTAGCGGGCGGAAGGCGCGTATCTATTACGCGACGCAGATTGATATCACTCCGCCGACGATTGTGCTGTTTGTGAATAATCCTGAATACCTGGATATGGCGTATCAGCGATTCATGATAAATCGGTTTCGCGAGCTTCTGCCTTATGCGGAAGTGCCGATTAAGCTGGTTGTTCGCGGCCGAGGTGGTGGGCCGGCGGGGGTGGCCAAACGCGGCGCCCATGTGCTTTCACTGGATGAGGCGACGGCGCAGGAAGTGGCCGATTTCGACGCGGAGGAAGCAGAGGACAAAGTGGAAGAGGATGATTTTGAGGATGAAATCACCGATCAGCCCACTGAATGAAATGAATTTAGGGTGGCGGCGATGGGGGTGCGGTGAGCATTCGAGATTTACGGGTTGGAAAAAAACATCCACAATCCTCTTGACGGCGGGAAAGCAAATGCGAATAATGCCTGTGCGTCACCTACCCCCGGCAATGGTTGGCTGTGGTGATTGAAACTGCGGCAGATCAAGACCTTTGCTGCTTGGTTGCTTTTGCAACAGTTTAAAAGTTGAGACAAGCTGGCCTTCTTAAGATGGCCAACAGGGCATGTATCGCCCTGGAATTTGTCGTCTGCGGACCTGACGTTTTTTTCCGTCTGGCCGATAAGACAGGTTCGCTCCACTTTGGCGGATGATTAAGTCTGGTGTTTGAACCGGACTAAAAAATCTCGCAACAGGTGATTGACAAGCGGATGACAGACGATACGATCTGCCTCCCCCCGAACGAGTCGTTTTTGAGATTCGGGTTTCACACGACGTTGATAACGACAGTTGTCCGCGACGTTTGTATTTTGCTCTTTGACAAGTGAATAGTCGGATAGCCGCGAGGATGTGTGTTCGGAAGCGTTTTTGTACAACGCTGTCCGGACGAAGAAAACCTCGGCGTTTGCAGTTTTAATTGCAGGCGTCGATCATTATCTCAAGCGTCCTTGTGGTTACATGCAAAGTGATCTTCCTTGATCAATTTTTGTTAAGTAAGCCATCGAAGAAGCTTGAGCCTTGCTCGCGTTCGTTCTTTCTGAGATTTGGGGCAACCTGAATCAAAGGTAGTCGAATTCGACTGACCCGCCTTTCATAGCCGATTGGCGGGCAGAAACACCCAACTGGAAAACGTCTTGTTTCGGTTGGTTGGACAAACTCGTTTCGAGGATAACGTGGTTCCTGAAAGTGTCAGTCTCGGCGTAAAGCCGGGCATCAGGAAGGGGCCATGCCAAGAAATTTAATTGAAGAGTTTGATCCTGGCTCAGCCTGAACGCTGGCGGCGTGGTTAAGACATGCAAGTCGTACGGGTGTAGCAATACACCAGTGGCGGACGGGTGAGTAATGTATCGCTAACGTACCCCAAGATCTGGGATAGCTGCCCGAAAGGGCAGGTAATACCAGATTATATATTCCTGTCGCATGGTGGGAATCTCAAAGGGAAACCGTCTTGGGAGCGGGCGATATCGTATCAGCTAGTTGGTAGGGTAATGGCCTACCAAGGCGACGACGCGTAGCCGGACTGAGAGGTTGGCCGGCCACATTGGGACTGAGACACTGCCCAGACTCCTACGGGGGGCTGCAGTAACGAATCTTCCGCAATGCACGCAAGTGTGACGGAGCGACGCCGCGTGTGGGACGAAGTCCTTCGGGATGTAAACCACTGTCAGGGGTTAGAAAGTTCTGATCAACCCCAGAGGAAGGCACGGCTAACTCTGTGCCAGCAGCCGCGGTAAGACAGAGGTGCCAAGCGTTAGGCGGAATCACTGGGCTTAAAGCGTGTGTAGGTGGACTGGTAAGTACCTTGTGAAATCCCACGGCTCAACCGTGGAACTGCTGGGTATACTGCTGGTCTTGAGCCACCTAGGGGCGAGCGGAACAAATGGTGGAGCGGTGAAATGCGTAGATATCATTTGGAACGCCAATGGTGAAAACAGCTCGCTAGGGGTGTGCTGACACTGAGACACGAAAGCTAGGGGAGCAAACGGGATTAGATACCCCGGTAGTCCTAGCCGTAAACGATGTCCACTAGATCGTAGTGCCTCTGACGGTATTACGGTCGAAGCAAAAGTGCTAAGTGGACCGCCTGGGAAGTACGGTCGCAAGGCTAAAACTCAAAGGAATTGACGGGGGCTCACACAAGCGGTGGAGCATGTGGTTTAATTCGAAGCAACGCGCAGAACCTTACCTGGGCTTGACATGCTAGGATTATCCCTGTGAAAGCAGGGTAGGCCCTTCGGGGTACAACTAGTACAGGTGCTGCATGGCTGTCGTCAGCTCGTGTCGTGAGATGTCGGGTTAAGTCCCTTAACGAGCGAAACCTTTGCCCTTAGTTACCAGCGGGTTATGCCGGGGACTCTAAGGGGACTGCCGGTGTCAAACCGGAGGAAGGTGGAGATGACGTCAAGTCCTCATGGCCTTTATGCCCAGGGCTACACACGTGCTACAATGGGGTGCATAAAGCGAACCTAAAGTGCAAACTCATGGAAATCGCAAAAATCACCCCCCAGTTCAGATCGGAGGCTGCAACTCGCCTCCGTGAAGTTGGAATCGCTAGTAATCGCGGATCAGCTACGCCGCGGTGAATGTGTTCCTGAGCCTTGTACACACCGCCCGTCAAGTCATGGGAGCCGGAAATAGCCGAAGCCGCCTCAATTCAGAGGTGTCTACGCTAGGTTCGGTGACTGGGACTAAGTCGTAACAAGGTAGCCGTAGGGGAACCTGCGGCTGGATCACCTCCTTTCTAAGGGATTTTCTTAGAACGGTACGAGAGCAATCTCGGATCGATATGTCAGCACAATCTCGCCTGCAATTGGGCTTGCCCAAGAGCAGGGTCCCAGCGGCGACGCTGTGGATTGGCAATCCGACTAAACACTATTAAAAGCGAACGCCTGGTTCCGAAAGGTTCCGGGCGTTCTTTTTTTGTATGCGGATAAAATTTGTCCATTTGCACTGGCATCCGCCGCGGAATGGCGAAGTGATTTTGGCTGCGTGAAACGGGATCCCAAGCTTGCTTAAATAGAAGAAATTAAAAAAAGAGCGCCGAGTATTTTGTGGGTTAAACGGCTTTTGTCGCACGGAATCATCGTTGTGTTGGCATGTAAAGAATGCGTTTTGAATGCTGGCCCCTTTTCATCCGCGCCGCGGTTGACATAATGGTAGGTTCTGACGCAAGAGGAATCGCCCTATGGGTCCGATGAACATTGCCTTGGTTGGGTTGTACCGCGCTGACCAGAGATTGCGCGAAGCGCAATCCCGGCTCGATGCGGTTAGTAAGAATGTCCGCGTGCAGCAGCGCAAGGTCGATGAGTTGGGCGAGCGGCATCGGCTTGCGCAGACTAATTTGAAAGAACATCAAAGCCAGGCGAACCAACAGGACTTGGATCTTAAATCCCGCGAAGAAAAGATCGAACGGTTGCGCGGGCAACAGAGCAACGCAAAGACCAACCGCGAATACCAAACTTTCCTCGTGGAAATCAACACCGAAAAAGCTGAGAAAGCCAAGACCGAAGAATTGATGCTCAAAGAGATGGAGCACGTCGAGAAATACCAGGCTGAGGTAAAAGAGATTCACGCCGCCCTGGAAGAAGAACAGACACGCCTCAAGCAGTTGCAAGCGGAAATCGGCGAACAGGTGAAGACTCTTAACGTGGAGATTGAATCTCTTCGTCCGCTGCGCGAAATGGCTTCGGCAAAGGTTACTGCACGGGCGCGCGATGCCTTTGATCGTCTTGCGGATCGCTTTGAAGGCGAGGCCATGAGCGCGCTGGCAAAGCCCGACCGGCGTCGTGAAGAATATGCCTGCACCGCCTGCAACATGGATCTGGTGACGGATATCTACAACAAGCTCCATTCGCGCGACGAGCTGGTTTTTTGTCCGAGCTGCCATCGAATTCTCTACATTCCTGATGAACTGCCCATCGAACTGGCGGTGAACAAGGTCAAGGAAAAGAAAGAACCGCGCGTCAAGACCTCCAACCTGAAGGCTGGGATCAATCGCCAGACCGCCGCAACAGATATCCTCAAAACAATTGCGATTGAGGAAGACCCAGCGCCCACGGAAGCGGATGGATCCGCGCCAGGAGCGGATTCAACGTCGGGGGATTCCAACGCCGCGGAGACCGAGCACGCCTCTACTTCCGCGGATGTTCCGCAGTCTTAAAACAATTCACTTTCGTTTTCGCCAAGCCTGAAAGATACAACCGCCCAGATGCATTGAACCGATCACGACGTCGGTGAATTGCCGGCGTTGCGCGGCAGCTTGGGCCTGCTTTGCCCACGGCGTTGGCTCGGCTAGAATCGCTGGTCTTTCCGCGAGGATTTGGCTTTCATGAAGACGGCGAAAGTTCAGCAAGCGATTGAGTCGGCGGTGCGGCTTCATCAGGCCGGTCGGCTGGGGGAAGCGGAAGCCATTTACCGCGAAGTGTTGTCGGGGGACCCGCATCATCCGGACGCATTGCATATGCTTGGGGTGATGGCCTATCAGGTTGGCCGCGATGAAGTGGCGCTGGACCTGATCAACCGCGCGATTGCCGCCCAACCTCTGGCCGCGGAGTTTTACAGCAATCGCGGACTCGTTCATGGTCGTCAGGGAAGGCTGGAGCAAGCGGTGGCTGATTACCAGAAAGCCCTCGCGCAGCGACCCGATTATCCTGAAGCGCATAATAATCTGGGTAACACGTTTTATATGATGGGGCGCTATTCAGATGCCGCCACGCATTGCCAAAGCGCCGTGATGCTTCGATCAAATTTTCCCGAGGCGTGCAACAACCTCGGCAACGCCTTGCTGAAAATGGGCCGCACCGACGATGCCATTGCCGCCTACGGCGCCGCGATCTCCCAGCAGCCTAACTATCACGAGGCGTATACCAATCTCGGGGTGGCCTACCAAAACAAGAATATGTGGGCGGAGGCTCAGGCGGCACTGAATAAGGCGCTAAAACTGAACCCGCGAGATGCGGAAGCGCTGAATAATCTCGGGAATGTTCTGAAGCACGCAAAAAAACTGGATGCCGCGGTTGAGATGCTTCGCCGTTCGATTGCGATCAATCCCAGCCAGGCCGAGGTGCACCGAAATCTGGGCAATGCGCTGCTCGATCAATGCAAATACGACGAGGCGATTGCCTGCTATCGCAAAGCGATTGAGCTTCGACCGCAGTCAGCCGGCGCTTATCAGAGTCTGGGGAATGCATTTTATCACAAGGGTTCGTTGGACGAAGCAATCATGACGTTCAATCGCGCCATCGGGCTTCGGCCCGACTACTACGAAGCGCACAACAATCTGGGCAACGCGTATTACTTCAAGGGCAACCCCAGGGCGGCGGAAGAGTCATGCCGGCGCTCGCTGGCCTTGCGTCCGGATTTCGCGCCGGCACATTGGAACCTGGGCCTGGCCCTGCTTCTCCAGGGAATGCTGGTGGAAGGGTGGAAAGAATACAATTGGCGATGGAAGGTCGAAGAGCTAGACGCCCCCAAGCGCAACTACCCGATGCCGGTGTGGGATGGCAGCGATTTGGGTGGCCGCCGAATTCTTTTGCATGCTGAGCAAGGGTTTGGGGATGTGATTCAATTTATTCGCTATGTGCCGATGGTGGCCGCGCGCGGGGGGAGGGTGATCGTCGGCTGCCAGAAGGAATTGGTGGCGCTGTTCAAGGAGCAATTCCCGGTGGAACGATGGGTCATTGACAAAGAAATTCTTCCGGCGTTTTCGGTGCACTGCGCGCTGATGGATCTGCCCATGGTTCTAGGGACGACGCTGGAAACAATTCCCACCGGCGTTCCTTACGTTCAGCCCGACGCCGCGCAGGCACAGCGCTGGCGGGAGCGCCTGAAAGCAATGCCCGGTTGCAAGGTCGGACTGGCATGGGCTGGTCGCGCGGCTCACGCCAACGATCGCAATCGCTCGATAGCTCTGGCCACGCTGGCGCCGCTAGGGCAGGTTCAGGGCATTCATTTTGTCAGCCTGCAAAAAGGTGAGCCGGGCGCTCAGGCGGGGAGTGCGCCGCTGGGAATGGAAATCGCCGATTGGACCGGCGAACTGGAAGATTTTTCCAACACCGCGGCTCTGATTGCAAATCTGGATGTAATTGTCACAGTTGACACATCCATTGCACATCTCGCTGGCGCAATGGGCAAACCAACGTGGTTGCTGCTGCCCCTTGTTCCGGATTGGCGCTGGATGATGGATCGCATGGATTCCCCCTGGTATCCGACAATGAAATTATTTCGCCAGAAGATGCCACAGGACTGGAGTGATCCAATTGCGCGATTGGCGGATTGTCTCCGGGAATTTTCGCGAGGCGCGGGGACTATATGACCTCCCACGAGGCGCTCGAACTTGCCGTGGCCCATCAGCAGGCGGGGCGGTTGGCCGATGCGGAGGCGGTCTATCGACAGATTCTCGACCATGATCCCAGTCATGCGCAGGCGATGCACTTGCTGGGCACGCTGGCGCATGCGGCAGGGCGATTGGATCTTGCCGCGGATTTAATGAATCGATCGATAGCTTTGCAGCCACGCGTCCCCGAATTTTATTTGAACATGGGCGTTGTTCTCCTTGCCCTGGGACGAATTGATGAGGCCGTGACTGCTTATCGACAGGCGGTCGCGCTCAACACGAATTCGCCCGAGGCTCATTTTGGGCTTGGTGGCGCCCTTGTTTGCGCCAAGGATATTCCGGGGGCTGAACAATGCTTCCGCCGCGCCCTGGAACTCCGCCCCGATTATGCGGAGGCGATCAACAACCTCGGCAATATCTTTAATGAACGAAGAGAATTGGAATTTGCTCAGAATGCTTACAAGCAGGCTATCGCGCTTCGACCCGATTATGCAGACGCTTACAACAATTTGGGCAACGCCTATTTTGATGATGGCCAATTTGATCGGGCCGAGGCCGCCTTTCGGGGCGCTTTAGCTCAAAATCCCAACCATGTGGATGCCACCAATAACCTGGGGCGAACGTTCTTCGAATTGGGCCGTTTGGACGATGCACTGGCGTGCTTTCATCAAGCCTGTTCCCTTCAACCTGATTATGTTGACGGGTACATCAATATTGCCAACGTCAGGTATCAACAATGCCGGCTGGATGAATCAATTACTTATGTGCGAAAAGCATTGGAATTAAACCCAGGATCGGCATCGGCTCACTGGAACCTGGGCCTGACCCTTCTGTGCCGCGGTGATTTTTCGGAAGGGTGGAAAGAGGCAGCCTGGCGGAGCCGCGTTAAAGAACTGGGCGGCACATGCCGGGAATTTTCTCAACCGATCTGGGATGGAGGCGACCTTCAAGGCAGCACGATTTTGCTTCATGCGGAGCAGGGCTTTGGGGATACCCTTCAGTTTATCCGGTATCTCCCCATGGTTCAGGCCAAGGGGGGAAAGATCGTCGTCGACTGCCGGCCTGAGCTGATGAATTTGTTGCAAGCCAGTTTCCAGGTCGATCAGTGGTGCGTGACCGATCAACCATTGCCGCATTTTGATCTCCATTGCCCGCTGCTCAGTTTACCGATGGCTTTTGCCACCACCCTGGCAACGATTCCAAACGAGTTTCCCTATCTACAGCCGGACGAAGCGACGATGAAAGTCTGGCAATCGCGACTGAAAGACGTGAAGGGGTTGAAGATCGGATTAGTCTGGGCGGGGCGGCCCGAGCATCGCAATGATCGCAATCGGTCGATCGCGCTCTCCCTTTTTGCGCCATTGATGCAAGTGCCGGGATTAACACTTGTGAGTCTGCAGAAATTCGAGGCCAAACCCGTTGATCAGCAACTGCCTGCATTGACTCCTCCGCCTGGCATGGAATTGATCGACTGGACTTCGGAATTATCGAATTTTGCCGACACAGCAGCTTTGATATCAAGTCTTGATCTGGTCATCGGCGTGGATACTTCCGTCGTTCATCTCGCAGGCGCGCTGGGCAAACCTGTGTGGGTGCTGCTGCCGTTCGCGCCGGATTGGCGATGGATGCTGGATCGAGATGATTCACCCTGGTATCCCACTATGCGGTTGTTCCGCCAGCGACAGCGGGGGGATTGGAATCGGTCCATGGAAGATATCGTGGGGGCTTTGAAAATAATGCAAGCCAGCCGATGATCCGCTGAGGAACGTATTGATGACGACGCAAACCATCCAACAATCACTCGAGAGAGCCGTTCAGCACCATCAGGCGGGGCGCCTCAATGAAGCTGAACCGCTTTATCGTCAGATTCTGGAGCGCGATCCCAATCAGCCCGATGCCCTGCATATGCTGGGGGTGTTGGCGCACCAGACGGGACACCACCAGCTTTCGGCGGACATGATCGGTCGGGCGATTCAGATCAATTCGTCGGTCGCCGCTTATCACAGCAATTACGGCCTTGCGATGGTGACCCTCAATCGCAAGGACACCGCGATTGCCGCCTATCGCCAGGCCCTTGCGCTTCGACCCAATTATCCGGAAGCGCACAATAACCTGGGCATCGTGCTGTATTCGCTGGGGCAATACGACGCCGCGATTCAACATTACACGCGAGCGATCGGGCTGAAACCCGACTATATCGACGCTTATCACAATTTCGCTGATGCACTGGCGGCCAAGGGACAAACCGAAGAGGCAATTGAGTATTATCGCCGCGCGATCGCCGGGAAGCCGAATTGGCCCGAGGCGTACAACAATCTGGGCAACGCGCTGTATGCCGTCCAAAGATACGATGAAGCGATTGACGCCTATCGCCAGGCTGTTTCGTTGGCGCCAAACTTTCCGGGCGCTTACGGCAATCTGGGTAACTCTTTTGCCGCTAAGGGGAAGCTGAAGCAGGCGATTGAATTCCATCGCAAGGCTGTCTCCCTGCAGCCCACTCTCGCTGAAGCCCAGTTCAACCTCGGCAACGCCTTGCAAGATTCGGGGCAGACCGTGGATGCCATTGCGTGCTTCCGAAAAGCGGCGGAGCTGAATCCACAAAACGCAATTTTTTTAGGAAATCTGGGAGCTGCTCTATACAACCAGGGCAAACTGGATGAGGCCATTGCAGTGTTCAATGAGGCCGTTGCGCTGAAGCCAGAATTTGAGCAAACGCGCTACAATTTGGCCAACGCCCAACACGGCAAGGGAATGGTGCAGGAAGCGATCAATGGCTACCGCCAGGCCCTTGCCCTGCGGCCCAATTGGGCAATGGCGCTGAACAACCTTGGCAATGCCTTTAAGGATTTTGGGCAACTCGACGAAGCGATGGATTGCTACCGCCGGGCCCTTGTCGACGACCCCGAAAACATATTGGCCCATCGCAATTGGCTTTACTCAATGCATTTCCATCCCGCGTACGATGCCGAAAAAATTCTGCGCGAACAGAGGAAGTGGGATGAGACGATTATCCGGTCACCGAAACAGTCGGCTCCACTGATTGATAACGATCCCGATCCTGATCGTAAGTTGAAAATCGGCTACGTTTCTCCCGATTTCCGGGAACACGTCGTCGGGCAGAACTTGCTGCCGCTGATTAAGAATCACGATCGGCGGAATTTTGAAATCTTCTGTTATGCCGCGGTGATTTTTCCCGATGCCGTAACCGAACAATTCAAATCGTCGGCGGATCACTGGCGAAATATTCTGCACAAAAGCGATGACGATGCCGCCAAAATGATTCACGAGGACAAGATCGATATTGTTGTTGATCTTGCCCTGCACCTGGCGGCGAATCGATTGACCATTCTGGCACGCAGACCCGCGCCCGTGCAGGTGGTATTCGGCGGATATCCCGGTGGCAGCGGCATGAGCACCATCGATTACCGCCTGGGAGATCCTTATCTCGATCCACCCGAAGCTGATTCGCACTATGCTGAGAAGGTCATCCGGCTGCCCCACAGCTTCTGGTGTTATGACCCCGTTGCCATGGGGGTAATTGATATACCGGAGCCCACTCCGCCGCCCGCGACGGAGAAGGGATATGTTACCTTTGGATGCCTCAACAACTTCGCCAAGGTGAACGAATCGGTTCTTGTCGAATGGGCCAGGGTGCTGAACGCGGTTCCCGGATCGCATTTGCTGCTGCTTTCTCCGCAGGGGGATGCCCGAAACCATGTGCTGGCGTTTCTGGGTGATTACGGTATTGAATCATCGCGTATTGAATTCGTTGATCGCCAGGATCGGCTTGTGTATTTCGACACGTATCGGCGGATCGATATTGGCCTGGATACCTTTCCCTACAACGGGCACACCACCAGCCTTGACTCTTTTTGGATGGGGGTTCCCGTGGTTACGCTGGTTGGCGATACCGTTGTTGGCCGCGCGGGGTGGAGTCAGTTGAGCAATCTCAACCTCACCGAACTGGCGGGCCGGACACCCGAGCAGTTTGTTGAAATTGCCGTCAGCCTGGCCAATGACCTCCCGCGCCTGGGGCGATTGCGATCAAGCCTGCGGCAGAAAATGTTGGATTCACCGCTGACTGACGCCGTAAAATTCGCGCAAGGGATTGAATCCGCTTACCGCCTGATATGGCGGCAATGGTGTGCTTCGGGCAAACATTAACCGCAGCAAAACGCTGTAAGCCCGACAAGGCTTTATGACATCCGCGCAAATCCAGGAAGTGTTCCGGCAGGCGATGCTCGAACATCAGGACGGCCGGCTGCAACAGGCCGAGCCGCTGTACCGCCAGATCCTGGCGGCTGATCCGCGGCATGCCGATGCTTATCATCTGCTGGGTGTGATTGCCCACCAGGTTGGCCGCGATGATGTCGCGGTGGAACTCATCAACCGCGCGATTGCTATCCATCCCCTTGCGGCTGATTTCCTGAACAATCTGGGTTTGGCGCTCTTTTCCCTTGGCCGTGGGGACGAAGCCGTCACAGCTTATCTGCGGGCGCTAACGCTCGATCCCGCTCATCTTGAATCGCAAAGCAATCTTGGCCTCGTGCTTCATCACCAAGGGAAATACGAGGAAGCCATCAATTGGTTCCGGAAGGTAATTCTCATCGCGCCGCAAAATCCCCAGTCCTATATTAATCTTGGGAATTCCCAGCAGGAAATTGGTCTGGTGGATGCCGCTATTGCGTCGTTCCATAAAGCGCTTTTCCTCGATCCCGGGGCATCCGGCGCGTATTTCAATCTTGGAAATGCCTTGGGAAAAAAGGGTGAACCCGCGCAGGCCATCGTGGCCTACCAAAAGGCAATTTCCCTGAACGCGAATGATCCCAATGCCTATGTGAATCTCAGCAATGTGCTGCTGGAAAATGATCAGGTGTCCCAATCCATCGTAGCGGTAAGAAGGGCGATTGTGCTCAAGCCCGATCTGGCCGAGGCCCACAACAGTCTCGGCAACGCAATCCAGCAGCAGGGGGATCTGCAAGCCGCCGCGGATTCCTACCATCGCGCGCTGGAGTTGCGACCTCATTATTCGGCCGCGGCCAACAATCTCGCCAATGCCCTTAAGGAAATGGGGAACGCGCCAGAGGCATTGAAGTACTACGATCAAGCCCTGTCGGTCGAACCCAACAATGCCGACATGCACAGCAATCGCATTTATTGCATGCACTTCGATCCGGCGTTTGATACGCCGGCCATATGCGCCGAACTTTCGCGTTGGAATCAGCGACATGCCGCGCCCCTTGCAAATTTCATCCAACCACATCGCAACGCGCGCGATCCTGAGCGCCGCTTGAGAATCGGCTACGTTTCACCGGATTTCCGCGAGCATGTGGTCGGCTGGAATCTGTTGCCGTTGCTGCGCTGTCATGATCAGAATCAGATCGAGATATATTGCTATTCAAGGCTGCTGCGTCCCGACGCGATGACAGCTAAGCTGCAAAGCACGGCAAATGTCTGGAGGGATATGGCGGGCGTCTCGACCGCGCGGGCCGCGGACATTATTCGGCAGGATGAAATCGATATTCTCGTGGATCTCTCACTCCACTCGGCCAATCCCGCACTCCAACTTTTTGCCCACAAGCCCGCGCCCATCGCGGTCACTTATCTTGGCTATTGCGGCAGCACGGGCTTAAACGCGATCGATTACCGTTTTTCCGATCCCTATCTCGATCCTCCCCAAATGGATCACTTCTATTCCGAGAAGACCCTCCGCCTTCCGCATACCTACTGGTGCTACCAGCCCGGCGGCGACGCTCCGGAGCCGGGTCCGCTTCCGCATCTTGCCAACGGATATATTACCTTTGGCTGCCTAAATAATTTCGCGAAGGTGTCTCAATCCGCGCGGACACTTTGGTCGGAGATTCTGGCATCGATGCCCAATTCGCATTTAATTCTCCACGCGCAGCAAGGCAGTCACCGCCAGCAGCTACTGGATCAGTTTGCCGCCCAGGGCATTTCGCCCAGTCGCATCCAATTCGTCGGAAAGACGAAATTTCCTGAGTACATCAGCACCTATCAACAGATTGACGTTGCGCTCGATCCGTTCCCCTATGGAGGTGGCATCACCACCTGCGATGGTTTATGGATGGGCGTTCCGCTGATAACGCTGGATGGAAAAACAGCGGTGGGGCGGGGCGGCAAAAGCATTCTCAGTAACCTGGGATTAGAGGAATTCGTCGCTCGATCTCCTGAGCAATATCTGGAGATGGCTAAGAATCTCGCTGCCAATCCAAAGCACTTGGTGTCGCTTCGGGGGGGACTTCGCGAGAAAATGCGCTCTTCTCCTCTCATGAACGCATCTCAATTCGCCAAGGACGTGGAAGCAGCTTACCGACGGATGTGGCGCGATTGGTGCGCTGGCTAGAAAGCTGGCCAATAGTCCCACGCGTTTTATTTTCGTTAGCGTTGTCGAGGTGCTATATTTGCAGGGCGGTTTACGTCTGTGTCGGCAAGGGTTGATAAAATGACTCAGCAAGTCTCTGTGAAAGAAGCGTTTGATATTGCGCTGGGGCACCATCAGGCGGGTCGTCTCACCGATGCTGAAGCCATTTACCGGAACATTTTATCGCAGGATCCGAACTTTGCTGACGCTGTTCACCTTCTGGGTGTTCTCGCCCATCAGGTTGGTCAGACGCAGCAGGCGCACGATCTGATCTGGCGGGCGATTGGTCTCAAGCCGATGTCGGGTGAATATTATTCAAATCTGGGGTTGGTTCTGGCCAAGCAAGGCAAGCACAATCAGGCCATCGCAGCCTACAAAAAAGCGGCGCGCCTATCGCCAACTTTTGCCGCCGCCCACTACAACGTCGGCAGCGCCCTTGCCAACGCGGGTGAAGTGCGCGAAGCGCGGGAGGCGCTGCTACGCGCGGTGGCGCTGAATCCCGATTTTCCTGACGCTCATTACACCCTCGGGAATATTTTTCTCCACGACGGCGAGTACCCTCTGGCTTTCGCCGCTTATCGAAAGGCAATTGAACTGCGGCCCACGCATTCTGAGTCATACAACAACCTGGGCGCTGCCTTGCGCCTGAGTGGCCGGCCGGAAGAAGCATTCGTCTGCTTTGAAAACGCCTTGCGCCTTCAGCCCAAATTTGCCGAGGCCTACAACAATTACGCCAACGCCCTGAAGGATGTGGGGCGCGTTGATGAAGCGCTCTCTTTTTTTTCCAAATCGCTTTCCATTTCGCCAAACAACGCCGCGACGGCCAGCAATCGCATTTACACGCTGCTGTTTCATCCAGCACAGGATGGGGCCTCCCTGCGGCGCGAACATCAGGCCTGGTCCTACCAGTTTGCCCAGCCGCTCAAATCCGAAATTCTGCCCTTAGGCAATAATCCTTCACCAACGCGGCCGCTGAAGATTGGATATGTGTCGCCAGATTTCTGCGATCATGTCGTGGGCCGCAACATTTTGCCGCTGCTTCGCCAGCACGATCACGATCAATTCGAAATTTACTGCTATTCCAGCGTCTCCCGCCCAGACCAGACGACGGAAAGGTTCGAGTCTTACGCCGATCACTGGCGGCCACTTAACGGGGTTGCCGACGAGCGGGCTGCCGAAATGATTCGTGGCGACGGAATAGATATTCTCATCGATTTGTCCCAGCACATGGCCCGCAACCGCCTGCTTATATTCGCGCGTAAGCCAGCGCCGGTGCAGGTTGCTTTCGGTGGATACCCTGGCGGCACGGGGTTGGAAACGATGGATTACCGCCTGTCCGATCCCTATCTCGATCCACCCGAATTTGATTCCCATTATGTGGAAAAGACATTTCGCCTCGCCGACAGCTTCTGGTGCTACGATCCTGCCGCCATGGGCCTGGTCGACGGCCCCCTGGTCAATGAATTGCCGGCACTCAAGAATAAGTTCGTCACCTTCGGTTGCTTCCACAACTTCTGCAAAGTGAACGATGCCGTATTGAAACGCTGGGCCATGGTGCTTGCCGCCGTTCCTGATTCGCATCTCATGCTGATGGTTCCCGAGGGCCGGGCTCGCCAGATCGTTACCAAGAAAATAAAGGCTAGCGGCATCGAGGCCGAACGGCTTCAATTCGTCACTCGTCAATCTCACGAAGATTATTTCCGTCTTTATCACAAGATCGACATCGGCCTGGATACGCTTCCCTATAACGGCCACACCACCAGCCTAGATTCCATCTGGATGGGCGTTCCGGTGGTCACGTTGCTGGGCAGAACCGTCGTCGGCAGGGCGGGTTGGAGTCAGATGTGTAATCTCAAGCTCAAACGGCTGGCGGTGCAGACCGCCGATCGCTATGTCCAGATTGCGGTCGAATTATCGCGCGATCTTCCCCGCTTAACGGAAATGCGCCGCGCGCTGCGGCCGCGCATGCTGGAATCGCCCCTCGTCGACGCCAAAAAGTTTGCCCGGAACATCGAGGCAGCTTATCGTCAGATGTGGCAAACCTGGTGTGCCCAAATCACCTGAATTAGCCGAGTGTCCACACGACACAATTCGGCAGGCGGATCGCAGCACTTCGTGCCTGATTCTCTCTCCATTACAATACTCCCATGACTTCTGTCCGCTCAGAATTTGATCCCGATGAATTTCAAATGTCCATCGGCGACCACCTTGAGGAATTGCGTCGCCGCATTCTTTATGGACTGGCCGGGCTGGTTCCAGCCGCCATTGTCTGCCTTATCTTCGGACGCCGGATCCTTGCGATTCTCTGCTGGCCCCTTATCCGGGCCCAGCAGAAATACGACATCAGCCCTCAACTCTACAGCGGCCAGCTCCCCGATGCGTTCATGGTCTACATCAAGCTGAGCATGATCGCGGCGGCTTGCATTGCGGGGCCTTGGATTGTCTTTCAGATCTGGAAATTTGTCGCTTCAGGGCTTTATCCAAATGAACGTCAATACATCACGAAATTCATTCCGCTTAGCCTGACTCTGCTTATCACCGGCATGCTTTTCGTCTATTTCCTGGTCCTGCCGCTTTCACTGCAATTCTTCATCAGCTTCGCAACCGAACTGCCCCTGCCCACCATCGGCAACAATATTGACGCCGCGCCCGGGGGCCAATCGACGTTTATTCAGCACGCCAACGGTGATCCGGCCAAACCTGGCGATTATCAAATCTGGTTCAACACCAACCAGGATCGCCTGAAAATGTTCATCGGTGGAAAAATCCGCGTCATCCCGTTCGGCCCGGATAACCTCGTCACCACGCAGTTCACGCTTTCGGATTATCTTGATCTGGTTTTGCAGCTGTTGCTTACATTCGGACTGGCGTTCCAGCTTCCGCTGGTGGTGATGGCGTTGGCGCGTGTGGGTATCGTCGATATCCAGACACTTAGAAACATGCGCCGTTACGTCTACTTTGGCCTCTGCGTTCTGGCTGCGGCACTTTCGCCGGGCGATGTAGTCACTGCCACCATTGCGCTGCTGGTGCCATTAATATTCCTCTATGAGTTCGGAATCTTCCTGGCGAAATTGGGCCCAAAGCCAGTAAAGGGCGAATGATGCATCGTTACAAACAATCGGCGGAAATGTAACGCCCGCTCGCTCTCGCGTTGGACTGCAAACAAGTATAATTTTGCCATTCACGTCCACGGGAGGACTTTATGATGGCGTATTTACCGTTTCTCGCCGAGATAGTTCCACAGCAGCTCGTCTGGCTGGGCATGGCTTTCGCGGTGCTGTTGGGCATCTGGATTCTTCTGGGCGTCCGCTACATTCCCAACAATCGCGTTGGCATTCTGGAAAAGCTGTGGTCTGCCAAGGGGTCCATTGTCGAAGGCCGCATGATCGCGCTGCGCGGCGAAGCGGGCTATCAGGCCGATCTTATGCGCGGCGGCGTTCATCTCTTTTACTGGCCCTGGCAATACCGCATCCACAAAGTATCGATGGTGACGGTCCCGCAGGGGAAAATCGGTTACATCTACGCCCGCGACGGCGAGCCGCTGCCCCCAAGCCAAACGCTGGGGCGCGTCATCGACAGCAACAATTTCCAGGATGCCCGCGCCTTTTTCGGCGCAAAAGCCTCTGAATCAGGCGGTGGCACCGGCGGCGTGGGTGCTGGACAACGCGGCCGGCAGCGGGCGATTCTTCGCGAAGGCGTCTACGCGATCAATCTGGCGCTCTTCATCGTCGTTACGGAGAATGCCGTCTATCGGCTTGAAATGCAGGGCCGTCAGGAACTGGCGACCATCGTCGGCTGGCAGAAAGAACTGGGCGATATCGGCGCGTTTGATCCCGTGGTCATCGGCGCTACGGTCACAGCGGAAGACCCGCTCACTCCCGGCAAAACCATGCAGGTGGACAGCCTGGGCATCGTCACTATTCATGACGGCCCCAGCCTGGCGCCGGGAGAAATTATTGCCCCAGCTGTGGGTAACGATATTTCCGACGCCAACTACCACAATAACTACCAGGACCCGGAAGCTTTTCTCCGCTCAGGTGGCCGTCGCGGGCGCCAATATGTGCCGCTGACCGACGGCACTTATTTCATCAACCGGTGGTTTGCCACGATCGAAATCATCCCCAAGACCGTGGTTCCGATTGGTTATGTCGGCGTGGTCGTCAGCTATTACGGGCCGATGGGTCAGGATGTCTCGGGTGAAAGCTTCCGCCACGGTGAACGCGTTGCCCGCGGCGATCGCGGCGTTTGGGAAAAACCGCTGGGCCCGGGCAAATACCCATTCAACAGCTACGCAGGCAAACTGATACTCGTCCCTACGACCAACTTTGTGCTCCACTGGATCACCGGCAAGAGTGAAAGCCATCACTATGACGAAAGCCTGAAATCGATCGATCTGGTGACGAAGGATGCGTATGAGCCCAATCTGCCTCTCAGCATTGTCGTGCATATCGACTACCAGAAAGCTCCCAATGTCATCCAGCGTTTTGGCGATGTGAAAAAGCTGATTACGCAAACACTTGATCCAATGCTTAGCGCCTATTTCCGCGACGTTGCGCACAAGAAGACCATGCTGGAATTGCTTCAGCATCGCGATGATATTCAGGTGGAATCGCGTACCGAACTTCAGCGGCGTTTCAGTGAATTCGACATTGAATGCGTCGATGTCCTTATCGGTAAACCCGATACCGCCGAGGGCGGCACCTCCGGAAAAATCGAAACGCTGCTCGAGCAGCTTCGCCAGCGCCAGCTCAGCATCGAGCAGCTGGAAACTTATGATCGCCAGCGCACGGCGGCCGAGAAGCTTCGCACGTTGAACGAAGCCCAGGCGGTTGCTGCCAAGCAGGCGGAGTTAACCAACTCGCAGGTTCAAGTGAGAATCGCCGAAAACCAGGGCGATGCTGATCTAGCCCGCTCGCGCAAACAGGCTGAGCAGATGGTCGTCGTTGCCGAGGCAGAGCTGGCCCGTTCGCGGCGGGCTGCAGAGCAAACGGTGGTTACAGCTCAGGCTGACAGCCAATCCCGCATTCTAGCGGGTCGAGGTGAATCGACGCGTTCTCTGCAGGTTGGGTTGGCAGAGGCCACCGTCCTGCTGCGAAGCATCACCAGCTTTGGTGATCCGCGTCTCTATGCATTGGCAAAAGTGGCGGAGCATTTATCTAAGGCCACCCAGCCGCTGGTCCCCGAGCGCGTCTTCATGGCGGGTGGTACCGGTTCAACCAACGCCACCGATTCCAATTCATCCAATGCCGGCGCTGGCATGCTGGGCATGTTGATCAATCTCCTTGTTGCGGAAAAGAGCGGTTTTTCCAATGCCGACAACCCCGACATGGTCTCTCTTAAAGCCATGGCGGAGAAGATGACCAACCAGGTTCTGGAATCTCTGGATCAAAAAGAAGGCGATGGGAATGGGAAAGCTGTTGCGCAGATACCGATCAGAAAATAGCGACAAAAATTGCGATCAGTGAAGAGAAGCCTTCAACAAGGCGGTTTTGTGCGGCTTTCGTTTCCAACTGTTTCAGCATGTTTTTTGATGTTCATCAGTACGTCAACCCTGGCTCGCGCCGATCAGGTGGACAATCCTCGGTATCAGGCGTGGTTAAAATTTGCAGTAGGATCGTCAGAAACGCTTTCGGGCGAGGTTGAAACCACAGTCAATGGGGCCGTAGTAAAAACTCCAATTGAATTCGCCTGCAAACTTGTCGAAAAGACGGATGATCATGTCAAGACCGAAACAGTATCGACAATGATCGTAATGGGCCATTCGCAAACGTCCCCGGCAAACACCGAAATATTGCCGGCCAAAGTTGAGAAGAAGGACGTGACCTTATCGGGGACGGATAAGGTGAAGACGGCAGGCAAGACATTCGACTGCAGTGTCTACGAGGTTGCTGTCCAAGAAAATGAAAATCCACAGGTGATGGACAAGGCTAAGATTCACCTCTGTAATGACATTCCCGGCGGTCTGGTAAAATTGGAATCTGAAATCCCACAGATCACTCTGAAGGTCTTGCTAAAAAGCTTCGAAATTAAATAGACTTCCGTCGAAGATTCCAAAAAACAAAAAACCCGGAACTTCCGCACAGTTGCGGGAAGATTTCCGGGTTTGAGCTTCGCCGCGAAAAGCGGTTATTCTGTTCTTTATGGCAGCGTGATCGTCTGGCCGATCCGCAGCTTGCTGGGGGTAAGACCGGGATTCGCATCGGCAATCTGCTTCCACTTCTTGCCATCGCCATAATGGCTGGCCGAGATTTTCCAGAGGGTGTCGCCCGGCTTAACGGTGTAGGTTCCTCCCGAAGCAGGGGAACCCATCAGAGGATTCATGGTGGCTGAGGCTGGATACGCGGCTGTGTCCGGAACCGCCGTTTGAATCGGGGCGGGCTGGGCCATCGGCGCGTAAGAAACCGGCGCGGCGGCCATTGAATTCGAAGGTGGGCTCAACTCCATCGCCGAGGTATCCGTCGCAGCCTTGTGGCTTGCGCAGCCACCGGCAACCAAAACAGCCAAACCTAACAAGGGAAGCATGAATTTCATGACAAACTCCATCTGGTAAAGTGTCGGGCCGTCCTGACCTCGACGATCTAGAATGGTTATCGGACGCCACCAGCTCAACTCATTAAGAATTCAGTAAACACGATGATTGCAATGGCGGTTCGCCTCAACCCAATCCAATCCTTCCTGTATCATGCTCCACCATGGTTCACGGCTACCTGGCCCTTCTCTGGACCCTCCTGCTTGTCGGAGCCTTCTGGGCGGCGCTCATCATCGTGGCCATGGCCTTCTTCCTTCTTCGCCCGCGGAAGATGACTGACGCCCGGGCTTTGCTGGAACTCAACCGCCTGACGCCGGCTGATCTCAACCTTCCATTTGAAGAGGTAGCCTTCCATATTCTTGATGAGCAGACCAACCAGAAGCTGAAGATCACGGGCTGGTGGATTCCCAACGAGTCTGCCCAAGGCAAATGCGCGATTATCGTTCACGGTTATTCTGATGCGAAAATCGGCGCCATCGCATGGGCGCCACTCCTGCGATCGCTCGGCTTTGCCATCCTTGCTGTCGATCTTCGGGGTCACGGCGACAGCGATTTTCGGGTTTGCACCGCCGGTTATTGGGAACGGCGCGATCTCAACCAGGTCATCGATCAGCTCCGCGCCGCCCGTGGCGAATCCGTTGCGCAAATTCTCCTCTTTGGCATCAGCATGGGAGCCGCGGTGGCAGCCGCGACGGCCGCGCTGCGCGATGACGTTTCCGCTGTAATCCTGGAATGCCCCTACGCCGATTTCGCCAAGGCCGCTGCCTATCAGGCCATGCGGCTGGGAATGCCCGGTCCATTCTTTCAGAACGCCGCAATTTCCCTCGCGCAGTGGATCGCCGGCTGCGATTTTTCGGCCGTTCGCCCTGTTGAGTTGATTCCCGAACTCAACTGTCCGGTCCTGGTCATTCAGGCCTGCGATGATCCCTTTCTCTCCCCGGAAGACCTCCAGGCCATGCGAAAAGCCGTTGAATCGCGCCCGGCAGGACGTGGACATAGCATCTTCTGGCCTCTGGAAGGCGTCCATCACGTAGTCGGTTTTTGTGAAGATCCTGCGGAATACCGACGTCGCATCGAAAATTTTATTGCGCAGGCCTTGCCAATACCCGCCATTGTGTGCGACAAGTGAGAGTTTGCGGAGTTTATTGAGTGAACGCACTTGAAGTGTTGAGCCAGGATTTTTATCCAACCGTCCAGTCTGGCGGGGAAAACTATCACCAACGCAATCGCGTGCGCATCACCGATGCGTTTGATGGTGTGATCAAAGCGTCCGTGCGCGGCACGCGCATGTACCAGGTCTCCATCGAGCTCACGCCCGAAACAACCGTTTACGATTGCAGTTGCCCCTACTTTCAGGCCAACCAGGATCCCTGCAAGCATATTTGGGCAACGCTGCTCACGGCTGAGTCGCAAGGCAAGCTTCCGCATGATGTGATCGAAGTGGGCGCTTTCTCCCAGGATGAAAATTCAGAACAGGACGGTTCCGAAGCCCCCCAGTCCGAGGAAGAGGGTGATGGCCACGGCGACACGCGATTGGCGCCCTCAAAGCCCCAGAGCGCCGAACAGACCCGAGCGCCCGCCCCGGCGCGCCACGCCATCTGGCGACGGCGACTTACGGAGATCCGCTCTGAATTTGTATTTGCTCCGCGGGAAGAGCCTTCCCCCTGGCCTGCCAATCGTGAAATCGCCTATGTTATCGACGTTGCCAACTCCATGGAGAACCAGGAAATCTGCCTGGAACTGTGCTCGCGAACCAAAGCCAGGCCGGGCACGCTTGCCGACCGCTGGAAAAAGCTGCGATTGGAATACCGCCAGATTTCGCATCTCGCCGATCCAACCGATCGCCAGCTTATGTGGATGCTGGGTGGGGCGTCCGCTGAGGATGATTTCGGCTTTGAAGCCATCGAAGTGCCATACCGGGTGCGCCTGCGAGATTCCGGCAACAGTGAAATTCTTCGCCTGATGTGTCAGACCGGCCGCTGCCGAATGCGCCTCCAGGAATCTGATACGGAATGGCCCGTGCTGACCTGGGATGACGGCCCCCCCTGGGAGCTGCACCTGGTGGTCATCGCCAATGCCGCCGAGCAGACCTTTCGGCTGGCTGGGTCCCTGCGGCGCGGTGAACGGACCGTCGATATCAACGAGCCAACCCTTATTCTCCCCGGTGGTCCGGTCTTTATTGGCAATACGCTCGCGGCGCTGGAAGATTTCGGCGCCTGGATGTTTGTCGCACTGCTGCGCAGCGAGCGCGAAATTAATGTTCCCTTCGAGCAAGCCGATGAATTTCTGGCCGAGCTATTGCGCTTTCCGCGCCTGCCGAGGCTCGATCTTCCCCCTGAGCTGCAAACCAGCGAAGTGCGACTGCCGCCCCGGCCGCGCCTCAAAGTAAGCGCCGACAACAAAAAGAAACGCAACGGCGATTCTGTCCTGCACTGCCGCGTGTCCTTCGAATATAACTCGCTGACCATTCCCCTTGGGGACGCCTCCCCCGCGATTTTGGACGCGGGGAAGCGGCAGATCATTCATCGTGAC
Organism: Planctomycetota bacterium; assembly: GCA_030775485.1. Lineage (GTDB taxonomy): Bacteria > Planctomycetota > Phycisphaerae > Tepidisphaerales > Tepidisphaeraceae > JALYJB01. The sequence goes on along the minus strand of JALYJB010000018.1, from coordinate 70,682 downwards.
TTTGTTTCCGAGCGTCAAGCCATTTCACGCCTGGGTGAACTTGGTTTCAAGCAGGTTGTCGACTATCGCGGCGCCAGCGCGGAATTCCGGCTCGCTCCCAAGAGCCTGCCAGCTGCGGTCCGGGCGCTTATCGAAGACCATTGGCAGGTTGAAGTCGATGGCAAGGTCCATCGCACGCCAGGGAAAGTCCGACTGGAAGTTTCCTCGGGCATCGACTGGTTCGAAGTTCGCGGCGATGCTGAATTTGACGGAGTCCGCATATCCTTGCCGCGCCTTCTCGGCGCGGTCCGCAAGGGTGAAACCTCGGTGGTGCTGGACGACGGTACCGTCGGCATCCTTCCCGAGGAATGGCTGAAAAAGTATGGCCTCCTGGCGGCGGTGGGCGAGGCTGGGGATGAATCCGTGCAGTTCGCCCGCAATCAGGCTGGTCTGCTGGATGCCCTTCTCGCCGGAATGCCGGAAGTTAACGTTGACGAGACCTTCGCCACGGCGCGCAATCAGTTGCGGCGTTTTGACGGCATCGAGGCGATCGACCCTCCCGTGACGTTTGTGGGTGAGTTGCGGCCCTATCAGCGTGAAGGCCTCGGCTGGATGCGGTTTCTACGTCTGTTCGGACTTCAAGGGTGCCTCGCCGACGATATGGGCCTGGGCAAAACCGTACAGGTTCTGGCCCTTCTTGAAGAACGCCGCCTGCAGCGCGCCATCGCTGGCAAGGATGCGGTTCCGGCGGCCGGCGCGGAACCCTTTTCGGTGGGTCCCTCACTTGTGGTGGTGCCTCGGTCGCTGGTGTTCAACTGGCAACAAGAAGCCACACGTTTTGCGCCGGCGCTTCGCGTGCTCGATCATGCCACGGGCGATCGACTCAAAACGGTGGATCACTTCCGCGATTTCGATGTCGTCCTTACCACATACGGCACCCTGCGAAACGACATCGCTCTCCTCCGTGACCTGACGTTTGACTACGTCATTCTCGACGAGGCTCAGGCGATCAAAAACCCGGCTAGCGAATCAGCCAAGGCCGCTCGCCTCCTTCAAAGTACGCATCGCATGGCGCTTTCCGGCACGCCGGTGCAGAACCATCTTGGCGAACTCTGGAGTCTCTTTGAGTTTCTCAATCCTGGCATGCTGGGCGCTTCACGGGCCTTTTCAGCAGTCGCGGCGGGCCGTGCGGTCGAGCCGGAAACCCGCACGCTTCTTTCGAGCGCGCTGCGGCCCCTTATTCTTCGCCGCACAAAGGAGCAGGTGGCTCGCGATCTGCCCGAAAAGTTCGAGCAAACCATCTTCTGCGAGCTGGAAAAGGCCCAACGATCACTTTACGACGAACTCAAGGAGCACTACCGTCAGGCTCTCATGCAGCGCATCGAGACGGACGGGTTGGCCAAGTCTAAAATTCAGATTCTTGAAGCCCTGCTTCGCCTGCGTCAGGCAGCCTGCCACCCGGGCCTGCTCGACAAAACCCGGATTGGGGAACCCAGTGCCAAGCTCGATACCCTCATCCCCCGCCTTACCGAAGTGGTGCAGGAAAACCACAAGGCTATCGTCTTCTCGCAATTCACCAGCCTGCTGGCCATCGTCCGCAAGAAACTGGATGATGACGGCGTCATTTATGAATATCTCGACGGCAAAACGCGCGACCGGCAGGCCCGGGTTGATCGCTTCCAAACCGATCCCCAGTGCAAGTTATTCCTCGTCAGCCTCAAGGCCGGCGGCCTGGGATTGAATCTGACAGCCGCCCAATATGTTTTCTTGCTGGACCCCTGGTGGAATCCCGCGATTGAAGCCCAGGCCATCGACCGTGCCCATCGTATCGGGCAAACCCAGCAGGTGTTCGCCTACCGCCTGATCGCCAGGGATACGGTGGAGGAAAAGGTGCTCCAGCTTCAGCAATCCAAGCGCGAACTGGCCGACGCCATTATTAATGCCGACAACGCGCTCATCAGCAATTTGGGCCGGGAAGACCTGGAACTGCTCCTTTCCTAACCAGCCAAGTCGCTTTTTGTCTTGTGTAAGAGGTAGCCAAGCGGCTAATTTGCACGCGTCCCATGGATGTGGCCGCTGAGACGTCGTATTTGGTAATCTGGGTATCGCGTCCCGGCGAGTATAGGTTTTTTTAGGCATCGAGTTATGTCTTCGCAGAACATTCGCTCTGACATCCTGTCGCGCCTGAAAACGATCATGCGGCGCGATTTGAAGCTTGGTCCTGACATTCAAATTTCCGACGACATGCCGTTTTTTGGCGGCGATGCGGATATCGACTCGCTGGACATTCTGCTGTTGCTCAGCAGCATCGAACGTGAATTCAAAATTAAAATCGCCAGTGAGCAGGCGAGCCGCGATGTCTTCCACAATCTGGCGACGCTTACTGACTACATGGCTTCCCGCCTTGACCAGCCAATACCGACCGCGGATGGCATATTGGGCAAGGCGCCATCGACCGATGTGCTTTTGCGTCTCCCGCACCAGCCACCATTTCGATTTGTTACGCGTCTTACCCATCTTGCCGAGGGTCAGTCGGCAACAGGGGTTTGGATACTCACGGGCGAGGAAGATTTTTTCCGCGGCCACTTTCCTGGCCATCCGATCGTCCCCGGCGTGCTGATCGCCGAGGCCCTGGCGCAGCTTTCAGGGATCGCTAAAAACGTCGCACCAGGCGAGGGGCGCCTGGCAAAGGTCGATGTAAGGTTTGAGGACTCGGTCGCGCCACCGGCGGATATCACGTTGCAGTCGCACGTTACGCGATCGGTGGGCACTCTAATCCAATATGATGTAACCGCGACCTGCCAGGGGCGACCCGTGGCGCGGGGGACGATTACGCTCAACTGGCCAGCGACGCCGGTGAATACACCAGCGGGCGCGTCGTGAGCCGTGGGTGGCGATCGCTCAGGTGGGGCTTAGTAACATCTTGCGTAGTTGCGATGCTGCTGCCCGCACAGTCAAGATCGCAAACCTCCACAACCGCGTCGAGCACCCAACCGTCGTCAAGCGATGCGCTCGAGGCGCGGTTAAATGATATTGATCATCGGGCTGGAGCGGTAAAGGACCTGACGGCCAGTTTCACCCAGCAGAAGTTGACCACGTTGATGAAAAGGCCCATTTTCTCAACCGGTGTGGTGCGAGCGAAGGGGTCGATCGTGCGGTGGGACACCAGATCGCCCGATGCCAATGTTCTTTACACCGATGGCAAGGAACTGCGGCTCTATTATCCAAGCCAAAATCTGGAAGAGATTTATCCGATCGATCAGCGCCTGAGTGATCTTCTGTCTTCGCCGCTCCCGCGCCTTGCCGTTGTGAGGGATCATTTCCAAATCGCCCGAGCCGAGCCCGCGGTTGTGATGGAATTGCTTGCAGGAAGTGGGGCGTCTCCTGCCGCGGTTAGCATTGGGCTACTTCCGCTACGTCTGACGCCCACCGATCCGGCGTTGAAGGAACACGTACAACAAGTAATAGTGCTCCTGGATCCAAAGACAAGCTTAGTGATGGCAGTGCAAACAACGGACAGTGACGGGGACAAAACGACCATGGTTTTTTCGGATGTACATTTGGACACCGGCTTGCACCCGGCTGATCTTGCACTGGTGATTCCCGCTGGAACATCGATTTCTCATCCGCTCCAGGGCCGCAAAACTCCCGATTCGCCCTGACGCATGACTACCACCCCAAAGTTCTACCATCCGAATGCGGCTGATAAAGCAAAAGACAAGCCGATGAGCAGCGGCGCGCTTGCCTGTCGAATTCGGCGGGCGGGAACGGTGTTTTTTCTCCGGGTTTTCTTTTGTCTTGCCGAGAGAGCGCCTTCAAAAATGGAAGCATGGAGCGGCGTTCTCTGCGACATGGCCCTGCGGGTCTCACCCGCGATTCGCACCGGCACGCTTGCCAATGCGCGACGAATTCTCGGCCCTGCATCTTCCAGGGAACGTCAGGCGAACCTGGCGAGGCAGGTCGTGCGGAGCTTCTATCTTTTCTGCTGCGACGTCGGGCGCAGCCTTCGAGCCAGCCCGCAGCAACTGCTGGACAGGGTGGAGTGGATCGGCGGACACGATGCGTTTCTTGCGGCTCGGCGCGAGAAGCGCGGCGTGATCGTGCTGACCGCGCATATGGGCTCATTCGAGGTCGGCATGGCCGCGCTTGCCGCCATGGAAACAGACGTTCATGTGGTTTTTCGAAGAGATAAAGTCGGCCAGTTCGAGCGCCGTCGCAGCCAGCTTCGCCGCCGCCTTGGGGTGCACGAAGCGGCCTTGGATGAGGGCTGGACCGTCTGGATGCGCCTGCGCGATGCCCTGTTGGCGGATCAGGCGGTCGTTCTACAGGGCGACCGCGTTCTCCCCGGGCAAAAGGGGCAGCAGGTGCCTTTCCTGGGGGGTCACATCGAACTACCCACCGGCCCAATCAAGCTCGCCCTGGCCACCGGAGCACCAATTATTCCAGTCTTCACGGTACGCGCGCCCGGCGGTGGAATTCGCTTGTTTGTGGAGGACTCGATCCATGTGGCAAAGAACCTTAGCGAATCCGATCCTGACGTGGTGTATGTGACGCTGCTAAAGCTCAAAAACATCCTGGAGAAATATGTCAGGGCTTATCCGCAGCAATGGTTGATGCTGGAGCCGGCCTGGACTGAGGACAGAAATGGCCCGGAAGCGTGAATAGGTACGTCGGCGTGGGTCGCCGCCACTTTGTTCCTAGACACATTTTCCCACCGCAATTAAACTTGGAATTATCGTGGTCCAGCCCGTCTTTTGGCACTTTTGATTTTATTTTCGCAGGCCCGGTGAGGCAGACGACTTGGACACTACTTTCATTGGAAATGCTGGATGCGAAGTGGTGATCAGCGGCGCCGGTCTGGCCGCTTCCTTGGGGATCACGCGACAGCGGGTCTGGGAAGAGGTATTGCGCGGGCGATGTGGGGTGGGGCCACTGACGGAAATGGATGGAACTGCCGAGGAGGCATTGGGGGGGCAGGCGCTGCCGCTGGACGATGGAAACGATGGAAAGGGTTCCCGCGAAGTGCGCTATCTTCGCAAGGTTTTGATCGATGCTCTGTTGGATGCGGGGTTTGTAAACTCAGCTGGCGCCGGATTTGAATTTCCCTATTTACAGTCGCGGTGTGGAATTGTCCTGGGGACGACGCTGCATGGCATGCGGGGGGCCGGAAAATTTCTGCGCGAAGGAAACCCGGATTTTTTGCGCGGGTTTCTGGCTGCTTCGGTGGCGCGAGGAGCCGGCGCCGGGCTGGGGTTGGCGGGGCCGGCAATAACAACATGCTCGGCATGTTCATCGAGTCTTGGGGCGATCGCGCTGGCGGTGACTCTATTACAGAGCGGTCAACTGGATCTGATCGCGGCCGGAGGATACGACGCAATCAGCGAATATGCCTTCGCCGGATTCAGCAGCCTCCGGCTTGTGGCCAAGGGCGCCGTGCGCCCTTTCGCGCGCGATCGCGATGGCATGAAGGTGGGCGAGGGCTACGGAGTTCTGATTCTAGAAAGAGCTGTGGACGCGCATCGCCGCGGTCGGCGAAACAACATGGCACGGGTGCTTGCGTTTGGAGAATCCGCCGATGCACATCATCTGACCCAGCCGCATCCCCAGGGGGAAGGGGCAGCGCGGGCAATTGAATCAGCCTTGCGAGGCGCGGGCCTGGGGCCAAGCGAGATTGATCTGATAGTAGCTCACGGAACGGCCACTCCAGACAACGATGCCGGGGAATATGCGGCGCTGCGCCAGGTGTGGGGCGAGGGACTTTGTCGCGTGCCGGTCGTCGCGTTTAAGAGCCACCTGGCCCATACGCTCGGTGGGGCTGGGGCTGTCGAACTAATCTTGTCGGCGATGGCGCTGCAATCGCAAAGCGTTCCGCCTTGCGCGAATGTGAAGGAAGGAGATTGGGATTATCCTGGATTGAATCTGGTAACGGACAGCGCCCGGAAGGCGCCACTGGCGACCACATTGAATCTATCTTTAGGCTTTGGCGGCGCAAACACCTGCGTGATACTGGGAGGTGCTGACTCCAAAAGTAGCATCGGAGATAGTGACACCGCCGCGGTTATTCATGCGGGCGACTTGCCCGCGGATGACGCGCCGACATTTTCCCGAGCCCGTGATGTGCTGATTACCGGGATTGGGGTGGTGCTCCCCGGAGCGGTGGGGAATGAGGAATTTGTGGCGCGGTTGCTGGGCGCGGGAGAGCGGATTTCCGCCGACACGCCGGAAATCGATGAATCGCGGATCGCCGGTTACTTAAGCGCGCGAAGGCTGCGGCGTATCAGCGGCTATGCAAAATTCTCGCTGGCGGCGGCCATGATGGCGCTGCAGGACGCGGGCGTGGATGACATGCCCTCCTTCGGCGCGTCAGCCTGCGCGCTCCTGGGCTCGACACATGGATCTTCCCCATATTGCCGGGATTACTATGAGCATATCGTTCGTGAAGGGATGTCCGCGGCCAATCCCATGCTTTTTGCCGAGGGAGTGCCCAATGCGGCGGCAGCACATTTGAGCCTCGCCATCGGAATTAAGGGCGCTTGCCAGACAATTATCGGATCGCGCACCGCTGGGCTGGATGCGCTCGGCCTGGCGGCGGCGCGGATCTCGACCGGCCAATGGGAGCGGGCGATCGTTGGCGCGGGCGAAGAATATTGCGACGTGGTCAACGCGGCCTATGGGCACTGCGGCGTATATGCCCCGCGGCAGGCGGCGTTGCCTTTCGAGGGTGCGGGCAAAAGCTCCGCGGGCGGAGGCCGGCGCACGTTTGCAATGGGTTGCGGCGCGGTGGCGCTGGTGCTGGAATCACGGGCCGCCGTTGAAACTCGCGCCGGTGGCCTCGCGCGCGTTCGCGGTTCGGTGGAGCAATATGCATCGGCTTCGCCAGGCGAAAACGAGCAGATGGAGTCGGCCGCGCGCCTACTAGCACAGCTTGGAAATCCGGCGGCGATCATGAGCTCGGCCAACGGAACCTGGCTCGATCGCATCGAAGCGGGCGCGATTCGGATTTCATCCCGCGCCGCCCGCCGGCAGGCAGCGGTGTCTTCCCTGTGCGGACATACCGCCGAATGTTTTAGCGTGGTGCCATTGGCGGGGTTGGCTGCGGTTGTTCTCACTGGAAAACTGCCTCCCCTGTTCGGGCCAGGACTGCCGCCCGAGGCGGAAGTAGGAATCACTCCTCCGATTAATAATCTGGCTGTTCTTGCAACCGACTATTCCGGGGTTATGTCCGGCGCATCGGTTCGATTGAACCGGGAGCGTCTGGCGGTATGAAAATGGATCGTGATAATCCCTCTTTCCCGAGTCTCACTGATCCCGATTCCAACTGGAAATCGGATACAGTCGGAAACTAGAAACGCGATGAGCAGAACGTCACCAGGAAGATTTCGCATCACTCAGGCCCGCGCGGCTTCGTTTACCTCTTCGAGCACGCGGCGCCTCCCAATAACACTTGGGACGATGCCCGAGCCTGGCTGGCCACTTTGGGTGGATAAATTATTCAAAGGCGCGGCCTCCCAGGAGCAAATCGAGCGTGATGGTGTCATCGCACGGGTGTTTGAGACATCGGCGTTTCGATTTGTTCGCAGCCGGATGCGCGGCGCGCGCGAGCTTGCCCCGCGCGAATTTGAAGCGGCGACGGTCGCTTTATACGCGGCAATTGCCCGGCAAATGGCCCGCCCGCCGACGCGGCATGCGGTCCGCGTCTGGAATTATATCCCCGATATTCATCGACTCAGCGGGCCGGGAATCGATCGATACATGGTTTTCAATGCCGGCCGGTTTGAAGCCTGTCGCACCTGGCTGGGCGACTTTTCGCCGCAGAGCCGATTCGAGGGGCATCTGCCCACGGCCTCTGGCATAGGGCACGGTGGTAACGACCTGGTAATCGACGCATTGCTGTGCGAGGAGTCCGGCGCGGCGGTGGAAAATCCCAGGCAAATTCCTTCCTATAAGTATGCCCGCCGTTACGGACCCAAGCCCCCTTGTTTTTCCCGCGCGACCATGCTGCCGGCAACGGCCCAGACGGGCCGGCGCATTCTCGTCGGCGGCACGGCTTCAATCGTCGGGGAAGATTCCCTCCATGCGGAAAGCCTTGCCAAGCAGATTCAGGAAACCCTCTTGAATCTCGCGAGCCTTGTTCGCGCGGCAGGTGGCATCGAAAACGTCGCGCCAGGACAACCGCTCCTGGGATTGGAACTATTCGAAGAGCTTCGCATTTACCATCCATGCCAGGGAGATATAGATGCAATTGGCCGGGCGATTGCCGCCTCTTTTTCACCCGATGTGCGCGTTCAGTGGGTTCCCGCCCAACTTTGCCGGCGCGAACTCCTGGTGGAAATTGAAGGCGTGGCGCGCTGTGGTGTTTCGGGGATTTAGATCGGAGATAGAGTGTCCCAGCGAATCGAAACATGCGATGTTGTGATAATAGGCGGAGGGCCGGCCGGTTCGACAGCGGCGCTGGTTCTGGCGCGCTCGGGGGCACGAGTCATCGTTGTTGAGAAGACAAAATTTCCCCGCTTTCATATCGGCGAATCATTCATCCCCCACAACTTTAAGCTGATCCAAAGGCTGGGGTTGGAAGCGTCGCTTCGCAACGTCGCGCATGTGCCTAAGTATGGTGCTGAGCTGGTGATGGGGGATGGTAAAGATCCAATCCGCTTCGATTTCGTTCAAAGCCTCGGCGCTGGGGGGGAATCGTTCAATCTCGAACGCGCGCCATTCGATGAAATGCTCTTGACCGAGGCGCGCCGCGCCGGCGCCGATGTTCGCGAACAAGTGACGGTCAAGCAAATTCTTTCCCTTACGGCCGGCGATGTTCGCGTGACGACTGACGCCGGTGACGAGTTGCGCGGCAAATTTCTCGTCGATGCCAGCGGGCACGGTACGGTGGTCGGACGCCATTTAGGTCTGCGCCGTACCGCGGACGAGCCGCACCTGCGCAAGACCGCCTATTTCAATCATTTTGACGGCGTATGGCGTCCTCCCGGACGCGAGGAAGGGCACCCGCTTATTGTGATGATGGATGAGGGGTGGTTTTGGATCATCCCGCTGAACGAGACGAAGACCAGCGTGGGGCTGGTGATGGACCCTGACATCGCCCGGCGGGTTATGCGTGAGGAAAAGATTCCCGCAGATCAGATGCTTGCCTGGGCAATCCCCCGATGTCCGGCGGTGCGCGATCGAATGAAGATGGCAACGGGGCCGGCAACCAACCACGTTCTTGCCGATTTCAGCTACCGATGCCGGCCTTATGCGGGAGACGGATATTTCATGGTGGGCGATGCCGCGGCCTTCATGGACCCGGTTTTTTCAACTGGTGTCTGCGTGGCAATGACCGAGGCCGCCCATACCGCCGAGCAAATTAAGGGGGTTCTGGCCGGGAGCATTTCGCTCGCCAAGGCAAGGCGATCGCATATTGCAATGATAGAAGGAAGCACCAAAACGCTGTTTCGGATTATCGGACAATATTACGACCATTCCTTTCGCGAGCTATTTTTGCAGGGAACGGGGCCGTTGCAGGTGCACAGGGCGGTGATCGGAGTATTGGCTGGGAACGTGTTTCCAAAACCGCCGTGGCCGATGCGATGGCGTCTTTGGGTGTTCGGGCTTTGCGTGCGGGTTAATCGCTTCAAACAGCTGGCGCCGCGGCGAGCGCGCTTTTCGCTGCTTGCGACTAACCCCCTGGATGAGGCGGCGGCAATGCCGGTTGGGGAAGTCGCGGCAACGCGGGCGTAATTGAAATAGCCGCTTGAAAACTTTGTTGTGATTGGAATTGGTTCATGCGGTTGCGTTTGCTGGAGCAGTTGCGGAAGCATGCCCACATCCGCGCCGAGGCACCGGCGTTGGTGGCAGTCGCATCGGAGCTTTCTTGGAACTGGGCGCAAGTTTGGCTTGCATGCGGACGCACTGCCGCGCGGGTTCGCCAACATGTCGCGCCGGGGCGGACCGTTATTCTTTGTGCTTCAAATTCACCGGAATTTGTTGTCGCGTTTGCCGGGATTTTGTTGGCCGGATGCAAGGTTTTTCCGTTAACGCCGGAGTGCGCCGGACCTGAATTGCTGGCCGCCGCCCGGGGATGCGATGCCGGCGGCTTCATCGGTTCAAAAGACGCGGCTGCCATTCTGGGTGCAATTTGGAGCATGGAGCTGGATCAAGTCCCGCTAACGAGGGACATCCGCAATCCGATGGAAGCAGATGAAATGTTGGATGCGGACGATTCTTCCAGGGTGGCCATGCTTTTGAACAGCTCTGGATCAACAGGCGGCCCCAAAATTGTTCACAGAGACACCCGAGCGCTCAATGCGGTTGCGGATGCTTGTGTGGGCGCCGTGGGTTTTGAACCCATGGATCAGGTGCTGGCTGCGGTCCCCCTGTGTCATTCCTTTGGCGTGGAACACGGCCTTTTGGCGCCGCTGTCCGCGGGAAGCTGCGTCCATTTGTGTGAGGCATTTGAGGCGGGTGTCGTTTTGAAATCCCTCTTCGGGGGCGTGACGATTTTCCCCGTGGTGCCCTTCATGGCCGAGGCGTTAAGCCGCGCAAGTGAGACCATCGCCCGGCCGTCCGCTTTGCGGCAGGTTTATTCCGCCGGCGCGCCGCTGGCTGAGAATGTGGCGCGCGCGTTCGCTGCGCAGTTTGGAATTCAGGTGGGGCAGGTTTATGGGGCAACCGAAATTGGCTCGGTTACCTTCGGTGATCCAATATCCCCCAACTTCAATCCCGCCAGCGTGGGCAGGGCCATGGCTGGCGTAAGCATTCGAATCTCCCGCGCGGGCGAAGTTGAAGTCAAGGCCGATTCGATGTTCGATCGCTACCTCGCCGACGAAGCGGGCACGTCGCGCATCACCGCTGACGGATATTTTCTCACGGGCGATTTGGGTTTCCTCGACAGCTTCGGAAATCTTTCAATTGCCGGACGGCTCAAGCTGCTGATCGATGTTGGCGGCCAAAAAGTAAACCCACTGGAGGTTGAGAAGGTCCTGGCCGAGCATCCTGCCGTAGCGGAGTGCGTGGTGCTTCCAATGCCGGTGAGTCCGACGGTTACACGGCTTAAGGCAGTGGTAACGGCAAGGGCGGGTTTGGAAGTTACACCGGAAATGCTGCGATCATTTGCCAAGGAGCGGCTCAGTGCGTTTAAAGTCCCACGCGTCATTGAGATACGAAATACGCTTCCACGCTCTTCGGCGGGAAAAGTCATCAGGCGACTGATTGAAAGCTGAACAATGATCCGCGACTACACGCCTGGCCCGACCCGGACGCGACCGTCGATGACGACATGGACGTTAATGTACGGCACACTCGCCGGGTTGTTATTGCTGTCCTCTGTTGGTGGGTGCGGGCATTCTGCGGTCCCTAAATTAAATCCGCTGCCAAATTTTGCGTTGATCGATGATTCCACGGCGCTGGAAATTCTGCGCCAGCGCGCGGAATCCGTTCAGCGCATTTCCGGGCAGTGCGCGCTAAAACTCACCGGCAACAATGGAGAATCGGTGCATCTCGATGCGGCGATCGTGATGGCAAGGCCCGACCGTCTGCGTCTGCGCGCGTGGAAGATGGGACAGGCGGTGTTTGATCTGACGCTACGGCCCGATGGATTGTGGGTGGAAACGCCCACCGATCCTAGCCGGGCAAAAGATGTTCTCCCCGCCACCGTCGGCGCCGCTGAATTCGGGCGCCAGTTCCTTTGGTTCACCGGTGGGTTCTTCACCGAAGCTGGCCCAATGGCGCACCACATCGCCGGGGACCGATTAATCTTCGAGCGGGGTTCGGATGCGGGGGGCAGGATTATTTGCCAGGTCGATCGACCGACGCTGACGCCCGGAAAATTCGAAATGATTGATCCAGATGGCCGTGTGCGATTCACGTTAGACTTGTCTGATTATCGCGATTTTGGCGGCGTCCTCTGGGCGACGCATCTGCTCGCATCGACTCTTGAGGGACAGAAGATCGATATCACCCTCAGCGATCTCGAATTCAATGGAGAGTTGGCGCCCCACGCCTTTGATCCGCCCCCCCGGGCCATCAAGCGTCAAGAAACTACAACCCGGGCGGATGGCGCCGCTGGGCCGGGGCCACGCTCGTGACGCGGCTTATCGAGGGGGTGGTTCGCGCGCCCGCCCGAAGACCCGTTGCAACGCTTATGATTGCCGGGTTCATCACGCTGTTAGCAGTGCTGGGCGCGCTTCGAATCCACGCCGATGCGTCGCTTAGCGCGATGTTTCCAAGGAATGATCCGGCTGCGCGCGTCATGGTTAACGTGCTGGACCGCTTCCGTTCCGCCGATGAGCTCCTGGTTCTGGTGACACTGCCCGGAAATGATGATCCACCCGATCCTCAGCGTCTGCTGGCGTTTGCGGGGCGATTTGAAGCGGCTGTAAGGAATTCCCCGCTTGCCACCTCCCTCAGCGAAGGTCTCCTATATCGCGGTGAGCCCGATGCAATGGGGTTCATCCAGAATGAACTGGGACCCGCGGGAATCTTTTATCTGGATGATCAATCGCTCGCCGCCGCCCGCCAGCGGCTTACCCCCGCGGGAATGCGCCAGCGCCTGGCGTACGATGCTTCAATGCTAAGCCAGCCCGGCCCCGCGGCAGGCGCCCTGGGCAAGGCAATGATGCAGGATCCCCTTGGTCTGCATGATTTCCTGCTGCCCAAATTGCAGGGAGCCCAGCCTTTCCCGACCTATCAGAATTCCGACGCGCTGATCGCGCCCGACGGACGAGCCCTGCTCATTCGTGTGCTCGGAAAAAAATCCCTGATGGATTTCGATTATGCCAAGGCCCTGTGCGATTCGATCGGCGCATGTGCATCCCGCGCCGAACCCCGAGGCCTGGGGGTCGCCCTAAGCGGGGGATACGCCATTGCCGCCAGCAGCGCAGCTTCCATTCGCCATGATGCGATCACCAGTATCATCGGATCGATACTACTGCTTCTGGCGCTCTTCGTAGCAATGTATCGACGACCGCTGCGAGCGTTTCATCTGGCCTTCGCGCCAGTGGCAATCGGGACGCTCTGGGGCTTTGGCGCGTACGGATGGATCCAAGGAGGGCTTAGCCCTATCGCCGCCGTAATCGGTGGTGTCCTGGCCGGAATGGGAATCGATTATTCCGTCTTATTCCTCACGCGCTTCGAAACGATGCGAAGCGCGGGCGCCGACCCTCGCTCAGCAGCGGAAAGCGCATTGAGCGAGATCTGGCCCGCCCTGGTGGCCGCCTGGATAACATCCGTCGCTGGATTTGTTGCAATTGGCTGGTCCAGCGTAAAGGCGCTCGGCGATTTTTCGATCCTTGGAACCATGGGACTTACCGGCAGCTTTTTGGCCGCCGCAACCGTGCTGCCCGCCCTGGCGACGCTATTTGCGGGGCCAGGTGGCGCGTCCCGCGGCAGCGCTTTTCGGTTCGGGATGGAAGGATATTTGCGGTGGGTTCAGAAACATCGGGCGGGCGTGATTTATGGGATGTCGGCCGTGGGAATCGTCGCGCTGGCAATAACCTTTCTACCCCGCGCGCCCCTGCTCCAGCCGGAAGCGGATTTGTCGGTCATGCACCCCCAGCCCAATGCTGCGCTCGATGCCGAGCGGGAAATTACCAGGCGATTCGGCCGCGGCGCGGAAACAATGCTCGTTTACCTGAAGGCGCCCGACAGCGAACAACTCGTCACCCTCGCGCACCAGGTCCAATCCCGGCTCGCGTCGCCTGACATCGTTAAAGCGGGGGTTGTGGGAACCTACGGGCTTGCAACCTGGCTGCCGGATCCCGCAATCGTGGCGCGGCGAATTTCTCAGATGCAGCCCGCGGAAGCCGATCGCGTCGTCGCTGATTTCAAGGACGCGGTGGCTCAAAGCGAATTTAATCCCTCTGCATTTGAAGGATATACCCGATTCCTGCGAGAATTGTTAACCCGCCGCGATGCCCCCGACGTCGCCGCCCTGATGAAGTATCCCGGCCTGGCGCGCAGTCTTTTGCCCCGTGATCAGTCGGCGCCTTCCACCGAGTCCGTTTCGATTCTGTTTCTCGATCATCCCACCGAAGATCGCGCCGCGCGGGACGCAGCAATTGACGCTGTCGGCGCGGCCCTGCGCGATTTGCCCGGCGCTACGCTCAGCGGGCTTGCGGTAGTGAGCCACGATGCCGAATGGGCGGTCTGGACCGAGCTGCCTCGCCTTTTGCTCGCCGCCGCAATTCTGGTCGCGGGTTATCTACTGATTCATTTTCGAAACCTGCGGGACATGACTCTGTCATTACTGCCCGCCGCTTTTGGATTAATTACCCTCGCGGCCCTGGTGCGCCTGGTGGGCGTGAAATTGAATATGTTCAATCTGACCGCGATGCCACTTTTAATCGGAATCGATGTCGATTACGGCATCTACCTCGTCACCCTGGCGCGGCGCGGCAAAGGCGGAGAAGGCAATCCAATCGCATCAGGCGCACACGCGGTGCTCGTTTGCGCGACGTCGATGGTCGCGGGATATGCCTCGCTCGCGTTAACCAGCATTCCCGCCATGCGGTCACTGGGATTGGTTGTCGCGGTGGGGGTACTGAATTGCATGGCCGGCGCGCTGCTGCTTTTGTGCGCGATGTTGATGGGAAAACGCAGTTCAACCGTTTCGCATCGATCACCAGGAAATTAAGCAAATCGAGATAAAATTACGGCGTTCCCAGCGGATTACCAGTCGGCTGCGTCGCTGGGACCATTGGGGACGATGCACTCGTCCCAATTGTCACGGCCGAATGGAAAGCAGGCAAATCGATCAGGTTTTGCGCCGCTTTAACCAGCGCTTCGCTGTACGTTTCCTGGTAATTTTCGATGCTCAGGCTTTTGCCAAAGTTGCTGCCTTCACCGGACGTAGTGCCGCTCCAGAGAACCTTTCCAGCAGGATCCTGCACCTGCACGCCAAGGTTTACCTGGGCATCGTAAGTTTGGTCTTCCGTCGCCCACAACCTGCTAAGGGTGATAGCAACAATGCGATCGGCCTTCTCGGGGGCATCAACAATGGTAATTCCATCACGGCCGAATTGGTCGGCGACACCCTGTCGCACGAATTCGGCCGGCGATTGCCCTGCCCACAGAATCGGCACTGGGGTGGATTGCTCGCGGTTTTCACCAATGGCGGTTGGGTTCGCGCGTAAGTCGGCAACCGGCGCAATAAAGACTTTGGTTTGGACTGACGTCGCCGCGCTTCCGCCAGTATTGGTCTTGGGGTGGAATTCCAGCGGCACGCTCAGCGAGCTGACAAGCGTATGGCTGCACGCAAGTCCGGAGAACAGGAACGTGCCCACCATCAGGGCGGACGCCAGCTTCGCGCGTCGTCCGTTCGATGTCATGACTTTCCCTTCGAACTGAGCGTTGCCCGTTGCCTGTTGCATCACAAACCTCCCATTGCAAGACTGTTTGAATCGATTTGGAAAGCTATCATATAGACGAATTCGCGACAAGATAAAGTTAAACAGCCGACGACCTTCGCCACACGGGAACAAATCCCTGATGAATCAAATCGAGGAAATACTTTCGCTGTCGGTTGGCGCCGCCACGCTTGCCGCGGGGGTGCTGGCCTACGGCAGCTTTCGGCCCGA
Source organism: Planctomycetota bacterium (assembly GCA_030775485.1). Lineage (GTDB taxonomy): Bacteria > Planctomycetota > Phycisphaerae > Tepidisphaerales > Tepidisphaeraceae > JALYJB01. The sequence continues at coordinate 55,140 of JALYJB010000018.1, read as the reverse complement.
CTCTAATTTCTGGGGTCCCACGTATTGTCGCGCCGTCGCGGATCTGCAGGCAGTAAGTCTGACTTTTGACGATGGACCCACAGCCGGCGCGACCGAACCTATTCTACAAATCCTACAGGACCTGGGCGTCAAGGCGGCCTTCTTTGTGATCGGGCAAAATGCACGGCGATGGCCCGATCTGGTCCGCCAAATGGATGCCCAGGGCCATATCGTCGCCAACCACAGTTTTGATCATGCGCACTTGGGACTGTTTCGCGGACCAGGATATTGGCGCGATCAGGTAAACCAAACGGATGACATGATCGCGCAAATTATCGGCAAAAAGCCCGCAATGTTTCGGCCACCCATCGGGATCAGGACCAATTTCATTTTTACGGCTGCTGCCCGAAGTGGCCACGCGGTCATTAACTGGTCGCGGCGCGGCGTGGATGGGCTTCAGACTGATACCGCCCGGATCCTGCGACAATTCGAAGGCTGCCAGGCCGGAGAAATTCTCCTGCTTCACGATGGGATCGATCCGCAAATTCCGCGGTCAATGCATCCAGATCGCAAGGCGACAATCGCCGCGATAGCGCCTTTGGTCAACCGGGTGCGCCAGCGCGGGCTGGAGGTCATTCCTCTGGACAAACTACTGGGAATAGAACCGTACGCGGCTCAGGAAGTGATCGGAACGGCTTGACTTGAAATCGTCCGGCGCTGGGTGAAGCGAAGCATCATGTAGGCCAGAGGATAGGTGAGCAGGGCGAGCACAATACCCAGCGTCAATCCACCGACAACCCATTCGTAAATGAAGGATCGCACCAGCGACAACGAAAACGATGCATTTTTGGCAGCGTTCCAGGAATCCAATCGCGGCAACTGGCCGTGCAACAGCAAATGACCAATCGCAAGGGAGGCTGCAATTAGAATCGGGCTTATCGGCGGAATAGACAGATGCGACCCCGCCAGCACCGAAAGCGGATGCAGCTTCAATCGACGCGCCGCCACAAGGCTAAGCACGCTTTGAATGCCATAGATTGGGAGGCAAGCAATAAAGACCCCGATCGCCAGTCCCGCAGCGAACCTGCTCCGACCGGATTGGTTGTTACGGATCTCGTGAATCGCCCGCACAGGGCTCAGCCAATGGCCAAGCCCTGGAAGCCAACTGGCGACCGCCCGGGGGAGCAGGCGGGCATGCATCGCCACCGCGCTAAGGGTGTCCGCGACCGGCCGAAAATGCGTAACCCGCTCAGCGGGGGGAAAATATTGGCAGCTTACCGGGACCTGGACAATGGAAACCTTCGCCCAACTGGCGCGGGTGAGAATTTCAGTCTCTAAACCGTACCTGGGCGCGCGGCAGGGGATGTTGCGAATTTGGGCCAGGGGATAGACGCGTAATCCGCATTGGCTGTCATATATAGTGGCGCCGCTCTGGGCGCGAATCAGAAGGTTGGAAAGGTATCGGCCTGCGCGGCTGAGATACGGATAACCCGCGGTTTGAAGATCGCGGGTGCCCAGAACAATGGCGCGCGGGTTTTCTCTGGCAGTTTGCAGAAGCTGGGGGACATCGGCTGGATTGTGCTGGCCATCCGTATCGATGGTCAGGGCGTGCGTGAACCCCAGTTCCTCCGCAGTGCAAAATCCCGTTTGCAGGGCTGCGGCCTTACCCTGGTTTTGTGGGTGAATCACTAGCCGGATGCCGCATCGCCTTTGAAAATCGGAAAGAATCTGGCTTGTGTTGTCCGTCGAGCCGTCGTTAATAACGATGATTGGCAGCCCCAGGGAATGGATTGCCGCCAATACCTGCGGTAGCGTTGTGGCGTTGTTGAAAGTCGGCGCGATGACGACAGGCCGGTGGACATCCTCGATGACGGAAGTTGATACAAATCCTGGAATCATAAGCACTCAGCACTCATTCAAACCGTGCTCTTCAAGGCCCTGGGAAAAAACAGTTCCGGTCTCAACAAGCGCGCCCATGGTTTACCATCTGGGGCGACTAATACTCAAGACCGCATTTTTCTTCTGCATCAAATCCCGCGTCATAGGACAGAGCCAGGTCCCTCAGCAGGGAGGCTATTTGCTTGCCTGCACGCATTTTAGCCATACCGAGCCGATGTGCGCGACTTTCTTGCTTGATCGTCCGGTTGATTGGGTGACACGGATCGAATTTTATCGGTTTAAACCCATCGCCTGGCTCCTTCGAGCGATTGATACCATTCCCGTGAACAGGCGGGGTGTTTCGGTGAAGGCGATTCGCACGGCAATCGCGCGGGCGAAGGCCGGGCGGGTGGTGGGCGTTTTTCCAGAAGGAGGCGTTGCCCTTGGCGCAGAATCAGTTTGTCGGGGTGGGCCGATCAAAAAAGGCATTTGCATGATCGCCTGTGCCGCGGGGGTGCCGATCGTTCCCTGCGTTTTGCTGGGGACGCACAAGTTCAACCGAATGCTGCCTTGGCTACCGATCAAGCAGGGGAAATTGTGGGTGGCGTTCGGGCGTCCGATTGAGCCGCTCGCGGCGCCGCGGGATCGGGCTTTTGCATCGCTGCGCCGCGCAAATCGTGCCGCGATGGCGTTGGAACTGCAAGAGCGCTTCTCGCTGCTGTACGATGAGCTGCGGCAGAAATATGGAATTGAAGACTCAAGCATTCCCTGATACCGCCTGGCGGATTCGGGGCCTGGCGAGTCGCGCCTGGAAAAAGAGTTCATGAGCGATTTCGCATATCGCCTTGTGTATGGCCTGTGCTATCCAGCCGCTTGGATATCGAGCCGGCCGGTTGTGTTGCATGCCGAGCGGGCCGCCCGCAAGGGAGGTTACATTCTGGCAGCCAATCATCTCAGCCCATTTGACGTGGCGTTGATGATCCGGCACACACCGCGCCATTTGGATTTTATGAGCATCGTCGAGGTGAAGAGCAATCCCGTGGTGTATCAATTTTATAAATGGATGAACGCGTTTTTTATCGATCGCCGGCGGAGCGACCCCGCGGGCGCGCGGCTGGCGCTGGAGCGCCTGCAACGCGGTCGGGTGGTCGCGATGTTTCCCGAAGCGCAGATTCGTAGCGAGCAAATGTCGGTAATCAACGGCGGAACGCTGAAGCCCGGGGTCGGGCATCTGGCCCAAAGCGCGGGGGCGCCAATAGTGCCATGCGTCATCCTTGGGTCAGCGCAGTATTGGCGGGCAACAAGCTGGTTACCCTGGCGACGCACGCGCTACGGGCTGATTTACGGAGACCCTATTTTTTGCGCGTCGGAACTATCCAAGCCCGAAGCGCGGATTCGCTTGCTCAATGAGTTGCGCGCGGCGTTCATGCAACTGACCGCTGAGCTGAAATTCGCCATGGAGTTGTAATGAATGATTGCCAACGATGCCGAATCGGATACGATCCGCCTTACAAAATTCATTGAAGAAACGATGCGCATGACGATCAATTTCTCCCGGCCATTTCACTATCTCGCTGTGCTGATGTTGTTCGGCGCCGTGTTTGTTTACAACCAAGCATGTGCGGCGGATGACCTTCCAATGTCCACCTCGCGGCCTTCGGATTACGTGGTTCCTGCTAATCCTTATGGCCAGGGGCTTTGGACAGGCGCCACGTACGGTGGCTATGCGGTTCAGCCCGGCGGTGGCATTCGTGAGCAGATTGGTTTTGGGACGGTCGGAATCAATTATTTCCTCTTTGACAACATCTCGCTGGGCGCGGAGCTAACCGGCCTGCATGCCTGCCAGCCTGGGATGGATGCCATCGCGGGTGGGGGCGATTTCATTGTTCGCAGTCATTTTTACAATGCGCGACAATGGTCGCTGTTTACTGATTTCGCGCTGGGCGTTCTCGAAGCCAACCATCAGCTTCCCCCGGGCGGAACTGATTTTAACTTTACAATCCAAACCGGCGTCGGGGCGACAATGCGGCTGTGGGATCGGACCGAATTACTGGCCGGCGTACGGTATCTGCACATCTCCAATGCTCATCAGGAAGGCGGGGAACGGAATCCTTCCACCAACGCGATCGATGGTTATATCGGTCTGATGTTCCGGTTTTAACCTTTCAACATTTCTTTCCCAGCGAACTAAATAGCAATGCCGGGCCGGTTGCTTCCCGGCAATCTCATCATGGCTTGTGCTTTTTGTTGGCCGGGAGCTTGAATGGATCGCAAATGGTTCGTGGCCGCGATGTGCGCGGTGGTCTGGGCAGGGTTTTCAGTTGTCGCCAGGCCTGACGATGCACAGGCCTCACCGGAACCGCCCGTAACCGTGAGGGATGACGCCGGCAGCTGGACGCTGGAAAATGCGTATTCAACCGCGGTTGTCGAAAAGCGCACCGGCAATCTCACCTCGCTGAAATACAAGAACCTGGAACTGATGGGTTACGGCTCAGGACATCCCGCCGGGTACTGGGAGCAGGATCCATCACGATCCAGAACCCTAGTGAACTCCATCACGATCGACCCCAGAACCAACAACGGCGAGCGTGCCGAGGTATCGGTGAAGGGAACAACCGGCGGTGGATCGTCCACCGGTGGCGGCGCGGGGGGTGGGACAACCTGCAACATTGAATTGCGCTACACCATGGGGCGCCATGATCACGGCCTTTATGCGTATGCCATTTACAGCCATCCACCGAATTATCCAAACAGCGGAATCGGAGAAAGTCGTTACGGGGTCAAGCTCAACGGCGATGTCTTCGATTGGCTTTCGATTGATGCAAAGCGGAATCTGAAGATGATTTCGCCGCGGGATTGGGCACAAGGCATTCAATTGAACGCCAAGGAAATTCGGCGAATCACCACCGGCGAGTTCGCGGGCCACGTCGAGCACAAATACGATTATTCCGCTGATCAATTTGATACCCCTGCCTTTGGCTGGTCCAGCACGCACGACCATGTTGGCTTCTGGTTCATCAATCCCACCGTCGAGTTTCTCAGCGGCGGAGCGACCAAGGTGGAACTGACGGGCCATCTTGATCTGTCAAATCACGCCCAGCCAACGCTTTTGGATTACTGGCGCGGCACACACTACGGTGGCAGTGAATGCGCGATCGCCGCTGGCGAAGATTGGACCAAGATCGTCGGCCCCATCATGCTCTATGTGAATGCGGCGGACACGCCCGATGCAATGTTCAAGGATGCGCTAAGTCAGGCCGGTGTAGAGGCGGCCGCATGGCCCTACGACTGGGTGAAAGGCGTGGATTATGCGAACAAAGATCGGCGCGGGACCGTCAACGGCACGCTGGTTTTGGATGATTCCGGCGCCCCCACGCCGCTGACCGAGCTGGACAACCTTCTGGTTGGCCTCTCGGCGCCCGGTTATGACTGGCAGAAGGATGCCAAGCATTACCAGTTCTGGACCCGAGGGAACAAAGACGGCAGTTTCAGCATTCCCAAGGTGCGCGACGGAACCTATATGCTCCATGCGATTGCCGATGGTGTCCTGGGTGAATTCGCGCAAGGCACCATCACTGTAAAGAACCAACAGACGGTTGACCTGGGCACACTTACATGGAAGCCCGTCCGATATGGCAAACAGTTGTGGGACATTGGCATCGCCAATCGCAGCGGAATCGAATTCGCCGGGGGCGACCATTACAACCAGTGGGGCAACTTCTACGAATACGCCCAGCTTTTTCCCAGGGATGTCAATTTTGAAATCGGCAAAAGTGACTTCAGCAAGGACTGGTATTACGAGCAGGTCCCCCATTCCGCCCGAGCGACCGGCGATGGACACGACCAGGGCCGGGCCACGCCATACACCATCGGCTTTGCCCTGCCTGGAGCGCCCAGAGGGAGGGGAATTTTGCGCCTGGCAATCTGCGGTGTCGCGGCCAGGAGCATTGCCGTCACGGTCAACGGCAAGCAGGTTGCGCCCGTCACGCAGATTAAATACAACGCGACGATCAACCGCGATGGTGTAGCAGGATACTGGGTCGAGCGCGACGTGGTATTCGATGCATCGCTGCTTCGCGCCGGCCATAACGCGATCGTATTGACGATACCGCCCGGGGGGCTTACCAGCGGAATAATCTACGACTACCTCCGCCTCGAACTGAATGAAGTCGGCGGCGGCCCTCCCATCGGGCTTTTTATTCCCGCCGGCAATAATGGCCCCGCGCTGGGCCAGGAATGAAAAAAGTCTAATAGGTCGTCTCACAAGCCGCCTTGGAAGATTCACCTGGCACGCAGCCACTGTTTATTCCATGCAACCCGGCAATTCGTCTGCGATAGTGCACAAGTCATCCATCAGTGCATTAAGTGAACTCCGTGCCTGGCTGCTACAATCCAGACGTATGGCGCAATCGGCGAAATTGGATCCCCAAACCCTTCTGACAGCTTACGCGCAGGGGCTTTTCCCGATGGCTGATCGGTCGGGGAGCGTGAAATGGTACACGGCCGATCCGCGCGGAATTCTTCCGCTGGATACATTTCATGTGCCAGGAACGCTTCGGTCCCTGGTAAAGAGATCGCCCGCGGAAGGGGGGTTTGAGGTGCGAATCAATTACGACTTCGAAGCAGCCATGCGCGGTTGCCAGGAGGAACGAATAGACGGAACGTGGATATCCACAGCGATCATCGATGCCTACGTTCGGTTGCACGAATTGGGGTACGCCCATAGCGTCGAAGCATGGAAGGATGGGAAATTGGCGGGAGGGTTATACGGGGTAAGCCTGGGCGGGGCATTTTTTGGGGAGAGCATGTTTCATCGCGTGCGCGACGCCAGCAAGGTGGCGTTGGTCCACCTGGTGAATCGATTGCGCGATCGCGGATTTTCGCTTTTGGATACGCAGGCCACGACTTCTCACCTGCGGAAATTCGGGTGCATCGATATCACCGCCGCCGATTATTTGCAGCGGCTGGGGCTGGCGCTGCAACAGCAATGCGAGTTTGCGGATGTGGGATAAGAGTTTAAAGGACGCGGTGCCGGGCTTACTTCTCAGCCGGTTCGATCGTCACGGTCAGCCCTTTGGATTCAAACTGATCTTTGTAGAGCTCAGCACGTTCCTTGTGGGTAACCAATAGAAGCGCAACCCCAGTTTCATGTGCCTCAACCATGCGAAGCTTGGCATCCTGGGGGTTCAGGGGGGTTAACTCAACAATCGTCGACATGACAAACAGTTGGTCATTCTTGTCATCGTTATGGAGCAGCACCTTCCATGGAGGCAACATGCCGGGCGGATTTTTCTTAGGACTTGCCTTCCGCGATTTTTTCGGCTTTGCAGTCGCCGTTCCACCGGAATTGGGCGAGTTCACGGGCGCGCCGGTCTTTTCATTCTCCTGATCAGCCATGAACCCAAGCCTCCTAAAGGGATTTTTCCGTTGACGCCTGCAACGCATGCGACAACTTATTCATTATACGCGCCGGATGGCTCATGGGAATTGATAGATTAGATTGGGCGAATGAATCTGTTGATCCAGTCCCCAAACCGTTAGATTAGCCACCATGGGTCAGGAGCAACGGTTAATTGCCGGCGCAATGAGCGGGACGAGCGCCGATGGTGTCGATATCGCGCTGACGCGGATCCAAGGCCACGGCCTTGAAATGTCAGCAAAACTATTGAGTTGGCGCCACCTGCCGTTTCCGGGGGGACTGCGCGAGGCGATTCACCGAATTCGAGACGGGTCCCCCGTCCCACTGGCCGTCCTGGCGGGCGTGGGACGGGAAATATCGCTCTGTTATGCCGCGGCCGTGAATGAAGCCCTTACCGCGGCCGGACTCAGCAGTCGCGATCTCGCGGCTGTGGCCGCTCACGGCCAGACCCTCTTTCACGATCCTCCCGATACGATCCAATGGCTCGATCCTGCTTTGGTCGCCGCAATTGTGGGAAGCGCCGTGGTGAGCGATTTTCGCCGGGCTGATTGCGCCGCCGGTGGCCAGGGCGCTCCGTTGGTCCCGTTGGCGGATTACCTGCTGTTTCGCGACGCGACGAAGAATCGCGTGCTCCTGAATTTGGGTGGGATTGCGAACCTCACCTACCTTCCCGCCGGTGGCGGGATCGCGCGGATCATTGGGTTTGATACCGGGCCGGCCAACTGCATCAGCGATTATTTGAGTCGCCAGTTCAACCCGCACGGCCCCGGCCACGATGAGGCCGGCGCGCGCGCCGCCACGGGGGTGCCGGTCTACCCGATTCTCCAGATGGTCTTATCCGCGCCCTATTTTGCGAAAGCGCCGCCGAAATCGACCGATGGACCCGCCATGGTCAAATTGTTCACCGACGTCCAGGCGCAGCTTGGCAGGCGCTATCCGCTTGAATACCTCTTGCGGACCTCATGTCTCATCGCCGCCGACACCATCGTGCAGGCCATGCGGCAATTTTTGAATCCGTTTCCCGATGAAATCATCGTCAGCGGCGGCGGTACGAGGAATGAGACGTTAATGAGCATGATTCGCCAGCCCCTCGGGGAAACGCCGGTGCGGACAATTGATGCGATGGGCATTCCCTCCTCCGCGAAGGAGGCGCTTGCATTTGCGCTGCTCGGTGCGGCCACGCTGGACAATGTGCCCGGGAATGTTCCGTCGGCAACGGGGGCGCGGCGTGCCGTCGTCCTGGGATCCGTCACGCCCAAGCCTTGACGATACTTCATGGAAAATAATTCTGCCCATCTTCCCCCGGATCGATCCGGAATTCTCACCGAAAAGCGGCTGGCGGCTTCGAAGGATCTGGATCGCATGCCCACCGCCGAGGCGGTGGCGCTGATGAACGCCCAGGACGCCGAAGCCGTGCGGGCGGTGGCGGCCCAGCAGCACGAGGTTGCCGCTGCGATTGAACTGGTCACCAGTGCCCTTAAAAAAGGCGGCCGCCTCTTCTACATCGGCGCGGGGACCAGCGGGCGACTGGGCGTGCTCGACGCGGCCGAATGTCCACCCACGTTTAATACCGATCCACACCTGGTGCAGGGAATTATCGCCGGCGGCGCCGCGGCCATGTTTCGTTCCCAGGAAGGGGCGGAAGATCAAACCGCGGAGGGTGCCGCCGCGATCGATTCGCACGGAGTGACAAAGAAAGATGTTGTGATGGGAATAGCGGCGGGGGGGACAACACCTTATGTATGGGGAGCGCTGGATCGGGCGAGGTATGTCGGTGCTTCCACCATCTTTTTTTGTTGTGTCGCGCCCAATCCCCGTGAGCCGGTGGCGGATGTGGTCATTCGCCCTCTCACGGGTCCGGAGGTTCTTACCGGTTCCACCCGCCTTAAAGCCGCAACGGCCACCAAGCTGGTGCTGAACCAGATCACGACGCTCACCATGGTCAACCTTGGAAAGGTGTATGAGAATCTGATGGTGGATCTACGCGTGACCAATGACAAGCTTAAAGATCGCGCCACGCGCATTGTTCAGGAGATTGCCGGGATGAATCGGAAGGATGCCGCGCGGCTGTTGGAAATCGCCGGCGGGGAGGTAAAAACAGCGGTGGTAATGCGGGCCTACGGCGTGGACCCGGAACCGGCCAGGAAAATCCTTGCCGATGCCGCCGGAAAGGTGCGGCTGGCGCTGGAAAAATCGGCGGGGAAAAAACAAAGCGATTGACCGACGAAGCGACTCAGGGAAAAGACAGCAGAAGCTGCTTCTCCCCTCCCATGGTCGCTTCGTCGATGAATCGCTTTGCGAGGATGCTTGCCTATCTTTTATCGATCGCCGTGACTTTCCTGCCGAACGGGCCGCGGTAATCGTCTTGTGGGCGGATGATGCGGTTGTTGCTGTGCTGCTCCATGATATGGGCCGTCCAGCCAGCGATGCGAGCGATGGCAAAGATCGGCGTATACAAATCAATGGGAATGCCCATGGTGTAATACGCGCTGGCGCTGAAGAAATCGACGTTGGGGTCTTTGTTCTTCAGCTCCTTGACCACGGGAATCAGACGCTCGGACATTTCATACCACTTGCTGTTGCCAGCGGCTTCGCCCAGTTGTTTGCTCATCTTGCGAAGATAGGTGGCGCGGGGATCGAATGTCTTATAAACCCGATGGCCAAAGCCCGGCACTTTCTCGCCGCTGGTCAGCATCGCCCGAACGCGCTTTTCGGCTGCGTCCGCGTCGCCGCATTCCAGAAGCAATTCCATGACTTCCTGATTGGCTCCGCCATGCAGCGGACCCTTAAGGGCTGCGATCGCGGCGGTGACGCCGGCATGCATATCCGCCAGCGTGGCCGCGGTTACGCGAGCCGCGAATGTGCTGGCGTTAAAGCCGTGCTCGGCATGAAGCACCAGGGCGGCATCGAGCACGCGCGTGAGCGTTTCGTGCGGCTTCTTGCCGTTCAGCATGTAAAGAAAGTTGGCGGCGATGGAAAGGCTCTTGTCCGGCGCGATGGGCTGCTCGCCCTTCCGCAACCGATGGAACGAGGCGACGATCGTGGGAAGCTGAGCGGTCAGCCGAACGGCCTTGCGGCGGTTGGCGGCGGGCTCGTTGCTCGTCAGATCGGTGTCGGTCGCGCTCAGCGAACTTACCGCCGTTCGCAGCGCGTCCATCGTCTCCGTCTTCGCCGGCAGTGCCTTAAGGATGGCCAAGGTGTGCGGCGGCAACGCCGCGTCCATCGAAAGCTGCGATTTCAGTTGGTCAAGCTCGCTGCGATTGGGCAGCTTGGCATCCCATAGCAGATAGGCGGTCTCTTCAAACCCCACGTTCTCAACGAGATCGGCGATCTCGTAGCCGCGATAAACCAGACGCCCCGCGACGCCATCGATAAAACAGATCTCGCTCGGGGCGGCGACAACGCCTTCAAGGCCCGCGGCGCTCTTGGCTGGGGGAGAAATGGCCTCGGGGGACGCGTTGCCTACGCTGCTCATGGCACTCCGGATGTAAGGGCGCTTCGAGATTCGGCATGCGACGTGGAGCAAACCACGGCGGAAGCCATCGCCTCCGCCCAGCGGAAGGCCTTTCTTCCGCTGACATCGACCCGCCTGCGCCCCTCTAATTTTACCATCGGAATCGCAACCGAATAATCGAAGAACACGCTGTGGAGCAGCAGGCACAACTCGCGGCGGACTATAGCGGTAGGCTTCGAGCGCGTCAAACAAAACATGGGCTGCGGAACACCACCGGATGGGTTCCTGGCCGATGGAAGAAAATCTCGTTTGGCCGACCGCATTCAGAGAGGTGAACTGCCGTCATCCAGGCGATTTCATCCCAAGCCCCATCGTGACTTTTCGCCGCAATTACCCAGGCTGAACCAGGAGGGCGGCCGGTGACCAAATGCCAGTCCCTCCGCACCGTGGAAGCGCGGAGGGACGTTAATTGCGGATAAAGTTCGTTACCTATCAGGCAGGACGCCGCCGCCGACGCGACATAAGCCCCGCCGCCCCAATGCCAATCAGGCTCAGACTTGCCGGCTCAGGAACCGCGCCCACCTGAAACAGGCTGCTCAGATCATTGGAACCGCTCACGGTGTTGTACCCACCCGTGGCCGCCGTTTCATTTGCCGGGATCGTGTTGTTCAGGTAGCCCAGGCCGAAAAGTTCTTCCATTGTGGCGATATCCGATGAGTGATTCATCGCCACGTTGCTGGCAAATGCGTTGCCAACGGCCAGCGGCGAAATCACGATTTCCGTGCTGGTCTGGCCCGTGGTGTCGCCACCTTCGGTTTCATCGTTCCAGATGATGATCGCGCCGTTGTTCTTGTAGGCCTGCGATGCTTCGATCTGCGGAACAATCTGCGAGAGGAAGTTGTCACCCGTGGCCACGGCCGACTGGTCGCCGGTATAGGCGGTGCCATGGTAGGTGAAGGCGCCGGTCAGAGACGAGTGCATGTCGTTATACTGGTTCGGCGTAATCCAGTTGTATTTCGAAACCGTGTTGTTGGTCAGATCGGTGTTTAACTGGCTGATCTGGGCAACATTCTGCGTCGCTGTGTCGGTGAAGAACGCCATCGGGTTGTGCTTCACCGCGTAATTGTACTGGCCGGTTCCATAATACGGGTTCACCGCGCCGCCGGGCAGCGTACCGCTTGAGCTGTGTGTCGGGCCATTGCCCGAAACCTGGTAATCTTCCTCATAATTCGTCCAGCTCACTCCGGCAGCGTTCATCTGGCCGGTGAGGTGGGGCGTGGTGGTGAAAATGTTCTTGGCTGCAACCGACGGATCAGCGTCGGTGGTTATCGTGGTGTTGGTGTCTTTGTTGTAATTCGTGCCTGCTTCGGCCCAGATGTAATTCGGTTCGGAAGGGTGCACGCCGTTGCCGGCATTGGTGTAGTTGGTGGCATACGAGGTCTGTACCGCGTTCGCATTGCCCGGCGTAATCAGGCTATTCAGATAAGGAGCAGCAGGGTTATTGAAAAGCTGTTGTGGGCCAAGCTGGCCAGCCGGCTGCGTAAAATTGTGATTCTCCAGCGCGATCACAAAAATGGTTCCCAACTGGCCGACGTTTCCTGCTGACGCGCGGCCGACAAAACCCGCCGACATCATCGCGGCAATTGCCACGACCAATTTTTTCCCATGCTTATTCATAGATCAAACCTTTCCCTTTATCGATAAACAAAACAAGACCGAATCCAGCCGCGCTCGCGGATGGTCAAGGCACAACCTCTGTGCTGCCGAAAACCGTTTCGGCGGATCAGGTCGGCTTCTCATGGCCACCAGAACCTGATGCGGGAATATTTAAAACAACCAGACTAAGGAAGGATTTTATTGTTGGTACCAATTCGATAAGATTTACTTAAAAGGGCTCGTAAACCCGAACGCGATCTATGTCTGAAGAGATCGGCTGAATCGCGAACAAATCCTGTCGCAATCATTCGCATCAATGGCGGAAACCAGAGTCGCACAACCCTCGGCGGAAATTACTCCTGCATAAAGGATTCTCCGTGTTCGCGGCATTACTTCGCCATCGCAGCCAAGCTCGGCGCAACCGGATTCAGGTAAGTCGAAATGCTCACGATGCCATGCTCATTGATCGTCACCGTAATCGCCCCCTCGCGGCTCGTGCGATAAATCGGATATCCCGCCTCCTGCATATCAAACGTCTTCTGCTTATGCGTCAGCCGCCGCGCATTGGATGCCAGGATATATTCCGGGTGAACCGCGCGAACAAATTCCCCCGTCGTCAATTCCGCGCTCCCATGGTGCGGCGCCACCAATATGTCCGACTTCAATTGCCCCGGATCTTTCAGCAGCTCCCGCTCCGCCGGTTCCTGAATGTCCGCCGGAAACAGCACCGTCTTTCCCCCAAAATGCAGCTTAAGAACCAGCCCGCAGTTATTCGAATTCATATTGCAATCCACCGGCGGCCAAAGCACATCCACCCCCGCGCCATCCCCGAGTTCCAGATGATCCCCACGATGAATAATTCTCGGTGGACGCTGCGTCTCCCGCAGCATCTCCAAAAGCGATTCCGCAACCACATTGCCCACGGCATTCCGCTCGAAATGCGGGCTCATATAAACCGCCGGTTCCCGAAAGGTCTGAAACAAATCGCTGGTCGCGCTGATGTGATCAAAATCCCCATGGCTAAGCAAAATCTTGTCAATCTCAGTGCACCCTTCTTCGCGAAGATAAGGCGCAATCAAATGCCGCCCGACATCGGAAATGGTCGATGATCCCGCATCAATCAGCACCGCGCGATTCGCCTCCGGCCGCACCACCGCGCATTGCCCAGCCCCCAAATTAATCAGCGTGATCCGCAGCTCATGATCGGGCGATCCCGTCGCCACCGGCCGCCCGGGAATCGACCATATTACAAAACCCGCGCACGCCAGAATGGGAGACACCCGGCAAAGCCACGCCAGCGCCGCGCGGCGCGGCCGAAAAATCCCGGCCAAGAGCAAGCAGTAGTAGGCGACGAGAAACCCAATCGACGGCGCAACCAGCGGCAGCGATACCCCCGGAATCCGATCGATCGCGCCAATCGCCTTCTGCATCAAAACAATCGGCCAGCCCGCTGCCGTCGCCCACAACCCCGCGCCGCTCGGCCAGCCAAGCGTCAGCAGAATCTTCAGCACGCCCCCAATCAACGCAACGACCGTCAGCGGCAACAGCGCCACGCTGGCCGGCACCGACCACGTATTCAGTTGCCCATACCGATACGCAACCAGTGGCATCGAAGCCACCCATGCCGCAAACCCCGCAACCAGCGAGCCAAAAATAAATCGCCCAACCCGCCTCGCTCCCGCCGAAACAATTCCGCGCTGCACCGGTCGTTGCGCAATCGCATCTGGCCCTTGCCACCAGTTCCACAAATCCGTTCTGGCCCCATTGCTGAAAATCATCAGCCCCAGCACCGCCGCAAAACTGATTTGAAACCCCGCGTTATGCAGGTCCGCCGGATGAATCAGCAAAATGATCGCCACCGCTATCGCCAGCAGCTGCGCCCCATCCACCGATCTCCTTCCCAGCAATCCGGTCGCCGCCACCGCGCACATAATCACCGATCGCCACCCCGGCCACGAAGGCAGCGCCACCATCGCGTAAAGCGTGACAACCCCCAGAGACGCCAAAATCGAAGTTCGCGGCGAAAACCTCAGCAACCTGCAAATCAGCATCACCACGCCGCCAATAATCGCCACATGCAATCCGCTGATGCTCAGCTGATGCACCAGCCCGGTGCGGATGAATTCATCCTGCACATCGCGAAGTTGCGGATCGGAATCGCCCAGCACCAGCGCCCGCAGCAGCGCGTGATCAAACGCTCGTTCCGCGGGAAACCCCCGCGCCAGCAAATGCCGCGTCTTCTCCCGCATCCACAGCAGCGCCCCAGGCCCCGGCTCCTCCAGAATTTCCACGCCATTCGCATGGGAAACCCGCACCGCCCCCAGCACCCGCTGCTCGCGCCAATACGCCGCCCCGTCAAACTCCCCAGGATTCGTAGGCGTCGCCGGCCGCTCCAGCATCCCCGTCGCGCGAACCACCTGCCCCGCCCCCAGCCGCGGGTTCGGCTCCTCCAGCGTCAGCAGAATCTCTCCGCTCGTCGCCGACCACCCCGCCCGCGTGCGAATCGCGCGAACCCGCGCCTCCATCACCTGCTTAGGCGGCAGCGCCCGAAGTTCCCCAGTCCCGGGAACCACTAGACGGGGCGATTGCTCGATCGCAACCTCAACCTCCGCAAACCGATCCGCCTCCGTCGTGTAATTCGCAATCGAATTAGCAGGATATGCAAACCGATCGATCTGCGCCGCTGCCAGCCCCGTCAACAGAATCCCCCCCGCGATCAGGCCAGTCGCGATCGCGGGCCGCCGTCCGATTAAGGCGGCAATTGTCAACAGCCCCGCCGCGCCGCAAAGCCACAACCCCGGCCGCGCCGGCACCACATCGCCCAACGCAATCCCAGCCGCCACCAGCAACGTCACAACGATCGCCGGATGCTCTCGAAGATATCCAGCCCAGGACCGATGTGTATCGCCGCTGCCCTCGTCACCCACGATCGAACAAACTACCGCCAAACAGATTTTCGAACCAGACCGCCCGAACAATGTCTTTAATCCGATTCTCACTTCCGCGTCTTCGCGTCATCGCGGTCCAACCTCTTTTTGACTACAAAACAATCCAAAACACCGAAAAATTGCCTACAAAAATCTGCAAAATTTAAAAATTAATATATTTTGCAAGTGCTTGATAAATAAAGACATGCGACAAACAAAAAATAACCTGCCAAAAAATCCGTAAAAATCCGTCAAAAACCTTCACCCTTTGGCCCATATACAGAGGGGAGAGGTATGTTCAACTGCAACCCGGTCAACGCCTCAGCTACTAAATCAATTGGTCGCGACGCCGCTTCTCCCGCAGGAACAATAAAAACGCCCCAGGCCCAAAAAGCCAAAGCGCCACGGTGGCCCCGAAAGCCACCCCCGTCCATGTCCCGCGAGCGCAATAGCAATCGCCCCCGCGCTCATTAAGAATGATCGCATGCGCCGGCGCCGCGATGATCAATTCCAGAATGGTCCCCGCAATCAGCCACCGAATCACCTTCCGCAGTGCCGTGTATCGATCCAGGCTTTTCCAGTAACGATGAAAAACAAACGTCCAGAAAACCCAGAAGGCAATCATGATGATCCACACCACGCCAAAATGCTGCCCGCTTTTTCCGTCAGCGCCATCCCTGGCCGTGAACCTCAGCCACCAATCCGGCAGCTCCATCAGCGTCGCGATCAGTCCAATGCTCAGCAACATCCCCATGAACCCAGCCGCCAGCGCCGCCCGGCGGGGCGGGGGCCCCTCCAGCGACATCCGTAACCGCCAACTCCCGCGCGACGATAAAAACAACCACTGCATCAGCAGGAAAATCCCAAGGAAAAAGCTCGCCTGGGCGGAGTATTGCGGCTGAACCGTCTGCGGTCGGTTGATGCCATCGATCGGCGCAAAAGGCGTTCCCAGAACCCCGCCGCCAAACGCATCGTTGAGCTCAAGCGCCGGGTTGAAAAGCAGCACCACCGTCGCGGCCAGCGCCAAAATCGCCACCGCCAGCATCACCCACCGCACCGCCGCTGCCGTCCGCCTGGGTGCCGGCGCCGTCATATAATTCGGAACAATCAACCCGGGAGGCGTTTCCATACCCATCACCCGCTCGACAACCAGACCCAATGCCGCCTAACCTAACCAACGCAAACAAAGCGTGCCAACCATCTGCGCGCCGCAACAGAATCGGAAACATCCATGCTCGAACGCGCCGCTGCCGGCTTCAACATCGCGGGATCGCTCCTGGGCGCCTTCGGCAGCCTCTATCTCGCCTTCGATCTCCTCGGTGGAAAAGAAGGCCCCCTCAGCCTCGTCACCCGCATCGTCACCTACGGCATCTTTTTCGGCATCGGTTACGGCCTGGGCCTCGGTGTCAGATTCGGACTCGTCGCCGGGGTCGGCCTCGGCCTCGTGCTATGCCTGGAATTCTGGACCGCGCCGCCCCCAACTGAGGGATCGCCCCGGTCAACCTTTTGTCGGGATGTCGTCCTGGGCATCACGCGCTCACTGGTGCTGGCGATTGCCGTGGGCACGGTGTCGAACCGCACAACCGCGCTGGTCTATTTTCTTTTCGGCGCCCCGCTCCTGGTGGCCCTGAATATGGCCGGGTTTACACCAACCCGCACCCGGCGTGTACTTCCAAGGCCTGATCTGAACCGATCGGAAATCATCGCCTCTGTTCTCCGCGGATTGGCAGCAGGAATCGCGTTACTTATCGCCATACACCTGGTGAAGTTCAATCAGCCCCTCGATGGTGCTTACGTGCTTCGATTCGCTTTCACGCTGGGCCTGACAAGCCTTGGGCTGGGCATCATGGTACCGGTTGTGGAATGGTGGACCCACAATGCCCCGGAACGCTGGGTGGCAGCAGTAGGGGCCCTCTGCGTCGTCCTAGGCTTCTTCCTGCAATCAGTTCCCTATTGGGTAACACTGTTGAAATAGGCTGCGGAGGGCGCTGATTCATGAATCCTTTACCGCGTCCCCGTTTGCCCACACAATAAGTCGATGCAATGCCTGCTGTATGGATCACTGACGCCCGCTGTCTCCGAAGCCCTGATTCGCCACGGCCACAAGACCCATGCCCTGGCTGAACTCGAGCTTTCAGAGAGCGCCGGTCCAACGGATGTCCTCAAAGCTGCCGCCCTCAAGCAATGGGATCTGGTCACCGCCGACGCCGCCGTCGCCGGCGCTCCCTATGAAACCGAAGACTGGTTCCCCAGATCAATCGTCTATCTCCAACTCATCGGCGGAGAGGTCGAACAGGATGATGCCATCGACCGCCTGTTCAAACGATACGCCCGCCTGACCCCCAGGCGGCTCTATACCGTCACCGAAAATCGCGTCAAAATTCGCCAGCTTCCAGGCCCAAAATAATCTCATTCACTCACCACTCTGAGACTCAAGGGAGAAAACCAGATGTCGTTGCTCGTGACCGGCTCCATCGGAATTGATACCGTCGAAACCCCCTTCGGCAAGCGCCCCGATGTTATCGGCGGCTCCGCCATCTATTTCGCCTACGCTGCCTCGTTCTTCACCCCCGTTCGCCTCGTCGGTGTCGTCGGTGAAGATTGCCCCAAGGAACTGCTCAATGTCTTCCAGGGCCGGGACGTCAACACTTCAGGCCTGGAAGTCCGCCGCGGTTCAAAAACCTTCCGCTGGCACGGCTCATACCTCAAAGACATGAACGAAGCCGTTACGGTTGAGGTGGATCTGAATGTCCTCGCCGAGCGCGCCGCCAAAATCCCCGCGGATTTTCTCGATAGCAATTACGTTTTCCTCGCCAACACGCACCCCGCCCTCCAGCAGGAAACCCTGGCCAGCCTGAAACACGCCAGGCTCGCGGTGGCCGACACCATGAATCTCTGGATCACCACCGAGCGCCAGGAACTCACCAAACTGCTCAGTAAAATCCACGGCCTGGTCCTCAATGACGGCGAAGCCCGGTTGCTCACCGACAAAAAGAATCTCATCGCCGCCGCCCGGGATGTCATCAAAATGGGTCCCAAATTCGTAGTCATCAAAAAAGGCGAACACGGCTGCCTCCTCGTCAGCGACCGCGATGAATTCGTCCTGCCCGCCTACCCCACTGAAAAGGTAATCGACCCCACGGGCGCCGGCGACAGCTTTGCCGGCGGCATGATGGGCTACCTCGCCACCCAGAACAGCCTCTCCCCCGCAACCATCAAACGCGCCCTCGCCTTCGGCACCGTCGTCGCCAGCTACACCATCGCCGACTTCTCCCTCGCAGGCCTCGCCGCTACAACGCGCGAACAGATCGACGACCGCTGGCAGCATTTCAAAGCCGCCATGAGCTTTTGATTCGTCAAACGCTTTAATGAGGTAAATATGGCAAAGAGTAAATCAGTCGGTCGCAGCTTTTTTCGGACGCGCTCCGGCAGTGGATCGAGCCGGCGAAGTGATTGCGTTCTCGCGACCAGTCTGAGTGGCGGGGGGCTTCGATCAACAAAAAGCGCTCGGCGCGGTAGGTGAATCAACGGAGGCCGCATGAAATTGACGCGACGACAGGCGATGGGCGCATTAGCGGGTGGTGTTTTCGCGGGGCTTGCCTCCGAATGGCGATTCCCCACAGCCTGGGGGCAGACGATGCCGCGGTACGACATTGCCTCCGGCCCGTTCCAGCCCACCTGGGAATCGCTCGAGCAGAATTACCACCTGCCGGATTGGTACCGTAATGCCAAGTTCGGCATCTGGATGCACTGGGGCCCGCAGTGCCAGCCCGGTGACGGCGATTGGTATGCCAAATATATGTATGACCAGGGCCGGCCGCAGTATCAATTTCATCTGAAAAAATATGGGCATCCATCCAAGTTCGGCTTCAAGGATGTCATCAATGAGTGGAAGGCGGAAAAATGGGATCCGGCTGCGCTGATCCAGCGCTTCAAGGGCGCCGGCGCGAAGTTCCTGGTCTCAATGGCCAACCACCACGATAACTTTGACAACTTCAATTCCAAATATCAGCCGTGGAATTCGGTCAACGTCGGCCCGAAAAAAGACATCGTCGGCACCTGGTCAAAACTCGCGCGTGAAGCCGGCTTGAACTTCGGGGTCAGCGTACACGCCGCCCGCTCGTGGAGCTGGTATGAAGATTCGCAAGGCAGCGACAAAACCGGGCCGCTGGCCGGTGTCCCCTATGACGGCAAGCTGACCAAAGCCGACGGCAAGGGCTTGTGGTGGGAAGGTCTTGACCCCCAGGACCTGTACGCCCAGAACCACTCTATCGGCGCCCAGCCCGACGCGGCTTATGTGGCCAGGTTTTTCAACCGCGTTAAAGACCTGCTCGATCAATATCATCCCGACCTGGTTTTTTTCGATGACTCCAAGTTGCCTCTGGGTGACACGGGGCTGAACCTTGCCGCGCATTTCTTCAACGCCAATCCCCAATGGAACGACGGGAAACTTCAGTCCATCATCATTGCTAACGGGCTTTCCGTGGTCGAGCAGCGCGCCATCACCAATAACCTCGAACGCAACATGACGTTGGATATGCTGAAAATGCCGTGGAACAAGGGCAACTGCCTGGGCCCCTGGCATTACAGCATTGCCGATTACAACCGGGGTTATCAGAAAACAGCCGCCTGGATTCATCTGCTCGTGGACGTCGTCAGCAAAAACGGCACGTTCCTTCTGGCCATCCCGCTTCCCGGTAGCGGCGAGCTCGATGACAAGGCCAGCGCCTTTCTTGATGAGATGAGTAAGTGGATGGCCATCAACTCCGAGTGCATCTACAGCAGCCGCCCGTGGAGTATTTACGGCGAAGGTCCGTCCGTGAAAAATGACGCCACCGTCAGAGACGCCGCCCTTAACCCACCGCGCGGCCTTGGCCCGAATCTCACCGCCAGCGATATCCGGTTTACGACCAAAGGCGACGTGCTGTACGCGATCATCATGGGCCGCCCCGAAGGCGGCAAAGTCGCCATCAAAGCCCTGGCATCAAAATCCGCTCACTACCCCGGCGAGATCGGCGTTGTTCAACTGCTGGGGTCCTCCGCCAAACTAGACTTCACCCGCGACGATAACGCGCTGACCCTCACTCTTCCCCAGGACGGACTTTCCACCTACGCGAATACGCTGAAGATCATCCCAAAGGCATGATGGCAGTTGCGCAGCCCGCAAACTATCGCTTCGAAAACCATGGCAGCATCGCGCTTCCTGCTTCATAATGCTCGGCCTGGCGAAAGTCGAACCATGCAAATCAGAATAATGCCGCTACCGCAACAAATACGCCCCGACGACCCAACCTGAAATTAAATAGAAGAATTTTTTCGCCGCAGATGAAGACCGATGGACACAGATAAATGAAGACGGTTTTTTTAATTACCAAAAGACCAATGCCTACTGTTCAAAAAAGATTTCATCTATGGCAACCCTTCTTCACGGCTCAAACCTTACACAATAAATCGGCGGCAGATCAGACGAAACCTGCTGCCACGCATCGCCCGCATTATCAGTCGTCCACAGCCCCCCGGTCGTGCTGCCAAACGCCAGCGTCTCTCCGTCGGGCGCAACATCCATCCCATGGCGGAACACAATGTGATACGCATTTTCCTGCGGCAGCCCGCGCGAGAGTGTCTGAAATGATTTGCCACCATCGCGCGTGCGCGTGACAACCACCTTGCCATCCACCGGCACCCGGCATTCATCCTTCTTCGCCGGAACAAACCATGCGGTTTTCGCATCGGCAGGGTGCGCCACCGCCGCGAAGCCAAAGGTTGAAGGCCCGGCTGATTTGATTTCGTACCACGATTTACATCCATCATCCGTTTTGAAAATCCCGTTGTGATGCTGCGCCCAAAGCACGTTCGGATCGGCCGGCGATTGGGCCACGCGGTGCGGGTCCTGAATGTTCGGATCAGCTGCCCGGTCAGGCGGCATATAAGCCGCGAACATCCCATCCGCCTGGCAATCCCAGCTCGATCCCGCATCTTTGGTGATCCACACCCCGCCACACGAAACGCCCAGCGTCAGATGAGAGGAATTTTCCGGATGCACGCAAACCGAATGCACGCCCGGCTGACCCATGCCGCCGCCGAACCATTCCTTCCGCTTGGGATTTTCCCACAGAGAGGTGTTCAATTCCCACGATTTGCCAAAATCAGAAGAATAAAAAAGCCCGCCGGGGACCGTCCCGCACCAAAGCGTGCCAGCCGTTTTTGGATCAGCCGTCTCCAGTGCCCAGACATATTCCAGGCTCGCGCCTTTTACAGGCGGGGCATCGGGAAGGGGCGGGGCGGTCGGATCACCCGCACCATTCGCCGCCGGATAAATCGGCGCCGCGCAAGGCTCCCAGCTTTTGCCCGCATCCGTCGAGCGGTGCATCTTCACCCCGAAATGCCCCAGGTTCAGCGCGGCATACACACTGCCATCGCGCTGATCACTCAGAAACATGGGCACCGGATCGCCCAGGAACGCAACGTTGTCCACATTCCACGAGTCCCCGGATGCTTTTCGCGAGAGAAAGAAAAGTCCCTTACGCGTGCCGACAAGAAGCCTCATGGCTCATCCTCCCGAAAGCGCCTGCATGACATAAACTTCGCTGGACGGTTGAACGGAATCCGACAATCCCTTCCGGTCAGAAATCATAACCCCATCGATAAAAATAACGACATGCGTGCGCAACGATCCCTGATCATCCAGAACATACCCTCGCCCAGGTGGATTCTGGGCAAATACATTTTCAAGAACCTGTCGAACGGTAGATCCGCCCACGGTGGTGGTGGGGCAGGCGACATGCCGCCGAAGATTAGGGGTGAAGATAACCGTGGGCATTGTGATGATCTCGCATGAGTACCGATCTTACTTCCTCCCCTGGTACACCGGGGGAGGACCGAGGTGGGGGTGGGGAAATACAGGTTTACCGCCCGCTGCGCTAGAGACCGCGGAGGACGCAGAGAAATTCAAATTTTAGATTTTCACGGACTAAATTCTCTGCGATCTCCACGGTCTCTAGCGTACTCGCGGGCGGTGAATAAATCCCTGCTTCCGCAGCCTGTGCAGAGGGATATGACGACGGATAGCGTGCTTTCTTAAGGGGTGTCTGACCGCGGATTAATTCGATTCCCCAACATCCAGCCGATACTTTCGCATCTTCTTATAAAGCGTCGTGCGATTGATATCCAGCTCCGCCGCCGTCGCCTGGCGGTTCCATTCGTTCCGCTTCAGCGCCGCTTCAATAATCCGCCGCTCCGGCCCCTCCAACGCAATCTCCAGTGGCATCGCGGTATCTGGGAACTCGGCGCTCGTCGCCGAAGGCCTGCTGCTCGCTGAAGCGCGCAGCGTATCCGGAAGATCATCCGCATCAATCTGCGGTCGCCGGCATAAAACCACCGCCCGCTCAATCGCGTTTTCCAGTTCGCGAACATTGCCCGGCCATGTGTGCCGCTGCAGAACCGCCATCGCTTCGTCGCTGAACCCAATAATCTCCCGCCCGCTTTCCTGCCGGAATTTCCGCAGAAAATGCCCGGCCAGCAGTGGGATGTCCCCCAGCCGCTCGCGCAGGTTCGGCAAACGAATCGTCACAACGTTGATGCGATAGTAAAGGTCCTGCCGGAATTTCTGCTGCGCCACCATCTCCGCCAGATCAACATTGCTGGCCAGCACAACGCGCACATCCACGTTGGTCGTCTGCGAGCTGCCCACCGGTTCAAAGGCCCGCTCCTGCAGCACGCGCAACAGCTTCACCTGCATGGCCGGCGATGCGGAATTAATTTCATCCAGAAACAGCGTTCCCCCATCCGCAGCCAGAAACCGCCCCGGCTTATCTGAAATCGCCCCGGTAAACGCCCCGCGCACATGCCCGAACAATTCGCTTTCCAGCAACGTTTCCGGAAGCGCGCCGCAGCTGACTTCCACAAAAGGCTTGTCCCGCCGCGGCGAGCGATGGTGGATCGCCCGGGCCGTCAATGATTTGCCCGTCCCGCTTTCCCCCGTCATCAGCACCGTTGTCCGGCTGTCGGACACCGCCTCCACAAGATCAAAAATCTTCAGCATCTTGTAGTCGTGGCCCACAATGTTTTCCAAACCAAACCGAAGGTCGAGCTGTTGTCGCAGCGTCTGATTCTCAAACAGCAGCGATTGCTGCCGCACCGCCTTTTCCACCAGCACGCGGATTTCATCATCCACGATCGGCTTGGTCAGATAATCAAACGCGCCCATCTTGGTCGCTTCCACAGCCCCCTCGATGGAGCCGTATCCGGTGATCACAATCGTCACCACCTGCGGGAACCGCCGCCGCAAATCGCGCAGAAAATCGGTCGGCTTAATCCCCGGCATGTTGATGTCGGCCAGCAAAAGCTCAATCTGCCCCGTCTCCATCTGCGCAAAGCAATCCTCCGGCGAATCGCTGGTGCGCACGTCATACCCGTCGCGGCTCAGGAACTGCGAGAGAGACTGCAAGATAATGCGGTCTTCATCCAGAATCAGAAGGCGCGGTTTATGGGCGGTATTGGCCTGCAACATGGTCATGCTTCCGATCGATCAGGAGCCTGCGATGTTTCACAAGAACAACATCTGCTGTTTCTGTGCATCGGCGTTTACAAATGATGACGGTAAGCCACAAACCGATTTTTTGAAGTTATTTTCATTGGGTCGGTGCGGGAATTTATCGGACGGGGAAGCGGGTTGAACCGCCAGGCGGCTTTGCGGTTCAATCCTCTTCCCTTCCCGCCATTCACTTACCAGATTACACTTTCAAATTGTCAGAACCGCTGTTCAGGGAGAAATGAAATCATGGTTATCGGAGTGCCCAGGGAGGTAAAATCAGATGAATACCGCGTCGCGATGATGCCCGTGGGCGTCGAATCGCTCGTGCGGGGCGGGCATCAGGTGCTCGTGGAAACTTCCGCGGGCGTCGCCAGCGGGTTTATTGACGAAGATTATCGCAAAGCCGGTGCATCCATCTCCGCGACGCCCGCCGAGGTCATTTCCGCTGCTGACATGGTCATCAAGGTGAAAGAGCCGCAGCCGGCGGAAATTCGCCTCTTCAAGCCCGGCCAGATCGTTTTCACCTATTTCCATTTCGCCGCCTCGCCCGAACTCACCCAGGCGTGCATGGAAGCGGAAATCGTCGCGATCGCCTACGAGACCATCAAAGACCGCAACGGACGCCTGCCCTGCCTCACGCCCATGAGCGAAATCGCCGGCAAGATGAGCATTCAGGAAGGGGCCAAATATCTCGAAAAACCCATGATGGGCCGCGGCATTCTGCTCGGTGGCGTCCCCGGTGTCGCGCCGGCCGATGTTGTGGTCCTGGGCGCGGGAATCGTCGGCACCCACGCCGCCCGCGTGGCTGCGGGCCTCGGCGCCAGCGTCACCCTGATGGATGTAAACCTCGAGCGCCTGCGCTATCTATCCGATGTAATGCCCGCCAACGTCCGCACCATCTTCAGCGACGCCTACACGATTCACGATTACATTCGCAATGCCGATCTGGTCATCGGCGCCGTTCTCATCCCCGGAGCCAAGGCGCCCCGCCTCGTCACGCGCGCTGACCTGGCCGAAATGCGCAACGGCAGCGTGATCGTCGATGTCGCCATCGATCAGGGCGGCTGCTTCGAAACCAGCCGGCCCACCACCCACCAGCAGCCCACTTTCGTCGTGGAAAATGTTGTGCATTACTGCGTAACCAATATGCCCGGCGCGGTCGGCCGCACCAGCACCATCGCCCTGTGCAATGCCACGCTGCCCTATGCCGTGAAGATTGCCTCGCGCGGCTATGAAAAAGCGGCGGCGGAAGACCCCGGTCTGGGCGAAGGCATCAATCTCGTCGGCGGGCGCGTCACCAACCCGGCGGTGGCGGAATCTTTGCACATGCAGTTCAAGCCGCTGAAGAAGGGAGCCTGAAGATGGCAGACACCGGCGAACGCTT
The DNA here is from genome assembly GCA_030775485.1 of Planctomycetota bacterium. Lineage (GTDB taxonomy): Bacteria > Planctomycetota > Phycisphaerae > Tepidisphaerales > Tepidisphaeraceae > JALYJB01. Next base: position 29,910 of record JALYJB010000018.1, on the reverse strand, counting down.
GCAAAAAATCCAAACCATGCTGGAAAAATCCCCCGGCGATACTTTCCTCCTTTACGCCCTGGCCATCGAATACAAAAATTCCGGCAACAAAGCCCTGGCCCTGGAATCGCTGGATAAAGTCATCCAGCACGACTGGGGCTACTGCTACGCCTATTACCAGAAGGGCCAGATCCTCGAACAGGAGGGGGACATCGAAACCGCCAGGAAGGTCTATCGCGAAGGCATCGATGCCGCCGAGCGCAAGGGCGATCAACACGCCCGCGAGGAAATTTCCGGAGCGCTTTCGATGATTGAATAATCAGCGTTTCCAGAAACGCTTGTTCCCTTCCACCGCCAGCCTTGCGATAACCCACCCATGATCGACGAGTTCGCTGATTACCTGGACAAACCCCATTGGCGGCGCCAGCATGCCTGGCGCAAAGCCATCTGGATGAACATGTCCCGCCTGGGCCTCACCGGCATGCACGCGCTGCCGCTGAATCGCCGGTGGGTCGATATTCATCGCCGGGCGATGCAAATTAAGAATCTCGATCCGGCCATGGAAGGCATGAAGATCGTGCAGATCTCCGATCTGCATTACAGCCCTGTGGTCTGGCAGCGTTACCTCATTCAATATTTGCGATGGGTGAACGAAATTCAGCCGCACCTGGTGGTCGTCACCGGCGATTTAATCACCGGCGGATATAGATATGCCGATCGCGTCGCCACGCTGCTTTCCCATCTCAAGGCCACGCACGGCGTCATCTGCACCTTCGGCAACCACGACTACAGCATCCACGGCAAACGCAATAACGGCGAAGGCCTCCGCCGGGCCGACTATCTGGAAACCAGCCTGAAAAAGCGCGGGCTGATCGTTCTGCGGAACCAGACCCTTCAAATCCAACCCGAAGGCGCCAAGACCCCGCTTCTTGTGGTGGGGCTGGATGATGAGTGGTCGGGGAATATCGATGCCCCCAAGGCCTTTGCCGGAGTTGACCCGACGCTTCCGATTGTGTGCCTCAACCACAACCCAGCCAATGTCCGCGAGCTTTTAGAGTTCCCCTGGCAATGGATGCTCAGCGGACATACGCACGGCAGGCAGGTCGCCACCAGTAAGATAGGCAAGGCCCTCTATCCTCACCGCTTCCGGCACTATACGCATGGCTACTACTCAGTAAGCGGCCGACATCTTTATGTAAACCGCGGCATTAGCTACGGCCAACGCGTCCTGGAATGGTGCCGCCCGGAAATTACGGTTTTTAAGCTGGAGATGGATCGGGAGGAGAAGATTGGTTGAACCGCGGTCGCAAGACACAAAGGTAATTCAGTTCGACAAATGTTTTCATCCTGCACGCTATGCGCCCGGATTCAAAATGGCAATTATCGGGAGAGCAGATGTGTTTGCAAACGCGTCAAGTCGGGATCAAAAGTGGTATCGGCGTACCCGTCGTTCGCGGGCAAGGGCAACCACATAAGACGGCCTCATTCGCATAAGCCACGCAAAGGCGCCGGCAGCAACAACTATTGAAAGGGTCTGAAATACCAGAGAAGCCCCCGCAAAATGATCCCCCCAAAACACAAACCCCATCCGCAGCTTCTCCAGATACTGATAAAATCCCGGCGTCCCCAGTGAAAAATCCCGGATCACCCTCCGCCCCCGCGGATCAGCCACCACCTTATGCACGCGCGATTCCAGATGAAACTGCAGTAGTACTCCAAAAATATAATCCACCAAAAGGCCCGCCATCACACACCAAAACACCCAGCCCCGAGCCTCCATCAGCCACGCAGTCACCAGCGCCACGCCCATCGTCGCCAGAGATTGCGAGGCGATGTGCCCCGCGCCGTAACGTTCAAGCTCAGGGTTGGTGGCAGTCGCCAGGATAAACGTGAAAGGCACAAAGAAAAGCCAAAACCGCCGCTCGCGGTAGTCGGGCCATTTTTTGAAAAGGAAGAGATAAATCGCCAGCAGGCCGCTAGCGCTGCCGATCATCATCGGCAGCGTGGTCTGAGCCATCATGAAAAAATAATCGCGAACGTCCCCCAGGTTTTGCATCCGGCTAAACAGTCCCGTCGCAATCGGGCTAAGCGGGTGGGGGACCAGCGACGTGAACAGGTTTTCCAAAATCTTGACGATGTTTTCGCCGGTCGTCAATTTGACCGTTCCAGTCGCGGTGCTATTGGAAAAGAAAGTGTCGTGCATTTCGAAATGCGCGATCGCCCATCCGAACCAACTCGCCATCAGCGCCGCGCCGGCGAGGCTTGCGATCATCGGCTCCAACAACCCGCGACGCTTCGTCGCCAGCACCCAGAGGTAGTGAACCGCGATGCCCATCGCGAACGGAACCGCCGAATAATGAACCAGGCATCCGCCCGCCAGAAAAATCGCCGCCGCGATGATGCGCGTCGGCTCTTTGCCGCGCAGGCCGCGCAGATAGAAACAAACCCCCAGCACCACGAATCCCGCAGCAAACGCCTTGGTGATCGTCCAGGTGACATTCTCCATAATGCTCGGATTCAGCATGAACAGAATCGCAAGCACATAAACGTATCGCATTCCGCCGTGGGCGAAATGTCGAAGCAGCAGGCAGCACGGGAGAAACGCAAATGCGTTGAGAAAAACGCAGCAGAGAGAATAACTCTCGAAGCTAAGTTTGTTGCCGTTCATCCCCACCAGCCGGCCAAAGAACGCGATAATGGCGTTCATCATCGGCGGCCGCGCGGGGAGCAGATAAATCGTCAGGTATCTGAAAGAGTTGGAATGCTGATGAAGGAAATAACACGTCCGTTCGTAATGTTCGTACCAGTCCCCGCCCCAGAGCCCGCCGCTGTAACTGCGAATCATGGCCAGGTGGAGGAAGTCCCAGGCGAGGATCGCGGCAAAGGCGATGAGCACCCGGCGCGATTGATGGAAGCGAACAAGCACCACCATCTGGTGAGTGTTGATGACGCCAGCCAACGCAAATAATCCGGCGGCGCACCAATATCCAGACAGCGGGGCGTTGAAGCAGAACAAAACAAACGACGCGAGATAAAGAAGGATAAACGAAGCAGCCATCGCCCCACACAGCTTTTCAACCGGCGACCAGCGCAGCCCGCGCACTACCAGTAACCCCGGCCCAACGCTGCACACCACCAGCAGCGGAACCAAGCCAAGAGCCAAAAGGGCCGCGTTCATATCTGCCATTCTTTTATCCTCCCCATGTACCCTGGGGGAAGAAAGAGGTGGGGGTTCTTTCGCGGGCGGCATTGGATGTGGGAGCTGCATGGTTTTATCAACGCGTATACCCCCAGGCTAACCCTTAGGTACCTGGATAGGGGAAAGAAGGGGAGCCGCCCAGAGAAATGGCGGACGCACATCGGTTCAAACCTAGTGGCAGACCGAGCCACGGCCCGCGCACTTTTTATCCTTGCCATGGGCTTTGCACAACAACCTCGTCCTGCGCAATAACTGATTAGTCTGCGCAAAAACCTCCTGTCCAGGGGATTCGGAAGTCAGGGCGTAACCATAACAAATGCGTGTGGTAACTTCTCGCTCAAGCGAGAAGAATTTATGACCCACTACCACAAGCGGTCGAATGTTGAGTCTACGTTCTCAATGATTAAGGCGAAGTTCAGCGATGCGGGCCGCAGCAAGACGGAAGTGACCATGAAGAACGAGGCGCTATGCAATGTGGTCTGCTACAATATCTGCTGCGTGATTTCCGCGATGTTATGAATTGGGGCTTGATCCGACATTCGGATAACCTGCTTAGAACTTGCGAGACAGCAACGTGAATCTGTTGACAATAAATAATCTCGAAGACTATAGTCCAACAAAGTGCAAATGACGGCAATTAGTCTTTTTACGTCGGGTGGAATCGGCGACCTCGCAGTTCGAGGCTGCGGATTTGAAATTCTCGTTTCGAACGAAATTCTTGAGGATCGTCACGCGGTTTTTGAGCATAATTTTCCGAACGCGACGGCAATCACGGGCGATATCTGGAAAATGGCCGATTCCATCGAAGTGGAGACGATAAGGCGATTGCAAGGTCGTCCCCTTACTCTTTTCTACGCTACGCCTCCCTGCCAGGGAATGTCTAAAAATGGTCGTGGTAAATTATTGAGTGAGATACGCGCTGGTCGCAAGCCGAACATGGACGAACGGAACCGGCTGATTGTGCCGACTATCAGGCTCGCAAAAAAACTTCAGCCCGAAATCGTCCTGTTAGAAAATGTCCCCGAGATGGCCGACACGCTGATTATTGGAGAATCCGATAAACCAATTAATGTTATTGATTTTATTCGAGAAGGACTTGGATCGGGCTATCATGGACGCGCGGAGATCGTGGAATTCGCGGATTACGGTGTTCCGCAATGCCGACAAAGGTTGATTACAATCTTTTCTCGGTCGCCAGGTTTAGTCGATTGGATTTTGAATCACGACACGCTTATGCCCAAACGCACTCATTCACGGAACGGTCAGAACGGAACAAAAAAATGGGTTCCGGTTGGCAAGGTCATTTCCGATTTGCCAAAATTGGACGCGAGAAACGAAAGACTTTCCAAATCCAAAATCGAGTACCATTGCGTTCCAGTCCTCGACAAAATGAAATATTGGTGGGTCAGCAACACTCCACCAGAGCGCACTGCATTCGATAATCAATGCGAAAAATGCGGTTTCGCAGGGAATTTAGAGCATACTGCCAGGCACGATAAACACGGCATCAATCGCGCTTCGCGTGAGACGCCGCTTTTTTGCCAGCAATGCGGCGAAATGCTCCCACGCCCAAGCGTGGAGAGGGACGGGAAATTTAGTTTGATGAAAGGCTTTACATCCGCCTACAAGCGAATGTCGGCGGAACGACCGGCAAGCGCACTAACGCGGAACCTGTCATATGCGTGCAGTGACAACAAGCTTCACCCATCACAAAACCGCGTCCTGTCGCTCTTCGAGGCGTTCCGCATCCACACGGTTGATCAATTCGAGTACAAGTGGGCAAGGAATGATGGCAAAAACGTGAGTGACAAAACAGTACGCGAAATAATCGGGGAGAGTATTCCACCCGCCGGATTTAAAGCTATCGTTGAACACGTCCTTCGGATTCATTCTGGAAAATGGAGCCATTTCGAATTTTCGGATTCACTATTTTCCGTCTTCGCCAATGGGTATCAGCGAACCGTTGTTCCTATGATTTAGAAATTTCGCATAGCCGCCCGCTGCAAGAACACATAGCCAGCCTTCATACATTTTATGGACCCCGTGCCTTGTCATTATTGAAACACTCGTGGTGCGCCCGCCGCCATCTTTTGGGTGTATTATTGCTCCCCAATCGTTTTCATTGAGTTTATTGCAATAGAACAATGCGACGACGCGCGGGCGACGGTCGATAAAATCCCACAAAACTCCGAGAAGATTGTTAGTTTCCCTGTGATGCGCCTTCCAATCGTACCCGGTGACCGAGTGGATGCGCGTGTCGCCGATCTGCGGCCTGTTGACTTTTCTTTTCGCAAATATAGCTGGTGTCGGCACGCTGCCGCAGGTTGCCTTGATCTCAATTCCCCCGGTGGAGAACGGGCTAAAGGGGGTCTTTTCGTTTTGCCGTCCCTTTAATCGCTCCCATTCGTGGGTTCCGACTTTATCCATAAGCAAAAGATCCGGATATCCATCCTGATGGGGATTTGCCCGAAAAAGTCCGTTGCTGGTCTTAACGATCGCTGCAGCCACCAACTCCCCGATGAATGCGCTAAGATTTCGCATTCCGAGCGTTTTGGCAATGTCCAAGTCGATGGCGTACATATCGTCAACTAATTCGTGCGCCACGTTGATCGCTGACGTTAGTGTAAGGGACAGCACATTAATTTGTTCGTTTGACCGAGAGAACACCACATGGTCCGTCTGGCGAACGGCATAGTCTTCTGGGATGCGAAGCGTATTCATTCCAGCGCGGTCTCGCAGAAGCATCCTCGCTTCGACGCCTAGGCACTCCGCCAATTTCTCGATTGAGGTAAGCGTCGGACTTTTTAATGCACGCTCAAGTTGGCTGACGTATGTGCGGTCAAGGCCGGCTCTTGAGGCAAGCTCCTCTTGGCTCAATCCCGTTGCTTCACGATAATGCTTCAGCGCGATTGCGAAAAGTTCAGTCAAACCCATAGGCCGAAGACTATTGTCCACACTTCGATTTCTCTACGGACTATAGTCTTCGACTGCGGAAACAGATATTAGCTATGCAAATTCCATCAGACTTCGCATAAAGCAGAGCATGGCGTTCCAAACTGGAGATATACCTCCCGTTGTACTCAGGGGGAGGAAAGAGGTGGGGGTTCTTCTCGGTTGGCGCTGGATGTTGGAGCCGCTGGTTAAGCTCAACACCTCCATCCCCACCCCAACCCTCCGCCTGAGTACATGGGGAGGGGATAATGGCGGGGGCCCGCGAAATGGTGGTCGCGCGTCAGTTCAAACCCACTGGCAGTCCCACCCACCGATCAGTATGATCGCCCGCAAACCATGAAAACCTATCAAATGGCTGATCCCGTGCGTTACGCGCGGATGACGACTGAGGAACTTCGCGAAACATTTCTGGCTGAATCGATGTTCCAGCCGGGCAAGATTTCCCTGGCTTATATCGATCTGGATCGCACCGTTATCGGCGGGGCGGTGCCGACGGATTCTCCTCTCAAGTTAGTTGCGGACGATGCGCTGCGATCCGCCTATTTCACCGAGCGCCGCGAGCTGGGCGTGTTGAACATTGGGGGGAACGGGACGATTGAAGTGGGGGGCAAGCGCTTCGTGATGGAGAAGCTGGATTGCCTGTATATCGGGCGGGGGAATCCGGAGATTACCTTTTCCAGCACGGATGCCGCGATGCCGGCGGAATTTTACCTGCTGAGCTATCCCGCGCACACCGCATATCCCACCACGCTGGCCAAGAAATCGCAGGCTGAGGCGGTGCCGCTGGGTTCTGTTGCTACCGTCAACAAGCGCACGATTTATAAGTATATCCATCCAGCAGGCATCAAGAGTTGCCAGCTTGTGATGGGCTTTACGCAACTGGCTGTTGGCAGCGCGTGGAACACCATGCCGGCCCACACCCACATGCGGCGGTCGGAGGTGTATCTGTATTTCGATCTGGCTGCGGAGGCGCGGGTGTTTCATCTCATGGGCCCGGGCCATGAAACCCGGCACCTGGTGGTGGCGGACAAACAAATCGCCATCTCGCCAAGCTGGTCCATTCATTCCGGCGTCGGCACCACCAACTACAGCTTCTGCTGGGGAATGGGCGGCGAGAACCAGACGTTTGATGACATGGATGGAATTGCCATCGCGGAATTGAAGTAAAAGGGTCCGCGGAAGAAAGAGGAAATCGAGCAGTGATTTTAGATCGCTTTAAGTTAAACGGTAAAACAGCACTGGTCACCGGCGCGAAGCGCGGCATCGGCAAAGCGCTGGCGGTTGCGCTGGCGGAGGCGGGAGCGGACATTGTCGCTGTCAGCGCGACACTCGAAGAATCCGGCAGCGACGTTGAAAAGGAAGTGACCCAACTTGGGCGCGCCTTCAAAGGCTTCTCCTGCGATTTTGGCGATCGCAAGGCGCTCTATGGGTTCATCGAGAAGATCAACGCGCTGCCGAAGATCGACATTCTGGTGAACAACGCCGGCACCATCATGCGCAAGCCGGCAGCCGAGCATTCGGATGAATTCTGGGACAAGGTGATTGAGGTGAATCTCAACGCCCAGTTCATCCTGAGCCGCGAAATTGGCAAAAAGATGATCGCGCGGGGAAGCGGGAAAATTGTGTTCACCGCATCCATGCTCACCTATCAGGGCGGAATTACCGTTCCCGGATACGCGGCCAGCAAAGGGGCGATCGGCCAGCTCACCAAGGCGCTGGCCAACGAGTGGGCGGGCAAGGGCGTGAACGTGAACGCGATTGCGCCGGGATATATCGCGACCGACAATACGGCTGCTTTGCAGGCGGATGCTGTGCGGAGCAAATCGATCATGGAACGAATTCCGGCGGGGCGGTGGGGAAGACCAGAAGACCTCGCCGGGGCGGTGGTTTTCCTGTGCAGCCCAGCAAGCGACTACGTGCACGGCACCATCTACAACATCGACGGCGGTTGGCTCGGGCGGTAGGGGCTGGCGCCGGCGGAAGAAAATTCGGAGCGGAAACGCATGAAAACGAAGTGGCTTGGCAGGTTGTGTCTGGGCTTGGCCGCGATTCCTTTGGTGATTGCCGGCCTCGGCGCCGCACGAGTTTCCGGCGCGCCAACAACGTGGCCTTCACTTAAGCCATCGGAAATCACGGCAAGCGGCAAAGATGCGGCACGGCATTTCGGCGATGCCCCGGACGACGGCGGCCCGCTGGCGACTGATCTTTCCGGCGATCTCAAATCAGCGGATATTCTTAAAGCGACCAAAAAAGTGGGTGACTGGGAACTGGCGCGTCACGAGCATTATTTCGGACAGAACTGGTGCTGGGGAGCACTCTACACCGGTTTCATGGGGTCCGCTAAAGGAACGGGGAACCCTGAGTTTCGCGATGCCATGTTGGCCGTGGCCGAAAAGTTTCATTGGAAGTTGGCCAGCCAGGGGCTGAAAAGCGCGGATGATATTTGCCTGGCACAGACGTATCTCGAATTGTATCAGGAGCAGGAACACCCCGATCCCCAGCGAATCGCGTTTACCAAAACCGCGCTGGACGCCCTTTACAACGCGCCGCCGCCCAGCGGCCATCCCCTTCCGTGGTGGTGGTGCGACGCGCTTTACATGGGGCCTTCAGTTTGGATTGGCATGTACAAGGTGACAGGCGACGTGAAGTATCTCGATTACATGAACAAGAACTGGTGGGCTACGTCTGATCTGCTTTATGACAAAGATGAACACCTTTATGCGCGCGACGCCGGCTTCATCGGGAAGACCGAAGCCAACGGCAAGAAAATCTTCTGGTCGCGCGGCGAAGGGTGGGTGATGGGCGGATTGGCGCGCATCATTCCCCTGATGCCGGCGGATTTTGCGGATCGCGGCAAGTACATCGCGCAGTTTAAGGAGATGGCGGCCAGGATCATTACACTGCAAGGGGACGACGGGCTTTGGCGGGCGGGTTTGCTTGATCCGGATGCCTATGTGATTCCAGAAAATTCCGGATCGTCTTTCTTCACCTTCGCCCTGGCGTGGGGAATTAATGCCGGCTATCTGGATAAGGCAACCTATGAGCCGGTGGTGGCCAAGGCGTGGGCGGGGCTGGTCTCGAACATTTACGCGGATGGGCGCCTGGGCTGCATTCAGCAGACCGGCGCCGCGCCGGCACACTTCAAGCCAACCTCAAGTTATTGCTATGGCATTGGCGCATTCCTGCTGGCAGGCAATGAAGTGAACAAGCTGGCGCTGGAAGATGCGAAACACACCCGCAGCTGATTGGAGCGCTCATGCTTCGCGCAACTGCAACAGCAGCGGTGCTTCTGATCGCCTGCCTGGCAGGCGTTTCCCGCGCGGAGAATTATTCACCGCCGGTGGCGCATCTTTCTGTCACCAACGCGCTGAGCACGGCACGGGTGGATGAGGTGCTTGATCTGCCGCTGCTGGACGTGCTCGATCATTCACCGGGCGCGCTGGCGGAAACGCTGGGCGTTCGCGATGCGACGCTTGGCGAATATCTCCCCACGCAAATTCTGGAAGAGGATTCCAGCGGCCGCGACAAACGGCTTCTGATTCTGATGGACATCGGCCCTTCGCAAAGTCACGAACTGGAATTTTTCATCGCCTACGACGGTATGCCCGCGCCCCAACCGCGCGTGTTTGGCCGGTTTGTTCCCGAACGAAAAGATGATTTCGCCTGGGAGAACGACAAAATCGCTTTCCGCATGTACGGCCCCAAGCTTCAGCAACTGGGTGAAGTGGGCGGCTCGGGCGTGGACGTATGGGGGAAGCGCGTTCCCAGGCTGATCATCAACGAGTGGTACAAACTGGAAGCCGAGGCGGCCAGGAGCGGCAAAGAGGCGGTTCACACTGATCGCGGCCAGGGGGTGGATAGCTATGTCACGCGCGACACGCGCGGCTGCGGAGGCGTGGGCATTTGGACCGGCGACAAAATGGCGGTTTCGCAAAACTTCATAAGTTCCAGGGTGCTGGCCAACGGTCCGATTCGCGGTGTTTACGAGTTGGAATATGCAAAGTGGGACGGGGGCGGCGTGCAGGTGTCCGAGACGAAGCGCATCACGCTGGATGCGGGAAGTCATTTCAATCGGTTGCAATCGACCTTTCATTTCACCGGGAAAGATTCGCTGACGATTGCGGGGGGAATTCAGTTACATCTTGGCGCGAAGGTCACTTTGGATGCGGACCACGGCACAGTGGTCAACTGGGAGCCAGCGGACATGAAAGAAGGAATGAACGGCACCAGCATCGTCCTGCCGCCGGATGCCACCGCGCAGATTAAACAGATTTCAAATCATGCCCTGTTTCTCTTCTCCAATGTGAAATCGGACCAGCCGATTAATTTTTATGCCGGCGCCGGCTGGAGCCAGAGCCCGGATGTACCGGACGAAGCTACCTGGATTGCCAAAGCAAACGATCTTTCCGCACGGCTCCACAGCCCGCTGAAAGCCGAATGGAGTCATTAGTTTCCGGGGCCGGAAATCAAGCGCGCATTTTCGCGGCAGGCGAAGCAGGGTTGTTCAATATTTACATAGCCGGCGCTGATTGTCGCAAGTTTAAAGAGAACGCCCACCGGGCTCAATTCACTTGTTTTCCCCCTGATTTAATCGAATCCGGGAGAAATCTTGCGCCCATTTTTCGCGTGGCATCATCTTTGTTCTTAAGCAATTCGTAATCGTCGTGGTGACGGTTATGGGTGACAGAGCGAGTCACTCAAAAATTCATGGAGCGCGGTTGGTTCCCACGGGCAGTGTTGTCCGGCCGGCGGTCGGCCGGACAACACGTTAGCCCGGGGTTGTTTCAAAACTCGGCATTTCAGGTTGGCCAGGACGCCTAGGGTGTGCTTGGCCATCGTCATTTATCAATTCCAGGGGTGCGCGGATATTTCTCGTCCGCCGCATATTTGTATAATTCGCACTTCAGTATTGCCCTGGCCGGCGATGATGAATCGGCTTTGGCTTTAAAAGGAGTGTTCATGTTGAAAGCGCAAATGATTGCGCAACCGCCGCTGCATCTGGCTGTGGGCAATAATGGAGAATCAAATCCAAAATTGAAGGACGCGGTTCGTGTCGGGCTTTGCGGCATCGGCCGCGCCGGGTTTGGAATGGTCTTGCGGGACCTGGCGGCGCTGCCCCAAATAAAGGTGGCGGCGGGTTTCGACATCCTTCCCGAGCGCGGGCAACAACTGGCGAAAATTTGCGGCTCGCGCATCTGCGCCACCTTTGACGAATTGCTGGCGGATGACGGGCTTGATCTGATCATCGTCGCCACGCGATCGCACGAGCATGTGCCCATGGCGCTGGCTGCGCTGAAGGCCGGGCGCGATGTGCTGGTGGAAAAGCCGATGGCGCTGGATCTGGCCGGCGCGGATAAATTAATTGCCGCCGCACACAAGCTGGGGCGGCAATTGTTTGTCCGGCACAACCGCCGGTTCGACGCGCCTTTCCTGCATGCCATGGAAATCGTGCGCAGCGGGAAAATCGGCAAGCTGTTTTCCGTTCAATTGCGCCAAGGCGGCTATCAGCGGCGCTCCGACTGGCAAACCTTGCGGAAGTTTGGCGGCGGCCAGCTTCTCAACTGGGGTCCGCATCTGGTGGATTGGGCCGTGCAGTTTGTCGGGGGAAAGGCGCAAGATGTTTGGGCTGATCTCAAACTCATCGCGGCCGCGGGCGATGCCGAAGACTATGTAAAATTGCTCATTCGCGGCCAGACCGGCATCGTGGCGGATATCGAAATCAGCGGCGCGTCCGCCATCACCCAGCCACCGTGGCTGTTGACCGGCAGCCAGGGTTCTTTGCTGATCGATGCGAAGAATCAATGCCATCTGCGTTATTTCGATCCGAAAAAACTGCCGAAGGTGAAGGCGAGCGATATCACGCCCACCGGGCGCAGCGGCTCGCATTTTAGCGGCGGCGAGGAGATTCCCTGGATCGAAGAAGAATTTCCCGCCGTGCCGAAGAAGCCGATCAGCTTCTGGGTCGAGCTTTACAAATGCCTGCGGCGCGGCACGAGTTTTCCAATCACCCTCGAGCAGGCCCGCGAGAATATGCGCGTGATTTCTCTTGCGAGGAAGGGGACGCGGTTCTAAAACGTCCTTCCGCCAATCGTTGTTCAAGGCAAAGGAGTGCCATGCCCGGAGAAACCGAGCTCCACAAAACGCTGAAGAAAGAAGCCTGCCGCTGGCTGCTGCGCATGGGGTATCGGTGCATCGCCGCTGAGGTGCGTTTGCCGCCGCTGGGCATTGTTGATGCGGTGGGGACGGGAATATTCCGCCCGTATCACAACTATCTGGCTATCCCGCGCGAGCTGCCCCAGGTTTGTTTTGTCGAGTGCAAAGCCTCCCGCGCCGATTTTCTGCGCGATTGCAGCAATGACGGGCAGATGCATCTGTGCCTGATGGAACGGAAGCGCAATCGAAAAGCGCGCAGCCGGGGGAAGAAGGCGCGTCGATTGCGCCAGACCGTCGGGCTGGGAAAATTCCACGGTTGCCTGATGCAGCCGATGGCAAACATTCATTATATTCTTGCGCCGGTGGGGCTGATTCAAAAGAAAGATTTGCCGCCGCGCTGGGGGCTTCTGTGTTATGGCGAAGCGGGTGTCAGCGTGGTGGTGAAAGCGCTCTGGCAGGAGACGGCGCAGCCCCACTATGTGGAATCGGCCATCGCCCGCACGCTCACTGGAGATATTTTCCGGGCCGATGACCGGGCGATTGCATCCGTCAACCGCGAACTGTTCGCCCAGCAAATGGCGCTGGCGGACCGAATACGCTCGATCCGCCCGCGCGCCGTTTTTGCGCCGCCGGGCGATCTGCCCGGGTTCTCAACGCCCCGGGAGAAGACGCCCGCGGGTGCGCTGAATCATGCCGACGCCAGCATCGCGCCGTAGTGTTCCTCGATGGCGGCCTCAATCTGCCCGGCATCCGACCGCACGAAGCGCACGTCTTTGTTGACGCGCTGGCTGATTTCCGACATGGGCGGAGCGGGCGCATCCTGCCCGATCGCAACCACCAGGCAGTTTCCCACCACGCGCAGCGGCATCAGGCCGAAACGCTGGGCAATGTCAGCGGGAACCTGCTGGACAGCCTGCACATCAACGCCGAACTCTTTCAGGTCAATCCAGGGCGTTTGCGAGGCAAGCTGGCTGAACCATGCGTTCCAGACATCCTGCGGCGCGCACATGCGCAGAAGAAGGGCGATCTCCCCAAAACGGCGGTGAGTCAGGTGCTGTTCGTGCAGCACTTCCTCAACGTCCATCTCACTGAGACGCAGCATCTTCTTCAATAGTTCACCAATACGCGCTTGAGCCATTTTTCTTCCTCCGCCTTGGAATGGCCACTGGCAAGTACGGCGTGACAGCCATCCGGGGCAAAGTTACGATTGAAACAGCCCCCCGGCAAAAAGATTTCCAGATGCGTCCGATAAGCAGGTCGTACCCATGAAATTGGTGAGCTACAATATATTGGACGGCGGCGTTGGCCGCGCCGATCCGCTGGCGGAGGTGATCCAGGCCCAGGCCCCGGATGTGGTCGTCTTGATTGAGGCGGACGACAGGGCGGTGGTGGATCGGATTGCGGGTCGCTTGAATATGGACGTCGCCCTGGCGGCCGGGCATCGGCATCAGGCCGCGATCCTTTCTCGCTGGCGGATTTTGGAGTCCATCAATCACGCCCTCCTGCTGGGCGAGCGGATGAGCGATTGTTTCCTGGAAGCAACGATCGCCGATCCGGATGGAACAGAGTGGACGGTGTCGGCGGCGCACCTGCATCCGCGCGCCGGCGACGCGGATGAGACGCGGCGGGAGACGGAAATCGACGCAATCTTGCGGACATTCCTGGACCATCGGGACCAGAACAAGCCGCACTTAATCGCTGGTGATTTTAACGCCAACTCACCGATTCAGGAGATCGACCCGGCGCGGTGCAAGCCAGCGACGCGCAAGGAAATGGAGGCCAACGGGGGAAGCGTGCCGAGGCGCGCGGTACAGAAGCTTTTAGCGGCCGGGTATCTCGATTCACTGCATGCGGCGAACGGTAATGCAGCGCGACGAATGGGAAGCTTCAGCACCCAGTATCCCGGTCAGCGCGTCGATTATATTTTTAGCTTTGGGCTGAACCCAGGGCGCTTTTCCAATGCCGCGGTGGAGCAGGATCGACTGGCGAAATATGCCAGCGACCATTTTCCCGTAACCCTGCAAATTGATTGATCCCCATGCCGGTAAAATGGAAGAGATTCGCGGATTGGGCCAAGAAGCGCCCGGCGCTGCTGCGCCTTGCGGCTCAGCTTGGGCGCGGGCAGGGGCGCATGCGCTGGTTTGATCATGTCAATCCGCCAACGCGCTCGCGGGTTGTGCCCGATCTTTCGGGTTGGGAGGATCGAGAGCTGTCGGCGGTCTGGCTGGGGCACGCGACAATTCTGCTGCGCATTGGGGGCATGACGATTCTGACCGATCCGGTGTTGTCCCATCGCATCGGCCTTGGGTTTGGGCTTATGACTCTTGGGCCGCGCCGGCACGTGGCGGCGGCGCTGACAGCCAAGCAGTTGCCGCCATTGGACTTGATTCTCATTTCGCACGCGCACTTCGATCATCTGGACCGGCAGACGCTATCCACGTTGCCGCGAAAGACGCCCGTTGTTACCGCCCGGCATACGGGGGATCTGATAAGGGACCTGGGCTTTCGGCAGATCACGGAATTGCAATGGGGCGAGCACCTGGAGATGGCGGGGCTTCGCGTCACCGCAAGGCAAGTGACGCACTGGGGAGCGCGAACGTTTTTTGATCAGCATCGCGGGTTCAATGCCTATCTGCTGGAAGCGGCGGGGCGCCGGGTTCTTTACGCGGGCGACACGGCGTATCACGATCGTTTTAAGGAGATTGGAAAGGTAGACCTGGCTATCCTTGGGATTGGCGCGTATGACCCGTATATCCAGGCGCATGCCACCCCCGAGCAGGCTTGGGAGATGGCCACCCATGTGCGGGCGGATTTCGTACTGCCGATGCATCACAGCACGTTTAGATTGAGCCATGAGCCCATGGCCGAGCCCATGAATCGCATTGTGGCGGCCGCGGGCCGTGAGGCGAACCGTATTGCAATTTCAGAAGTCGGAGCGACCTGGATTCATCCGAACGGATTTGCCCTGCCCGTGCTGCCCGGCACATGAACAGGAAAGCGAGAACCTTGCCCCAGCCCATCAACCCACCGCCTCAAGAAACCAAGCGCGGCGGCCCCGCGCGTTTGATTCGCTCGTTTACCTTTGCCTTTTCCGGCTTGTGGTTCATGCTGCGCACCCAACGGAACGCGCGCATTGAAGTGGCGATTGGCATCGCAGCCTGCGGAATGGGCGCGTGGCTTGGAATTAGTCCCACGCAGTGGGCGGTGCTGGTATTAACGATTGCCCTGGTCCTAATCCTGGAAGGGTTGAACACATCAATCGAGGCGGCGGTTGATCTTGCTTCTCCCCAGCAGCACCTGCTCGCCAAGGCGGCCAAGGATCTGGCCGCCGGAATGGTGTTGGTGGCGGCGATTGCCGCAATTGCCATCGGTTTGCTCATTTTCGGGCCGCTGCTATTGAATAAGTTGCTGCGGTAATGTGTTTTACAGAATGGAAGTTGCTTTTTATATCCCGGGAAATCGCATTGTTTTGCGGGTTTCCGGCCGCTCCCTCGCGTTATTTAGTGCTATCATACGGGTTGAGTAGATCGCATTCGGAGGTATCCCATGAAATTTACCAGCCTCCTTACCAGCCTGGTGGTCACGTTTCTGGCCCTGGCGTCTTCTGCAAGTGGCGAGGCGCCGAAGACTACGCCCGCGACAGCACCTTCACCCACCGTGCTCATCATTCCATTCCAACAGATTACCACCGCCGATTCGACGGGTCATTCCTGGGTCGCGCAGGCTTTGCAGGAAGATATGATCGCCACGGTAGCGCAATTTGCGGTGGCCCAGCCCAAAACTTCCGCCAAGCCCCTGCCCAATGCTGATCTCCACGCCGCTGTGGAAGCGGGGCGCGAGAACAATGCCTCAGCGGTTATCTTCGGCAGTTACCTGGTTCTGAACGATCAGATCCGTGTCGATGGGACGATCGCCAACGTAAGCAACTCCCAGATACTTGGTTCGCTGCAGGCCACGGGAACGACGCAGGATCTTTTCAAGATGGAAGATGCGCTGGCGGCGCAAATTCGCGGGACGCTGCAAAGGCCGGTCGACGGCGCTTTGCCGATCGTGAGTTACGGCGCTTCCCAAAATGGATCAAACCCCTATTACATTGGAAACAACGGCCAGAATTCTGGAGCATCGGCCGATTCGGGATTGCCTTATATCAACACCACTCAGGCGGATTCCGGGCTTCGTGATTATTCCTATAATTATGCGGCTGGCAGTTCGCCCGCCTATGTGCCCCCGAGCTACAATCAATCGCCGGATTATTCCTATTACACCACGCCGTATCCTTATTCGTATCCCTATGTGTATTCCAATTACGGATACCCGTATGCTTATGGGCCGTCGTTTTTCATCGGCGGTTTCGGATTTGAATCCGGGCGCAATTTTCGATTTGACCACGATGGGGACGGCCGCGGTCGCTTCGATGGCGATTTCCGCGGCGGCTTCCGCCGAAGCGGCGAAGGACTGGGAAACCGATCTGGTGGTTTCGGCGGAAATAATGTTTCCAGACGGGGATCAGGGGGCGTCGTTGGATTTGCCTCCTCGCCTCGTTTAGGCGGCGCCGGCGCCTCTGGAATGAGTGGCCGGGCGTTCGGCGGGGGAGGATCGTCTGGCGAGGGACGGTCCTTCGGCGGCCGTTCTGGTGGTGGCGCTTTCGGTGGTCAGGCGTTTGGCGGCAGCGGCGGCGGGCGCGGTGGTCATTAAGAATTCAGGTCGATGGCCCGCCTTCGCTGGGCACAAACCCCCGTCGCAGCGTGTTTTCGGTGATGCATCGCGGCAGCACGAAATGGCGCAGATAATCAGGCCCACCGGCTTGTGTTCCGTTCCCCGACAATTTGAACCCGCCGAACGGCTGGCGGCCCACCAGCGCCCCCGTGATTTTCCTGTTGATATATAGATTGCCGACGTGAAATTCCCGGCGGCACCGCTGAAGATTCGCGGGGCTGCGCGAATACACCCCGCCCGTCAGCGCGTAGTCCACGCCATTGGCGATCGCCAGCGCATCCTCAAGATTATCAGCGCGCATCACCGCCAGCACCGGGCCGAATATTTCCTCCCTGGCCAGCGAACTTTGCCGCGGCACATCCGTGAAAATATGCGGGGCGATGAAAAACCCTTGATTCGCCAGGCCGCCTGATTCTCCCGCATAAGCGAGCTTTGATTCGCCCCTGGCCTTTTCAATCGCCGTCTGGATTCGACCAAATGCCTCGGCGTCGATCACCGGCCCTATTCGGCAGTCTGCATCTTCGGCGACAGCAACCCGAAGGCTGCGCGTCGCTTCGATCAACCGTGAAAGCACCGCGTCATAAACACTGTCGAGGATGATAACGCGCGAGCAAGCTGAACATTTCTGTCCCGAATAACCAAACGCGCTGGCGACGACGCCGGCGACGGCTTCGTCCAAATCCGCGTCATCATCAATGATGATCGCGTTCTTGCCCCCCATCTCCGTGATAATGCGCTTGATATGGTCCTGCCCGGGTGGCGTGCTGGACGCCTGGAGATTGATCGACAGGCCCACGGGGCGCGAGCCGGTGAAGGCGATCATGGCCACATCGGGGTGGCTGGTCAGCACCGGCCCGATTTCCTCGCCAATGCCCGGCAGATAATTCACAACACCCGCGGGCGCGCCCGCTTCATCAAACGCCTCCGCCAGTTTCGCGGCCACCAGCGGTGATTGCTCCGCTGGCTTCATCACCACCGGATTTCCCGCGACCACCGCGGCAGCCGTCATTCCGCAAATAATCGCCAGCGGAAAGTTCCACGGCGCGATGACCACCGCAACCCCGCGCGATTCATAGCTCCACTGGTTCTGCTCGCCCGGAAGATCATTGCCCAGCGGCGCATCCAGCAGCTCCATCTGCCAGGCGTAGTAGTTGCAGAAATCGATCGCTTCCGCGATGTCCGCATCGGCCTCGCGCCAGGGCTTGCCGCATTCCAGAACCTCCAGGGCCGCCAGATCGATTCGATCGCGCCGAAGAATGCCGCCCACGCGCCGCAGGAGATCAGCCCGCTGGTGAACGGGTGTGTCGCGCCATCCGCCGAATGCGGCCTTCGCCGCGGCAACCGCCTGCTGGGCGTTGTCGGGGGTAGCGCGCGAGCAGGTTCCCACCACATCCGTCTTCTGCGAAGGGTTGATCGATTCCATCCACGCGCCGCTTTCAATTTTCGCGCCATCAATAATCAGCGGCTGGCGGAATTGCGCCCCCTTGGCCTTGGCGATTGCAGCCGACATCGCATCCCGCATCTCCGCGCGGGAAAAATCGGTCGGTGGCTCGTTCGCAAACGGCGGCTCCGCCGGAACGGATGCCGGTTGTGGCCTCATGCGTAATTTCGGGTTCATGAGCAATTGCTCCTCGGGCAGATGTTGAACAAATTCCGCCCGCAGAAAAGATTCATTCGATGTATTTTCGAGTAAACGCCGAACCAGATACGCCATGCCGGGCAGCAGTTTCCCAACCGGCATGTAGATGCGCACGCGCCTTTGCATGCCAACCAGCGCAGCTTTGATCGGCTCGGCCATGCCGTATAGCAGCTGAAATTCAATGTCCCGCGAATCGACACCGTGTTGTTCCGCCAACGCGATGCAAGCAGCAATGCTGCGAACGTTGTGAGTCGCCAACGCTGGCCGAATGTGCTTGTGATTTTCAATCAGAAATTTGCTGGCTGATTCATAGCTCGCATCCGTCGCGGCTTTGTCGGTGAACACCGGAATGGGCCAGCCGTTCTGCGCGGCAATCACCGTTTCAAAATCCCAGTACGCGCCCTTCACCAGCCGCACCCAGACCGGCGTGCCGCGCTGTCTGGCCCATTCCGCCAACTGTGCCAGGTCAGCGGCTGTGTCGCGCAGGTAAGCCTGAATCGCGATGCCCACATCCGCCCAGTCGCGAAATTCATCCTCGCTCAGAATCGTTTTGAAAATATGGATCGTGAGATTCTTAAAAGACCACTGCTCCATATCAAGGTTCACAAACGCCCCATGCTGGCGGGCCAGGCGCAGTATGGGACGAAGGCGGTCGGCCACTGCCTGGGTGGTTCCCGCAGGATCGATCGGATCAAATTGGCTATAAAGCGAAGAAAGCTTGATGGAAAAGTTGCAGCGGGGAAGGAGACCCTGCGAATCGCAATCGATGAGTTCATCGCGCCCAAACTCCTCCACCCGGCCCGGCAGGGCATCCACCAGCGACAAATATCGCCCCTGATATTCCTCCGCCTCGTTCTCCGCGATGACCGCTTCGCCCAGCAGATCGAGTGTAAAAGCCAGCCGCTGCTCGCGCAGCTTGCCCACCGCCGTCACCGCCTCTTCCAGATTGCCTGCTGCGATAAACTTCCGCGCCAGCCGCCTCACATTGAAGTGCGCCGCCATGGCAATCAACGGCGCAGCCCACCCATCCTCCGGAATCCAGCCAATCGCCCGGCGCAATACGGGGGAGAGCCGATCCTGCGAATCATGCAGATATTCCTGCAGGTGCCGGGCCACCTGGCGCGATGTCCGCAGCGCCGGCAGCACATCGACAAACCGAAACAGCTGCGCCTTCACATGCTCATCCGCCATCGCAACGTTCATCATCGCGTCATCCAGCCACTGGGCCGGTCCGGGATGTCTGGCCTGCGCCTGCACGCGCGCAAAGATCTCGTGACCCAATGCGAGTGTGCGAGCTTCGATTTCAGGCGTGTCCTGCATCATGATTGCGGTTTTGTCGGTTCCGCGACGCGATTGCATTCGCGGGAGCGCATGATCGACCGAAGTCGATTAACGTCCGTTAAATCTTCGCCGAGCTGGGGCAAATCCCACCCCGCGTGCTTTAGAAACGGCGCTCTCTCGTACGCGGCGGCGTCATCCATAAAGGTGAATTGTATCTCAATGAAATTCCCCAATCTCGCCTTCCCGGCATTTTCCCTCATATTTGCTCTTTCGACCCTCATTGCAGGTTGCGGCGGGGGCGGGCCACCCGCTGATGGAATGTAGGCGTGATGGAACATGAAATCCGGGAAACGGGAAGACGAAACAGCCCCAAAGTAAAGTGGGTCTACCCGCCCACCGCTCTATCTATTTTCCAAAGCTCAAACCGGTGTCGAAGGCGCAGCCGGAGTGTTCCGCGCTCGCGCCACCGGCCGGCGGCGCAAAAATGCAAACTGCGATTCCAGAATCCGATACCCCAGCAGCATGCTAAGCACCATCGCAAATTCCATCGGCCTGGTCTTATCCGCCTTTACCAGCCACAGAAAATGAATTACCCCCGCGATCGCCGAAACATAAACCAGCTTGTGCAGCAGCTTCCATCGCTTGCCGCCAAGGCGTTTGATCATCGCGTTGGTCGACGTAATCGCCAGCGGAATCATCAATATCAACCCCGCCATCCCCACAAAAATAAACGGCCGCTTCACCGTATCCGCGATCACCGCGCTAACGCTCAGCGACTGGTCATACGCAAAATACGCAATGAAGTGCAGACACCCGTAAAAGAACGCATAAAGCCCCAGCATCCGCCGGAAATTGCTGAGCCAGTTCCACCCCGTAATCTTCCGCAAGGGCGTTACCGCCAGCGTCAGCATCAGAAAAATCAGCGTCAGCAACCCCGTCGTGTGCAGCGCATATTCAACGGAATTGACGATCCGCCCGTTCCCAAAATAAAGATCAGACCCCAGCACGAACAGCGGCACCGCTGCGTTCACAAAAACCACCAACTTCGCAAACTGCACGTCTTTCAAGCCATCATTCCCGCGCTGTCAATCGCACATCAAAAATACTGGTGCAGATCCATTCCCGTGTACATCGCTGCAACCTGCTCGGCATATCCGTTGAACATCAGCGTCGGCCGGTCGCGCATTTCCCCAATGCGGTTCTCATGCGCCTGGCTCCAGCGCGGGTGATCCACATTCGGGTTCACGTTCGCATAAAACCCATACTCTTCCGGCGCAAACAGGCTCCACGTCGTCGGCGGCTGCTTCTCCGTCAGCGTAATCTTCACGATCGACTTGATCCCCTTAAACCCATATTTCCAGGGCGCCACCAGCCGAATCGGCGCCCCATCCTGCGGCGGAAGCTCCCGCCCATACAACCCGCTCGCCAGAATCGTCAGCGGATGCATCGCCTCATCAATCCGCAGCCCCTCAACATAAGGCCAGTTCAGCACCGGCCCGCTCTGGTTGGGCATCCGCTTCGGATCAAACAACGTGGTGAACGCCACATATTTCGCGCTCGCCAGCGGCTGCACGCGATCCAGCAATTTCGAAAGCTCAAACCCATCCCACGGAATCACCATCGACCACCCCTCCACGCACCGCATCCGATACACCCGCTCCTGCGGCGGGGCGATCTTCAGAAGATCATCCAGATCAAATTCCGTGGGTTTCGAGCAAAGCCCCCCAACCGAAACCGTCCATGGCCGCGAAACAAAATGCGAAGCCGCCTCCGCCACCGCTTCCTTGCTGGTGGAGAATTCGTAAAAATTGTTGTAATTCACAATGCTCTCCAGCGGCGTCTTGGCTTCACTGATATTCGTCGCCACCGCAACCTGCGCCTCGGTGGGCGGGGCCACATTGGGAATCACCGCCTGCGCATTCCCCGCAACCAGATGCTTCGGCGAATTAAGCCGCCGATACACCAGCCCGGTGGCCAAAGCCGAAGCCACCAAAACCCCAGCCCGCATAAAATTACGCCGGTTGAGAAACACCTCCTCGGAGGTAATCTCGCTGGAAGGAATGTCGTCAGGGTTCTGAGAAGTCATGAATGCTGTCCAATAACCGCTATCGACCAATACGCAAAAGCACCAGAAAATAAAACCCGTCGCAAGGCGCGGCTATTCCATAGCCTACCACTTTCTGATGGGGCGATCCGCGATTTATTGCAAACTTGGGATAAAAGCATGAAGACTGGCCGCACTTGCCCACCGATTTGACGGACCTTAACGATTCCCACGTCTTGGATAGAGTTTTGCACCTTTTTTCATAACGGCTTTCAGAGAGATCTTTCGAGTTTTGCTTTTCGCTGTCACAACTTATCGCGATTCACCAATTCCAAAATCCCGCGCGCGAAAAACACCATATTTCGCTTACCACCGGTCATCTCCTCCAATATCTTCGCCTTCACCAGCCGATCAATCTGATTCTTCGTCGCTGCTGGCGTCAGCCCTAAGACCCGACCGGCTTTCTTAATGGTGATCACCGGCGATCGGAATAACTCATCGATCAGCCGCATCGCTGAAGCAGGCGCTTTTGCTTTTTGCATTTGCTTGCCATAGCGCTGGCGCAACTGCAACAGCAATTGAATGCGCTCCACGCCGTCGATCGCCTCATGAGCCGTGCCGCGCAGAAAAAATTCAATCCATTCGTTCCACGCCCCGCGGCGGCTCACTTCCAGCAGCCGATCGTAATATTCCTGCCGGTTCCGCTCGAAGAACGCGCTCAGGTAAAGAAGCGGCTGGCTGAGCAATCCCTCGCTGCAAAGCATCAGTGTGATGAGCAGCCGCCCAACCCGTCCGTTTCCATCATGAAACGGATGAATCGCCTCAAACTGATAATGCGCCAGCGCCGCCCTCACCAGCGGAGGAATATTGCCGGGCGTTTGTATAAACACCTCCAGCCCGCGCATCAGCCGCTCAACTTCCAGCGGCGGTGGGGGAACAAACCGCGCCTCTTCGATCCGCTGGCTCCGGCCAATGAAAACCGGGTGCGTGCGAAATGCGCCCGGCATCTGTTCGCTCCCGCGCGCGCCGCTCATTAACCGCTGATGCAGATCACGAATAATCGCGCAGCCCAGCGGCCGGTTCTTCAAAGATTCCAGCCCCAATTCCATTGCGCGAACATAATTCAAAACCTCGCGCACATCCGTCGTCCGCTCGTCCGACTCCGCATTTTCAAAAAGCAATAAATCCGAAAGCGTCGCCTTCGTCCCCTCAATCTGGCTGGAAAGCACCGCCTCGCGTCGCACAAAGGGTCGAATCAGCAAATGCGGGCTGATCCCCCCAAGGTCCCCCACGGCACCCAGCCTGGCCAGCGCCCGGTCCGCCTCGGATTGCGCTGAGACTAACTGGTCAGTCCAAACCATCGCCGGCGGTAACGGGTGAGGCACAAACGCCAGCAACCCCTCCAGGTTGCGTACCAACTCTCCGGGCTTATCTCGTTGAAAATCCTCGACTTGCATCTGCTACACCCGCCTCTGGCTTAGCCGACTATAACATGAATTGCCTTATTATAGTATTGCGGTAAAAACTAAAACAAGGGAATTTCCAGGGAAGGTATGCTGCAAAGCGATTTGCAGGATGCAATTCGGCCCCCGAATCAAATCATTCAACGAAATCGTCGTCGTCGCCCCAGCAAACCCACCGCCGCCAGCGCAAAAGACCCCCGCCACCGGCTCCGGTGAACTTCCCCTTTCATCGTTTATTGTAGAGCCGCTTGGTCAGCAAATTGAGCGAATTCGCGCCTGATTCGAAGCGCTTCGTCAATGTCGCGAACGTGGAATTCAGCCAGCGTATAATCGGGAGTAATCGCAAGCGCCGATTCGAAGCATTTCTTCGCTCCCTCAAGGTCATTCAAGGTACGTTTGTTCAATCCAAGATTGTAGTAAACCTCATCCACGTCGCCTTCGGCGTGCAAGCCTTGCTCTAAAACTTCGCATGCCTCGCGAAACCTTTCGCGATTGGCGAGAAAGCAACCCAGATAGACCCACGGCCCGGTCTTTTGAGGTGCCGTTGCGGTCGCCATCCGATACCATTTCTCAGCTTCGTCGAAGCGACCTTGATGTTGGTAAACCTGGCCTAATATCCATTCGACCCGCTCACGATTTTTGTCTCGTTTCGGATGAGCGTGTAAAAGGGCGCGCTCTGCGTATAAATCAAGGCCAACGTTGAAAGCCGCCGCTCCATACTGGGTCGCCCACCAAGCGTCGTCAGGGAACAGACGATAACCCAGTTCTGCGATCCATAATTCAGCGGTCGGATACTCTGTCTTATAAGCATGCATGAGCCGAAGATTGAGGGAATTGAATTCAAAGGTATCCATATTGCGATCCATAATGGCTCAGATTTCGCCTAATAAATGTCCCTTTCCTCGTGTAAAGCAAACGATCCGATCTCATAGCGGAACCGCCTCTGCCATCACATGGTCGCGAAATCGTTCCCGCATCCCGTCCTCATCAATCACGTCCACCCGCATCCCCAACAGCTCGCGCAAATCCATCACCAGCCCACCATGGTCCAGCAGCGTACGCCCCGGATCGAACCGCACGATCAACGCGCTCGAATCCCGCTTTCGGAGTGATGTTTTTCGGAGTCTTCACTATCCCGCCCGCTTGGCGATCAGCTTCTGAACGCGAGGAACCAGTTCATTGGGAACCTGCATCATCGTGAATGATGGGTCGGTGTACGCAGCTTCGTCCTCAGCAATCGCCTCTTCATTCGTCTGGCTCTCATAATGCGCGATCACGCCCTCAACCTTTTGCCGATTCCAACCTTTGGGATATCGGTTTGGATCCTTTTTCTTTCCAGCATTTACCGAAGCTTTTTGGATTTTGCTTTTCATGGTTGTCCACGCCTTCTCATGCGACGTCGAAGCGCCTTGCGGGGTTTGCCCCCCAGATCGTACGCCGTAATTACGAACACGCCGCGTTGATCGTCGTCGAGCGAAATAATCACGCGCAAAAAACGGCCTTGGCCGGTCTGGCCGATCAGCACCTGCGAATCACCATCACCACGGCGCCTTTCAATCGGATTCCGAAGGATATCTTCCACTTCCTGCTCAGAAACGCCGTGGCCATTAATGTGCGGCAGGCCGGTGTTAACGTCAATATAATATCGAATCTTCACGCGCATAGCTCCCTTTTTTTGGGGCCGTTACGGTCTCGCACACCTTCCACATAATCGGGCGCGGTGCCGTCCCACCTACTTTCGTTACTGCAATTTACGAAATTCCATCATTTTCCGAAACTTTCCTCTTGCAATCTTACGATTGTTAGGATAAAGTACGGTCACGAATAACTTCGAGCCATGCTCCGCCTCAGTGCGGCCCAAAAAGGAAACTCCGTCATGCCCCCAGCCACCACCGCTAACCGCAAGAAACCAAAAAATGCCCCACGCCCCGGGGGTGCGATTTGGGGCATTATGGGGCATTTGAGGCATTCAATAAAATCCCGTTACCGCCAGCAACAAAAAAGCCCACCCGGTGGGGGTGGGCCAGATGAGCGGGCGAAGGGAGTTGAACCCTCAACATTCGGCTTGGAAAGCCGACACTCTGCCAATTGAGTTACGCCCGCAAGCCAATGAGATATTACAAAAATCGCCCCTCGAAACCAAATGCCTCGTCAAACAGCGCTCAAATCGCGGTCGATGAGCCTGCTAAGCCCGCTGCGGTCAGCGGGGTAAGATCGGGAGCCAACACAGGTCGGCGCACGCGCCGCATCGCCAGCAGAAAGGCGAAGAAAATCGCCACGCCCGCCTGAAACGCGATGCCCAGGAACATCGCCCGCGGGAAAGAACCGCTCGTCGGATGATAAATCTCCATCAGGCATGCAATCATCGAGCCATATGCGAATTTCGTCACCCCCGGTTCGGATCCCTGATAAATCAAGCTGTAATAGGCCGCGTCCATCAGCAAGGGAAACAGCCAAAGGGCCAGCACAATCGGCGTAATCAATAAATTTGCCCGCCGCCGCTTTGGATAAAAGAGCAGCATTTGCAAGTAAACCTGAACCAGCGCGATGCCACACACAATTGCCACCAGCAGGCAACCCGCAAAAGTGACAACCGTCTGCATCAGCCCCACAAACGCGATGATCATCAACAGGCAAAGCGATACCGAACCCACGAAAACCGGGAAATACCAGTCGTCGCCGCCGCGTTCAGATTGCTCAATCGCCAGGCGCGACCAGGCGGTGGAAGCCATCACCACCATCGAAATCACCACCGATGCGACGATCGTGCCGATAATCGGCAATGTCGCCGGCACATCAATATTGTTCAGCCGCGGAGAAATTTCGGTCCAGAAATAAATGCCAAAAACGGAGAGAGCGCTCCACATCAGCAAAATGATCAGGGCATAGGGAATCGGCCAGGCCAGTGCGTCGTCACGCGTATATTTCCGCGCGGCTCCGCCGATGCAGAGCGCCACGACAAGAAATTGTGCCGCCATCGATATCACAACAAGGTCATCCACCAGCGAGGGCGGCTGGGTCAGGACGAAGATCGTGTTGCCCATCATCGGGCTGCAAAGCAGCAGCAATCCGGGCAACACCGAAAACAACGCGCCGCCGCTTATCCCGCTGCACACCGCCACCACCACAATCACCCAGAAAATGCCGCGCTGCACAAACGCCGAAAGCGCTCCAATCGCCCACAGCATGATTCCAAAGCTCAGCAGCACCAGGTTCGCCCGCGTCCAGCAAACCACCGAAATCCGCGCCATCGCGCAGGTTACGCACCCGACAACGAATATCACCGACATCAGGCAGACCACCTGAAGCGTTGTCCCCATCAGATACCCCGCAATGGCGTGCCGCGCTCCCAGCGGCATCATGCGGTGAGATTCAATCTGCCGGGTCGAGATGTCCTTGCGAATGGCAACGGCGATCTTTTGCGCGCCCATGATCAGAACGAGCAGCGCCTGCAACGCCAGCAGCCCGTGCGACCAGACGCTGAGCACATTAATCGTCGAGTGCGTTTGGCGCCCCAGTTCAAAGAAGAAAATAATTGCCCCCGGCAGAATGAACGCGGTGCCCGCCAACACCGAAAGCGTGTTCGTCCATCCGCCCGCCAGGCGAAATTGCGCCCAGCCGATCGCATTGTCGAAGTAGTAGCCTGCCGGCTTCGGTTTCCGCTTTGCCACGTTGCTCCTAATCAACCTGCCGAATGCCGGCACGCAGATATGCCGTCTCAATGTTCGCCGCGTTTGCGCCAAATCCGGCGATTGGAAGGCCCAATTTCATGAGTTCCGCCAACAACTGCGATGCCATCTCGCGGCCGCTGTGGTATTCCAGCGTCAATCGTTCCCCTTCGTCCTGCAAATCGGTAATCCCGCTGATGGCGGAAAGCTTTTCCATGATTCTGAGAATCGGCGTGGTAAGAAGCACCGTATACCGGCACCGATCATCCGCACCATGATGCGATACCTCCGCCACCGTGCCCAGTTGCAGCATCCGCCCGCCGGACATAATGCCGATGTGCGTGCAGTATTCTTCCAGGTCCGCCAAAATATGGCTGGAGATGATCAGCGCTTTGCGCTGATCGCGCAGGTTGCACAAAAGCTGGCGAAACTGTGCCCGGCCCGCGGGGTCAAGCCCCGCCGCCGGTTCATCCAGCAGGATGACCGATGGATTGGGCAGCAGGGTCCGGGCGATGCCAACCCGCTGGCGCATGCCGCGCGAGAGCTGTTTGATCTTCTGCTCGGCCTTCTCCGTCAGCCAAACTTTTTCCAGCCAGAAATCGATCCGCTCATCCGTCTCATGATTCATCAGGCCATACCCCATCGCGATGAATCGGAGAAAATCGCGCACGGTCAGGTCTTCATACATCGGCGGCGTATCGCCGGTGAACCCAATGTGCCGCAGCACGTTGCGGTCATCGCCCAGGGGCGCATCCATAACGGTAATTTTGCCGCGGCTCAGCCGCTGCAATCCCGCCGCCGCCCGCAACAGCGTTGTCTTCCCCGCGCCATTGGGCCCGATCAGGCCCAGCAGATCGCCGCCGCGAAGATCCAGCGACACGTTCCTGACCGCCACGAATTTGCCAAAAACCACCGAAGCGTGATCGATCGAAAGAAGTGTCTGCTCCGCCCCTGGATCGTTCATGAGTCAATACCGTAGATCAGCGTTTCCAAGGACGCAAGAAAAGGGCGCGCCCGAAGAAAAGACGAAAGCAAATGACGAGAGTTGCAAAAAAAAGCGTGAAAAGCGAAGCCCGCCCGCCCCGCAAGAGCTTACAGCGTTTTTCCGCCGATGGTCAGCGGGATGCCCGCGGGTTGGGCGCTGGGGGAATAGCTTGGCTCGATCGCCAATTGCAGCGGGCGGCGCTTGCCGGCGGGGGGGAGGCCGTCTTCGTCGATGATGCGCTGGATGGCCATGATGCCTTCGATGAGCGTCTCGGGGCGTGGCGGGCAGCCGGGGACATAAACATCCACCGGCATGAACTGGTCGATTCCCTGAATGGTGGCGTACGCATCAAACACGCCGCCGGTGCTGGCACAGGCGCCCATGCTGATGACCCACTTTGGCTCGGTCATCTGCTGATAGATGTGCTGAAGGACCGGCATCATTTTGACGGTGACGCGGCCGGCGACAATCATCAGATCGGCCTGGCGGGGGCTGAATCGCATTGCTTCGGCGCCGAAACGAGCCAGATCAAACCGGCTGGAAGCGGTGGCCATCAGCTCGATGCCGCAGCAGGCGGTTGCAAAAGGCATCGGCCAGAGGGAGCTGCGCCGCGCCCAGTTAACAACTTTTTTCAGTTGCAGGGTGAGCACATTGTCGGGCAGCGTTTGCGTATCCATCAATCCACTCCATCGGAACAAGCCAATCGACTCGTGAAATTATAGTACAAAGCCTTCGTCTGTTCCAACAGCAGGTGGATTGCCGCAAATTCGAGCTTGAATGGGGCGATGGAACCTCTTTTGGCCTGAATTCGTGGATAGAAGCGGTTTGGTTGATCCGTTATTGCTTCAATTTGCAGGGTCGTTATGTGGTATAATGGTACTATGTTCAGGCGTTTTTTAGGCGGGCTGCTGGGGGTGATCATGACGGCCAT
Organism: Planctomycetota bacterium; assembly: GCA_030775485.1. GTDB lineage: Bacteria > Planctomycetota > Phycisphaerae > Tepidisphaerales > Tepidisphaeraceae > JALYJB01. The sequence goes on along the minus strand of JALYJB010000018.1, from coordinate 900 downwards.
GGTCTGGCTGCCGATCGCGGCGCGTGGGGCGGCGATACCTCCTTATCCGCCGGCTGTGGACACCAGCGGCTCGCAGGAAGCAAACCGCAAGCTGGTGGCGGCTGAGGCGGATTTATCGAAGGCCCAACTGGATATCCGCAGCATCACCAATCCACTCCGCGCAGCTTTTGAGGCGAAACCGCGGTGGATCACAGCGACGGAAAAACTGAAAGACGCACAAAGCGACTATGACGCCGCGCGCGATCCAATCCTGCGCAAATTGCACGAGAGCGAAAAATATCGCGCGATCGGAACCGAGCGCGATCGACTGGATCAGCATATCGAGTCGGACCGGGCTGATGGGGCGTCGGAAATGCATGTCGTTGACGCGGCGACACAAAAGCTGGCGATGAGCCAGCAGTTGAGCCACATGGAATCCACCGCGCTGGAGGCCGACCCCAAGGTGGATCGGGCGCGCGACGCAATGACCAGCGCGGCTGAGGCGGTGCGGGAACTGAATCAGGAATTCGAGGCCAATCTGCGAACGGACCCTTCAATAAAGGCGGCTCGGGACGCGCTGGAAGCGGCGACTGCCGCGGTGGTGGCGGCCCGGGCTGAACTGAATGCCGCGCTTGAGAAGGAGGCGCGGGAGGACGCACAGCGGCGCCAGCAGATTGCGGAAATCGATCGACAACGGGCGCTGGCGCAACGGGGTACGGGGCGGCCGCCGCGGCGTCACCGGTAACGGATGAAATCAAGGACGGGAATGTTGTCGCATCACATTAAAGATTCACGTCCGGCTCTGTAGAAAACCGCGTCTTTCAGGCCTGATCTGGACGAACCCGCTTTCGTATTACTTATAAGATGATCACCAGCAAGTCGCCAAGGACGGTGGCGATGGTCGCGCTGGCCGCCGGCAGG
>JALYJB010000017.1 GCA_030775485.1 Planctomycetota bacterium | reverse complement strand
GGCGTGGACGATCTGGATTGCATTGGGAAGCATGGCGTCGCCCGGAAAACTCGATTGGCGATTGGTCCCCGCTTAGCTCTCCGTTATGCCGCATGACGAAAATGAGGGGTTACGCCACGGGCTGCTAAGCGGGGGATCCCTGAATGTCGACGGCTGGACGTCTATTGGTGGTTATGGAAGCCCTACATATGGTCTTCTTGCCGTGAGTCAGGGTGCGCAGTTCACGACTGAGTATCTGACCATCTATCCGGTGAGCGGACATGTAATAATTAGTGGGGGCAGCACTGTCGTCACCGTCAATACGCAAAACTCCAACGCATTCCAGCAGACCGGTGGCATTTCGAGTCTGGGGGCAGTCAGCGGAAATGGCTCTCTATCTGTCGGAAATCCAACAGGAAGTTCCGCTTACATGACCGTGACGTCCATCAGCCAGCAGAGTGTGCTGATTGACAGCACCGGGGTGGTCGCGATCACCGGGACCAATGGCAGCGCGAACTCGGTTAATTCGTTGCAGATCAACAGTGGCGGGCTGCTGAATTTAGGTAGCAGCGCGTTGACGATTAATTACGGAACGGGTTTGAGCCCGAACGCTGTCGTTGCGGGGTATATTTCCAGTGGGTATCACAATTCGGCGATGCCTTGGACGGGGACGGCGGGGATTACCAGCAGCAGTGCTGCTTCCGATCCGGGGCATCACTCGGTGGCTTTTGCGGATGGGGCTGATGGGGTTGTGGTGAATCTTCCGGGGGTAGTTTCCAGCGCGGTGCCGGGCGGCGGCGTGCTTCCGGCGGGGAATGAACTTGTCACCTATGCGTATGCTGGGGATGCAAATCTGGATGGGAAGGTGGATTTCTCGGACTTTGTGATTTTGAGCAATCATTATGGGGGAACCTTTACCAATTGGGATCAGGGGAATTTTAATTACGATTCGACCGTGGATTTTTCCGATTTTGTGATTCTCAGCAATAATTTTGGTGAGGGGGTGACCGGCGGGAATGGGAGCGGCGCTACGGCTTTGGAGCTTGCCCGCTACAACGCGCTAGCGGGGAGTTTTGGGATTTCGCAGGGGCAGATTGCGGCGTGGGATGCGACGATTGCTTCGTTACCCGAGCCGGGTTGTTTGCTGCCTTTGGTGATTGGGGTTGGGGTGGTGATGCGGCGTGGGCGGGGGCGTGAAAGAGGAATGGGTGCGGATTGATTTACCGCCCGCTGCGCTAGAGAGCGCGGAGGACGCGGAGAATTTAATGTGGGTTTGTTTGGGCGCGGCTGGCGGGTGGAAATGATCTCAGCGGGTCGCAATTAAACTCTTTGTCTTTTTCTCTTTCTCTGCGGCCTCTGCGTTCTCTAGCGTACTCGCGGGCGGTGGATATTTTGCTTCTCGGCGTGGAGTTGGGGTTACTTTCAAATTTCATGTTGGTTTTTTTGTTCCGCGGTTTAGGAGCAGACCCCCAACCATCCCTCCCCCGGAGTACCAGGGGAGGGATGGTTGGGGGAGATTCACAGATTCACTTGCGCGTTTTCGTTGTGTGGTCGATGTGTTTACCCTGGCGTTTCCAGGAGTTTTGTCAGCATGGTGGCGACTGAGGTGGCTCTTATCGTGGGGGCTTGGGGGGCTTCTTCGGAGACGTAGATGGCGTTGGATGAATCTGGTAATCCGTGGCTGCCTTTTATTTTGGTTGCGTCCTGGATGATTGATTTATTCGCTGGGTCCCAGAAAAGTTCCAGGGGGTCGTAGCCTGGTTTGCGGTGGATATCCACCAACCCGGCGAAGGCTGGGGCGGCGTTTGGCTCGGGCCACCAGCGGTAATCGAACCAGGCATCGGGGTCGGCTTGCAGGATCAGATCGCCCGCGCGGCGGTGACGCAGGCCATCAGGGGGTGGGGAGATGGCGGCGATGCCGGATACGGTCAGCACTTCCTGGGCGCGTTTGATGGCGTTTACATCTTTGGCATAGACGTGTGCGATCTGGTGATCGACCATCGCCAACGCGGGGGATTGGGTGTAGTCGATCAACATTCCATCGGGGGTTTCTCTTAGTTTTAGTAAGCCAGCCTCGGCGAGGAGGCGGTTGGGCTGGACGTGTGATCGCACTTCGGTCATGGCGTATTCGCTGAGCAGGACGATTTTGCCGCCATCGGATTGAACGGCATTCATCAAGGGCTCGATGGCGGCGGCGGCGTCGGCCACCGCTTGGGTTGCCTGTGGGGAGTTGGGGCCGAAACGCTGGAGGTCGTAGTCGAGGTGGGGAATGTAGGTCCATTGCAATTGGGGGGCGTGATCGCGCCAGACGATTGCGGAGGCGGTGGCGATCCATTTGCTGGAGGCGATTCCTGCCATTGGGCCCCAGTAGTTCATCAGGGGGAACGGACCCAGCTGGTGGAATAGTTGGGGGACCAGGTCGCTGGGATTTGACCAGCACAGGCTGGTGATTTTTCCGTCGGGGCCGTGCTCGGGCTTGGGGGTGACTACGATATCGGCGGCGGGCTTTGGTTTGCCGGCGAAACCGGGCATGGAGTTCTGGAGAAAAAGGAGCGCGGTTTTCCAGCGGCTTTTTCCCTGGGCATCCTGCCAGAATCGGGGCCATTCGACCAACTGGTTCGATTGTTCCCAAAAGCTGATTTGTTTGCGGTAGGCAGCAAAGCTGCTGGCGTCGATCAGGGCCTGATCCTGTGGGAAGCGGAAGGTGGGCAGGCCGTTGGCGATGATGCCGTGCTTTTCGGGGGTTTGTCCGGTGGTGAGCGTGGCCTGCATGCTGCAGGTGACGGCGGGAAAGCTTGGCACTAAAGCGGCGGCTTTTTTCCCGCTGAGCCATTTGCCCAGCGCTGTTTCGGGTGGGATTTTTTTAAGCAGGTCTTCGCTGAGGCCGGGCATGTCGATGACGCAAACTCGCATGTGGAGCATCCTACCGTTAATCTCGCCGGAGAAGGAAATGACCCCATGACGGTTGATGTTGTCCTGCTGCCGGCGCACCTGGTTGAGGGATCGCTGGCGGGCAAATCGGTGGTGGTATTTGATGTGCTGCGGGCGACGACGTCGATTACCGCTGCGCTGGCGGTGGGCGTGCGAAGCATTCGGGCGTTTGCCAGCCTTGACGATGCGCTGGCGGCAGCGAACAAAGTGAATCCGCGGCCGCTGCTTTGTGGGGAAGCGCATACAGTTGCGCCGCCTGGCTTTGATCTTGGGAATAGCCCGCGACAATTCACCACAGCGCATGCGGGGCGCGATGTTTATCTTGCGACGACCAACGGCACCAAGGCGCTGGCGGCTTCTCGCTCAGCGGCGGCGCTGTTTTGTGGGGCGCTGGTGAACGCGGGTTTGGCGGCACGGGCGGTGGCATCGCGCGGGAATGATATTGTGCTGCTGGGCTCGGGGACGGATGGGAGGATTTCACTGGAGGACACGCTGGGGGCCGGGGCGGTTTGTAACGCGCTGGTGCAGAACGGCGCGGCGACCCTGGCAAGCGACATGGCAATCATTGCGCGCCGGCTTTTCCTTGAGGCGCGGAAGGATCTGCCCGGGGCGCTTCGCGATGGCCAGGGCGGGCATAATGTGATTAAGGCGGGGCTGGAGCCGGATATTGATTTTGCCGCGCGGCTTGATGTGATTGACGTGGTGGGTGAGGTGGATACGGCCGACCTGGTGATCAAGCCCTGGCATGCTTGACCGAGGTTTTGTCCCGACTCGGCGCGGAATTTCCCTTACCTCGGGCGAGCGCCTGCCCTGGTCGTTTTTGCCGCGAATTTGGTTATCGAAAAGATGTGCGCCTGGCACTACGATGGATTGTGGCGGCCCAGGGTGCTGGGAATATTCCCGGGAAATAAATGGCGGATGACAAGGACAAGCCGATTGATCGACGGAAATTTTTCCGGATGGGGTTGGCGGAAATTCTTCGGCCGCTGGCTTCTGTAGCTGGGCCGTTGAGCCGGGCGGCGCGGGTGGCGCATGAACTTGGGAAGCTGGATCAGATTGGAGCTCCCGCAAATGCATCGGCGCGAAAGGTGGCGCTGAACGTCTGGCTTCGGCCGCCTGGCGCGCTGGTGGAGCAGAAATTTCGGGAGACTTGCAGCAAGTGCGGGGAATGCGTGAATGTTTGTCCGGCGCAGGCGATTCAGCTGGATCATACCGGCGTGGAAGGATTAGGCGCGCCGTTCATTAAGCCGGACACGATGGCTTGCGTGGTTTGCGAAGGGCTGAAATGCATGAGCGTCTGCCCCAGCGGGGCGCTGGTGCCGACATCGATCAATGACATCGACATGGGGACAGCGGTGTGGCACGAGGAGACGTGCGTGCGGAGTCGCGGGGAATTGTGCACAATTTGCGTGGATCAATGCCCGCTGGGAAGCGCGGCGATTGAGCTTAAGGGGAATCATATTGCGGTGAAGCCGCTGGGGTGTATCGGTTGCGGGGTTTGCCAGCATGAGTGCCCCACGGTGCCGAAGAGCATTGTGGTGATACCGATTGCGGCGAAGACTGCGGTTTAGATTGAATACAACTGCTATTGGATGATTTACCGGGGTGCGCGCAGCCAGCCTGGGGTGGTACGCCAGTCATCGGTATAAGCCCCCCACGCTCACCCTCCCCCGGAGTACCAGGGGAGGGGATAATTGGAAGAAGCCTTCCGGGTCGGCATTGGCGCGGCCTCAAGCGGCTAATCCAAATTCATGCTCATGAGGAACTGGGCGTTGCTGGGGACTTTTTCCAGGCGGCCTTTTAGCAGTTCGACCGATTCCACGGGGTTCATATCGCTTAGCACGCGGCGGAGGCGATAGACCAGTTCCAATTCCTTGGGATCGAGCAGCAGCTCTTCGCGACGGGTGCCGCTGGAGTTGATGTCGATTGCGGGGTAGATGCGCTTGTCGACGAGGCGGCGATCGAGGTGTAGTTCGGCGTTGCCGGTGCCCTTGAATTCCTCGAAGATGACTTCGTCCATCTTACTGCCGGTGTCGATCAGGGCGGTGGCCAGGATTGTCAGGCTTCCCCCCTCTTCGATGTTTCGGGCGGCGCCGAAGAAGCGCTTGGGTTTTTGCAGGGCGTTGGCATCCACACCACCGGTGAGGATCTTGCCGCTGTGCGGAACCTCGGTGTTGTAGGCGCGGGCGAGGCGGGTAATGCTGTCGAGCAGAACGACCACGTCCTTGCCGAACTCCACATAGCGCTTGGCTTTTTCGATCACCATTTCGGCGACCTGCACGTGGCGGGAAGCGGGTTCGTCGAAGGTGCTGCTGACAACTTCGGCCTTGGTGTTGCGCTCCATGTCGGTGACTTCCTCGGGGCGCTCGTCGATCAGCAAAATGATGAGCACGACTTCGGGATGATTCTTGGAGATTGCGTTGGCGATTTTCTGGAGCAGCACGGTTTTACCGGTGCGGGGCGGCGCGACGATGAGCATGCGCTGGCCTTTGCCGATGGGCGTGACCAGATCCACGATGCGCATGTTCAGATCCTTGGCATCGTGCTCGAGGCTCAGGCGGCGGTTGGGATGCAGCGGCGTGAGGTCTTCGAAGTTGCTGGTATCGGTGATGCGTTCTGGGTCTTCGCCGTTGATGGCTTCGACGCGCAGAAGCGCGAAATATCGTTCGGATTCCTTGGGCGGACGGATCTGGCCCTGGACCACATGGCCGTTGCGGAGACCGAAGCGGCGGATCTGGCTTGGGCTGATGTAAATATCGTCGGGGCAGGGAAGGTAGTTGTATTCGGGGCTGCGGAGGAAACCGAAGCCATCGGGGAGGATTTCCAGGACGCCCTCGCCGTACATCAGCCCATTCTGGCGGATGCGGGCGCGGAGAATCTGGAAGATGAGGTCCTGCTTTTTGAGGCCGACGTAATCGGAAATGCCCTCGGCCTTGGCGATTTCGTGCAGCTTGTGCACGTCCATGGTCTGAAGGTCTTTGATGTAGAGCTTGCCGCCCTTGACCTGTTCATATTTGGCGTTGGTTTCGGCGTCGAAGTTAGCGACGTCTTCCGAAGGGGTGGGCTCGTTGTTGCGAGCACGGTTGTCTTCGGGGGGGCGCTGGGGTTCGGGCTTGCGCGGCTCTTCGCTGACAGGCGGCTCGACGGGCGCGGGCGCCGCTTCGGCGACTGCTGCCGCCGCTTCACCGCGGCGCGGCATTTCAGATTCGGTTTCGTTGGGGGATGAATGATGCGATCCGCTGCTTCGGCGGGTGCGTGTGCCTGTTGTCTTTGCCATGTCTAGGCCTCCTCAGAGGGGTGTGAAAGAAAAAATCGGGGGAGTCTGGTTCCCGCCCACCGCATTGGCTGATGACGACTTCATCAGCAGCATGCAGCGTAGGACTGTGTCGCACGGAGCGGACGTTTCTCATCCGCAGCCACCGACTCATTGGTTAGCGGGAAGGTGGGACCTTCTTCCGAATTTACGTGTTAAAGGGAATCAAAATTACATACTCCGGCGCCAGCCGGAGGTTCGTCACAAACTGATGTTTCTCACTGTCAAAAACAATGCCAACCCATCCAAGCTTGGTTAGCGTTGAACCATCTCGCCTTTATTCGCGCCTCTGTTTGAATGATGAGTCCCCCAAAAAAGAACGCATCAAACAAACACCGCCAGACCGCTTGTATCTTTGCGGCTTCAAGCATCGAGCTACCCAGTACTTTAGGCCTGTTGCGGTAATTTTCTCGCGAGAATTCGGGAAAGTACATCTCGGACTTGACCGCGGGCAAACTCCGCGTCGGCGGTATTCTCAATTACATATTCGGACATTTTTTGCTTTTTGTCCAGAGGCCATTGTAATTTTTCTCGCCGGATAAGCTCGTCCCGGTTCCAGCCCTGCCGGGCGCTAACTCGCTGCTGCCGAAGGTCAAAAGGGGCATTTATATACACAATAGCATCGCAATTACCGGCCAAACCGGCTTCGAAGAGCAAAGGGGTATCCCAGACGAACGCGGAAAATTTGGGGTTATTGGCATCCAGGGCCATTTGTTGCTCCCGCTGGCGGGCAACCCAGGGGTGCAAAAGCTGCTCGAGCCTCTGTCGCTGACCGGGGTCGGTGAATATCTTGGCGGCGATGACTCGACGGTTTATTTGCCCATCAGGATTAAAGGCGTCATCGCCCCACCACTGCCGCAATTGGTTGAGAATCTCCGGATCGCGATAAGCCCGCGAAACGGCATCATCGGAATGAATAACCAGGCAGCCGAGCTCGCCAAATAGTTTGGCGACCATTGTTTTCCCACTTCCGATTCCGCCGACGATACCGATGATGGGTTTGGGGTAACACACGTTGTGCGTCGCGATTTAATGCTGGTGCGGTCCGTCCAACGCTATGGTTATACCACGACACCGAACTGCGTCACTTCAACCGTATTGCCCGCGGGATCGCGAAGCAACAAACTCTCAATTCCCGGAACCAGGCCTCTCTGGCGGATAAATTCAATTTCCGCATCGTTCAAGCGGTTTGCGAGATCCGAAAGGGATGGAACGGCAACGCCCAGGGGGCGAAAATCCTCCCGAAAATCCACCCGCTCGAAAACTTCAAACCGAAGGCGGAAGTTTTCCGCGCGGTAAATAAGGTTCTGGGCATCCTGCTGTCGTTCGAAACCAAGCAGCCCACCATAAAACGCATCGAGGGCCACTTCTATTCCCGCCGCGGTGGGAAGGACGCAATCATCGACAGCAACCAGGCGAACCGGGAGCGGCTCTTCCAGCTTAGGGCGTGGATCCTGCTCGGGCTCGAAGGGGCTGCCCGCGATTTCCAGTTCGATCTCTTTAGGATCGTTTGTCATTGTATGTCACGGATCGCTTATTTTACTTCCTGCCAGTTTTTTCCCCAACCCACTTCGACCTTGAGGGGGACTGATAGTTTCATGGCGGAGTTCATTTCCTCGCGGATCATGGCGGCTTCTGATTCGGCAGCGGCAATGGGCGTTTCGAACACCAGCTCATCGTGAACCTGCAACAGCATGCGGCTGGGGCGGCCTTCGCGCTTAATGCGGCGGTGGATGTTGTTCATGGCAATCTTAATAAGGTCGGCGGCGGAACCCTGCACGACGCTGTTGATGGCCATGCGCTCACCGGCGTTGCGGATGGAGACGATGGGGCTGTGCACTTCGGGAAGCGGGCGGCGGCGGCCGAGGAGCGTTTGCACATAGCCCTGCGACTGGGCTTCCATCACGCATCTGTCGAGGAAGGTCTGAATGGCGGGGAAACGTTTGTTATAGGCATTGATGAGTTCCTGGGCGGATTGGACGGTCATGCCGTCGATGCGGCGGGCGAGGCCGAAGGCGCTGACGCCGTAGATGATGCCGAAGTTGATGGTCTTGGCCTGGCCGCGCTGATCGCGGGTGACCTGGTCAAGCGGCACGTTGAAGACTTCGGCGGCAACGGCGCGGTGAATGTCTTCATCGGCTTCGAACGCCCGCAGAAGCGCTGGTTCCTGGGTGAAATGGGCGAGGACGCGCAATTCGATCTGGCTGTAATCGGCGGTGAGGAGCACATTGTTGGCGGGGTCGCCGGTTACGAACGCGAGGCGGATGCGACGGCCTTCATCGGTGCGGATGGGAATATTCTGGAGATTCGGATCGCTGCAACTGAGCCGGCCGGTGGCGGCGCCGATCTGATTGAAGCTGGCGTGGATGCGGCCGGTCCTGGGATTTAAATAATCGGTGAGGTTATCAAGGTAGGTGTTCTTCAGCTTCACGAGGCTGCGGTAGTCCAGAATCAGGCGCGGGCAGGCGTGCTTATCAGCCAACTTTTCCAGCACCTGCACATCCGTGCTCATGCCGGTTTTAGTGCGCTTGCCGACGGGGAGCTTTAGCTTGTTGAAAAGCACATCCGCCAGCTGCTTGGGCGAATCAATATTGAACTCGAAGCAGGCGGAGGTGAAGATTTTTCCGCGGAGAATTTCAATTCGTTCGCCCAGGACCTTGCTTTGCTCCTTAAGGATAGAGGGGTCGATGGCGATGCCGTTGGATTCCATTTCGACCAGGACATCGATCAGCGGCGTTTCGATTTCGTCGCACAGCTTCTTCAAGTCGGGTAGGAGCGCGAGGCGCTCGCTGAGCAGATCGGCGAGGCGCAGGGCGATGTCGGCGTCTTCGGCGGCATAGGCGGCAACTTTTGTGAGATCGACCCGCTGCATGGAGATCTGCGCTTTGCCTTTGCCGATTAAATCGCTGGTGGGGACTTTGCGGAAATTCAAAAGATCGAGGGCGAGTCGGTCGATGCCGAACTGCATCTGGCCGGGGTTGAGGAGGAAGGCCGCGACCATGGTGTCCAGCTCGACGCCCTGAACGTGGACACCGATCTGGCGCATGACCTGGAGGTCGTACTTGATATTGTGCCCAACTTTTTTTATCGCGGGATCTTCGAGAATCGGCTTCAGTTGCGGCATCACATGATTGAGTTCGAGATGCTGTGAATCCTGCGGCCCGCGCACTGGGATGTACCAGCCGGTTTTGGGTTGCCAACTGAAGCTCATGCCAATCATTGCGGAGGAAACCGCGCCGAGCGCATCGGTTTCGGTGTCGAAGGCGAAGCGCTTCTGCTGGCGAAGTTGGGTCAGAAAGGTTTCGAACTGTTCGGGAGTTTGAACGAGGCGGTAATCGCAATCAGCGGCGGTTTGGGCAGGCAGCGCGTTTGGTGTGGCGGGCGATGCGGGCTGTTCTTCGGTCATCGAACCGAACAAGCCGATTTCCTGTGATTGCTCGGCGCGCCGAGGGCGGGGCGCCTCTGCAATGGGAGGCTGGGGATCGCCACCAAGCCTTTTGGCCAGGCTGGTGAATCCGAGGGCATCGAGATGCACGCGCATGCTGTGGCAGTTAAGGCCGGGGCTGGTGCAGTGCTCGATTTCGAAATCCATCTCGATGTCGTTCTTCAGCGTGACTAATTGCCGCGCGATGGGGAGGCGGGCAGCGTGGGTTTCGAAATTCTCGCGCAGCTTGGGGGTAAGCTTGTCGAGATTTTGGAGGACTCCGTCGACGCTGCCATAAGTGGTGATGAGCCTGGCGGCGGTCTTTTCGCCGACACCTGGAATGCCTTTCACGTTGTCGATGGCATCGCCCATGAGGGTTTGAATATCGATAGCCTGTTCGGGGGAATAGCCGAGTTGATCGATCATGCGCTGGCGATCCATGAAGGTGTCGGCCTGCATGTCGTAAATCTGCGTGAATCCGTTGATGAGCTGGCGCAGGTCTTTGTCTTTAGAGACGATGTAAACATCGATATTTTTGTCCGCCATCTTGCGGACAAGGGTGGCGATGAGGTCGTCGGCTTCAAATCCGGGCTTGGAAAAAATGGGGATGCCGGCATCGCGGACGATCTGCAGGATGCGCTTTTCCTGCGGGAAAAAGTCATCCGGGGGCGGCTGACGGTTGGCCTTATAGTCCGGGGCGATTTCCTTGCGGAAGACGGTTTCATCGCCGCTGTCGATGACCATGGCCAGGTGATCGGGTTTGCGATTCTGGATGAGGTTAATGAGCCATTGGGTAAAGACGAAAGTGGCCTTGGTGGGCTCGCCGGTTGGGCTGGAAAGATCGCGAAAGGGCGCGAAATAGGCCCGGTAAATCTGGGCGTGGCCATCGATGATATAGAAACTTTTGCGTTCGGGCATTGTGTGTTAATGAATCGTAGGAGAAGCGCGGGGGTTCGTCCAAGCGGTGCCGGATGGGGACGACTGGGGTATGATGAGGCAAGTTGATCTGAGTGAATATTTGCGCGAAATCCGCATGAATGCGATGCCGTCCTCAGCCGTGCCTGTTTTTGAATTGGGAATGGGAATACCGCGCCCGGCGGGGGTTGCGGTTCTTATCCGTGATCTCACGCGCATTTTCGATGGGAAAATAACCGCGATTGAATCGTTGAGCCTGGAGATTGCCCCTGGGGAGTTTGTTGCAATTCTGGGGCCTTCGGGATGCGGGAAATCGACGTTGCTGCGAATTATCGCGGGGTTGGATAACCCTACAAATGGCTCGGTGCAGACGGCGGAAGTCGCCGACACTGGCAATGCAGCGGAACACCATCGCAAAATCGCTTACGTATTCCAGGATGCACATTTGTTGCCCTGGCGAAATGTATTACGCAACGTTTCGCTGCCGCTGGAGTTGATGGGGGTTGGTCGCGGGGAGCGGGAATTGGCGGCTAAGGCGGCATTGGAGCAGGTTGGGCTTGCGGAAGCGATTGGTCGATATCCCGCCCAGCTTTCGGGTGGGATGAAGATGCGGGTTTCGCTGGCGCGAGCGCTGGTCACCCAGCCGAAACTTTTGTTACTGGATGAGCCCTTTGCCGCGCTGGATGAGATCACCCGGCAAAAGCTTGATGAGCAGCTTCGGCAGCTTTGGGCGCGGCATGGAATGACGGTGATGTTTGTGACGCATTCGACCGCCGAGGCGACGTTTCTGGCGGATCGGGCGATTGTTCTGACGGCGCGGCCGGCGCGAATTGTGAAAGATATAGTAATCGATCTGCCTTCTGAGCGCGTTGGAAGCACGCGGGCGACTCCACAATTTGCAGCGATTACGCGCGGGATTTATGAGGCCCTGGAACTTGGGGGCGCGTGATGAAAAAGGGGAGGTTTGTTGCCGCCGTAACGCCGCCTCTGATTGTGTTTGTTGGCGTGGTGCTGGTGATTCAAATTCTGGTGCGGGTGCTGCATATTGAGCCGTTTCTTCTGCCTGCGCCTTCGGATATTGGTTTGGCGCTTTGGACCTATCGATGGGATTTGTTGGCTTCCCTTTGGACAACCGCTCAGGCTGCTTTGATTGGTTTTGTCGCCAGTGCGATTCTGGGGGTAGCGGCGGCGATCTTGCTGAGTTCGTCACCACTTATTCGGCGGGCGTTTTATCCGTATACCGTTTTTTTTCAGACGGTGCCGATCGTCGCGATATCCCCGCTGCTGGTGATCTGGTTTGACGCGGGCCTGGCAGCGGTGGCCCTCTCCGCATTTATCGTCTCCGTGTTTCCCGTGATTGCCAACACGCTGACCGGTCTTCTTTCCACCGACCCGGCGCTGGATGATATGTTCCGGCTTTACGGGGCGTCGGCATGGGCGAGGCTGGTGAAACTTCGGTTGCCCTCGGCGCTGCCGAATATTATCACCGGGCTGAGGATTGCCGCGGGCCTGGCGGTCATTGGAACTGTGGTGGCGGAATTCCTCGTCGGGCTTCTGGGTAATGGCGAGGGGGTGGGGGTGAGAATTATATCGGCGAAGAAACTTGGGAGAACCGATGAAGTGTTTGCGGCTGTTCTTGTCGCATCCCTGCTCGGGCTGCTTATGTTTGCCGCGATTAACCTGGCCGGTAGACTGCTTCTCAGACGTTGGCACGCCTCTGAACAGGATTAGCTGATGATGAATCGAATTCGGTTGCCCGCAATCGCCGTTTTAACTATATACCTTGTATTGACAATAGGTTGCGGGAAGAACAATTCCACGACCGCCGAGACCAGCATATCTACCACGACAATGCCTTCAACGACTCTGGCCACGGTGAAACTGACCTTGGACTGGAAACCCGAGCCCGAGTTTGGGGGCTTTTATGCCGCTGAGCAAACAGACATCGGCTTTGCGAAACACGGGCTAAGCGTATCTCTCCAGCCAGCCGGGGCCGGGGCGGATACCTGGCAACTGGTGGCGACGGGGAAGACCGATTTTGCCACCACGGCGGCGGACCAGGTGCTCATTGCCCGGCGGGCAGGGGCGGATGTTGTGGCGATTTTTGCGGTCTACCAGACATCGCCCCAGGGAATCATGGTGCATCAGGCTCGGGGGTTTACGTCACTTAAGGACGTCTTTACCCACGACGGCGTGCTGATGGCCGAGGATAACTCGTGGCTGCATTATCTGGTCAAGAAATTTGGGGCCGGCCCGGTCAAAATCATCGCTTACGACGATGAAATTGCACAGTTCCTGGCAAAGCCGACTTATTCACAGCAATGCTTTGTCACATCGGAACCGATTCAAGCCAAGCGCCTGGGGGGTGATCCGCAAACGTTTCTCATCGCTGATGCGGGGTTTAATCCTTATACGACCGTCGTTATTTGCAGAGGCGACCTGTGGCGGAGCAACCCCGAGCGGGTGAGGGCGATGGCGGCGGCGTGCCGGGAAGGGTGGGCGGCCTACCTGGAAAATCCCGCGCCTACCAATGTCCTCATGAATGCCTTGAACAAGGATATGGACCTGCAAACATTCGCCAGCGCGGCAGCAGCACAAAAGTCCCTCATTGAAGATGACCAGACCAAAGCCGCTGGCCTGGGCACAATGACCGGGGAGCGCTGGAACATGCTTGCCGGTCAATTATTGGACCTTGGCGTGCTGGATAAGCCCTTGAAGGGCGAGGATTGTTTTATAAACCCATGAGGCGCCCGGGACTTGAACATGCCAATGTCAATTTTTCTTGATTTTCAGGTCGCCAAGGGGTTAGATTATCGATTCGTCGAAGCGGACGGCAGACGCCCTACCCCGCTCTGAGGGCCGGTGGCGACTCCGGCACTCCAAAGGCGCGAGCGGAGAATTACCACCCCCAGAGGCAGGGTTCGAGTTTTCAGAAAGTGCTGATGCCGGCTGGATTTCAGTCACCAGGTATTTGATTTGGTTGTATTTGAATTGGTTGATCGGCTTACCGAACCTTCCATCGGGTTATCGATGCTTACATTTGGAGAACCACTATGCCACCCGTAGGCCCTCAAGGCTCGCGCGGCGGTTTGATTACCGCTGTTGTTGTCTTCACGATTGGATTTGTCACCTCCACGATCTTCGCGATCTATTATGGCGTGGCGCTCAATAAGTCGGAGCTGGACAAGAAGAACCTGACCGACCAGGCCCGCATTTATTTCAGCGCATCCACCAATCCCCACATCGAGCAATTAAAGGCTGCTCGAAACAACCCGTCCTCCACATTGAAGGATCGCACCATTCTGGGCGCGTCGCTTCAGGAGACGGTGGATGAGGCGAACATTATTAGTGGAAACGCATCGCCCGCGCACCCGACAGACGTCATCAAGCAAGCAGCGGCAGCTCTCGATCAGGTTGGGAAGACCACGGGCAAGGCGCCAACGAATCTGCTGGACGCAATCAGCGCTCTCATATCGGTGAACGAAGCCGCTCAAAGGGATGCGGAGCTGCAGCGCGCGGAAGCCGTCAAGGCAGTGGAGGAATCAAAACACCAAATCGCCCTCGCCCAGACGGCTGTCACCAAAATGCAGGAAGAGGTGGCAGCGGCTAATAAGATAAAGAATGACTATCTAAACGGCCTTTTGAATACGGGAAATAAATATCAGATTCAGTCGGTGAAGGACGCACAGGCATCTGAACTGATCCTGCAGAACGCGAACAAGCAGATCAAGATTGTCATGTCGCAGAAAGACACGCTGGATAAAAGCATTGCTGATTTGAATAAGCAGATCGATACCTACAAACGTCGCTTGGAAAATACTCGATTCCACACCGAAGAAGTGGTGGCTCGGCAGTCCGATGGGCAGATCCTGTCGGTTGCGGGTGAAAATATTGTCTACATAAATCTTGGGAAGCAAGACCATATCGTTCCGGGCATGACCTTTGAGGTTTACAGCAAGCAGGACGGCGTTCCGAAACTGGGTGATGGCCTGAGCAACGATCAATTGCCCATCGGACTGGGCTCGATCGAAGTGCAATTGGTTTTCAGCGACAGTGCCCAGTGCCGGGTAACCAAACTGGAAATCGGCCAGCACTTTCAACAAGGCGATCTGATCGCCAACCTGGTTTACGACCGCAACACGAAATATAACTTTTACGTCTATGGCAGGTTCGACCTTGGCCAGCTCGGCGCCCCGTCTGATGCCGACCGCGATAAAATCGTGGGGCTGGTGCAGAACTGGGGCGGAAAAATCATGAACAAAATCAACATCGACACGGACTTTGTCGTGATGGGCTCAGAGCCGAAGGTCGACACCTACACTGCGGACCAGTTGAACGACCCCTTTTATGTCCGCCAGAAAGATGATCAGGAAAAAGCTGTCAAGGCGTATAACGATATTCGCGATCAGGCCGTTCGGCTGAGTATTCCGATCATGAATCAGAATCGCTTTCTTTATCTCTGCGGCTATTACGATGTAGCCCAGCGATAATTAAACGCTTCAAATCTTTCCCCGAATAAATGACAATTACCGGCCCCACTCGTCCGCAAGGATGGGTGGGGCTTGGACTTTGCGAGGCCTTGCGCCCACAATCTTCGCCCACATCATGAAGACAGGCTGCTCATGACCGATCGCCGCGAACGTCGCGTACGCCCACTGTTGATTGCGGAGGCGTGCAATCCCACGTGGGTGAGTGTTCCGTTGGTCGGTTGGTCGCATACGCAGGCGATCTCAAAATTGACAGATGCGCATCTGGTCACGCAAATCCGCAACAGGGATGCGCTGGTGGGCGCGGGGCTGGTTGAGGGGCACGATTTCACCGCAATTGATTCGGAGCCGGTGGCACGGCCCATTTATGCGCTTGCGGGCATGCTTCGGGGGGGCAAAGGGAAGGGATGGACGACCACCACCGCCCTTTCATCCGCGTCGTATCCGTATTTTGAGCATCTGGTCTGGAAGAAATTTGGATCGCGACTGATGGCCGGTGAATTCGATGTGGTTCATCGCGTTACGCCGCTGAGTCCGACGATTCCCAGTTCGCTGGCCTCTCGATGCAAAGCGGTGGGCGTGCCGTTTGTCCTCGGCCCGCTCAATGGGGGCGTGCCCTGGCCGCCGGGATTTGATTCCGCGCGGCGCGCGGAAAAGGAATGGCTTTCCTATGTGCGCGATGCCTATCGCCTCTTACCCGGCTACCTTCAAACTCGGCGCAATGCCGCGGCCATCCTGATTGGCTCGCGCGATACGTGGCTGCAACTGCCGCGCAGCTTCCGTGGGAAGAGCTTCTACGTGCCGGAAAATGCGATTGATCCCGCACGGTTTGCACTGGTGAGACGAAGGAAGGCCGAGCGGCCCATTCGCGCTGTTTTTATCGGACGGCTTGTTCCCTACAAAGGGGTGGACATGCTGCTGGAGGCGGCCATGCCGATTCTTCAATCGGGCGGCATGACGCTGGATATCATTGGGGACGGTCCAATGATGGCTCAGTTGCGAACGACGGTCGAAACCGAGCGGCTTGGATCGGCTGTCAATCTGGCCGGTTGGATCGAGCACAGTAAATTGCAAAATTTGCTGGTCGATGCGGATGTATTCGCATTCCCGAGCATTCGGGAATTTGGGGGTGGCGTGGTTCTGGAGGCGATGGCCGTGGGTGTCGTACCGATTGTGGTTGCGTATGGCGGGCCGGGCGAATTGGTTACTCCGCAAACTGGCTTTCCGGTGCCGATGGGTTCTCGCGAGCAGATCATCTCGATGTTTCGGACACTTTTATCGGACCTGGCGGCCAAACCGGCACAGATTGATGAAAAGTCCCAAGCTGCGATTCACCGGGCGCGTACGTTCTTTACCTGGGATGCGAAGGCCGCTCGCGTTTTAGAAATTTACCGGTGGGTCCGCGGAATGGACCCGCGCCGACCGCAATACCCCATGCCTGAGCCATGATCGTGGAAACGAGCAATTCATTGGGGGTCCAGGTTCGATAATCTGCCGCCTGGAAAGGAGTGTCCAAGTTCTCACGAAACCTCGACCGATGGACGATCTTGCATGGCGTCGGCCGTTGGGTGAGTCGTAAGCTTCTGGCAGCGGGTTCTTTCCGGTCGATTTGAGTTGCGGATACAGCCGGGCGACACCGGCGGAAACGCAGGATTCTAAACAGACCAGAGATTAGCGGATAGGATTGACGCCTCCTTATCGGGCGTTAGGATGCGGCGTTCGGACTTAACGGTCGATTCAGGAAGTATTGATGAGTTTGACTGCAGACCCATTATCCGGTTCGGTAGCAACTTCCGTGAGGGACAACGCCGACTCCGACCTTGGCGAAATCGAAATTTGCCCCCGCAAAGGGTGGATTGCCATCGACTGGAAAGAGCTTTGGCACCATCGCGAGCTGTTGGCTTTTCTGGTTTGGCGCGATGTGAAGGTGCGCTATAAACAGACCGTTCTTGGCCTGGCATGGGCTATTCTGCAGCCGGCGTTTAATGTTGTCATTTTCACGGCGATCTTTGGCGTGCTGGCCAAATTTGAAGGCCAATTGTCGATGCCTTACGCGCTTTGGGTTTTTGCCTCCCTTCTACCATGGAATCTGATCACCGCCGGTATCACGGTCGGCGGGATGTCGCTGATGAGTTCGCAGAACCTATTGACGAAGATTTATTTCCCACGACTGTTTGTACCAACCGCTGCGATTGGCGGCGCCCTGATTGATTTGCTGGTTGCTATCTTTTTCTTTTTCCTGTTGGCGGCCTGCTATGGATCGCGAGCCCACTTATCGTGGACTATTGTCTTTCTACCGCCGCTGTTGGTGCTGGCAACGATGGTTGCGTTGGCGTGCGCCTACCTCCTGTCGTCGGTGACAGTCATGTACCGCGACTTCCGGTTCGTAATTCCATTTCTTTCCCAGGCGCTCATGTACGGAAGCGCCGTGATGATTCCGCTGCCGGGCCTGAAGTTGCGATGGCAGTTATTGCTGTCGATCAATCCGGTTTTCGGCATCACCGATGCCTGCCGGGCCTCGGTTTTCGGCCAGGATTTTCATCCCTGGGGTCTGCTTATCTCAACGATCATGACCATCGGGCTGTTCATATTGGGTCTATATTACTTTCGTAGAACCGAGCGACGCTTCGCGGACATCGCCTGACGCGGAATTTGCTCGCCAAGATAAAATTATGGGAAAGCCGGTTATTAGTGTTGAGGGGTTGGGCAAGTGCTACAAGCTTGGGCACCAGGCGCAGCGCTATGAATCTTTCCGCGAAGCGTTGGTCGGAACATTGACCGCCCCACTGCGAAATTTCCGAAAACTATCGGAACAGGCCCCGCAGGAAGAACTCTTCTGGGCGCTGCGCGACATCAATTTTCAAGTGCAACGCGGCGAGGTGATCGGCGTCATCGGCAGCAACGGCGCTGGCAAGAGCACGCTCTTAAAAATCCTTTCCCGCATTACCGAGCCCAGCGCTGGCCGGGCCGTATTGCGCGGCCGCGTGGCGTCACTTCTTGAAGTCGGCACCGGATTCCATCCGGAACTGACCGGCCGCGAGAATATTTACCTCAATGGATCGATCCTGGGGATGCGTAAGGAAGAAATCCGCCGAAAATTCGATGAAATCGTCGCCTTCTCCGAGGTCGAGGCTTTTTTGGATACCGCGGTCAAGCATTACAGCAGCGGTATGTATGTGCGGCTTGCTTTCGCCGTCGCGGCGCATCTGGAACCGGATGTGCTGGTGGTGGACGAAGTGCTCGCGGTCGGCGATGCCGAATTTCAGCGCAAATGCCTTGGAAAGATGCAGGAAGTGGCGTCCGGCCAGGGGCGTACGGTGCTGTTCGTCAGCCATAATATGTCCGCCGTTCAGAAGCTTTGCGGCCGCGGCCTTTTGATGCGCAAGGGAAGACTGGTGGCCGATGGACCGGCGGAAAATGTCGTCCGCGAATATCTCACGAACCTGGCCGACAGCGCCGAGACCTCTTTGTCGGCGGAGAACCCTGATCGCACCGGCAATGGCAGCGTTCGCCTTACATCCGCGCGCTTTGTAACTGAATTTGGCACAGCAACAAACCGTCTGGTTGCGGGTGAGCCAATCACTCTGGAACTTCAGTATCGCAACCCCGGCAATTGCCGCCGCGGCAATGTCTTCCTGGTGATCTATAACCACATGGGAACGGCGGTGACAAATCTGGACACGGGCATATGCAATTTTGTATTGAAAGATCTGGGCGCCCACGGCACCATCACCTGCCGCATACCGCGCGTGCCTTTTCCAATAAGCCGATATCACATGGGGCTTTCGCTGGATGCAGATGGGCAATCAGCCGACGCGATGCCCAACCTGATTTCCTTTGAGGTGGAAACAAGCCGCTTCTTTGATACCCCGCGCACGCCCGGCTTGAACTATTGCTCGGTAATGATCGACCAAGCGTGGACGCACACCGCTGATGTGGAAGCGGCCCAAACCGACACGGCAGGGACCACCGCATCCAGCGGCGCGCCGGCAGCGGCGTAGAACTTATGATCGATTCGCCAACCGCAATTTCGCAGATCTCCCTTGTCGCCGCGAATTTCGGCAATGCTGAAACGTTCAGCGCTATTCTGGAAGACTGGTTTCGCTTCCTCGGCGGCAAGCCGGGTGAGGTCGTCATCGTTGACGGCGGCAGCGATCAAGCCACGCAGGCGATGTACTGGAAACTCTACTGCGACGGCAAAATAGACAAACTCCAGGTCATCCGCCCTACCCATCCCGATAACAACAAGGATCTGTGCTTCATTCAGGAGCACACCGCTGGGGCTATTGCCAGCAAGCCTTATCTCCTGTGGTTCAAGTCGGACACGCTTCCTTTTCGGCAGGGACATGACAACTGGCTTAGCGACGCGGTCGGCTACCTCGATCGCGATGATACGTTCGCCGTGGGAGGGAGCTTCAACATTCCCAGCAAACATCACGATGCCTGGCCGGGCTGGTATTTCAGCCATAAATGCAGCGAAAACTTCGCGCTGATGAAGCGGGAAAACTTTATCAAGGCGATGGAAGAATTTGCGGGGGAGTACATCGCCAGCGGATTTCGCGGCATGAGCCCGGCACAGCGCGGCCGGCAGGCGCGCTATCTGGTTGAAGTCGCGTTTGAGCAGTTCATCGCCAAGCACGAAAAATACACGCTGGTGAAAGTGGAAGACCCCACCTGGACGGTATTTCATACCAATGTGCTTGGCCCTGACCTGGTGAAAGTGCGCGAGGATTATCTCGCCCGGCGCGATGTTGAAAAGTACATGAACGCACAAATCAACAATCGCATTTGGGGCGGCTGCTACTACGGCAAGCCGGCTCTGAAGTGGGATCATTTCAAATGGACGGTTGGTGATTCTCCGCTGGGGCCAGTCATTCGGGCGGTGAAGCGCGCAATCGGGCTTCGGCCTCAGTCATGAAAATCACCTTCGTGATGGCTCACGCGGATATGTCGGGCGGGACACGCGTGATTGCGACGCATGCGCGCCAACTGATGAATCGCGGGCACGAAGTGCTTGTTATCTCCACCCCGCCAGCCAGACGAGGCCTTCGTGCCAGGGCAACCGATTTGCTTGGACTTCAAAAAACAACGCCCGAACCTTCCCATTTTGACGGATGTGATTTGCCCCATCACGTCCTTGCACGCTTTCGTCCGGTTACCGATGTAGACGTGCCGGATGGCGATGCCGTCATCGCAACCTGGTGGGAGACGGCGCCCTGGGTTGCTAATCTCTCATCGTCAAAAGGGGCCAAGGCCTATCTGCTGCAGCATTACGAAACCTGGGGTGGAGATCCTGAGAAGGTTGATGCGACTTGGCGCTTGCCGCTGCACAAAATCGTCATCTCGCGATGGCTGGCAGGTCTTGCGCGGGAGAAATTCGGTGATAGCAATTTCTCTCTCGTTCCCAACGCGGTCGATACCCAACTCTTCCACGCGCCGCTGCGATCAAAGCAGGCAATCCCCACCATTGGAATGATGTATTCAACCACCCCCTTTAAAGGATGCGACATTGGTCTTGCGGCCATCGCCCAGGCCCGCCGAACGATTCCAAACCTTCGGCTGGTCGCCTTCGGAAACGAACCCCCCGCCGAGCATATGCCCCTGCCCACGGAAACTGATTACACCCTACGGCCGCCGCAGGAGAAAATTCGAGATATCTACGCACGTTGTGATGCATGGCTTGTCGCCAGTCGCTCCGAAGGATTCGGCCTGCCTATCCTGGAGGCGATGGCCTGCCGCACACCTGTCATCAGCACCCCTGCTGGAGCCGCGCCGGAATTACTGGAAGGTGGCGGCGGAATACTTGTCCGACCGGAAGATGCGGAAGATATGGCCGCCGCGATTGCACGAATCGTCGGAATGTTGGGCCAGGAGTGGCAGGGGATGTCCGATACAGCCGTTTCCCGGGCAAGCCGATACAGTTGGGAAGACGCAGGCGTTTTGATGGAAAAAGCCTTGGTAACCGCAAATAAAGCGGGTTTCTAGGTTTCCGGGCGATTAATATCTTCTGCGTGGAGGGCCGCCGTCCTATAATTCGGCGTTCTAACCGCACAGAGTCTGGGTTCCGATGGATAACTCCCCACACCTCAATGCCGTCGGATACGTCGCCCTTTTTGGGTACCTCCCGATTGTCCTCGCGATTTTTGCTTTTTTCCCTCCGCGCAAGGCGTGTATTTGGGGGTTTTTAATCGCCTGGCTGTTCCTACCCATGGATCATGTTCAGATGCGCGGGTTCACCGATTACAACAAGGCTTCCGCCGCAGCTGTGGGAATTCTTCTGGGATGCCTCATTTTCGACAGCGAAACTCTTTTCGCATTTCGTCCGAAGATTTGGGATCTGCCGATCATTGTCTGGTGCATTTGCCCCTTTCTCTCGTCAATTGAAAATGGCCTGGGCGCCTACGACGGCCTAAGCGCCATGGCTTATCAGACAACCTTTTGGGGGCTGCCCTATTTCATCGGACGGCTTTATTTCAGCGATTTGGCCGGTCTGCGGGAATTGGCCGAGGGGATTGTTATTGGCGGTCTCCTTTACGTTCCGCTCTGCTGGTTTGAGATTCGGTTCAGCCCACAATTGCATCGCATTGTTTATGGCCATCATCAGCACGAATTCGGCCAGAGCGTTCGTTACGGCGCGTATCGGCCCATGGTGTTTATGCAGCATGGATTGGCAGTGGGAATGTGGATGGCATCGGCCACGGTCACTGCATTCTGGTTGTTTTTGAATCGAACCGTTCCGCGATTGATGGGGATGCCGATGGTCGTGATTTTTCTGCTGCTCATTGTGACAACAGTTTTCTGTCGATCGATGGGCGCGATTACCCTGATGTTTGTCGGCATCGGCGTTCTGACCATGACCCGTTTTGTGCGCTGGCCGGTTTGGGTAATCGCCCTGGCGCTGGCACCCTCGGCATATATGTATCTGCGCGGCTCGGATATCTGGGACGGCAGAAATTTGGTCAAGCAAATCGCCCAGACTGATCCGCGCGGCGCAGCCTCGCTGGCCGCGAGAATACAAAGCGAAAATTTGCTGGTTCACCACGCGTTGAAGCGGCCGATTTTTGGCTGGGGACTTTGGAACCGATTTCGAATCGTTGATGAAGAAGGTAACGACCAGGCCGTGCCCGACGGGCTATGGGTTATCGCGCTGGGCCATAACGGCCTGGTGGGCCTCGTGGCGGTGACGGCGGTGCTGACCCTGCCGCTGCTGCTCCTGGCATGGAGAATTCCCGTTGAATTATGGGCGCACGTGGGGGCGGCGCCGGCGGCCGCGATGGCGGTCATTCCCGCCCTCTATATGTGCGACAACCTTATGAATGCGATGGTGAACCCCATCTTCATTCTCTGCGCGGCGGGCGTGAGCGGTCTCGCTTTTTCACTGCGCCAGCCACAATCACAAATGCAAGTTCAGTCCACTGGCCAGCAAGCGCGGGTCGGTGCCGGCTATCAAGGCCATCCTCTTGCACGCGGTGGCGCTCGAACGCGTGAATTAGCATGAGCCTTTTGATTGTCATCATCAACTACCGCACGCCACAGGTGACAATCGATTGCTTGGCTTCGCTGGCTGCGCAAATCGATGACGTGCCCGGCACGCGGGTCATTCTGGTGGATAATGCCTCCGGTGACAATTCGATGCCTCTTCTGCGCGCGACGATTGACGCCCGCGGCTGGTCGAGTTGGATTTCGCTCGTCGAGTCAGACAACAATCGTGGTTTTGCCGGGGGAAACAATTTCGGCCTCGCGTCGGTGAAAGACCTGAGCCCCGCGCCGCGCTTTGTGTTGCTGCTTAATAGCGACACGATCGTTCAACCGGGGGCGATCAAGCACTGTAAAGAGCGCATGGAAGCCGAGCCATCCATCGGCATTCTTAGCTGCATGCTTTTAAATAGTGACCTGACGGTCCAGAACATCGCCCGCAAGCTTCCCACCCCGCTTCGACTTGCTGCCAGCAGCCTTGGGCTACCCTGGTTTTTGCCGCGGTTTTTTGGGTGGGCGAATCTTGAGGATGAAAGCTGGGACCGGCGAACCCAAGCGCGCGATGTCGATTGGGTTGGCGGCGCGTTCATGATGATTCGTAAAGACTTGATTGACCGAATGGGGCCGATGGACGACAGATTCTTTTTTTACGGCGAGGACGTGGAATTCTGTCATCGCGCATGGAAAAACGGAATGCGAGTGTGCTATGACCCCCGGGCCACCATCATCCATCTGGGTGGTGCATCCAGTGATTCTGGACGTCTGGCATCGGCACAAAAGAATGCGCTTATGTGGCAGGCCCGCTATCTGATCCAACGCCGCTGTTATGGCCTAGTCGCTGAACATTTCATCCGGACCATCGACATCATCAGTTTTGGGCTTCGACATCTCAAGTTGCTGCTCCGCGGCCGCAAAAACTCGCCCGAATATGCGCGCCAGCGCGCTATCCTGGCCATCTTATTAAACCGGGGGAATCGTTCATGACTGAGGATTCCCCGCGCCGTTTTAGAATTGCGATCGCCCTGCCGGGCATCCATCGGGTTGTGCGCGGCGCGGAGACTGCCTTTGAGCAACTGGCCCGCGAACTAGCCCTGCTCGGCCATGACGTAACCGCCTTCGGCTCTGGGCCGCCGCGCGCCGGGACACCTTATCGCTATCACAAGATTCCGTGCGTCCCTCGAGAAAAATTTGAATCAGGGCCGCGTTTCCCGGCTTTGCGTTCGCATTACGCGTGGGAGGAACTGACCTTCGCGCCCGGACTGCTCCGCCAGTTTCGCCCCGACGATTTTGATCTCACCATGGCCTGTTCATATCCTTACATGAACTGGATTCTTCGCCGCAGCCGCGCTAAGCACATCTTCGTCACCCAGAACGGCGATTGGATGGTGCAGGCGCGAAACGCGGAATATCGCCTGTTTAAATGCGATGGGCTGGTCTGCACCAACCCCCAATATTTCGCGAGACACCGCCATGGATATCAATCGGCGTTGATTCCCAATGGTGTGGATCCTGCATTCTTCTATCCCGGCGCCGGTGACCGGACAGCGTATGAACTGCCAGGGGACGGGCGGATTGCATTAATGGTCAGCGCTCTAATCCCCTCCAAATATGTGATTGAAGGCATTCGAGCGGTGGCGGCGATTCCTGATCTTTTCCTGGTGGTCGCCGGCGATGGTGAGTGCCGCGACGCAGTGGACGCCGAAGCGGCGCGCTTGCTCCCTGGCCGATATCGCAGAATTACTCTATCGCGGGAGAGCATGCCCGGTCTCTACCGCTGTGCCGATGTGTTTTTGCACCTCAGCCGCGATGAGCCTTCGGGAATCGTATACTTTGAAGCTCTTTCGACCGGGCTCCCTATCGTTGCTCACGACTGGGAAGGCACGCGATGGATCCTTGAGGATTGCGCCGCGCTGGTGGATACAAGTGATTCAGCGTCTATTACGCAAGCGTTGCTCAAGGAGCTGCAATCCAATTCAGAAGAGCAGGTATCGCGCCGTCGCCGGCTTGTCGAGAAGCGCTTTGCCTGGTCATCCATCGCGCGGGATTACTCGGACTTTTTTCACATGCTGGTTCCCTCCGCGATGCAAACGCCGTCGTCGATCGTCGAGCAGCCGATGCCAAACGTCGGCGCGGTGGTCATCGGCCGCAACGAGGGAGATCGCCTCAAGCGTTGCCTTAAATCCCTGCTCGCCAAGGTGGGGACAACCATCTATGTTGATTCCGGCAGCACCGACGGAAGCACGGAGATGGCGCGAACCTTGGGGTGTGAGATCGTGCAGCTCGATTCCAGTGTCGCCTTCACGGCGGCCCGCGCGCGGAACGCGGGCTTCCAGCGCCTCTTGCAAGTCCTGCCAAATGCGCGATTCGTGCAATTTGTCGATGGAGACTGTGAAGTATGCGGCGGCTGGCTGACGCACGCGGTTGCGAGTCTTAAGAGCGACGGTTTGCTCGCCGTCGTGTGCGGCCGCCGTCGCGAGCGATTTCCGGATGCATCGGTCTACAATCGCCTGTGCGACATTGAATGGAACACGCCAATCGGCCCCGCGAAAAGCTGTGGTGGTGACGCCATGTTTCGCGTTTCCGCATTCCAGGAGATTGGTGGCTACAACCCCGACATCATTGCCGGCGAGGAACCCGAGCTGTGCGTAAGACTGCGCGCCGCGGGCTGGAAAGTCATGCGGCTTAACGAAGAGATGACCCTGCACGATGCCGCCATCACGCATTTTAGCCAGTGGTGGAAGCGAACCGTTCGCTCAGGGCATGCCTATGCGGAGGGATATGCCCGTCACGGACAACCGCCCGAACGATTCAATGTCCGGCAAGTTCGAAGCATTCTCGTTTGGGGCGCGCTGGACCCTCTTCTGATTATCGCATCGCTGGCGCTCTCATATTGGCATGCGCGTCTTGCAATCGTCGCGGTGGTTTTGCTGCTGGGATACATCGCTCTGAGCCTGCGTGTTTATCGCGGCCAGCGGCGCAGGGGGCTTGGGCCGCGCCATGCCGCGCTGTACGCGGCGTTCG
This sequence comes from Planctomycetota bacterium, assembly GCA_030775485.1. Taxonomy (GTDB): domain Bacteria; phylum Planctomycetota; class Phycisphaerae; order Tepidisphaerales; family Tepidisphaeraceae; genus JALYJB01. The sequence goes on along the minus strand of JALYJB010000017.1, from coordinate 85,461 downwards.
TGATGCTCGGGAAGATCCCGCAATCGATTGGCTCGATGAAATACGCACTGAATTACAAGCTTGGACGGTCTACAGCTCTAATCGAATATAAAAACGCGGTCCGGAAGAATGCGGCGTCCCAATCCTTATCGCCCGCGGGCGGCACGCAGGATGCGGCATGAATGAGCCTGGGCTGGGTAAAGATTCCCGCGCGCCCCGCGCCATTACCTATGTCGCGCCGACATTCCCGCTGGCCAGCCAGACATTTGTCTATCGCGAGGTGAGGGCGCTCCGCCAGCGCGGCTGGAAGGTGATGGTCGCCAGCCTCTATCCCCCCACATCTGGCGGTGAAATTGATGCTGATCTCTCTGAAGACAGGATCATCCTTTACGGATCTCATCTTGCTTCGACTTTAATCGCCACAATCAGAGAGATTTTCCGGTATCCGATCCGCGCCGCCAAAACATTGATCACCGCCGGCGCGGATGCAATCCATCCCCTTGAGCAAATGAGTTTTTCGCAGCGAATAAAGTTGCCTGCGCAGGCGCTGGCGTCCCTGGGGTTGGCGGACAAGCTTCGCTCGACCGCGATTGAACGGATTCATTGCCATTTCGCGAACGCGCCGACCTCGATTGGCATGTATGCCGCGATGCAGATGGGCGTTCCGTTCAGCTTCACGGGTCATGCGAATGATCTATTCCATCATCGCGGGCTCCTGAAGCGCAAACTTCAGCGGGCCGAGTTTGTCGCGTGCATCAGCAAATGGCATCGTGGTTGGTATCAGGAAATTGTCCCAGGCAACGGGAGCAAGTACCAAGTCATCAGGTGCGGCGTAGATATCGATGCGTGGCGGCCGCAACACATGGTTTCCAGCCCGAACGATGTTCTCCGCATCCTCACCATCTGCCGACTCGTCGAGAAAAAAGGCGTCGATACGCTCATTCGGGCCGTTAGCTTTCTGATGGCAGCTGGAAACAGAGTTCAGTTGTCGATCGGTGGCGACGGACCGGAACAAGCGCGGCTTCTGCGTTTGGCGTCCGAGTTGGGCTGCCAGGATTCTCTTCATTGGCTCGGAGCGGTCGATAATAAGAAAGTGCCGAGCCTTATGGCCCAATCGGATGTGTTTGTGCTCCCCTGTCGCAACGATAGTCGTGGGGATCGAGATGGCATTCCCGTGGCGCTGATGGAAGCGATGGCGTGCGGCATTCCGGTGATTAGCGGCGATTTGCCCGCCATCCGTGAACTCATCGATGACAATATCTCTGGACTTCTCATTCCTGGCGGCGATGCAAATGCGCTGGCGCAACGGCTTATGCTGCTGGCGGTGGACCCACAGCTTGGCCACCGGTTAGCCCAGGCCGGCCGCGAAAAAGTCGTTTCAGAATTTGCCCTGGAGCCCAATGTGGACCGATTGGCCGCAAGATTTTGCGCCAACGCCGCGCCATCGCGGCCGCGATCACCACAGCTTGTCGGAGGCGCGTCGTGATCACCAATCGCTATTGCTTGATTACACCTTGCCGCGACGAAGCGAAATACGCGCGCCGGACATTGAATTCCGTAACATCGCAATCCGTTCTTCCAGCCCTGTGGATCATTGTTGATGACGGCAGCCAGGACCAGACTCCCGCGATCCTCGCCGAATATGCGGCCAGGTTCCCCTTTATTCGCATCATGCGCCGGGAAGACCGCGGCTTCCGCAAACTAGGCGGCGGCGTCATCGATGCGTTCTACCACGGCTACGACTCAATCAACCCAGCGGAGTTTGACTTTATCTGCAAGCTGGACCTCGATCTTGATCTGCCCGCGGGTTATTTCGAAACTCTCATGCAGCGAATGATCCAGGAACCTCGCCTTGGCACGGCGAGCGGGAAACCCTACTTCATTGACGAGAGCACCGGTCGGCGAGTGAGTGAAAAATGCGGTGATGAGAATTCCGTCGGCATGGTCAAGTTTTATCGGACCACCTGCTTTGTGCAGATTGGCGGATTCGTTCGCGCGTTGATGTGGGACGGCATCGATTGTCATCGCTGCCGTATGTTGGGCTGGATCGCCGTCTCCTGGGATGACCCCTCCCTGAACTTCATCCATCTACGGCCCATGGGCACCAGTCACAAGAACTGGTGGACCGGCCGCGTCCGCCACGGAACAGGCCAATATTTCATGGGCACGGGTCCGGTGTATATGCTGGCCAGCGCCCTCTATCGCCTCGGACATCCTCCGATAATCATGGGCTCCGCAGCCAACCTTTGGGGATATTTCAAGAGCATGGCAACCCGGCAACCGCGCTACGGCGATGCGGCGTTTCGCCAGTTTCTGAATCGATATCAATGGGCTTGCCTGCTGCGAGGCAAGTCAGTCGCCACTGCGGAGCTAAACGCCCGCCAGAGTGGTATTTGGGGCACCTCACGTCAGAGCTGAGCCTGCCACTTCCTATTTCTGATCGTTCCCCAGCCTGCTGAGTCTGGTTCACTTTCTACGTCATGGGTTGCCGTGGTTGTGTCGATAAAAGAGTCACCGACAGGAGTTTACCCATCAAATTTGCTAGATGGCAAATTCTTGCTTCGATCCTTATGGCGTCGTTTTCATACGACTCTGATCTATTTGTGGTTGCGTTGGGCTGAAAGTCTGGCCATATTGCTTCGTTCACCAGTGGGTCGGATACAGCAGTTTCGGCTATGAAAACATGAAAACACGCTTCCCGCCGGTAGTTGGGGCGAGAGACGCGGAAGGCGCGTTAGGACTTGGAAAGTGCGTTGATGCTGCCCAGCGAATATGCCGCGACGAATCGTCGTTGATGTTCAAAGGCAGTGGAGTGGAAGGGATTTAATGTATCTGCGGCAGGGCGACATTTCCTGGAATGGCGGCGCCGAAGGGACGGCCGCTGTGTCCGCCTCGCCGCCCATCGCTGCGCCTTCCAATGGCTCCCCGAGTTCCGCGCTTACCGGGTCATCCCCGGCGCTGGATGCCAGAGGGGCGTTGCCTTCGATCAAATTGCATGATGTTTCGGTGCATGCAATTTCCGAACAACATTGCATCGAGCATATTCTCAGCGAGTTGGCGGAGGGTCGCGGCGGCGTCGTGATTACCCCCAACGTTGATCACCTGCGCCGCTGCATGAATGACTTGAGCTTTTCGGCCCTGGTTGCCGAGGCCGAACTTGTTGTCGCTGACGGCATGCCGCTGGTGTGGGCGAGCCGATTACAGGGGACGCCTTTGCCCCAGCGGGTCGCGGGATCGGATCTTATTTCCAGTTTAAGCGCGGCCGCCGCGGGGCAAGGCCGTTCTGTATTTTTGCTCGGCGGCGCGCCGGGCACCGCCGATGCGGCGGCGGCCATTTTGCGAGATCGATTCCCGCAGTTAAAAATCGCGGGCACGCTTTGCCCACCGGTTGGATTCGATAAAAGCGCGGAACATCTCCAGAACATTATGACAGCCGTAAAGGCCGCGAGCCCGGACATCATTTATGTCGCGTTGGGATCCCCCAAGCAAGAGCGGCTGATTGATCGAATCCGCAAAACACTGCCGCATTCATGGTGGTTGGGCGTTGGGGTCAGTTTTAGTTTTTTGACGGGTGAGGTTCGCCGCGCCCCGCTTTGGATGCGCCGATGGGGGCTGGAATGGGTGCATCGCCTGTCTCAGGAACCCAAGCGGCTCTTCAAGCGGTATCTTGTCGTGGGCTTGCCCTTCGCGGTTTATATGCTGGCTCGTGCCAGTCTCTACGGCATTCCAAATCGGCTGCTCGGTCGCCGGTTTGAACCCGCGGTTGCGGGCGGCCTTTTTGAGCGCGAAACATTAAGTCCGCTTGCGATGTCCCAGCCGGAAGAATTGCCCGCGCCAGATATAGAAACAATCGTCCGGCCGGGCCTCAAAATCGCGGAATCACCTTCAACAGGCGGCAACGGCGCGTCGAGCATCAGGTTGCCGATTGAAACATCGCGTCAGCCCTTGGCAACGCTGTCGCGACGCCTTCGCGGCCTGGTGCTGCTGGGTGGCTCGGTGCGCGTGAGTCCTCTCGCGGCGGCGGTCGGGCGCAGCGTCCTCGATCTACCAATCGGCAATGGCCAGACCGTGCTGACGCACTGGCTCGACCAGACGGATGACGTCGCGCGGCGGCTTGGAATTAACCGTCTGCCCGTTCGACTGCTGGTGGATCAGAATGCGCTTAATCCCCACTCGGCAAATCCAGAACGTTGCCGCGTTGAGCGCGATACGTCTGAATATCGGGGCACCGGTGGATTGCTGGCGAATGTCGCGCTGGATTGCGAGGACGACGATTTGATACTCGTCGGCAATGCCGCCCAATTATTGCTCGACCCGCTTATGGCAATGTTAACAGCATTACGAAAAACGGGCGGCACCGTGGGTGTTGTCGCCCATCGCGACGGAACGCCCAGTGGATTGATGCTGGTGACATGTAAAGCACTCCGACTTATTCCCCGGGTTGGCTTCGTCGATATGAAAGAGCAAGGCCTGGCGACTATCGCCCGACAATACGACGTACGCGTGCTCAATTGCAGGCGTCCCACGGGACTGCCGATTCGCGCGTTATCAGACTATATTTCGGCCCTGCGGGTATATCATGGCGGCACCGGGCGCATCGCCGTCAGCGACCCCCTGGCTGAGGATTGGAAGTCGACATTTGTGATTGTCGAGCCTGGCGCGACGGTGGCGCCGTCGGCTCGGCTGCATGACTCGGTGGTTTTGGCCGGGGGCGTAATTGAAGCAGGCGCGGTTGTCGTTCGTTCGGTCGTTGCCGGAGGCGGCATCGTCCGCAAAGATCGCAAAGTCGTCGACCAGTACGTCGCGACTGTGAAAAATGGCTGAAACTTCTGTTTCCTCGTACCGTGAAAAGTGCGGGGATTCGTCCATTGAATTGAGAAAAGGCTCGGAGCAGTTTTGATATGACATTGCCGTCACTGAGAGAAGATCGATTGACGCTTCCCCACGTGGGCCTGGCGATTGCCATGGGCGCTCTCGGGGTAATGGCAACGTTCCCCGCCTGGCAGGACATTTATGTGATTGCCAGTCACGATGAAGAATACAGCCATATTTTCATAGTTCCGCTCGTCTCTTTGTACCTGGTTTGGGTTCGCCGGATGCGCTTGCGGCACTGCCGTCCTACCGGTCGAATCATTGGGCCAATTCTGGTTGCGGCGGGGTGGGGAATCGGATCACTCGGATTTTACAAGGGCATCCAAAGCTTTTGGCATGGCGGCGCGGTGCTGGTGGTGTTGGGATGCATGCTTTCAGTTCTGGGGAAAAATGTGGTCTTCCGCTTTTTCCCGGCCCTGGCGGTGCTTATTTTCCTTGTCCCCGCCCCCGTGCGGCTTCGACTTGCCATTGCAACGCCACTGCAGCGATGGACCGCCTACATGGCGGAAAAGCTGATGGATATCGGCGGTGTAACGAATGTGGAAGCCACCGGCAACGTCCTTCGCATTAATGGGAAGCCCGTCACCATCGCCGAGGCATGCAACGGTTTGCGCATGCTTTTTTCCCTCATCATGGTCTGTTTCGCGTTTTGCTTCGCGCTGCCCCTTCGGAATTTCGTGCGGATTTTGATTCTTCTGGCCAGCCCGCTTGCGGCCACATTCTGCAATGTCGTGCGAGTGTTGCCCACGATTTGGCTCTACGGTTACAAGCCCGCCTATGCGGATGCGTTCCACGTTTATGCCGGGTGGGCAATGTTTTTAGTCGCGTTTCTCATGCTTTACAGCATCATCAAAGTGCTTCAATGGGCGATGGTTCCGGTGAACGAATACACCCTGGCCGCGCAGGACAGCTAATGGCAAGGCTTGGCAGAATAAGCAAGAAAGGTGTCTGGATCTGGCCGATCGCATCGGTCCTCATGCTTATTGGCATGATCTCGGAAGCGCGCACGCACATTAAGCCGGCTGACGCCGACGAGCACCTGGCGCAAAGCAAGCAGGCCATTGATGGCATTCCCACGACCATCATCGGCCCCACCGGAAATATCTGGTCGGGAACTGACGAAGTGGTCCCTGCGTCCGCCACGCAGCTCTTGCGGCCCAATACGATTCTCAGCCGCCAATACGTGAAACACGGGGCCGACGGCCAAAGCGTCGCGCTGCTCATCGTTCATTGCAGCGATGCCCGCGATCTCCAGGGCCACTACCCGCATAATTGCTATCCCGCGCAAGGCCAGGATGAAATCAGCCAGGAACAGCGCGCCTGGCATCTCAAGGACATGGATATTCCCGGCATCGAATATCATTTTGCCGGAGAGCAGCTCGGGGCCGAGCGCATCGTCTATAACTTTTTCGTAACGCCCGCCGTGCCCGGGGCGCTGGTCAGCCATCCTGAATTGAACGGCGTGATTTGCCCCGATATCGACAGTGTTTACAAATCGGGCGAAGATTATCAGCGCCGCTACTATGGCGCCGCTGAATTCCAAATGGTCTCGTCCGCTCCGATGACGCGCGATCAGCGCGATCAGGCATTTGTCGATCTTCTGACCCCGATCGAAGACGTCATCCGCAAGCTTGAAAATCGCGACCCCGCAAATGCAATAACCCGCGGCGGCGCCCAAGCCCCTCGCAGTGGAGGGAAATAATTTTATGACCAATGAATTACAGTTAGCGCGAGCCGCCGGGCTGTCCACCAACGCGCAGGACATGGGTCCGGGCTACACCACCTCACAGCAAAATCATACCCCCAAACCCATGGGCCTTAAGAAGGTTCACCGCCTGCTGCGCGGGCGCTATCCACTGGTCGTTGCCCTGGCCCTTCTCTTCGGCATTGCGGGCGGGATACTGGGCTTTAACAGCCAAAAACCGATGTTCCAAAGCGAGACCAGGCTTCAGATCAGCCCCTATATGCCGAACCTGGGAAATGAAGACAGCTACATGCCGGGATTTGGCAGTTTCCTGCAGGATCAGGCGATGCTGATTCAGAATCCGGAAATGATCCGCCGCGCCATGCAGGAAGCGGATTGGAAGACCGTAAGCGCAGTCCCGCTGACGGAAGACGCGATCAATAGCTTTTCGAATAATCTTGATGCCGAAGCGGTGGCGGGCACCTCACAAATACGGATCAGCTATTCAGATCCCAATCCGAAGATTGCCTACGCCGGCGCCCTGGCGATGTGGGAGGCTTACAACGCGTATTATTCAGAACGCGACGCATCCGGCTTGAACGCAAAGATGCGCTTGCTCGAGCAAAAAAAACGCGACCTGGAAACAACCTTGTCTTCGCTGCACCAGCAACTGGCCAATGTTTCACCCCTCGGCCCGGATAATTTAGGAGCCATGCAGGCCAATGAAATCGCAAGCCTCGTGCAGTTGCGCCAGCGCAAGCTGGACGCCGACCGCGAGGTAATTGCATCGCAGGAAGCGGCCGATCACGCCGGCGGGGCCAACACCGCTGACAAAAAGGCCGTGGGTGATGCCCTCACGCCCCTAACAGCCGAGCAAATTCAGGCCATGGGCGATCAGCGAATGCAAACGCTGCTCAACAAAAAGCAGGACCTTGAAGACACCATCAATTTGAATGCCCGCCGCGGCATCCTTCCGGACAATCCGTTGATGCTGCGCAGCAGCGATGAGCTTGACATCGTCAAAGCGCAAATCTCTGATTATGTCGGCTCTGTCAATCGAAACTATCGTGCCGGTACCAACCGCTCGGGCAGGCCGGGCGATCCGCTCGCGCCGGTGAATTTTCAGGCCGATTTAGCGGCTAAAAAGATTCAAGCCGAGGCGGCGAAAAAAGATGTGGAAGACGCCACCGCGGACATCCAGGATCTGGCCGGAAAAATTCGAACGGTGAACGATCTCAAGAGCCAGATCGAGACCAAACAAAACGAACTGAATGTCTTGGACCAGCAATACGACAATCACGACGCTCAACAGAAGCTGATGGCCGGCCAAATGACTGCTGTCAGCCTGCCGGCGATGGCCACTCAGCCGTCGACGGATAAGCGCCGTCAGGTCGCCGTTGCCGGGTTTCTCGGCGGCGCGCTCCTTCCGGTCTGCGTCATTCTTTTGATCAGCCTACTCGATGGCCGGTTCCGATTCAGCGACGAAACCAACACCGATCTTGGCGGAGTCCCGCTGCTGGGGATTCTTCCTAACCTGCCCGACTTGCTGACCGACCCGGAACAAGCGGCCACAGCCGCCCATTGCGTCCACCAGATTCGCACGATTTTGCAGATCACCGGCGCCGCGACCGAAAGCACGGCATTTGCCATCACCAGTGGTTCGCCAGGCGACGGGAAAACCAGCCTTGCCTTAGCGCTGGGCCTCAGTTTCGCCGCCAGTGGTTCGCGCACGCTTCTCATTGATGCCGACCTCGTCGGCTGTGGATTGACGGCGCGGCTGAATGTTGATCAGCCCCATGGCGTGCTCGAAGCAATGGCCTCCCGAGATATCCTCCCCTACGTTCGCACGACGGATGTGGCGAATCTTTCGATCCTGCCGGTGGGGCAGATGATGGGCGGATACACCGGGACCATCGCCCCCGCCGCCGTTCGCCGGCTCGTGAACGAAGCGAAGAAAAACTTTGATATCGTCGTGATTGATACCGGCCCCATTCTTGGCAGCATCGAAGCCTCGCCCGTGGCGGTCGCGTGCGATGGCGTGGTGCTTTGCGTTTCACGCGGCCAACAGCAGCAGCTTGTCCATCGGGCGGTGGCTCACCTGCAATCCATCGGCGCCAAATTTGCCGGCGCGGTCTTCAATCGCGCCCAGACACACGATTTTGAACGTTCGGTGAGCCGCATGAGCATGAAGCCGCTGCCAAACCCAAACGCGAGTCAGGGCAACGGTTACGGCAGCACCGAGCGAATTGGGCCGGTCGCCAAGGCAGTCGCCTCGTCGGTTCGTCCATCCAACGGCTCCGGCGGCAATCACAATTCGTAATTGCACGCTCGAAAGCTGGTGGATCGACAAAGCCAATGCGTTCTTCATTCGAATAACTGAAGGCCGCAATACGCCAGAAAAACCATGATCGCGTCCAGCTCCATGATCGCCATCAGTTCGGATCCCGCGGCGGACCGCCCCCCGGTATCGGCGCCGGTGCGCACCGTCTGGGGCCTTGATCCACTGGCGCTGCACCACCGTTTTTGGGCGGCGCATGGCGTTCAGGTCGTGCGGCAGGGCGAACCTTCTGAAATCGTAAACGACGCCGAGCTTTATCTCTTAACCGATCCCCGCTCACTGGTTCTGTTTCGCATGACCAGCGTCATTGATGCGCTCAATTGGATCAAGCCACAATTGCTTTTTCTGCGCCTTCACGACAAACGCGAGCGTGGATATCGCGAACGAATCATTACCGACGCATCCAGCCGTTTTGTGCGCTTCCAGCGTCTATATGACGCATCGGAAGATTGCCGCCTCGCCCGCGCCGTGCTTACACCCGATCGCGACGTGGCTCAGTTGTGGCAATCGTCGCCCGATCCAATAAGCGGGTGGCGGCGGCTTCGCCGTTACACCCCGCGCCATGATCGCATGACGCTTTCAATTGATGGAAGTGTGTTTGATCGCAGCCTTGACCGCGAAATCGCGGTGTATGTGCGGGATCTGGTTCAGCACTGGAAACGGCCGGATTCAACGATCGCCCGCGCCCAGCTTGCCGAGCCGCAGGTTTGGAAGGATCCGCAAAGCAGTATTCATCCTGATGCCCGCTTTATCGGACCGGTTTGGGTTGGCGCGGGGAGACAGGTGGATGCGGGCACCACGGTAATCGGGCCGGCCATCGTCTGGGATGATCCCCAGGCGCGACCGGAAATTCAGGATATCCAATGGCTCATGATCGAGCCACGCGATCTGCCCGAAGAAGCTGCCGTTCGTGATATGACGCCCTTGGCGCGGGCATTTCGGCGGGCGTTCGATGTGGTATTCAGCCTGATCGCGCTCGCGGTCACGCTGCCGCTTTATCCATTGATTATGCTGGCGATCTGGCTGGAGGATGGCCGCCCGTTCTTCTTTGCCCATCGGCGCGAAACTATCGGCGGCCGCGAGTTCCCCTGCATTAAATTCCGCTCGATGCGCAAAAACGCCGAGCAATTGAAAGCGCAGCTTCATCAGCAGAATCAGGCTGACGGCCCCCAGTTTTACATGGCGCAGGATCCTCGCCTCACCAGCGTTGGAAAGTTGCTGCGGAAATATAACCTCGACGAGTTGCCCCAGTTCATCAATGTGCTGTTCGGGCACATGTCTGTCGTGGGACCGCGGCCGAGCCCGCGGATGGAAAATCAATATTGCCCGCCCTGGCGTGAAGCACGCCTGAGCGTCCGGCCTGGAATTACCGGTCTATGGCAGATTCGTCGCACCCGTCAAAGCGGGTCGGACTTCCAGGAGTGGATCAAGTACGACATCGAATACGTCGAGAATCGATCCTGGTCACTGGATCTTTGGATCATTTGGAAAACAATTACGCAGGTATTCCGCAAGGTATCCCGATCATGAGCATGCGTCCGAAAACCAAGCGTCGATTATTGTATCTTCTGGTTGGCGCCTTGCTGGTCGTTGGTTCGACGGCCTGGGTGTTCCGCTACCGCCTGGAAGTGGCCAATGTGCGCATTCAGCAGGAGAGGCCGACGGGCTGAAGGCCTATCATGCCGGCGACTACGCCACTGCAATCGATAAGCTCAGCGGCTACGTCGCCAAGCGCAAGACCGATCCCGAGGCATTGCTCGCTTTTGGCATCGCCCGAAGCAAAGTGCCAACGCTCGACGGACGCCACATCACCCAGGCAATCAATCTGATCCGAATTTATGTTTCCCTGGTGCCGACCGATCTCGATGCCCAACACCTTCTGCTGGAACTTCAGACGCCGCTTCCAAGTTACGCGGGTTCCTCGATTGCGCTGGCCAGCGATATGCTGCGGAGCAATCCACAGGATCTTGTGGCGCTGAAAACAATTATCGAGGTTAATCTTCGATCGCGCAAGTTCGAGGATGCCTGGCCCGCCGCCCAGAAATATACGGAAATCAATCCAACTGATCTTGAAGTTCAGGAGGAGAGCATTTCGGTAATGCATCAGATGGGCAAGAGCCCGGCGGAACTGCGCCAGCGCGCTGATGATCTTGCCGCCAAATATCCCAACGATCCGCGGTTCCTGCTTATTCAGGCCTCGGCTTATTCCGTGCAGGGTCCGGCCGACACGCTGGATGCTCGGCAAAAGGTGTTTGAAACCGCCCGAAACCTGGTAATAAAGGCTTCCCAGCAAGACCCGCCTGATGCGCAGTTTGTTAATTTCACCATCGCGCAACTGGATCGGATCGGGGAATACAGCCTGTCGCAGAATCTTCTCGATCGAGCCGTCGCCAAGCTGAATGACCCGGAATTGACGCGCATTCTTGTGCAGCGGCTCTGGGAAAATCACAAGTTTGCCGAGGTAATTTCGCGTCTGGAGAAGCTTGATCCAACATCCCCGGCGGCAGATGTTCAACTGGTTGCCTATAAAGCGCTTTCGCTTTTCGCCCTCAATAGGAAAGCCGAGGCCAACGCGCTTGTTTCGAACCTTTCGGCGCGCAGCAACGACCGAATTGCTTATGCCTGGTCGCTGGCGCTGAAGACCCACTTCGACGAAACCAATGCTGATGTGAAGTCCGAACTGACGAGCTATCGCGAAGCGCTGCAGCGCAGCCCCGACAACGCGATCATTCAAACCATGCTGGGGGATGCGTACGCCAAAATTGGCGAGAACGAATTGGCGCTGCAATCCTGGCGGCAGGCGGCGGGCGAAGTTCCCAGTTGGTCGGAGCCGCATATTCGAATCGCCGAGGTTCTGGCAAGTCAGGGGCAGGGAAGCGACCAGGAAGCGCTGACAGCCGCGCAGCAGGCGCTGATGACCACCGCCCAGGGGCCACACACTTATGATCCGCAAGGAGCAATCGCGCGAATTCTGGTCGACTATGCCCGTTGGCAGGCAACACAGGATTCGGAAATTTCGCACACGCTTCTGGAAAATCTCCTGGCCGTGCAGAACAAGATGCCTGGGGAACCCAATACGTTGCCGATTTATGCTTCTGTCCTGGCGCAGACGGGTCAGCGTGACAAGGCAATTGAGGTGATTCGAGGCGGGGAAAAACAGAGCGGTCCTGATGGCGAATCGGTGCTGCTTAAGCTGGCGCAGGTGAGCCGCATCACAAAACTCGGCATGGAACCGGAGATTTACAATGCGGTGGAGCAGCAATACGGTTTGACGGCGCGGGTATCGTACGCCCGGGCGACCTCCGCGCTCGCCGGTGGCCAGGCCGCCGCGGGCCTGAAGATTCTTCAGGATGCCAAGACGCATGGCGCCGGCACCCCGCAGCTGTGGGACCGGGTGATTTGCCAGTACCGGGAATTGTCGCGTGACCCCGATGCCGGAGCCAGTTGGGCAGCACTGGGTGACGCCAACCCGGGAGACCTGTCCATCCAATCGCTGATATTGACGGGTGAAGAATCCGCCTGGTCGAACCGCGCGTTCATTGATCGAACGATCAATCGCGTCAAGGATCTTACCAGCGATGAAGCCATCTCCTGGAAGCTGGCCCGCGCGCGGTGGTTGCTTAGCAGCGCCGATGTGCAGCGCGATGCCTCTGCGGCGGTTGTGCTCCTCAATGAGGTCATCAAAAGTTCGTCGGCGGATTACAAACCCCGCGTGCTGCTGGCGACAGCATACGATCGGCTGAATGATCCTGAAGATGCGGCGGCCCAGTGGGAGCAGGCCGCTGTTCTGCAACCCAATTCGTCGCAGATTTTGCTGAGTCTCATGCGTGAACTACATGCCGCCGCCAAATACAACGAAACGCGGACAACATTTGACAAGCTCTCGGGATTTTCAAGCTTGCCGCCGGATGTGGCGCTCCAGGCCGCTGCCATCATGGCGCAGGAAGGTGAATTGCAGCGAGCCCAGACAATGCTGGAGGCGAATCCAAACCCGCGCAATCCGGTTTTGCACGATGCCACCCTTGCCAAGGTATACCGGCTTGAGGGACGCATCAGCGACACAGCCCAGCTTTACTTCAATCTGGCTAAAGCGTCGTCGCTGGACATTATGACCATCCGCGAGGCCGCCGACTTTTTCGGCTCTCAACACGATATTCAGGCTGCGCATCGCATGCTGAACCACGCGGATGCCACGTCCTTGCCAACGGATGAGCATGATCTGCTATTGGCCGACTTCGACGACAACTGGGGAGACCGGGCTGACGCCGTCAGGGAATATGCCGATGCGGTCGCCCATGCGGACGAAAACCCTGCCGCCTCGGTGGCGCAGGCGGGTTTCTTCATCCGCCATCAGCAATGGGCTGATGCCCAGCGCATTCTCGATGTCGCCGGCGCGCGCTGGCCGGACAACAAAGATCTGAAAGTTCTTCAATCCATGCAGCGGAATCTGGCCAATGTTCCGCAGTCCGCGCAAATGGCATTCCTGCTTCGCGCGGTCTCGCGTGATCCCCAGAATCCCGCGGGCCAGGAAACCCTCCGCGTCGTTTCTGCGTCGGGAAGCGACAATGTGGAACAAACGATTACCAGTCTTCGGTCCTTGCTTGAAAAGTACCCCGATTTTCTGCCGCTCTACGAAGTCACACTCCCCCAACTTCTGCGCGCGGGTCGCACGGACGAGGCGATCAGCCTGGGGGCGAAAATCATGGCGCAGTTCTCCTCGTCCGCTGATGCGGCGCGCATCGCCACGCAGGCCTATATGTTTGCCGGCCGGTGGAATGATGTGATTCTCGCCGCCGGACAGTGGCGCATGCGCGATGCCGCGCATCCCCAGGAGGCCGATCGCATGATCGCCATGGCTGACCTGCACACCAATCAGGCGCGCGACGCGGTTGATCGGCTGGCGCCCTACGTTTCCGTCGCCCAATCCAACCCCGACGCAAACGAAAATATCCTGCTGGAATACGCCGAAGCGCTGATCCGCTCCGGCAACGAATCTGACGCGTCCGCCCTGCTACTCCCGCTGGCGCGCAACTCCGCTCAATGGCGCGCAAACTGGCTTCAAATCGCGGTCTTCTCGCACACGGATGGGCCATCAACAGCGGCATGGATCGAGCAGATCCGCCCCCTGCTGGATCCCCATTCGTTGACAGAACAACAGCACCTGGCTGACGCGTACTTTGATTGCGCCACGCGTCGCGGTTACCCCAAGGGATTTGAATTCGCTCGCGATGCACTCAAACCATTCGTTGGAACTGCCGCGATAACCGTGCCTGCCCTGATGAGCTTTGCATCAGCGGCCGATAATGCAGGTGATCTCCCGACCGCGGAGATCGCCTATCGGCGCGTGCTCCAAATGGACAGCACACAGACCATCGCGCAGAACAACCTTGCCGAGGTATTGCGGGCTAAAGGCAGCAGCGCCTCGATCAAAGAGGCCGAAGCACTGGCCCGGGCCGCAATCGCCGTGCGTCCGAATGATCCAGCATCGTCCACCTACTACGACACTCTGGCACACATCCTGCTTCAGGAGCAAAGGACCGAAGACGCTTTTTCAACCTTCGAAGCTGGATACCGCCTCCAACCTAAGGATTTGAACGTTTTGATCGGATTGACCTGGCTTTCAGCGAAAAACAACCGGATAAACGCAGCTAATCACTATCTGGAGCAAGTCCAGGCGTTACTTCCCTCAGACAGTCAGGTCGATGGCGAAGTTAAGCAAGAATTAGATACTGCTCGCGACTTGCTGAAAAAAGCTAACACGTCGAATTCCATTACCGGAACGGGTCCCGCCGACCGATAACCTCGCGTCAAAGCCATAAGAACAACCCCACGCGAACATATTGCCCTGTTCCGCCCGCTGCGCAGGTTCGAGATGGTATTCAATTTGCTCACGCCTATTCGTGCCAATTATCGGCGTGGCAATTTGCACGGAAATCGCTCAACTTTGATCAGCAGAACTTCCGAAATAGCGAAAATAGGTAATATGTAATGAATGGTGGGCATGCTCGGTTTGCATGGCCTTAAGTTCAGCCCGGTACGGACAACTGTTTGCGCAAATGATGAACTGATTGCATAAGTTGAATAAAAAAAATATTTGTTCGTTGATGGATTTCGTGTATAGTAGTGGGCAGACCAACTAAGCCATCAATGAAGGTTGGAGCCTTACAGATGTCACTGTGTAGCCGTAAGACCCAGTGAATAAGTGAATGTGCATGCGGCAGAAAGGGGATGATATCAGTCGTCGAACTCGTGTTCTCTTTGGTGTGGGTGAGAATGATTTCGCGGGCTGGGTGGCTCGCGAGTTCAAGCCAATGAGCATGAGATTGGGTCACATTGGGTGACTCCTTCGTCTGCCAGCGTGCTCGAATTTGTGTCTGGTTGTATTAATTGTAAACAATTGTCGTGAACCTTAAGGAGGTTGAAGACATGTCCCGTAGTTTTAAAATAGCCGCCGTCGCCGTGTTTGCTGCGATGCTCGGCTTTTCTGCCGCGACTTCACAAGCGGCTTCAGTTCTTGTCAACGGTCAAAACGTCGGCGGTTGGACCGTCACCGTTCCCAAAGGCATTTCTCTCGTCATTGATAGTGACGGAAGCGATGACGGCGGGGTAATCAAAATCGAAAAGTTCGCCGCTTTCCCCAGCATGGAAGGCCTGCCGATCACGTTCATGCAGAACTCGGCAAAGGCCGCTCCCACGATCGATTTCGTCAATGAATCGATCACGAACCTGAGCGGTCAGGGCTGGACTGGTTTTCAGTACTTGCTGACCAATCAGTCGCAGGGTCTTGGCAGCGGCCAGGCAACCTTCGCCCCTCCCCCAGGCGGGATCTTCGTCCCCCCGGCGCCGCTTCCCCCCGATCAGAGCGGGGTGCTTTACAGCAGCGTTCACTATGCTCCCACTGAAGTGGACTATGGTGGCGTTCAGCCCAATGGTTCGACCGCCAAGTGGGGCTTCGGCACCGATGGCGATCTGATCATCAATGCCAATCCCTCGGCGAGCAACACCTTCGCCCAGGTCTTTGACTTCAAGGAACAGCCCGTCAGTGGACCTTTGGTCCCCCTCCCCGCCGCCGCTTGGCAGGGTCTGGCCGGCCTCCTCAGTCTTGGCGCCATGGCCTACGGCAAGAACCTTAAGAAGGTTTTGGCCTAACGAGAACCCAAATCGGTAGCCCCTAAAAAGGCCGCCGAACAGTAAACTCCGCGAGGGTTGAGAGCTTTCTCAACCCTCGCTTTGTTTTGCGCGCTTTGAATTATCATGTAGGAGGGGGCCGTGAGGCGCCCCGTCCTCCCACACCACTGGACGTACTTTGCGTATCCGGCGGTTTCTTTCAACCGTTTAACTGAACGTATCTTTGTAACAGGCTTACAAGTCCCTGTGATTCAAGCCACACGCCCTTCGCTTCCTCCCTCGCTTCCTCTCGCGCCCCACACCCTTGCTTAGACGGACGGTTCCGCTCATTACGGCCCGTAGAGGACTTTCACCTCCTAAACACTCGACATGCGTGGCAATCGGGTAGCCGCGCGGGTTGCCCCGCCCGGCTCGCCACACCACCGGACGTGCCGTTCGGCATCCGGCGGTTCGTCAAGCGCACGCCAGTCGGCGGTATTCCTCCAGCAGGCTGATTAAGCCCGCGTCTGGCAGCGTCCGGGTCGGCAATGCCTGGTTCATATGGCTTGCCCCGGCGTGCCACCACGGGCCACGCCCGTTCGTACCGCACGAACCGGTGGCCACGCGTTTCCAGTTCCTTGTCCAGCTCGTCCAACAGGATATTACTGAGCAAGGGAGAAAGCGGACCGCCCTGCGGCATCCCCGCGGAGCGGGATAAGGTCACCCCGCCTTCCATGATCCCCGCCTGAAGATAGCGGCGCATCAGAAGGAGCACGCGCGTTTGTCCTTTACCTTCCGCGCTATGCGCGACATCAGGATGTCGTGGTTCACGCGGTCGAAGAACTTCAGTCTTATGGCCCTCTCGCCCTCTCGCCGTCGCCTCATGCGATTCGTGTTCCTCAGACCGGAGCTTTGCCGGCAGCTTCTTTCAGACCCCGCCTCGCGGCCGCAGCCCTTGCTGTTCAGCTAGGAGTTCCCATCACAAAGGTCTCCAGAGGACCTGCACCTCTAAGCCATCGGGACATGCCCGGCACACCATAAGGAAGGGACAGGACCGCGAGAAGCGATCCTGTCCCTGGGGATTTTGCTCAAAAAAATGGGTGTCTAGAAACCTGTGATGGACTTTAGATAGTTAAAGAAATCCGTCTTGCGGGTGCTATCAATCTTCCAGTCCGCCGGCATGCTCTGGAAACCGTTGGCGAATGATTCGCCGGAGCGGCGAAAATCGAAATAGCCCCATGACCCATGATTGGCAACAGCCTGCTCCATATCATTCGTGGACAAGTTGAAGTTGTAATGGTCATCTTCGTTGAAGACGATCGGCCTTGGATTCCTACCGCACATGACACGGATCTGCCTGACGTCCGAACCAATCGTCGAGGGGGAAGAAATGCCGTTGCCGTGCACGAGGATGAAGTCAGCGACCGCCACGACATTGCTCTGCGGCAGTCCCTGGCTGTAGCTGGTGCTGACAAGCAGATGGTGGCCGCCCACGCTGATGTTCTTAGCGCGCGTGATCAATTGCGCGACGTTGGCGGGCTGAAGAATCGTGTTTGCATAATGCTGGTCGCATTCGTTGTTGATCTCGATCACCACATTGGTGTAACCGTGGCTAAGAACCCAATTGGTTGCGTTATCAACACCGGTCTCTACGGCCGTATTTCCACTGACCCGGTGATCCTGACCCTGATAGAAATAGCCCAAAATTACGACCATGCCCAACTGATCGGCGCGATCCAGGATCTTGGTGAGACGATCGAAGTACGGCTTCTCAAGCGAGCCTTTGGACGTGAAAGCGGAATTAATCCAGGTCTGTGCGCCATGTGAGAATCCCTGGGGCGAGCCGCCCTGTAGGTTCACGGTGACTGCCAGCAGGCCATGGGCATGCCAGTCCGACATGGCCGCGACGAATTCATTGGTATTGCGATTGGGATCCCATTTTCTGGTGTCGGGATAGGCCCACATGTGGACGGTGGAGGGATTCAGGTCGTCAAAGATGCCGTTGACCATTCGGAAATTGAGCAGCAGCCCCTCAATGCGGTGCCCGTTCCAGGTTCGACCTTTGTAAGTCGGCGACCCATTGAGGTAAAAATCTTCTCCCTTAATGGAAACAGCGGTGTGACCCGCCAGGGCGGTGCCCGCAAAGGCACTAAGTGTCGCGGCAACCCCGACTAGAATGCAGAGCGACTTGTGAACAATACCACCGTGGACCAAACGAATTGCCATGAATCCTCCCGGATTTTAAAGGACAGAAGTGCAACTGGACCATGTCCAACTGTTCTTACTTAAAAGCGAATTAAAACAGCTTGCAGAACTGAATTGCTGCGCTGCTAACCCAGCGAAACCGTCTACCAGTCGGTTATCATTTTATCTAAAATATGCGGACTCTGTCAAATGAAAAATCCGCTCGGAACGACGTTAAATCAGAATGAAAGCTCTTCTGACGGCATGGTGTTGTGGGCGCGAGGCGATTTGGTTACTCTTCCCGCCCCCGAATTAGCGGCCGGGCCGCCGGTTTTTTTGCGAGGTGCATGATGTCGTTGGATCGAAGTTTAAAAAGCGCCAATGCGCTGATTCGTCACCGAAATGTATTGACCCGCGCCGAGCGGCTGGTGCAGTTGACGGACGAGGAACGCTGGAACGATACGAAGAGCGTCTTTGGCTTGCCAAAGGTAGGCCATCGTAAGCAGGCGCTAGCAAAGGCGGAGAAGACTGAAGTGGCTGCGGATGCAACTGGCGCAGCACCGGCTGCCGGCGCTGCGGCCCCGGCCGCGAAGGGTGCTGCTCCTGCCAAGGGCGCCGCCCCCGCCAAGGATGCCAAAGGCGCCACGCCTGCGAAGGCCGCCGCGCCGGCCGCCAAGAAGAAGTAGGCGAAAGTTGCGATGGTTGCGCGGCGCAATGCTTCTGGCAAGCGCCTCGCAATCGGCGATCGCTTCGTTCCCGCTGGCGCGGCATTTTCGCGCCCAGCTCACCTGAAACTCAATGCCCTCTCCTGCCAACTACATCTCGCGCCGCGCGATGGCGGTGGACGCATCCGGCATCCGCAAGGTTTTTGACCTAGCGGCGAAGATGAAGGACCCCATCAACCTCTCGATCGGGCAGCCTGATTTTGATGTTCCCGAAATTGCCAAGATTGCCGCGAAGGCCGCGATTGCCGCGGGAAACAATCGGTATACACCCACGCAGGGGATTGCGCCGCTGCGCGAGCGATTGCGGAAAGATCTTTCCGCGGAACTGGGGCGGGACGCGGGAGAGGTGCTGATTACCAGCGGCGTGAGCGGTGGATTGTTCCTGGCGATCCTGGCAACAATCGACCCGGGGGATGAAGCAATATTCCTCGATCCGTATTTTGTGATGTACAAGCACCTGCTGACGATGGCGGGTGGCGTGCCGGTCATTGTCGATAGTTATCCCGACTTTCGATTTTCCGCCGAGCGCGTGGAGAAGGCGATTACACCGCGCACGAAGCTGCTGATTTTGAACAGCCCCAGCAATCCAACTGGCATTGTGATGACCCAGGAGGAAATTGAAGCCGCGGTTTCGGTGGCGCGGCGGCACAACCTGCTGATTGTTTCCGATGAGATTTACGAGCCATTTCTTTATGACGCGGCGCGCGGGCTGCCCAGCGCGGCAAAATCTTATGAGCAGACGCTGGTGTTGCGCGGGTTTTCCAAAAGCCATGCGATGACGGGCTGGCGATTAGGTTATGCGGTGGGGCCGGATGAGGTCATCGCGCAGATGACAAAGTTGCAGCAATATACCTTTGTCTGTGCGCCGGCACCGATGCAGCATGCGGCACTGGCGGCACTGGATATTTCGATGGCGGAAGCGGTCGCATCCTACCGGAAGAAACGGGATTTGGTGTTCGACCGATTGTCGAAGAAGTTTGATATCGTGCGGCCGCAGGGGGCGTTTTATGTTTTCCCGCAGGCGCCGGCGGGACAGACAGCGAGCGAATTTGTGGCTCGGGCGATCGAGAAAAATGTTTTGATCATTCCGGGAAATGTTTTCTCAGAACGGGATACGCATTTTCGAATCAGCTATGCGACCACGGAAGCGAAATTAGTGCAGGGGTGTGAGGTGCTTTGTTCGCTGGTTTAGTTGTTTCGGAGCGTTGTGTTAGGAAATTGGGGACCCCCACCCCGACTTTCCCGCCGGAGTACCAGGGGAGGGAAATCATTTCAGAACGCGCGGTGGTCTTATTTCTTTTCGTCGCCACGGAAGACCTCGTCTACCGTGGTGGTGACCGTATCGAATGTGCTGGCGGTGACTTTGGGTTCCTGGATCGTGCCGTTGACGCGAATTTTCAACAGCTCCTGTTTGGCGCTGTGGAGCAGCGGGCCGACGATGGGCAGGGAGATGAGGGTTGGGTTATCGGTGACGAACCAGAGGTTGACGCGCTTAGCGCCGAAATCGAGATTGCCGCCGCCGGACATGGTCATATCCTTGCTCTTGAGATCGATGCGCTCGAAGCCAACGCGCTGGCCGTCGATGTTGTATCGCGTGGTGGCTTCGGAGAATGGACTGCTGAGGGGCAGCGTCAGGTTGGTGATTTGCAGCAGGCCCAGGACCAGCGGGATTTCGTACATGTCTTCACCGAAGACGCGGACATCACCATGGCCGCGACGGCTGGCGGGATCGTTCCAGTTGCCGCCGAGCTCAAGCGATGCGGTGACGCGGCCCTTGATTTTTCGGTCTTCGGGCAACGCCAGGCGCTGAACATCAGCATCGCGAAGAACCAGGCTGAGGTCGTATTTTCCCGGAGAAGCATCGGCGAGGGTGATCTGCCCATCACCGGCGATATCACCGCCGGCAAAGCCCCCTTCAATGCGGGTGATCTGGATGATTGGGGCGTCGGAAGGTTTGGCGAGAATGATCTTGAAATCGTTTGCGGCGCGGCCGGACAGCAGAAGCTTCGGGGCGGAGAGCTGGCCGGCGAATCGCTGGAGTTCACCACCGCGCACCAGGCCCGCAAGCTCCACGGTTCCAATTACGTCGTTAGCGGGAAGGCCGATGTCCATGGAGGCGCCATCAAGCGTAATTTTCGCGGCGAAATCCATGTCGGGACCCTTGGCGCTTTGTGTTCCGGAAGTAGGCCGATAGGCAAGCTTGGAGAATTCCATGCCAATCTTGCCCTGCAACTGCATTGATTTAACAACGGCGGAAACGGAATCGGGCAGGGCGTGAAGAAAATCATCATCCACCGCGAGCTTGTTTCCCGCGAGCTGAAAATTCCAATCGCCTTGTTTGGTCGATTGGCCGACACCGGAAAGTGTGATGTCCGCGTCACCATGCTTGCCTTTGATATCAGTCAGCACCACCTGTTTGGGTCCTATGTTCATCGTGCCCGAAAGGTCTGAAAGTCGATAGGGAACCTGTTTGGGCGTAACGCTGAGGCCGTGGGGTTGGAGCTGGAGTTCAAATTTATCGAGTGATTCGAATGTAATGGCCGCA
Source organism: Planctomycetota bacterium (assembly GCA_030775485.1). Taxonomy (GTDB): domain Bacteria; phylum Planctomycetota; class Phycisphaerae; order Tepidisphaerales; family Tepidisphaeraceae; genus JALYJB01. Next base: position 64,027 of record JALYJB010000017.1, on the reverse strand, counting down.
TCGACACTTCCCTCGGGCTGAAGTGAATCCCAGTCATCCCGCGCGTCTGCCGGAAGCAACTGGTAGAGCGCTGCATCCAGCGGCAGTTTCTGGGCGACGGCGTAAAGTCGAACTTTCGGATCATTTGCGCCCCAGGCAACGCTGCCCCGGCCCTTGACCGTGCCTTCACCGTGTTGCCCGATGAAATTGCCCAGCTGCAGTTGATCGGGGGTGATGGTCATTTTGCCGGTGATTCCGGTCAAAGCGCACGCGCCACCCAGCGGGCAGAGGGCGCCGTCGTGGACACCAATGTCAAACGTGTAATTAACATCGCTTTCGGCGTGCCCCGGCGCGGGAACCACGCGGCCATCGACATCCAGCTTGCCGGTCACACCCAGTTTGGCGAGCCAGCTTCGCTGAAGCGGCGGGAGCGCGTTCTTCAAATCGTCATCGATGGGTAAATTGCGGGCGACAACTTTGAGATTTGGACCAAAAAGACTGGTGGACGCGGCATTTTCAGAAGTCTTCCAGGTCACAACACCGTCGATGCCGATCGTGGCGTCGCCCTTGGTCATCTTGGCGCCGACGACGTTGACGTAACCATCGCGGACTTCCAGCCGCCCACTCATGCCTCTAATCGGATACCGGAACGCGGCGAGGCTTCCCTCGGAGTCTTGAAGGTTAACGTCTAGGTTAATTTCCCAGTGCTTGTGGGGTCCGGGCTGGCGACCGATGTGACAGGTGAAATCACCAAAGAATTTGGGGAATATGTCCTGCCCGTCGGGATCGAAAATACGGAGTGCCCGATCAACCGGCCGGGGGAGGGCCTTGCGCACCGCCGGTTCGCTGGAGACTCTTTTCCCGCGGATATCGATCCAGACCCCGGCAACCCCATTGAATGGGCCGACGAAACCGTCGAGCGATACCGTGGAATTTTCATTGGGCCCACCAGGAATGCCGCGGCCCTGGACGTTCATCAGGCGAATTCCGTCCATTCCCATGATTGGATCGTGGCCAATGAGAATGGTGCCGGTGGTGTGAATCATGGGGTACGGGAAATCATCGAAACAGAACTGGCCATCCTGGATGTCAATCCGACCGGTGACAACGGGAGCAGCACCGATGACTTTGCGCTCAATCTTCACCCAAACGCTGCACGTTCCCTGGGGATGCAGGTGTTCGCAGACTTCCTGCACTTCCGGGGGCAATGAACCAACGTAGGTTGGGGACCATCCTGGAAGATCGAGGTTTTGTCCGCGCAGGGAAGCGGCAGTAATGGAAGCTGTGGAGTCGGGGGAATATCCGTCTATTTTCCCATCCAGGGAGAACCAGTTGTTCTCCAGCTTGCCCTCGACTGCTTTGAGCTGCACGCCTTGATCGGTGAAGACAAGGGTGCCGGAGCATTGGCGTAGGTGAATGGGCTGGGGCGTACTGAGCTGGCGCAAGGCATGAATCCATTCCGGCCGCATCCACTGCTTTTGAGCGAAGGTATCGAGAACGCTGTGGAACCATTGGATATGGTCGTTTTGGGAACGTCCCATCCATTCCTGCGGGCGGACCGCCAGGCCCACGCCACTAAGTGCGATTTCAACACGAAAGGTGGGTTTGGAGCCGTTGGCGCCGGGATCAAACACCAGCGCCGGGACATCGACCTGCCCCTGCAATTCGTGCTGTTCGCACCAGGCGCGAGGCTCGGTGGGGAGCATCGTTTTAATGTCGGGCCCGAAGGGGAAATTCCACATCTGGGCGCTGGATTTTCCGCCGTTCATGCGCAGGGTGCCCTTAACGCTGGGACCCATGGCCTCGCGGCCGCGGCTTTGGAGCTCGAAATCATATCGATCCGGCTCATCGTCGGGCGTGAATGTGCCGCCAATGGTGTACCAGCCCATTGATTTTGGCTTGCCGTCGATCAATTCGATGTATTGAACCGTGGCGTCGCGAAGAATGATTTGCGGTAGCGCCAGCGGCCCCTCGGGACGGTTTGTCTTTTTGCGGCGTGCTTCGCGCTGGCGGTTCCACAGGCGCGAATAATTCCATTGCTGGGCCACGGGGTCTTCGACGAGCATGACCGTTGGCTCGATGGCGACAATCTGGGTTGCTGTGAGTTTGCCAGTCAGAAGCTCATAGGGGTTGTAACGGATGAGAAAGGTCTGGGCGTGCAGAATGGTGGAATCGGCGCGATCACTTTCATCAATGCGCAGCGTGACATCATCGAGGCGCAACCCTTCGAAAATAGAAAGGCTGGCCTGACCGATGGTGACATCACCACCCAATAAATCGGAGAGATAAGAGCCTGCCATGGCGCGAACGCGTTTGGAATTGGTGAGCCAGCTGTATCCAAAAATGATGGTGCAAAGCAGAGTAAGCAACACGAGCATGCAGTGGCGGCGGCCCGAGGAGAGGCGCGGGCGCAAAGGGTGCCGGGGCCGCCAGGTGCGATCGAACAGACGGTCTGGATTCGCCAGAACAAATGCCATTGGCTTTTAAGGCTCTAACGGTTCGATATTCAGCCGTCCATCTGGGCAGCGCTATTGGCGATGGACTTGCGGCGGCGGCACACGCTTGCTGCCACGATGGCCATCGGCGGTTGGGCAGGTATGCGATAACGTAATGAACCGACCGATAACACGGCGGCCACGGTAAAATACAACGCGGGCAATAGGAAAAACTGTTTAACCGGTCTGGGCAGGTCCCCTTGCCACAGACCAAGTAACGTTAACCCATAAAAGACAATTCCGAAACAGATGCCGACTGCGACATAAAGCCCGCGACGGCCATATTCTGCGCTGAGGGGGATCGGGCTCCATGTACGGCCGATTTTGACGAAGGCCAGCTCGATTGCTTCCAAGGGATGCTCCTGCATCCATTCATCGGCCAGGCGGGCGAAATAGAGGGAGCGGCCGACTTCGGTCATATCGCGCGTCCAGGGCATGGCGGTGGCAAACGATTGGTCACTGGCTCCGGTGGCGTCGGGGTTGAAACCGTCGTAGGTCGTGATGCCAGCGTTGGTGCTGGTCCAGATCCATGAGCCCAGCACCCAACGATTGCGCGCCGCCCAAGGCAAAAGTACGACAGCGGTCAGCAGAAGCATCGTCGCTCCCACCGGGAGGGGCCAATGGGATCGATACGAGGGCTGACGGTGGCGGTTCACCAATGCGGCGGCCCAACCGAGCGCAACCGGTATTGCGATGGCTCCCGGTCTGACCAGAACGCTGAGTGCCAATAATAGACCCCCCGCCAACCATGCTGTTAGGCGCAGCTTTCCTTTAGGCCACGGACCATCGCTGACTACTAGCAGGACGATGCCCCAGCAGAGCAAAGCGGTGAAGAAGGTTTCGGAGAGGATGAGGCCGGTGAAGTAAATCAGGAAGGGATCGAGTGCTACCAGGAGCGCGGCCAGGAGCGCGGCGTGGGGAGGAAGCCAGCGTTTGGCGAGGAGATAAATTGAGAGGATGGTTGAGGTGTCCAAGGCTGCTTGAACCGCGCGGATCATGGTTGGCTGGGCATCGCACCAGCGAATGAGGAAGGGATAGCCGGGGGTCCGATAAGCATAGACCACCTGAAGAAAGCGCGGATCGGCGAGCCAGAATCCGTCGTGGTGGAGAAGGTGGGCGCCAAGCTCGAGGTATTCGCGCTGATCGGGAAGTTGGCTAAAGGTAGCGACATCGGAGGATTGATGGAATACCCAGGCGAGACGTATGGATAGACCAAGCAGCAGGATAGCCACCAAAGTAATTCTTGCCGCCCGCCCGCTGAGTTGGTTCACGGAGAAAAAGTACCACGTTGGGCGCGTGAAACCAACCGTTGAAGGCGGCGTCTGATTATCATAAGCCGATGCCGGAGACGGGAATTGAAGAAGATATTGCTTGCATGGGGTGTGGGTATAACCTGCGCGGACTTTTGGCGGACGGGAAGTGCCCGGAATGCGGGGGTGCGATCGCACCATCGCTGGAGCGGAGGCCGTTTGGGGGCTGGAGTTTGGGGCGGCTGCGGTGGATTCGGCGCGGCATGACACTGGTCCTGGTTCTCACGGCATACAGGATCCTGATGGCGGCAACTCTGGGTTATGTTGCGTTCAGGATTCTTCTGTGGAAGGCGAGTCCTTTCCTCGACCCTCCTCTTCTTGACGATCTTTACAGCACACTTTCTATCGTTGGCGTTGTCATTGCCGAGTGGCTGGCCTTCTTGATTCTCAGTCTTCGTGCGAAAAGCGAGAATCAAACGAACGTCTTAAAATGGACGAGAATTGTTGTGTCGCTATGCGTTGTGATTGCTTTGGGGTGGTCCTTCGAGGCGCGAAGGGAACGACTTACCGCGCCGGATATTAGTTTTATTCTCGTTGAGAACATTCTGCTGGCTGTCCTGAGTTTTTTCTGGCTGAGATCTGCTTCGGAATTGGCTCGGAAGGCCATGGACGAAACCCTGGCGAACCGAGCTTCTATTTTGAGCTTCGTTATAGCGTGCTTGAATGCCATCGGCGCCGTGTGGATAGGAATGAGTCAATCAAACAATCACTGGGCAATTCAGTTTATGATGGCCTGGTCTGGCATGGGCCAGGTGAGCTTGATCCTGGCGAATCTGTTGACGGGTTATGTGTTCTGGAAACTTCGGCGGCATGCGGTGGCAGCGATACGCCGACTGCAAACGGCTCAATTCGCGTGACATCCCAGGTTTGTGGTAGGAATATGAGGTTAGATGGGCATTGGGAGCGGATCGCTGGAAACTTTGCTGGGCGCGCTGGACGCGAAGGTGTCGGCGCTGAAGCCGCGCGCTGGCGGGCATGGGACGGCGATTGACCGGTGGCGGGCGGATGCGGCGGCGGCGGCGTTTCATTTGGGGAAGCAGGATGCGCGGCCGATGATTGTGGCGATTCTGGGGGGAACGGGGACGGGAAAGAGTACGCTGGTGAATCGGCTGGTAGGGGCGAATCTTTCGGCGGCTAGTTTTCGGCGGACGTTTACGGCGGGGCCGGTGGCGATATGCGGGGAAGCATCGAACATTCTGGCGACCTGGCTTGGGGTGGCGCACACGGTGGTTGGAGAAGCGGATCTTCCGGCGCGGGGACAGACGGATACGCTGATTGTTGTGCAGGGGAAGAATGATTTGCTGGGGAAAGTGACGCTGGTGGATACGCCTGATCTGGATGGAGATCAACCGGCGCATCATGCGCAGGCGGATCGGACGTTTCGATGGGCGGAGGCGGTTCTGTTTCTGGTGTCTCCTGAAAAATATCAGATGACGGAGTTGCTGCCTTACTACCGGCTTTCCAAGCGGTATGGATTGCCGGCGCTTTTTGCGATGAATAAGTGTGAGACGCCGGAGATGCTGGAGGACTATCGCAGACTGGTGGAGGCGCAGCGGGAAGGATCGCAGCTTTTTGCGATTGCGCGGGATGATGCGGCTTATGAGCCGCCGGCTGAGGCGAATATGTCCGCTTTGCAGAGCGCTATTGCCGCGATTTCGGTTCCTCCCGCAGCGCAGCGGCAGGCGGGCGCTTCGATGCGGCTGGTGGATTTGCTGGGGCGGTTCCGCGATCAATTGATCGAGCCGATGCGAAACGACCGGCGCGACGTGGATATTTGCGTGAAGACGCTGCGGGCGATTGAAACGCCGGCGCCGGGCGTGGACGTAAATCCGATCACCGAGCAATTGCAGCGGCGATTGCAGCAGCGCAGCGTGCTTTATCTGATTGGCCCTGGGCGGATACTCGATCGGGTGCGGCAGATGCCGGGCATGCTGGTCCGGCTTCCGCGGACGGCGTGGGATGTGGTGATTCGCGGCAAGCCTATCCCGGCGGCGAAGGGGGCGGGGGCAGAAGAATCGCGCGAGTTGCCGGATTTCGGGCAGACACTGGTCGATCAGTTCATCATCGTGCAGAGCCGGATTGATGATACCCTGCGGGAAACGCCCGCGGGGCAGAAATGGCTCGGCACGCCTGACAATGATTATGCGAGTTCGAAGATCAATCCCGCGGAGGCTGGAAAGATTGCGATTGAGGAATTGGATGCGCTGAAGAACTGGCTGCAGAAGCGCTGGAACGCCACGCCCCGCGACACGGCATTGCTGCTAAAGCTTTTGCGGCATTTGCCGGGCGGTGAAAAACTGACGCAGTGGACGGAGGCGGCGCCGTATCTGCTGGCGATTATCGTGGCGGCACATCATGCATTCTTCGGACATATCGATCTGATGATTCTGGGAGGTTATTCGCTGGCAACGTGGATTACCGAGCGGATGAGTAACGAGGTGGCCTCGCGCACGCGGCTTTCGAATCGTATTATCGCAGCCAGGTTTGAGAAGCTGGCGCATGAGCAGATTCGCCGCAGCATGGGATGGTTGGAGGCGCAGGCGCCGAGCGAAAAAGATCTTAATGCGCTTTCGACGGCGGCGGATGCGCTGGAGGAATCGCTGCAATCATGAACTGGGCAGATACCGAACAATTGGTCCGCGAAGCGATTGACGTGACAGGAGCTGCGCCGCCCGCGTTGATGGATGAGAACGCTCCGGTGTTGCGCGAGCAGGCGCTAGTGGGCGAAGGCGATGGAGGGATGTATCTGGTGGGTTTGATTGGGGGAAAGGAAGTGGGGAAGAGCGCGCTGGTGAATGCGCTGGCTGGGGCGCAGATTACGGAGCAGACCTCTCATGGGCCGGGGACGCAGATTGTGATTGCGTATGTGCATCGGGACAGGGCGGCGGCGCTAACGAAGCTGCTGGACCGGGAAGTGGCGGGGAAATATCGGCTGGTGCCGCATACAAATGAGCGGCTTGCCAATCAGGTGCTTTTGGATTTGCCGGACATCGACAGCCGGTTTGCGAATCATCTTGAGGTGACGCGACGAATGCTGCGGCACATGCTGTTCCCGATCTGGATCCAGAGCGTTGAGAAATATGCCGATGCGCAGCCGCAACAATTGCTGGCCAAAGTGGCGGCAGGAAACGATCCGACTAACTTTTTGTTTTGTTTGAACAAGGTAGATCAATTGCCGGCGGCGGATGGGTCGGCCGAGCAATTGCGGGGCGATTATGCGGCTCGGGTGGCGCGGGTGTTGGGGCTGCCGACATCGCCGCGCGTTTATATGATTTCGGCGATCAAGCCTGGGGAGTTTGATTTGCCGGAGTTGTCGCGTCTTTTATCGCGGGAAAAGACGGTGCAGAACCTGGCGCAATCTCGCCAGCTTGCGGCGCGGCAGCGGCAACGATCTGTGCTGGAATGGCTTGGGGCGCAAAATTTTGCGGATCGAGCTCAGCGTTTGAGCAGGCTGGAAGAAGAGGCATCCGAACTGCTTTCAGCACGGCTGGGTGTGCCGCTGGTGGAAAGCATCGTGCCGGCGATTGTGGACGACGCCGCCTATCGCACGGTGATGACGGACGGCGTATTTGCCCGGCGGGTGGCACGCTGGCCGATTGTTTGTGTGCTTCATGCGCTTATTTCGCCTCTGCGGCTACTGGTTCGCGAGAACGCGGCGCCGGGATCTTTTTTTGGCGGCGCGTCAGCGCTGGTGGATTCGCATTTATCGAACCTGAAAACACCGGTAGCGCGGCTGCTGCAATCGACGTTCGCTCAATTGCATCAATCCAGTCCAGCCATCGCCGCGCTGTATGAGCGGCGGAAGCTTTGGGAAGCAAGCGATGCTGCCGCGGCAGAGGGGCGGCTTCGCGGTGAATGGATTGACACCGTTAACCGCCAGCGGGAAATGCTGATGTCGCGCCTGCATGGACGGGTTGGAATTATCGCGCCATTTTTTCGCATTTTGTTGACCATTGGCGCGCTCATCTGGTTTCCGTTTGGCCAGCCGGTGGTTGACGCAATCCTGAGGTCCTCATCCTTTGTTTACAGCGTAAAGAACGTGTCGATCGTTCTGGTGGAAGTGTTCAGCGCAGCGGCACTTTTAAGAAGCGCCGCATTCCTTCTGGTCTGGTATTTCCTGATATGGGCGCTATTGCGCTGGGGCACCCGGCGGCGGGTGGATAAGCTGCTTTCGCGATGGAAGACCGCGAAAAATACCGACCCTGAACTGAACCTGACCACCTGCACTTTGCAATGGATTGATGATTTGCTTGAACCCCTCCACAGCGCCCAGCAGAATAGCCAGCAGCTTGCCGAGCGGGTGGACGCTCTGCGGAAGGAGCTGGGCGATCCGAAGCAGGCGGCATAGCCCGGCAGCCGGCTATTGCTAATAGCCGCCGAGGATTTTCAACATCCGCTGGGCTTGGGGAAGGTTTGGATCGAGCTTTAGCGCCAGATGACATTCTTTCCTGGCTTCAGCCAATTGTCCGATTTCATACAACGCTCCCGCAAAATTGGAATGGATTTCCGCGCGGCCGGGCTGTTGTGCGACAGCCCATTGGTAGTAAGAAATCGCCAGGTCAGGTCGATGCCTTTGCAGGACCAAAAGATTGGCCAGCTTGAAAGCGGCGTCGGATGGAATGGTCTGGTTCGCGACGGCCGTAGTGTATTCATCTATCGCGCCGTCGAAATCGCCCGCGGCTTCCAGTGCTTCACCGTATCGGAAATGCGCCTCGGCATAGCGAGGGTTAATCGCCAGCGCCTGGCGGAATTGCTGAATGGCTGCGTCACGCTGATTCATCCGCATGAACAGGATGCCCATGCTGGTGATGGCCGGCTCGAAGCGGGGTTGAATTGCGATGGCGGCGGCAAATTCGTTCCTTGCGGACAACAAATCACCCTGGTGCTCCTTCACGATGCCCCATCTCCAGTGTGATTCCGGTTCATCAGGCGCCAATTCCAATAGCTTTGCGTAAGAGACTTCGGCCAGTGCATTGTATTCGGCTTGCTGCGCGGAGCCGGAGGCACTGGCGAGCCTGCCATAAAGGTCGCCCAGATTGCCCCACGCGACCCAGGCTGCGGGATTCTTTTCCTTGGTGTCGTTCCAGAGACCAATCTCGCTTTTGTAAATGCTTTGTTGTTGTAGCGTGAGAATGCTAAGACATGCGACTGCGGCGGTCGATGCGACGATCGACCATTTTCCCGGGATTTTGGATATTGCGACCGAAGCAAGAACGATGAGGCCGATGCTGGCGTGGTATTGGAAATGATCGGCCACGAAGGTGTAGCGCATCGGATAGATATTGACGAAACCCAGGGCCGGCAGAAGTGTCCCACCAAAAAAGAGCAGTGAGACCAGAGGCCCCCGGCCGATGCGATGGCGCAGCAGGAAAAGCGCTGTGATGACAGCCGCTGCGCAAAGCGGAAACGCGATAAGCCAGGGTTGGTGGGCCAGGTTCATCGTGCGCCATTTGGGGTAGATAAAGATGAGCGGATGCGGCCAGGCGAGCTTTAGTGCGTAAAACCAAAGCGCCCGGCTGGCGATGAGACATCGGGCGGCAAAGCTAATGTCCCAATCCCGGCCTGCTGCGCCGACATGGTTTCGTTCGAGCATTCCCGTCACCAGCGACATAGCCAGGCCCATCGCGAAAAAGGGGAGCAGCGGCTTAATGTCCATCCATTTCAGATTTCCGTGCCGCCGGCAGACCAGAAGAAGAATGGCAGCGGGTAACGAGCAGGTGACGGATTTGCTGAGCAGCGCGAGCGCGAAGAAAAGCAGAGAGAGGAAATAGGGTCGCCATTGCGGTGAAAGACTTCGCAGATCACTGCCGGTGAACCTTAAGTAGGCATGCAACGCCAGCAGATAGAAGACCAGCGACAAGACATTCTTCCGTTCGGTGGCCCAGGCGACAGATTCGACCTGGACGGGATGAACCGCGAAAACAATAGCTGCCAAACCCGCGGCAGGAATGTTGAGGCGCGAAAGCGCCCGCCAGAGCAGGACGGCCGCCATGCCGTGGAGCAGCACGTTGTCGAAGTGGTAGCCAGCGGGCCAGAGCCCCCAGAGATGATATTCAATCCAAAAAGTTGTGTGGACCACCGGATAATATTGCGGGATGGACGTGGGGTGAATCCAGATGGCGATCAGACCAATAAACGACCTCAGGGCCGGGTTGGCGGTGATGTATTTGTCGTCGTCCCAAATAAAGCCGGTGGAGACGATTGCGGGCAAATAAATTAGCAATACGAGGCCGAGAAGAAATCCGGCAAAAAGCGGTTCTCGCCGCGAAAATAATGAAGCAGGCGGGGCAAGCAGCGACGAATTGCCCTCCATCGCGTTGCGGGCGTCATTTTGTCCGTCAATCACGACGGGGTTTGTACCAAATGTTGTTCAGCTAATCTTAGAATCGCTCGTCCATTCGCAAAAGAAAGGGCGGTCAAAGCCCGCTCGAAGGAAAAGAATTCGAAAGCGACATGTTCTTTGCTGATCTTTATTTCTTGCTGGGTGGTGGAAGCGAGAAAAAATATGACGGATTTCCGCACGAGAACTTTCTTGCTCCTGAAAAAGTAGAAGATTTCGTGCGCGAACCCTGCGATTAGTTTGGGATCGGTAATACCGGTTTCTTCGCGGAGTTCGCGAATAGCCGCCTGAAGATCCGTTTCGCCCCGGTCTATATGGCCCTTGGGAAAATCCCAGTATCGTCCCGTGCTAAGCAGGAGAAATTCGCGTTGTGGCTTGATGAAGGTGCTGTTGGAAAGATCATGAAACAGCACGATTCCAGCCGATTTTTCAATCAAAGCCATTGACCCATACTAACCGACCGCAACGCGTGCAAGGAGAACGCGCTGCGGCCGATTAAATGTCTATGCTCTATCAGCCAAGTCGTTTCCACTACACCGTGGTGTTATGGAAGAAGGCAAAGAGGGCGACGATAACAGCCAAGACCAGGAATACAAAAAGCAAGGTTCGACCGATACCGGCGCTCATGCCAGCCAGGCCACGGGCACCAAGCATGTAGGCAATTATAGCGATGATGAAAAAGGTTACAGCCAGCGAAACCAATCCGGTCGGGAAGACAGCGGTCTGTGCCAAAACGGCGGTAGCAAGTGTCGTTAACATGGGAGTTCTCCTTAAAACACCCCCGGTCGATTCAGCGAACATTCGCCGAAAAACGCCGACCAGGATTTAAATGGCCCCGGCAAACAGGGCCATCAGGATAGACAGCAACCGCCATGCCGAAGTTTTATCGTTGAATGGTCGGCCAGACCGCGACAGTGCAGATTTGGTGGCCGATGCGATCCTGAATGGAGACGTTCCTGACCTGGCGAAACCCCGCAAGGACTTCTTTCTCGACCAGCACCGACTCAAAAAGCTCGAGATCTTTTTCCAGAATTGCCCGCGATTCGTTAAAGACGACCAGCACGAGGCCGGCATGGCGAATCAGTTCATCAGATTCCATCTTTCTAAGATCATCCACTACCGCGCCGCGCCATTGGCTACCGTAGCCCTGGTGCCGAATGCCGCCTTCCCGGAATTGATACGCGATTTTCATCTCCAGCCAGAGCGCTTCCTGAGGGGTGGCCTGATTGGGAGGATCGAAAAGAGAGGCTTCGCTGGTATCGAGCTTTAGTGGGCGACCTTTGGGGGAAAGAACCAGATCGCAGCGCGGGCGGTGGGAGAGCTTGCGGCCATGGGTTGAGGGGTAATGCACTTCGCGGGCGACTTCGTAGAACGCGCGCATTCTTTCCGCGGCGAGTGACTGGAGCGCGAGTTCATCGCGGGTATCGAGGCCGTAGACGGCCTGCTCGAGGCGAAGTTCATCTTCAGCGGTCTGGAGGGATTGATGGAATCGATCTGCAAGCTCGGCGAAGTCCCACAACGACATGGCGACCTAAAAAAAATGATGCCAGGAAATGATCGACGCAAGCAATCCAAGGGAGATACCGCCCAGAACATCGCTGGGCCAGTGGGCATCCATGACGTATCGGAGGCTGGCGCAGATGATGGCAAGCACCCAGAATGTTGCAGCCGCCTGCGGATATGCCATCACAAGAACGCCAGAAAATGCGAACGCGGACGCGCTGTGACTTGAGGGGAAGCTTTCGCGGTAATTCGCATGTCGGAATGAAGGCCCCATGAATTTGCCGGCATGCTCGCGCTTGGGGCGGGCGCGGCCCAGCAGGCGCTTGAGGATTGTGGAGGCGATGGTTGCGCCCAGCACGGCGGCGCCCAGCGCCTCGGCGACGCGCGGGCCGCGGGTTTTGTCGAGCTGATAGATCACGACAATGACAACCACCGTGCAGATCATCTGGCCGTACTGGGCGAGAAAGCGTGTTTCTCGTTTTACATCGCCCTTGAAGGTGAGAGCCAGCGTTGTGGCCAGACCCCAGCGCTCCAGCAGCATCATGACGATGCTGAGGGCGGCGAGGATAAGAACGGTGTTGTAGGGTTGCATTGAATGCTTGCCGGCGGCGAGCGTGCGATCTGGATTACGGAAGAAGGCCTGGTGGAAGACCGAGGTCGGCGGTGGCTTTTTGCATCTCAGCTCGCATCATGTCGGCTGCTTTGCCCTGGGCTGCATTGACTGCTGCGGTGATGACGTCTTCCAACATTTCGGTATCGGCGGTATCGATCTTGGTTTTGTCGATCCGCAGCTTGACCAGCTCCAGCCTGCCGTTGACGGTGGCCTGCACCATTCCGGCGCCCGCCTCGGCGGTTACCTGCTTGCGGCCCATCTCGTCCTGTAGGATTTTCATTTTTTCCTGCATCTGGCGGGCCTTGCCCATGAGGTCGCCGAGATTTCCCAGGTTCTTCAATGCGTCAAACACGCGAATTCCTTCCTGCTTAATCGACCTTAATGATAGTGCCGCCGAATTCCCGAAGCACGACTTGTACGAATGGATCAGACTTTAGCTCATCGATCGCTTCAAGAGAAAGGCGCGCCGGGGTTGGCACGGGCGCCGCAGCGGGTTCCCGGGCTGGCCGTGAAGGCACGGCGTTGGATTGCGAAACGGCTGGAGCCGACCTTTGCCCTGCGGACGCCGGCGCCGACTGCGCGGCGGCAGAGGGAGCCGCGGCAGCTGGCTCGGCATCGACCTCAAATCGAACGCCGATTGGCTTGCCGCGCAATTCCGAAAGTGCCTTGGCGATTGTGTCTTTCTTACCGTTACTTGACCAGGCCCTGGCAAATGTTTCGCCTTCCCGCTGGAACCGTATGACCGCGATTCCATCGGTGATTCCCACGCAACTGGCCAGCGATAGAGCACCTGCCAGGGAAGAGCCCTTCTGCTGCATGAAGGCGATTAATCGCGGCCAGAGGGCAACGACATCATCATCCCCCAGCGCGACGACCGAAGGCTCCGGGGCGTTGGCCGCAGCGATAGGTAAAGAAGGTTCTGCAGGCCGCCTGGATTGTTGCCTGGCTAGTTCCGCCAGCGACGGGCCTTCCCATACCTTGCCGGGGCGGGGGAGATCATCGTCGTCCTCGTCGTCACTGGCGGGGGTAGTATTGATGGGCTTCGGTTGTTCGACGGGCTTGGGTAGATCAATCGCGGGTGCTGGTTCGACTATTGCCTCAGGCTTTTTTTTTTGGATTAATGGCGCGTTTGCTGCTTCGGCGGCGAGCTGCGGAAGAAGCTGGCCGATGGAAGCGAACTGCGCGGCCATCGCCAGGCGGACTAATGTTGCATCCAGGAGCGCGCGGCCAGTCTGGTTTTGCCGAAGATTCCTTCGCAGTTCTTCCAGAATGGCGATGTCCTGTGATAGCGTAACCGGCTCAAACCTGTTCGCCTGAGTGGCCATATCCTGGGGGGCTAACCCCGGAACATCCAGCAGCGGACTATCCGCGCCGCACATTCGCGCGATGAGCAGGTTCCGGAGATGTTCGATGAGCACGGCGATTAGACCATCGGCGGATAAGCCGGAATTGATCATGCCATTCGCCTGAATCAGCACGTTCTTCACATCGCCCTGGCCGATGGCTTCGGCAAGATCGAAGATCAATTGCATGCGGGGCATCCCCAGCATTTGCTCAATTGTTTCAATCGTAAGCTGCTTTTCGCCAATGCTCAGCAGGCGATCCAGCAGAGAGAGCGCATCGCGCATCGAACCAGCGCCGGCCCGGGCTATGAGAGCCAGGGCATTGTCATCCGCCTTGATCTTCTCGCTTTTGCAGATTTCCTTCAGATGCGCGGCAATTTCCCTGGACGAAATATTGCGGAAATCATAACGCTGACAGCGCGAGAGGATGGTCGGCAATACCTTTTCCGGCTCGGTGGTGGCGAGGATGAATTTCACATGGCTCGGTGGTTCCTCAAGCGTTTTTAGCAGCGCGTTGAAGGCGGATTTACTGAGCATGTGCACTTCGTCAATGATGTAAATCTTGAAGCGGCTTCGGGCTGGGCGATATTGGCTGTTCTCGATAATCTCGCGGACGTTATCGACACCGGTATTGCTGGCGGCATCGATTTCGATGACATCCATATCATCGCCGCGGGCGATGGCCTGGCAGGAATCGCACATGCCGCAGGGCGTGGGCGTGGCGGCGTCGAAGGAAAGGCAATTCAGGGCCTTGGCGAGGATGCGGGCGGTGCTGGTCTTACCGGTGCCGCGCGTGCCGCAGAAAAGATAGGCATGGGCGACGCGGCCGGATTCAATCGCTTTTTTAAGCGTCTGGGCAATATGCTCCTGCCCCACGATCTCATCGAAGGTGGACGAGCGATATCTGCGTGCCAGGACGGTGTAAGCCATAAGTGAAACGGAAAACGGCAGTGTAGCAGACCGCGCGAATCGCGCGAAGCCGAAGTATCATGCGGGTGTAAAATGATTCCAAACAAGCTTGGCCTGGAGATTTCATGACACATACACGGACAGGATCATTTCCGATCGGTTTTCGAAGAGTGTCCAGCGCGTGGCAGAAAAACCTGGAGAACGTGATCGCCTTCGCCATGGAAAATGCCTTTGCGGGAATTGACGTGGGCGATTTGCCTCCTGAGCAGGTGAAGCCGATTACCTCCGCGGGGCTGACAATCGGCTCGGTTGACCTTAAACAACCATGGTCGGCGCTGGCCTCAGCGGATGCGGGGAAGCGCAAGGACGCCGTGGTGATTGCGGCCGAACATATTCGGGCGGTAGCAAAGCTGGGGGTACGAAATTTCTTTACGGTTATTTTTCCGGAGGATGACGCGGGCGATCGCCGCAAGAGCTTTGGGTTGGCCGTCCAGGGGTTTGCTGCCCTGGCGGAGGCAATTGCGGGAACCGGCGCGCGCGTGGTGATTGAAGGGTACCCGGGTTGGGCGCCGCATTATGCCGCCCTTTGCTGCACGCCCGAAACTTACCGCGATTTTTTCCGAGAGACCGCCAGCGATGCGATGATGATTAACTTCGATCCTTCGCATCTGATTCGTATGAATATCGATCCGATTCGCTTTCTGGGCGAGTTCGCTCAGAAGGTTGGACACGTTCATGGGAAAGATACTGAAATCCTGGAAGAGCAGCTTTACGAATTCGGCAATCTGCAACCAGCGACCCTTGCCAAAGCCCATGGATTCGGCGCGTACCACTGGCGGTATACCATTCCGGGTCACGGCCTGGCTCGATGGGGCATGCTTTTGCGAATCCTTAAAGATGCGGGCTATGACGGAATGGTGAGCATTGAACTTGAGGACGAGCACTTTAATGGCACCGAAGACGGGGAAAAACGCGGTTTCATTGCCTCTCGCGATTTTCTGGTGAACGTGTAACCCATCCGATCATTTGACGGGATTGAGCTCAAGTTCCGCCCAGGCGAGATAATGATCTGAAGCGCCGTTATCGGTTATTCCCGAATGATTGACGCGAAATCCACGGGTAAAGATCCAATCCAGATTTGCTCCGACTTTGTCGCCCAGCGCCTGGCCGACGGGATCTCCCACGCCGGGTTCCTTTTGCAATGCTGCGATCCGGGGATCAGACGGATCGGAATTTAAATCACCCATCAGGATTGCCGGTTCCCGCAATGATTCAAAAAGGGTGATCACCGCCCGCAATTCGTGCGGGCGATCATCTTTGCGATCGAGATGTGTGATCAGGACGTTGAGGGGGCGGCCGTTTAAATCGACCCGCAACATCAACACGTTTCGGTGCGTGGAAGCGTCCTCAGCGGAAATTGGAATTCGCTGCCAGTGATCGACGCGCAGAGATGTGATTGCGGCATTGCCGAAAGAATCCTTCCACCAGCGGCGTTCCACCGGTGCATAGAGCCAGGGAAGATTCAGCTTCTCACCTAGGATTTGGGCCTGATCTTCGCTGGCGAGCAGGTCCGCGCCGTGAACTTCTTCCAGACCGATGAGGTCATACCCGTGGATGGCTGCGGCGGTGCGATCCAGATCAAGCCGGTTGTCAGCCTTGCCGACGCCCCCGGCGATGTTCAGCTCGGCGACGCGCAGAATATCGCCACTGGGTCGGGAGGCAGGTTGCGCGCCATTGAATGAATCGCCCTCGGCGGCGGACGTTGGAACGCGCTCGTTTCCATCGAGTGCGAAGAAGGCGGCGATGAGAACGACGAATAACGCGACGCGGCCCAGGGTAAAGCGGCGGGATCGCTCAGCGATGGAACGGGTGCTGGTCATGATTGAGCCGTGGAGACCTCTTGAGATCGATCTAGTTGCACGGCCACCTTGTAACCGAGGAGCCGGCTTTTCATCCAGCGAATGGCCAACAGATCGCGGAAGCTTTTAAACAGGCGGTTCCATACGCCGTACTT
Source organism: Planctomycetota bacterium (assembly GCA_030775485.1). GTDB lineage: Bacteria > Planctomycetota > Phycisphaerae > Tepidisphaerales > Tepidisphaeraceae > JALYJB01. The sequence goes on along the minus strand of JALYJB010000017.1, from coordinate 47,521 downwards.
GCTCTCGCCATGAAGCCGGGGATTGTTGGTTACTGGAATTTCGGTCACCGTGAACCCTTCCATCTTCAGCAATGTGGGGATGAAGCGATGCAGGCCGCGATAGAGCTTTAGCTTGCCGACGCATTCGCGCCGGAACGCGCGATAGGTGCAGCCGGCATCGGAAATTTCTTCATCTGAAAGCCTATTCCGCACCCAATTGGCGATGCGACTTGAAGCAACACGAATGAATTTATCCCCCTGCCCGCGTGATGCTACACGGCTGCCGCACACGCAATCGGTCCCTGTAGCCAGCGCGGCCAGAAACGCGGGAATGTCTTTTGGATCGTTCTGCAAATCGGCATCCATGGTCATCACATACTTGCCGCGCGCGGCGCGAAGCCCGGCATCGCTGGCTGCGGTTTCACCGCAATTGAAGCTGAATTTCAAACCGCGCACGCGGGGGTCTTTAGCCACCAGCGCTTCGATGGTTGCCCAGCCGTTATCGGTGCTGCCGTCATCGACAAGAATGAGTTCGGCGGAAATGTTGGCTGGATCGATCACATCCACAATCGCCTGATGCAGCAGCGGCAGATTTTCTGCTTCGTTGAAGACAGGGACACAGATGCTAAGCGTGGGCTCAAGAGAGGGCATTTATTTTTCCAAGGGGGCGATGGGATCAACCGCAAGCGCTTCGGCTTCGAGCCGTCGCTTGCGGTAGATCAACACGAGATTGCGCGTGTAGGGCACGACACTGAAAAAATAGCCGGCGATGCCGACGGAATCCTGCTGGCGGAGAAAGTAAAGCAATTCCATCGCGGCGCCGGTGAGGGAAAGCCACCAGAAGGCAATGGGAATGCGCGATTCCTTGTGCTTTTCCGAATGGAGCCACTGCACGATCCAGCGCGCCTGGAAGGTGCCAAGGCCGAGCCAGCCTATGGCCTTCCAGAGCCAGTAGTTATTCTGAAAAGGCATGCTGTGGATCATGGCGAATGTGTAGATTGCGAGAATCTCTGACATGATCTCCAGTTGCCTTGAACGCTTAAAATGCGATTGCGATTAAAAAATCTCGCGGTTACTTCTTCACAAGAAACGACTTGATCTCATTAGCCACGGTAACCACCTGGGCTTCACTAAGCTCAGGGAACATCGGAAGGCTCAGAATTCGCTTTACATAGTCTTCTGTTTTAGGCAGCGTTGGAAGCTTTCCATAGAGCTCTTCGATGGCCGGCTGCTGGTGGTTAGGCACCGGGTAATGCACACCCGATTCAATTCCCTTTTCCTTGAGATAGCGCGCCAGGCTTTCCCGAACGTCGTTGTTATCAAGGCGAATGACGAACATGTGATAAACGGTCTCGGTCTCGCTGCTGTCAATGGGCGGCAGCGTCAGGCCGCGCATATCCGCCAGCTCCCGCCGATACCATTCCGCCGCGCGGCGGCGGCCGCCGTTCAGATCATCCAGCACCTTCAGTTGCTCGCGCCCCACCGCTGCCTGAATTTCGTTAAACCGCAGGTTGTAGCCCACCTTTTCATGCAGATATTTGTCTTTGCGGCCATGGTTTCGCAACATGGTCACCTTGCGGGCCAGTTCGGGGTCTTCCGTCGCAATCGCCCCACCGTCTCCATACACCGTGAGATTCTTCGACGGATAAAACGAGAACGCCGCATGATTGCCATAGCTGCCGGCTCGCCTTCCCTTCCAGCGGGCGCCGTGGGATTGGGCGCAATCCTCGATTACCCAAAGCCCGTGATCCTTCGCCAGGCTTTGCACGCCATCGATGTTTGCAGGCCGGCCATAGAGGTGAACGGGCAGGATGCCGACTGTTCGCTTGGTCACGCGCTTTCGGGCATCGGCCAGGTCAATTGTGTACGTGTCATCGATATCGCAAAATACCGGCTTAGCGCCAACATGAATCATGGGCTCGATGCTTGGAAATGCGGTAAGGCTCGGAACCAGGATTTCATCGCCCGGCTTAAGGCCCTGGGCAATATGCAGCAGATGCACAGCGGCCGTCCACGAGGATGACAACACCACATGCTTTACCCCAAAATAGGTCGCCAATTCGCTTTCGAAGGCCTTACATTCCGGCCCGAGAATGTAGTTTCCCCCTTTTACAACCTCCAGAATGCGGCGGTCGATGATCGGAGATTGATGAACACGGGAAAGCGGAATCTTCTCAGCCATAAATAAAGCCTCCTTGCGAGGGGATCAACACGGCAAATTAAGGTACTGTGAGATTGGAAGCAAGGGCAGACGAGAAGGTTCATCTGTTGCAAGCACTTAACGATCGTGTCTACCAATCCAGAGTGCCCAGCCAAGCGCGGCGCAGATCGGCCTCGGCAATCTTCAATGGCTTCGATGGCGTATTGCTGTTGATCGTCAGAAATGTATCCGCGACAACTTTGCCCAAGTGAACGCATTCAGCCTGTGAATCAGCGCCCAGGGCGGATTTCGCCGGACTGTCGCCCAGGTTCCATTCCACGAGGTATTCCCCGACCGGCTCATTAAACAGACCGGAGCCCAACGCGGACGCTTCAAGCTCCAGCCCCAAGCCGGAAGCAATGCACATTTCGGCGGCAGCCACCAGCGCGCCACCTTCGCTGACATCATGGCAGGCGGCGATGTGCCCCGCGCGAATATCCTGAGAAAGCAACCGATGCAAATTCGCCAACGCGACCGGGGATTTGTCGCTCGTGCGCACCAGGGTGAGGCTGTTTCCCGGCTTCTTTAGATCCATCGTCACGCATTGGCGGACATCTTCGATCACGCCCATGGCACTGATGAGCAGCGTGCGCGGAATGCGCAAGACCTCGCCTGTCTCCTGTATCGTAAACTGGTTGTGCAGCGAATCTTTGCCGCTGATGAATGGAATGCGATAGGCCAGGGCCGCGTCGCGGCAGGCTTCGCATGCTCGAACCAGCGTGCCCATGGTTTTTTCGTCATCCACGCTGGGCCAGCAGAAATTATCGAGAATGGCAATGCGATTGGGATCGGCCCCCACCGCCACCACGTTGCGGATGGCCTCATCGATCGACGCGAGGGCCATGTCGTAAGGATCAGCAATTTGCGGCGCCATGCCGCAACCCAGCGCAATACCGCGATAGCTGGTGAGCTTTGGACGGATGACGGCCGCATCCGAAGGGCCGCGCTGGTCCGGTCCCGTCAGCGGCTTGATGACCGAGCCGCCCTGCACTTCGTGATCATATTGCCGGATAATCCAATGTTTGCTCGCAATATTGGGATGCGCCAGCTTCGCGAGCAAATGCGTTTTTAATTCTTCCGCGGAAAGTGTGGCTTGGGTCCTGGGCGCATCTGGGCGTTCGCGAACCACAACGGCCTTTCGCGTCGGCGTGGGGATGCCGTTGTGCAGGAATTCCATTCCCAGCCTGCCCACTTGTTGCCCGCGATAATTGAGAACCAGTTCCTGACCATCCGTCCCAAAAGTCCCGATGACCGTTGCCTCCACATCCTCGGCAGCCGCTAGCGAAAGTAGCTGATTGATATGCTTTGCCGGAACCGAAAGCACCATGCGCTCCTGGGCTTCGCTGATCCAGATTTCATCGTAGCGCAGCCCGGCATATTTCAGTGGGACTTTTTCCAGATCGACCACCGCGCCGGTTTTTTCTCCCATCTCGCCGACAGCGGATGAAAGCCCGCCAGCGCCACAGTCGGTGACACCGGTGAATAGACCCAGATCGCGCGCTGCCAGGATAACGTCGGCAACTTTCTTTTCGGTGATGGCGTTGCCGATCTGCACCGCGTGCGAAAACTCATCAGCATGCGTATCGGTCAGTTCCGCGCTGGAAAACGTGGCGCCGTGAATGCCATCCCGCCCGGTGCGGCCGCCCATTACGACAATCGCATCTCCCGCAACCGCGGCCTTGCTGATTTTGTTTCGCGGAATCAGGCCCACGCAGCCACAGAAAACCAGAGGGTTACCTAGGTAACGATCATCGAAATAAACCGCGCCGTTGACGGTGGGAATCCCCATTCGGTTGCCGTAGTCGCGCACACCGGCGACCACCTGTTGCAGAATGCGCTTGGGATGAGTCACGCCGCGCGGCAGCGATGCGCCGTTGGATTTTCCGAAATCAGGAAAGGCCACACAGAAAATATCCGTGTTGGCGATGGGCTTAGCGGCAAGACCGGTCCCCAGCACGTCGCGAATTACACCGCCGGCCCCGGTGGCGCTGCCGCCGTAAGGTTCAATGGCGCTTGGGTGGTTGTGCGTTTCAACCTTAAAGCAAACCGCATCCGTTTCATCGAATGCCACGACCCCCGCGTTGTCTTTGAACACTGAAAGACAAAAGGGATCGCGTCCCTCTTTGCTCATCAATTCCATTGTGCTGGCGAAAATTGTTTCCTTGATGAGATTCCCATATCGCCGTCGCTCCAGGATTTTTTCCGCGCCGTCGCGAACCTCGACTTCCACCGCGCTCTTCAGGGTCTTATGAACGCAGTGTTCGCTCCAGGTTTGGGCCAGCGTTTCAAGTTCAATGTCGGTCGGCTCCCGCTCCTGGGACCGGAAATATCGCTGGATCACCTTCATCTCCGGCAAAGAAAGAAAAAGGTGCGCCTCGCGGCTCAGCTTGGTTAACTGCTCGTCGGTTAAAGTCCGAAGATTGACGTTGCGAAGCTCAAAACGATGGTCATGACCCGTCTCAAACTCCAAGGGGCAATAAGCGTCAAAATGGATCGACTCGATTACGCCGTTGGCCAGCAGGCGCGTGGCAATCTGCTGCAATTGGTCGCGCTTAAGATTTCCTTCGATGAGGTACGCGCGGCCGGTTCGAACCTGGCCGACGTGAATTCCCATGTCGCGAATCGCCATCTCCGTGCTGGCGGCAACTGGATCCATAACGCCCGGCTTAAGGTGGACTTCGATGCGTCCGTGCCCGGAATCGGATGGGTTTCCAGAATAAATTGCTGCTTCCTCGACGATGGAATCGGCCAGCAATTCATTTCCAATACGCTCTACATCCTTCAGAGTGGCATTTGTTTCGATGAGGAAAATGCGCGATGTTGAGATCGGGCCTATCTTTAAACCCAGCTCTGCGACTTGATTGCGCAGCACCGCGCCCGCAGAGTCGGACCCGCTGTTTTTCCCGCCATTGCGGGCACGCACATCGATCCGGTAAACCATTTGCCGATTTTACGAGCGCCGAGGCAAAAAACGAAGAGGTCAAACCCACCGTCGTCAGGATTGCGGCTGCCACTGCGGGGCATTGGCTGTTTCGGGGCGGCGGATGAGAAGTTGCGTGGCCGCGTCATACACCATTGCCGGCGTTATCCGAACCATGCAGCGATGATCCAGGGGGCAGATCTTCTTCTGGCACGGACCGCAGAAAACCTTCACCGCTACCTTCCGCTCTTTGCCGAAATTGATTTCCGTCCATTCCGGATGTGTTGGTCCGAAGATCGTAACAACAGGGACATCAAATGCGGCTGCGATGTGCCGGGGACCGGTGTCATTGGTCACCATCAGATCGCACCGGCGAACAATTTCCTTGAGGGCTCCAAGGCTCGAGCCTTTATTCAATAAATCAACTGGCGCATGCTTCATGGAGCGCAGCACCGCGTCGATGATTTTCCGCTCGCGCGGGGCGGCGCTCAGAAGCACGGTGGCGCCCAGTTCCTCAATCATTCGATCCGCCAGCGCCGCGAAATACTCCGGCAGCCAGCATTTTGCCGCGCCAAACTGCGCGCCGGGGTTCAGCAGAATCATTGGCGGCTTGCCTTCGGCGCCGGGACGGCAAAGCTCGGCGGGCAATCCGGCGCGGGTGAAGACGTCGGCGGCTTCCTTTCGCTCGGAATCCGTGACAAAAAGCTTCAGCGAAAGGTCCCGGTGGTGGCTTCCCATGTAGTGGGCCAGCCCCATGTAATATTTAACGATCGGCGTCGGGACGAATTTGCCGCGCTCTTTCCGCGGCAAGAGCTTGTCGGTCAACAAAAACCCGCGGCCGTCCCGCTCGTATCCAACAACGCGCGAAATATTCGCCATTTTGCAGACCAGCGCTGACTGAAACGAATTGGGCAAAATGACGGCCAGATCAAACTTCGCCGAGCGCAGGCGCCGCGCCAGGTCAAACAACCCCTTTCCCGCTTTCTTCTTGGTCTTGCCGGCCCGATAGGTAATCAACTGATCCGCCCAGGGCATGCCCGTATAAAGCGGTTTCACATTACGTTTCATCAGATACGCAATGTGGGCGTTGGGATATTGCTCGCGCAAAGCGCGCAACGTGGGCGTGGCCATCACGGCGTCGCCCACCCAGCTGGGCTGGAGAACAAGAATTTTTGAAACGTCATCCACTGGTAAAGAAGTATATCGGCACGGGCTTGCGGAAGGGAGTTCGGCGGAAAAATCCGCGAAACGCGGCCGGCACATTACGGCCCGGCAAGTTGAGATACGGTGGGCCGCTTCTCAAGAATCAGAACAGTTTCTTCACGCCCCTTATCCGCATACGCAATTCCATGCTCGGCCGCGACCACGCGAAGTTGCGACGCCATTCGTGGATTGATCTGAAGCGGGTCGCCCCAGATTGTCTTGGTGACGATAATCCAGCGTGGCCATTGAGAACTGGGAACTGCCCTTAGATACCCGTCGTCCTGTTCCCGCGCCCCGCCCCCCTGGTAGAACGCCAGGCTAGGCTCTTTGTAATCGATCATCGCCACGCGCACGTTATTCCCGCAAGCTCCCAGTGGTTGCAGGCGCGCTACCAGCCGCTCGGAAAGCTGCAGGAAATCCAGGTTCGGCAAAATCGCCATAAACAGGATGGCAATCATAATTACCATCCCAACCCCCATCGCCGCAGCCGCCCGCATGATGCGCCCCTGAGAAAACCGAAACGCCACCACGGCCGCATACATCACGCCGCACACGGAAAAGGCCATCAGCCCCGCGATGGGCGGATGAGCGGAAATCTTCGCGGTGACCCACAACCCGAAACTCAGCCCCACCGCGGCGACCGCCCACACAGCGACCGCCACCATGAAAATCTTCTTCCGCAGATCAATGAACTGTCCCCTGCCGCAGCGAATCAGCGCATCGGCCGTAAGGAAAGCCAGCCCGGGAAACGCTGGCAAAACATAGAATGGCAGCTTGGTCGTCACCATCTCCATCAGCAGCCAGGGGCCGGCTGTGGCGGCCATCGCAAAACGCACCGCGGGCAGGCGGCGATTCTGCCAGGCAAGACTAATGGCCGTGGGTAATAGCAGACTCCAGGGGAAAAATGTTCCGAAGATAAGCAGCAGATGATAGCCCGGTGGCTCCCCGTGCCCTTCCATGCTGCCACCCGCATGCATGCGCGCCTTGTGGAACAGCTCGTCGAGAAATCCCGGCGCGCGGTAGTGAATGGCGATCATCCATGGCGCCGCGACGATCGCCAGAATCGGAATCCCAAAGATGGGCTGAAGCTGTTGCCACCATGCGATCGCGCGCTTCCAGCCAACGCTGGCTCCAACATCCAGCAGCAGCAATATCACCAGTGTGAAAAAATGAAATCCCGCGGCCTGCGGACCCTTTGTGAGACCAGCAAAACCCGTGGATATCCAGAAAATCCCGGCAACCCAAATGGGCGCCTTTTTTCCGCGCTGGTGGGCCGCGTACATTATCCCCAGACACGCCTGCCCCACCAGCACGCAAAGAAGCAGAACCGCGTCGGTAATGCACATCTTCGCGGCGGCAATCACCAGCCCGCTGGTGCAGAATATCAGCACGCTCCAGAGCGCCCGATGGGACCCAGCAAACCGGCGCACCATTAGTCCTAGAACCAATGCCGATAAAACGATTGCAATGCTTGAAGGAAGTCGCGCCGCTTGGGCCGTGTCGCCGATCACCGACATCACTGCTGCCTGGCACCAGTAAATCAGCGGGGGCTTCTCGAGCCGGAAATCACCCAGAAACCGCGGCACGATCCAGTCGCCGCTCAGCAGCATTTCGCGCGAGCACTCGGCGTATCGTGGCTCGTCGCGATCCCATAGTGGCACGCGCTGATTCCCGAGCAGATACAGCGAAAAAGCACAAATCAGAATAATTGAGAGAATTTTCCAGAACCGCGCCGCCTGCGACATAGGGGCGAAACCTTACGCCGCAATCCGCCAAACTGCAAAAATGCGAGTGGAAGATTACCGCTTTAAGGCGCAACCTATTCCCCGCTGCTTCCCGATGATCTACGCTTGATCAACTCCGCCCGTCGCGCGGCAGCGGCATCGAGCCACTGGCGCAACTGCTCGCCCTTTTCAGGCTCGAGCAGCCCGGCGATACGATCAATTTCCGCCTTCAATCGCGCCACCCCACCCCGCAAATTTTGCGCGTTGTCCAAAAAAATGTCGCGCCAAAGGCCGCCGTCCCCCCCGGCAATTCGCGTGGAGTCCAAAAAGCCCGGTCCACATAGATCCAGCGCGGCATCCTCTTGCATCGACATCAGCACCGCCGCCAGCAGATGCGGCAAATGGCTGATATCCGCCAGCAACCGATCATGATCTTGCGGCGAGACTCGCGTCGTGCGCATACCCAGTTGCCGCCAGAATCCCTCCACCCGCTCCAGTGCCGCCGGCCGGGTACCGGCTGTCGGCGTCAGAATGCACAGCGCTTGACGAAATAAATCCGCCCGCGCAAATTCAACCCCGCGCTTCTCGCTGCCCGCCATTGGATGACTGCCGACAAAATCCACCGTGCTGGGAAGAATCCGCTCGGCCAGCGCAACCACCGAGCGTTTGGTGCTGCCGACATCCGTCACCGTGCATCCCGCATGCAGGCAGCCGGCAATTTGCTTCAGAATATTTTCGAACAGCCCCACCGGCGCGCAAAGAATTACCAGATCGGACTCGCGCACAGCGGCGGCCAAGTCCAATTCATAAACATCAATCGCACCCAACTTCATCGCATCGTCCAGCGTTGACGCACGATGCCCCCAGCCCACAATCCGGCAATTTGGCGCGGCTGAACGCACTGCCAGGCCAATCGAGCCACCCAGCAGTCCAACACCCAAAATGGTCAATTGTCGTGGCTTCATGGCATCCGCGAAGTCGGCTGGCCCGATCCGGTGAGCGCGCCTTCGAAAGCTTAACACGTCCCGCATCAGCGCCAAAATATCAATGGGTGAATCCGATCTTTCCGTTGCCCCGGCGCTTCAGTCCCCACTTTTATTGCTGAGCGCGCCAAGCAGCACGTCTCGTACGTGCGAATAGGCGGCGTGCAGTGCAAGATTTTCCGGCGCGAGCGTTAGCCTTAGCGCGGAGTCATGTCCTACATCCGCTTCATTTCCCCCGCGTGAAATCGGCTCCTGAAACCCCCCGACGCGAAACCGCCGTCGCTTGCCCCGAACAACCCCAAGGCCGTATTCGACGGTAAAAACATATCGATGGTTCGCCCCATCCGAGCAGAACAGCAGGTCACGCACCCGCACGTTGGCGGACCCCGCCACCGGCAATTTTGACGCAATGCGATCCGCCAGCCGTAGCCGATCCCCCATCGCAAAGTGCATCCCCCACTTCCGCGCCAGCCCGCGAAGTCCCTGGCGGCGCCGATACACCGAAATCGATTCCGCCAACGCGGCAATCGCCGTGGCGGAGAGCAGAAGGATCAGATAGTTCAGCGGAGACACAGTGGGCTAATATGCGATTATTGGGCAGCCGGCGCCGCACCTTGCGTGGCCGGCATGCCTTGCGGCGTCGAATCGCTGGACGTTGCGGGCGCGGTCGTTGTCGCGGAGGCGCCGGGTGTCATGGAATCACCCTGGGCCGCGGGCGCAGTTGCGGCGGAAGTATCGTTCTGTGTGGCCGGTTGGGTCTGCGATTGCGCGCCTGCAGGCTGAAAATTGATGCCGTAATCCATATCAAACGGCTTTAAGGTTGAACCAATCCATGAAAAAACTTCCGCATAGAAAGGATCCGTCGCCCCGTTAAACATAGGCCTCCAGCCCTTCACCAGCGGGTGTGGCGTGATTGCCTCGCTGGCGGGTAATCCGTATTGCAGCAGCAGCGAAGCAGCCGGGTGAAGCCGATCAATCATGGAATACTCCGCTGGCCCTCGCCCGATTCCGACATTGGTGTCCAGTTTGACCTTATAGGCCTGCAGCAGGTAGAAATTTGTGTAGACCGCCGCTGTCGTTCGGGCATCGGGATACAGGTTGAAGCTCCCGCCCTTGGCACCGCCATGGCACCCCGCCGCCGCACAGCCAATTTCGAGCCGCAGATTGATGCGATTGCGGAATTCAGCTAGGGCAGCCGGGTCGGAAGTAATTTTTACGTCGCGAATTAGCTTCGGGTCCTGGCTGCGAATGATTGGAGCAGCCTGTGCCGCGGATGACATCGCAAAAAATTGGTCGGCTGGGAAACCGCCACCCACCATGAAGCGCCGCCGGACATCGTTGTAGAACTGCACCCGCACGTCGTCATCTTCACGAAGTTCTGCTCGACGGATGGCCTGGATATCTTCATCCGACAAATATCGAGCCGTTATAGCCGCGCTCCGCTGCGTTGTGGATGTGGCCTGGTTGCTGGCGGGTTGGGTGGGAGCCGCTTTTAACGTAACCCCCGTGTCGTGCTCACTGTTCAGCACTTCCTGCCGCTTGATCGTTTCCAGCGTTGTGGCGACATCGGGATCGTGCGGTTCAATTTTTTGCGCTTCCTCCGCGGCTCTCTTGGCTAGTCCGTATTCCTGTTTTTCGAGTGCCCAGTTTGCCAGTGCCAGGCGGCCCGCTGCGTCATTCGGCGCAAGTCGGGCAAGGCGACCCTGAAATTCCTGATCGGCGGTAGCGGAATAATCGATGGAAACGATGCTCGAGCGGGGAATTTCCGTCTTCACACTATGCAGGGTGACGGTCACCGGCCTCGTTGCGGCGCCCGAATCGTCAATGTCGCCTTCCAGTGTCCGACCATCATTGGTTACAATGACGCCCTGACGTGCCATCAGCACGGAGCCCAGCGTGAAACAAACCAACGCGCCAAGCCACCACTGTCGCATCATGAGCAGTCTCCTCGCCAGCGAATCCTCAAGACATCGTAAATCTTGTGCGCAAAACAGGCAAGTTTAACTCTTTATGACATCAAGCCGATGCGGGTTACCGCTGTTCATTTATACGATTGGCCTGACCCGGCCATCGCCATGTCCGCTAGATTTACCCCAAACCCCAGGAATCTGCCCCCCGCAATCCGGGCACTTTCCATCGATATCCAGGCGGTTTTCCTGCACCAGAAACCCGTGGCGTCGAATCACCGTCACATCGCAATGATGGCAACGAGTGTTTTCCCACTCCCCGACCTGCCCGGGCAGGTTGCCAGGGTAGATATAGCGGATGCCCGCTTGTTGCGCCATTGTCACGATGCGCATCAGGTCATCGACGGTGGTGCTGCGGTAGCCCTCTGTCATCTTGTAGTCGGGATGAAACGCTGTCATATGCCACGGCATTAATGGATCGATACTGGCGATGAACTCTGCCATGCGCTTCAAATCATCGGCGTCGTCGCTGAAGCCGGGCACTACCAGCGTCACGATCTCCACCCAGAACCCTCGCTGCTTGAGCATGCGAATGGTTTCCGTCACGTTTTCGAGCACGCCCCCCAGTTGCCGATAGTTTTTGGGGTTAAACGTTTTGAGATCGACCTTATATGCATCAACATAAGGCTGAATGAAATCGAGCACCTCCGGCGTTCCGTTGCCATTGGAGATATAGGCGCACTTCAGCCCATGACGGCGCGCTTCCCGAAAAATATCGACCGCCCATTCGCTGGTTATCAGGGGCTCGTTATAGCTCGACGCGATAACAGGCGCGCGCTGTTCAAGCGCAATCTCCACCAGCCGCTGGGGCGATGCGGGCTTGGCCCCCGCAACGGCGTTGGGATCACGCAGCATCTGGCTCGTGACCCAGTTTTGGCAGTAGCCGCAATGAAAATCGCACCCCAGCATGCCAAAGGTGAGCGCATCACTGCCTGGAAGGCAATGAAAGAAGGGTTTCTTTTCAATCGGATCGCAAGCCAGCACCCCCACATATCCGTACGGGACGCGCAGTGTGCCGGCATCGTTAAACCGAACATGACATACCCCTTCCCGCCCCGACTTCACCAGGCACCGATGTCCACACGCAAAACAGCGAACGCTGCCATCTTCCTCGCGATGGATCAGCGCCTCTGCTGCCGGGGCGCTGTAATGGGCCAGCATCTGGCTCAGCGATTTGAGCTTCTCCTTGGATTCCAGAACATTCAGCGGCATCTTCATCCTCGATTCGGGCGATTCCAGAATACATGAGCCACTGTTGTTACGTCCTCTGAACTGCCCGGATCATCCACAATCTATTTTATCCTTGACCGGGCTGTAGCGTATCAAAATAATAGCGCGCTCCACTCTAACTGAGGTCAACATGGACAGCACCTGGAGCATGAAGGGAGAGTATTTTAAGAATTGCAGTTGTTTGCCCGGCTGCCCTTGCGATTTCTGGGCGCCTCCAACCTTCCATCTTTGCGAAGGTTTCAACGCAATGCATGTGGTCGATGGGAATTTTGATCAAATCCCGCTATCAGACCTCACCTGGGCCATTTCCTTTCACTTTCCCGGGCCGCTGCATCTGGGGAACGGAACGGTGCAGCCCTATGTTGATGAACGCGCTACTACAGAGCAACGCAATGCCCTTCTGACCATCATGAGCGGCAAAGCGGGTTGCGCCTGGTTTGAAGTGGTCGCCAGCCTGGTGACTAAAGTATTGGCCCCCAAATTTGTTCCCATTCAATTCTCATTTGATCTGAAAAAACGTGAAGGCAAATGCATCATCCCCGGAGAAATCAACGTCACGACGGAACCCATTCGCGACCCCGGCGGTAACGACATACAGGCGCGAATAGTCTTGCCGCGGGGCATTGAATATTTTTCGTGCGAAGTGGCTGCAACCAAGGTTCTGCAATCTACCGGCCCGATTCCATTCAGCCGCGCCAAGACTCACAGCAGCTTTTCAGACGTTCAGTACACCGAGGCGGGTTTGAAGTAGGGACTGGCTTTGCATGGAGACTTCCGCGCCCATTACCTGCGCCCGAAAGACGGCTCGTGAGCCGGTCGCACTGCTTTCACTGGTCGCGGCGTTCATCTTCATCGCCACCACCGCGTACACCATCTACTGCACCCATTCGATGTCCGGCGGCATGGAAATGCCCGGCGGATGGGTCATGTCGATGATGTGGATGCCCATGTCCGGCCAATCCCAGGCTGGGGCGGCATTCATGTTCATCAATATGTGGGTTGCCATGATGGTGGCAATGATGCTCCCCAGTGCCATGCCGATGATTCTCATTTACCGACGCGTTACGGCATTCCGGGGCGCGCCGGATGTCGCCCTGCGAACCTGGCTGATGGCCAGCGGATATTTCGCGGTTTGGGCGCTCTTTGGCGGGATCGTTTACGTGTTCGGATTGCTTCTTATGAAAGCCGCGATGAATTGGACGGCCCTAAGCCGGGCCATTCCCGCCGCTTCGGCTGTCTGCCTGATTGCCAGCGGCATCTACCAGGCGACGCCCTGGAAAAGGGCCTGCCTGAAGCATTGCCAGGATCCGTTGTCCTCTGTCGCAAATCATCTTCACAGCGGACGTCTTGGGGCGCTGCAAATGGGCCTGCACCATGGCGCTCTCTGTGCTGCCTGCTGCTGGTCTCTCATGCTGATTCAAGTCGTTCTTGGAATGATGAATCTGCTGGTGATGGCAGCCATTGCGCTGGTTATTGCACTGGAGAAAATGATGGCCCAGGGAACCGCTGTGGCCAAGGTTGTAGGCGCGATTGCGATCGTAGCCGGGTGCGCAATGCTGATTCGATCAATCCACGGGTAGATCTGCCTGGCTTCGAGCCGGGGCATTCGCTTGAAGGGTCTGGTGAACGTAAGCCTCGTAGGATTCCTGAAGTTCATCGTGTTCCAGAATGCCGTCATGGACCAGCACGCGATAGCGCAAGGAAATCGGCTCCGATCTGGCTAATGACAACGGCTCGTGAAACAAGAACGCTGCGTTAAAATAGTGATTTGGCCCTGTTGAACCGTACCAGGGCGTTGGATGGCGCGGGTTTGACGGGTGATCGAACATTGAAATGCCGCCGGTGAGATTTGCGCCACCGTCGATCTTTCCTGAAAGATCGCACCACTGACTGGGCAGGCCGATGGGTCGCTCGCTGGTTGAACCGTCGGCAAAGAGCAGGCGGGTCTGTTGCCAATTGCGATTTCCGCGAAACGTCAATCCGCCGTAACCGCCCCAGGTCGTATACACGGTTCGATCGAGCTTAACGTCCTGAAGAGGCGTCAGCACGAAAAGAAAATCCAGTGCGTAACTAGCAGCATTGATCGGAGTGTATTCGAATTTACGTTGTTCCATCAGGACAGCGCCCTTGCCGCTGGGGCGGAGCCACTCTTGTTGCGAAGACACGCTGATCCGACCATCGAGTTCCACGGCAACCGTGGGCGGACCAATCGTCCTTTGCGTGCCCCAGGGTTCGTCATCCTTTTCTTCCCAGAAGTTTTCCCCATTGATGTATTTAATCGCGAACCATAGCCCGCGCTGCCACAGATGATCGTGTGGCTCAAACAAGCTCAGCACATGGCCGGCTGGTGTGCAGACCGGATGAAAAAACGGCTTGGGCTTTCCGCCGTAAACGTACCGCCAGGTGGGCGTCTCCGAGGCCGCGGCGCGCAGCTCGAGGGATCGACCAAGATCGTGCGAAAGAGTCCCTGACCTGATTTCATCGCTCAAGGTTTGAGATCCCCGAAGTAAAACGTCACCTTGCCGCCGTAGGTTCCCTCGGCAATCGTTGGCGAAGGAGGTGCCGCTCTGAATTTTGAACCCATCAGGGGAATCGTATTCAAAAAGGAAATATCACCCGGTGGAAACGGCACGATGGTATTGCCGGCCAATTTCTTTTCGGGGAATTTTGATGTCAGCACCCGGACGAAAAGATCGTCACTGCCGGGCACAATGGTGATCGGCCCTTCGGTTGTTGAAAGCGTCATCCACCGAACCGCGGGGAAATACCCCTTGAATTCCGGATATTGCCAGGTTTGTCCGGTGACCGCATCGTTGTAAGGCGTATCCCAGACATTTAACGTGCCCCCTTCAAGCCGATTGGCATAGACCCGATACGGCCCGACGCCCAGCCATTTTTTCGCTTTCACATTGGCTGGTGGATAATCAAATGTAATTCCGCTGAATGGATGAACGCCGCCGGCTTCATATTCATATTCAAGCGACAGTTCGCCCGATGGCGCCAGTGTCCAGACAATCTTCTTCAGGCCGGACGAGCCAACTGCTTCGATGCGCACGGTGTGATCCTGCCTGGCGATTTTGATCGAATCGATTTTGGATTCTCCCACGACCAGCCGAGGACCCGCTGCCATCGAAATCAACTGGCCCTTCACCTTCACCGACGCCAATTCCCCCGTTGATTTGCTGATAGATGCACTTAAATCACCAGCCGTAAGTGTGTAGTTATCGGCATCTTCGGTATAGCTTGCATCGGCTTGTCCTGATTTCGCGATCGGCATCTCGCGAAGCCGCTGATCGTCAATCGGCCAAACCCACGTCCAGACCTCTTTGCCATGCGGGTCAGTCGCGATCACCGCAAGTCCGTCCGCCTTCTGCCAGTCCGCGGGCAAACCCAGCTCCAGTTTACCACTCGTCCAGGGGGAAATCCGTGGTGATTTCGCAGCCCCCGACGAAAGAACTTCGAACCCGCTGCGATC
Organism: Planctomycetota bacterium; assembly: GCA_030775485.1. Taxonomy (GTDB): domain Bacteria; phylum Planctomycetota; class Phycisphaerae; order Tepidisphaerales; family Tepidisphaeraceae; genus JALYJB01. The sequence continues at coordinate 31,840 of JALYJB010000017.1, read as the reverse complement.
TTCACCCGGTGAAGCAAAATGGCGCAGTTCCCATTTAAAGCTGCATTGATTTAGATCGGTAAAGGCGTACGAATTCTCTATATCCAGCGAAAGTTTCTGTTCAATCGCTTTGGGCGTTGCGATCTGAATCGGCGACCAAACCTGCTTGATAGTAAAATAGCTCGCTTCCTTTTCCCGATGCGGCCCGACGATACCATCCGGCGCTTCGTTTCCGTTGCCATCAAGCCGACCGTCCAGGTCTGTCCTTTTCACGGCCTCGTCCAGGTATGCCCAGATGAATCCACCGGCTGAGACCTTTGAATGCCGCATGATGTCCCAGAACTGACTGAGTTGTGTTCCAGCGCCGCCATCGAACAATCCATGATCAAATTCCGTGGGCATGAAAACATCCGTGCCAGCAGCGAGTTTCTTTGCCAGCGTCAGATCGGGATAGTGCTTGGTATTAATCCCGCCGAATTTTTCCCACGGATGCAGCACATGCCGATTCTGTGGGTCCCATTTGTCGAATTCACCGTTGAGTTCATTGTTCCAGCCTCCCTCGTTTCCATTATCCCAGAACAAAATGCACGGATGATTCACATCGCGGGTCACCATTTCTTCCACGAGCTGCGTCCCGACCGGTGTCCCATAGTGGGCATGCCAGCCGGCCAGTTCATCCAGCACATAAAGGCCCAGCTCATCGCATTTGTCCAGAAAATGCTGGTCCGATGGGTAATGTGTCGACCGCACGGCATTCATGTTCATGCCTTTAATTGTGTTCACATCCAGTTCGGACAATTCTTCGCTGGTGCAGCGGCCGGATTCGGGCCAGAACGTATGCCGGCAGCAACCCTTGAGCATGACCCGCTGGCCGTTAACGTAAACACCGTCTCCCGTTCGCACTTCAATCGTGCGGAAACCGATGTTCTTGCTGATCTCGTGCAAAACCGTCGAGCCCTGCTTGAGCCGCACCACAAGGCGATAGAGATTGGGAAATTCCGCGGACCATTGTTGGACCCCATCGAATTTTGATTTCAGCGTTTGCGATGCGTTAGCTGAATCCAGCGTCACGGAAAACGCCTGCCCCACCGCTTTGCCGCCCAGGTCATAAACCTGCGCTTCAACGTGATCCGCCTGCGCAATCCCCGCTGAGACAAACGCGTTGACCGCAAGAGACCCATCCGCCCGTGCATCCACCGCGATACGATCAATGTATTCCGCTGGAAACGCCTCAAGATAAACCGGCCGATAAATTCCGCCGTAGTTCCAGTAATCTCCGTGGCGCTCCGCGTTGTTGACTGTTGGATCGGAGGACACATCCGTAACCGCGACGGCCAGCAGATTATCAGAGCCGAATTTAATCAGTCGCGAAACGTCATACCGAAAGCGATAGTATCCCCCGCGATGAATCGGCCCCGCGCTCTGACCGTTCACGCTGACTTCCGTGTCAGTCATCGATCCTTCAAAGACAAGAAACACGCGCTTTTGCGCCCATTCCGCCGGCACGTTGAAGTTGTATTTGTATTGGGCGTGAACCGGAACCTCGATCATCGAGCGATCCGCGCCGGTTCGCGTGGCGGCGCGCATCGCCGCCATGATGTCCACCCCGTAGGTGTAAGTACCGTACCCCTGCAGCTCCCAGTTTGAAGGAACCGCGATGGTTGACCACGTCCCGCTATGCTGTCCGTGGTCGCAGTAGAACTGCCAGGGAACGGTGTGGTCTTTGTCGGTCCCGGAGAGATATTGCCGCAAGGTCCGCGGCGCGCCGGCAGCAAACAGGCAACCGGACGAAATGAACATCAATGCGAGAAATGCGGCCAGGAAAATAGGGCGGACGGTTGGTGTTGTGCGGTTCATGGGACGAGAAGCTTACCATCGTCCCGGTATGGCGAGCAAAAAACGTTGAAGGTGACTATCGCTGCGTGATTGGAGATTCAATAACCGTGCTGACGCTCTCCAGCTGCGCGGCTTTGGCGGTTCGATCGGTCAGGCGCGATGTCGCTGGGAGTACGATCCCCAGCCAAAGCACCCCAACCATCGAAACACCCACGGAGAGCAGGACCGGAAATGGATGATGGATCGGAGCATCCACCGGCGCCGGCGTTGTCCCGAACCGCGGCCTTACGGGTTCCGCGCGAAGGAACAAAGCCGCGACAATTTTCAGATAATACGCAGCACTGATGGCTGCGTTAATCACCAGAAAAACCACCAGCCAGTTCAACCCCGCCTGCAATGCCGGGGCGATAAGGTACAGTTTTCCGAAGAATCCCACCGTCAGCGGCAGCCCAATAAGGCTGAAGCAACTGACCGCCATGGCTAAGCCAAGCAGAAGGTGCTTGCGACCCTGGCCAGCGAGATCGTCGAAGGTTTCGGCGCTGGTGGCGGGGGTGTTTTGGCGGCTGGGGAGGAGGATCAGCGTGCCGAAGACGCCGATGTTCATCAGGCCGTAGGCGGTGAGATAGAACAGCACACCGGCCAGGGCAGTATCCTGGATCTCCGGGTTCCTGGTGCTGACCAATGCGGTGACGCCCACAAGCATATATCCACTGTGGGCAATCGAGCTGTAAGCAAAGACGCGCTTAATGTTTGCGATCTGCACGAGACCCAGGACGTTGCCGATGGTCATCGTCAGGACCGCCAGCCACGCCAGCAGATGGACGATTTCCGGGGGGACGGCCCATGTTCCGCCCGATACCGCGTAAAGCACTTTAAGGAGCGCCACGAACCCGGCGGTCTTGGGCACAAAGCTCAGGAACGCGGTGACAGGCGTGGCAGCACCCTGATAAACATCCCCCGCGTAAACGTGCAGAGGGACAACGGCCATCTTGAAGGCAAACCCGGCTATGAGCATGACCAGCGCGAGCATTTGCCATGGGCTGAGATGCGACGGGCGCATCATTGCTTCGATTTCACTCAGCTTGGTGGTGCCGGTGGTGCCGTAGAGATAGCTGAAGCCAAAAAGCATGATGGCGGCGGCCATCGCGCCAAGGAAGAAATACTTAAGCCCCGCTTCCTGCGCGACCGGCAGGGGGCGCGAGATGCTGACCATGATGTACGTTGGAATGCTGGCCAGTTCGATCCCCAAAAACAGGAGCATGATGTCCGAAGCCCCGGCAACGATAAAGATGCCCGCGATTGAAAGCAGCATGAGGGCGTAAAATTCACAGCCTTCCGAGGCGAAATCCATGGCATTGCCGCCGGTGCCGCGCTCGTTGCTGGGCCAGGCGAGAAGAAGCAGGAGAACCCCCATAGCAGCGGAAAGCAGTTTGATATATCGCGCGAATTCTGAAATGTAGATGGTGTTCCATCGATCCGTGAAGGGGTCCTTCCCGGCAAACATTCCGAGCTGACTAAACCCCGCGATGAGAAGCGCCAGAATCGCCAGAACGGGGGCAAATTTGCGAACAACGGGCTTATTAGAGATGCCCATCAAAAACAGAACGCAGGCTATCGCGCAGAGAAGGATTTCGGGAAACATGGCCGATGCAAGCAATCTCATTTTTCTTCACGCAAGCGCGGTCGGCGCTTTTCCTTTAATTCTCGAACTAAACGCAGAGTCCGGCCGATCACCGGGCCGAATCCATTCTCAACGCGCCGAATCCCTGGCGGCATCCGCCATCGCGACTGCCGGAACAGCAACAGTGGAAGCCGGCTTTGTCTGTCGATCAACCATGGGAACATTTTCATACGGGCCAATGAGGTAAGGCGTTTGGACGCCCACCGAACGCAGGATCATGTTGGGATAAACGCCCAGCCAAACAACCGCAATCGCCAGGGGAACCAGAATGGCGATTTCGCGGGCGCCGATATCGCCCGGAACAGCGGCATGGTCGCCATGACTGTCCGCGTCATCGTGCAATTCGGGGGTCTTCAGAGGACCCCAAATAACCCGGGCAACCATGTGCAACATATAGATCGCGCCCAGGATGATGCCCAGGGCTGCGAAGGTTCCATAGGTGGCGCCGAGGTGGGGCGCGGTAAAGGCGCCCAGAATGGTCAGGAATTCGCTTACAAACCCATTAAGCCCCGGCAAACCAATGCTGGAAAGGGTAAAGAGGACGAAGAAAAAGGCGAGGATGGGCATGCGTTTGGCGAGGCCGGAAAGCTGGTTGATATCGCGCGTGTGATAGCGGTCGTAGATCATGCCGATCACCAGAAACAACGCCCCGGTGCTTAGGCCATGATTCACCATATAGAGGACCGACCCTTCAACACCCCATGTATTGAGGGCAAGCAGGCCGAGCACGCAAAAGCCAAGGTGAGATACAGAGCTGTAAGCGACAAGCTTCTTGATGTCCTGCTGAACCCAGGCGACCAGGGCGCCGTAGATAATGCCAATAAGACAAAGCGTCGCGAGGACGCGAATGGTTCCGATTTGGGCGCCGCTGACCCCCGACGAATCCAGAAAGCCGATGGGCACGGCAAACCGCAGCAGGCCATAGGTGCCCAGCTTCAGCAGCACGCCTGCGAGAATAACGCTGCCGGCGGTGGGGGCTTCGGTGTGCGCCAAGGGGAGCCAGGTATGGACAGGGAACAGGGGCACCTTCACCGCAAAGCCCGCCAGGAACGCCAGCAGAACCCAGTGTCGCTGGGTATCGGACAGGTTGTGCTGGGCGTAGGAAACGATGGAGTTGATGTCGAACGTTTGGGCATGCAATCCGAGATAGATAGCGCCAGCCAGGGTGAAGACGGAACCGGTGAACGTGAAGAGGAAGAACTTGGCGGCGGCGAAGCGACGATCGGGTCCGCCCCAGATGCCGATGATGAAGAACATGGGGACGAGTGTTAATTCGAAAAAGACATAGAACAGAAGTAGATCGCGGGCGACGAAAACACCCAACATGGCCGCCAGCAGGAGAAGCATCCAGCTGTAATATTCCCGCGCGCGGTCCTTGATGCTTTCAAAGCTGGCGGCGACGGCCAGAGGCATCAGCAGAACTGTCAGCAGAATGAGCCAGAGGGAGATTGAATCAATGCCCAGAGAAAACGATGCACCGATCGCTGGAAGACGAAAGCTTGCGGGAGCGAATTTAAGCTGGATGGCGCGCGAGGCAAGGTCGAAATGCATGGCAAGGCCCACGCCAACGACCAGAGTAAAGAGGCTTACCACGAACGCGCAACCGCGCGACGCTGTAACAGGCAGCAGGGCGCATAGCAGAGCCCCGGCAGCGGGAATCAGAAGCAATATCCAAAGCCAGTTACTTTCCATGTTCTACCGATCAGATTCCGTGGAAAATCAAAAGTAAAATCGCCGCCAGGCCAAGCAGCATGGTGGCTGCGTAGCCCTGCAGGTAGCCTCGCTGCGTTGTGAGCTTAACCGCGAACCCGGAGAACTGGGGAACCAGGCTAACCGTTGCGACCAGCCCGTCTACGATGATGCGGTCGATATCAAAAAACCGCATACCGACCCACCGAAGCGGTTCGACAATTCCTGCCTGATAGATTTCATCGATCCAATATTTGTGTTCCAGCAGCCGGGTGAGTGGTCCGAAGGATTCGGCGATTCGTTCACCCAGGGTGCGATCCTTGAGGTGCAGGAAATAAGCCAGGCCAATCCCAACCAGAGCAACCAGGCCGCTGACAACCATAATCGGGGAAATAACCGGCTCGGGTTTCTCGCCAGCCGCGTCCATCGGGTGCTGCCCCATCGCTTCAGCGGAGATGGTGATGTTCTCAGTCGCGTAATGGGCGCTGGCGACATCGTACGACTCAATCAGCGAAGGACTGTTGCCCAGGAAGTTGCCCAAATGCGTGGAAGGGAAATTCAGATACCCCGCGAAAATTGCGCCAAACGCGAGAACCGCCAGGGGAATCATCATAATCAGTGGTTCATGGTCGTGATGCCCATCATCCGCATGCCCTTGAGATCCATGAGTGTGGTCGTGATCGTGAGACGCATGGGATTGCTCGGCATCTCCGACATCGGGGCCATGACCACTGTGCGCGTGCGCGATGGCCGGAGCGGGCGGCGGAACCTCAAGCGGACCCTCGAAAACGCGGTAATAAAGCCGGAAGGTGTAATAGGCCGTCAGGAACGCGGTGAAGAGCATTACCAGGCCAAGCGGTACGCTCCGCGCAAATGCGAGACCGACAATTTCGTCCTTGGAAAAGAAGCCGCTCAAGAATGGGAACCCGGCCAATGCCAGGCAGCCTACAAGAATGAAAATGCGCGTGAGCGGCAACACCCGCTTCAAGCCGGACATCTTCCGCATATCGAGCTCGCCGGCCATCGCATGCATGACAACCCCAGAGCTGAGGAACAGCAGGGCCTTGAAGAACGCATGCGTGATGAGATGAAACACACCGGCCACCGGGGCCATGACACCCACGCCGACGAACATAAATCCAAGCTGGCTGACGGTGCTGTAAGCAAATACTTTCTTGAGATCGAATTGACGCAGGGCAATGGTAGCTGCCAGCAGCGCAGTAAATGCGCCGATGCAGGCGATCGTGGTCATCGCGGCTTCGTTCGAAACAAAAAGCACGCCGCAGCGGGCAATCATATAAATGCCGGCGGTGACCATGGTGGCAGCGTGAATAAGTGCCGACACCGGCGTCGGGCCTTCCATCGCATCCGGTAGCCAGACATAAAGCGGGAACTGGGCCGATTTACCGAACGCGCCAAGCATCAGCAGAAACGGAATGTAATGCAGGCAATGGATTTGATATTGGAATGCCGGGTTGGTTGGGTCGGCCAGGGCCATCCGGGCCATTTCAAACACACCGGTGTGGGTGCCGTAACCCGCGCCAAAAAAGCTGACGCTGTGGAAGGCTTTCCAGATCAGCATGATGCCCAGGCCGAAGCCGAAGTCACCGATGCGGTTGACCAGAAACGCCTTCTTGGCCGCTTCAACCGCGGAAGGGCGCTCGTAGTAATATCCAATCAACAGGTACGAACAGAGGCCGACGCCCTCCCAGCCCAGATACAGCATGATGAAGTTGTTGCCCATGACCAGGCAGGTCATGGCAAAGATGAAAAGCCCCAGATACGCGAAAAAGCGGAAATAGCCCGTCTCGCCCTTCATATACCCGGCGGCAAATACGGTGATGAAAAATCCGATTCCGGTAACCACCGACAGCATGATCGCGGTGAGTGGATCAAAGAAGAACCCAGCAGTCGCCTTGAACCGGCCAGCATCAATCCAGGTGTACCAATCGATGCTCGTGGAGAGGTTGTGCTCGCCCCCGTGCATCATGCCCAACATTTGAAACAGCAGCGAGAGTGAAATGACCGCGCTGGCGCCCACGCCCAGCCAGATGGGCCAGTGCGATTGCCCGCGCAAAAGCTTCGCCCCGGCAAAACCGGCGATGGCCGCCCCGATCAGGGGCAGCAGGGGAATCAGGAAGGAATACTTTACTGCGAACAGTGCGTCCATGTTTCTTACACCGCGGGCCGTGCCGGCCGATGGTTTTATCCCTGAAGCTCGCGCCAGGCATCAGCGTCGAGCGTGTTTTTTGTCCTGAACAACAGCACCACCAGGCCCAAAGCGAGTGAGGCTTCGGAGGCGGCAATCACCAGCACGAAAATTACAAATGCCTGGCCGGCCAGGTTGCCCACATATTGACTAAAGGCAATGAGGTTGATGGCCACACCCTGAAACATCAGTTCCGTGCAGAGAAAGATAACGATGAGATTACGCCGGGTGATAAAGCCGATCAGGCCAATCACAAACATGATCGCGCCAACCGCAAGGAAATGTTGAAGGGCTAAAAGGTTCATTACTTTTCGGGAAACGCCTTTTGGGATGGATTGGTTGTGCCGTAAACCGGAATGCTGCGTGGATCATCATCCACGGGCGACATCGTCGCCGTAATGGTTTCACTGCTGGGCTCGAACGCATCATCTTCTGTCAGCACGCGGCGACGGGCGATCACAATCGCTCCCACCATCGCCACGGTCAGAATCAGGCCCGCAATTTCGAGATTCACTAACTGACTGCCGAACAGGTAGTTCCCCAGCGCCTGGGTTGAGCCGTGAACTGCCTCATCGCCCACCGCAGTGGCAATGGAATTCACCGGCGCGGGGGGCGAAAAAGGGATGGTGGGTTGAGCGCGATCAAAGATCAGGAACAACAGGACGCCCATGCAGGCAAAGCCGATGCAGGAGGCCGCGAACGGCTCGCGGCTGACCACGTCATATTCGCCCAGGCCCGCCATCGGAGAAGTGCTGTCGCTCTGAGCTGAGGCCGCCAGCATGATCACAAAGACATACGTAACAAGGATAGCGCCAGCGTAGATCAGCACGAGTGCGGCAGCCATAAACTCCGCGTACATCAGGATAAACAAACCAGCGGAGGCGAATACGGTCAACACAAAATAGAGGGCGGAATAGACCGGTCGCGGGTGGGTGACGACGCGAATCGCGCCGAAGATGGCAATCGCGGAAAAGATCCAGAAGTAAAGCCCGGTGCCGGAGTGGTCCTGCCCGGCGGTTGCATGGACGATGAGGGCGACCAGAATAAGAATGGCAGCGGTAAGGAGCGTGCCTCCCAGTCGCCGCTTGACCGCTTGGCGGCGCGACGGGAGCAGAAGCAGCGTACCGACGCCAGCAAGCACGCAAAGCGCCAGGATAACGGTGGGCTCAATCATTTCATCGGCTAATGGAATCGCCTCCAGCAGCGGTGATTGGGATGATAAAAATGTGCCGAGCATAAAAGTCTTACCAAACCGGTCGAGCCTCGCCCGACCCGGATGGCCGCGCCGCGATTTTCGTCCGCCGTTAAGGCCGCAAAGTCTAAGAACGCCATGATTTGAATGCAAGGGACGACCGGTGGATTTCACGTCCGACACCTCAAGACGCTATCCTCATGCGCCATTAATAAATCGATGCTCGACAAATCTCTTCATGTTTTAATCGCCGCCCTGGGAAGCTACGGGGACATGCATCCATTTTTGGGGATCGCCAAGACGATGCGCCAGCGCGGGCACCGTGTCACAATCATCGCGCCCGCCATGTATCAGGGGCTTGTTCAGACGCTCGGATTTGAATTCGTCGCCGCGGGCAGCGAACAGATGTTCAGCCGCTTTGCGGACAATGAAGATCTCTGGCACCCGGCCCGCGCCCTGGGCATTGTGGCGCAAGGCGTTGGGGAATTGCTGCCAATTTATTACCGGGAAATTATCCAGCGATATGTTCCGGGGCAAACCGTCCTGGTCTATTCGACGCTGGCGTTTGGCGGCCGATTGGCGCAGGAAACGCATGGAATCCCCGCAACATCGATCCATCTATCCCCCTGCGTACTTAGAAGTATCGCAAAACCCGCCTATCTGCCCCCCCTGCCGGTTGCGGCCTGGCAGCCCGCCTGGTTTAAACGCGCGGTTTATGCGCTGGTGGACAATTTGATATTGGATCCCGCATTGGCGCCACCGCTTAACGCCTTCCGCGCGACACTCGGATTAAAGCCGGCGCGTGGCATCTTTAAGGATTGGATCCATTCACCGGATCGGGTGATCGGGCTGTTCCCCGATTGGTTTGCGCCCATGGCACCCGACTGGCCTGAGAACACAGCCCTGACTGGTTTCCCGCTGTACGATGAATCTGATGTGACGCCCTTGGACCCGGAACTGGAAGCATTCCTGGCAACCGGCAGTCCGCCGATCGCATTTACCCCGGGCAGCGCAATGCGGCATGGATCGGCATTCTTTAAAACTGCCCTCGAAGCGTGTCGCTTGTTACGCCGCCGCGCCCTTCTGATTTCGCGCCACGATGCTCACATACCGACCGATCTGCCACCCGAAGTTCGCCACGTTCCTTTCGCCCCGTTCGGGCGATTGCTGCCACGTTGCGCAGCCATTGTTCACCACGGGGGCATCGGCACCTCCGCGCAAGGCCTGGCGGCGGGAATACCACAGGTAGTCATGCCAATGGCTCATGACCAGACCGACAACGGCGCGCTTTTGCAGCGTCTGGGTGTTGGATCGGTCGTCACAGTAAAAAAGTTCACGCCTCATCGCGTCGCGCGAGCTCTGGATCGTCTGCTTCACTCACCCGCGGTGAAGGCGGCGTGTGATGAAACAACGCGGCGGTCTGGGCAGGATGATTCACTGGCCCAAACCGCACGCTATATCGAGGATTTGATTTGCTGAAACGGCGTAACGTGTGGCTATTCCGCCTGTTCGCTGAGGCGGGCAGCCATTTCGGTGAGGAGGTCAGAGAGAGCCGCTTTATCCAGCTTTTGCAAGCGAAGTTCACCGGCGGTGCGATCAAGTTCAGCCGTCACATCCGCCCGGGCGAGTTGGAGCTCATCACGCAGGGCCTTGGATTGATCGAGAATTTCCTGTCTTAATTCCCGCTGGGCCTCAGCAATGGTTTCCTGGAGCTCGGTCGCGCGAAGCTGCACGCTCTTGGTGGTTTCCTTCAGCTCGACCGCAACCTCTTTCACCGCCTCGATGCGTTGCGATTGTTCGGTCTTAAGCCGCTCCAGCACCGATTGCGTCTCCTTGCGGAGAAACGCTTCCAGCGATTCCATTCGTTTTCGCATTTCCTCGCGCAAATCAGTCGTCTCCTTTACGACGCGCTCTTCAACCCGGCCAAAACGTCGTTCGGTGTCGCGCAACTGCGATCCGAAGAGAATGTCGCGGACTTTGTCGAGATTTTCCACCCCGCCGTTATCGCCATCCCGGCGAGCAGCCTCGACCACGCGTTTTACCGGCAGTTTGGTTTTTGCTTCTACACTTCTTTTTACAGTTGAGACTTCGACTCGGACCGGTTTTCTTTTGACCATGATATCTTCCTTTATATCCATCCAACGGCGGCTCCCTGCCACCTGAGTTTGCTAAGGGAGCGATTATATCGCACGGATGCGGTGTCTTCGCAAATCGACCTTGGAGCCGACGAAGCTGATTCCTTCATCAGAGAGCATCTGTTTTTTCTTGGGAAGACCGCCCGCAAAACCTGTCAGGCTTCCGTCGCTGCCCACGACGCGATGACAGGGAACGGCTGGCGCGTAGGGGTTGCGATTCAACGCGCCGCCGACGGCGCGATACCCTTTGGTGCGGAGGCGGCGGGCCAGATCTGCGTAAGTCGCGACCTGGCCGGCGGGGATGCGCGCGGTCATCGCCCAGACTTGCTGACTGAACGTCATTTCGTTGGAAATTTTTCCACCACGAATCTCCGCTTCAATCGTATTGGGATTTAATTTCATAGGGGCTCCTTTTGGGGTCAGCGATTTTTTGACTCTTTTTCTGGAAATGAACGTATAGAATGTGGGCCGATCGATCAATACACTAGTTGGCCGCAAATGATTGATTTTAAATGAGCACGATTCACGCTGAAGCCGCAGATCTGGAGCCAGGCGCCGGGGACGAGACGCCCCGGGCCACTATCGATTCTACAGGGATCGGACCGGCGGCGCCTTCGATGCGCGGGGAGCAGGCCCCAGTGGCGCCGACGCGGCGGCCGATAAGCGCCCAGATACCGATCGGGCGGTTGTCGCGCTGGTATGATCAGATTGAAGCGTTCGTCAGCCAGCTTTCGGTGCGGGATAATTTCTGGCATCGCATCTGCTCGCTGATCTGGCTGCCTTATGCGTTCTTCAGCGGGATAAAAATTAAGCCGCTTGATGCTGACAGTTATTCGGCAATTCTGCCCTTCCGTCGATTCAATCGAAATTGGTATCGCGCGATGGCGGGCGGGGCGCTACTGGCCAACAGTGAAATTGCCGGCGGAATGTATGTGTTTGGAATTTGTGGCGGGGACTACACCGTCGTTTGCAAACACCTCGAATATACGTTTCTGCGGCCTTGTTTTGGGCCGGCGGTTTATAAGATGACGCCGCGCGAAAAAGTGGACCAGTTGCTGGCGACTGGGGTGGAATTTAACGTCACGCTGGATCTGGAAATTCTGCAGCAGGTCTCAACCTCCGGCGAACGCGATAAGCGCGTGGGACGCTGCGAGGCGACTTTCCATGTGACGCCTAAGCTGCAACATAAAGCCAAAAACGCCCGCAAGAAAATGGCCCAAGCCGCGGAATAACGAGCGGGGAACCTGAGCCACGCTTTGGCTGACAAGGCTCATCCCTTAGACTTTCCCGTGTGACAGATTTAGACGCATCTTGGCCGCGCTTTCGGACGGCGCGCGTTCTTGGGTGGGCGATTTTCCTTGGAATGTCGTGGACGTGGTGCATTGGGATGTTTCTTCCCGTTTTGCTGCTGCGCGATCTGGGGACCGGCGGATTTCTGGTATTCGCGATACCTAACGTACTCGGGGCAGCGGCAATGGGGTGGGTGCTTCGCAGCCAATTACAAAGCCGGGGGTTTGTTGAGCAGCATATTCGGGCATGCGTTTGGTTTTCACTGGTGACGATTATCTTCCACGCCTTCTTCGCAGCCTGGATGATTCGGCGCGTCGGCGGCCATTCGGCGGGTCTGGGGATTGCCGTGGCGCTGGGTCTGTTCTGGATGATTCTGCAATTGAGAAATGGGAATTTTCTCGGGGCCGGGCTGGCACTCGTCGTCTCGGTCCTGGCGATGGCGTCTGGTTTTTATCGCGGCGACCTGCCAATGATTGCCATGCCTATTCCCGGGCGGGCAATGCCGGCGATCGATATTTTATGGCTTGCCCCGGTCTGCGTTTTTGGATTTCTTCTGTGTCCATATCTCGATCTGACCTTTCATGCGGCCCGGCAGGATACGTCAAGGTATGAATCGCGGGCGGCTTTCACGCTCGGGTTTTGCGGTTTCTTCGCAATGATGATTTTGTTTACCCGGGCGTATAGCGGCTGGTTGGTCAGTGGATTTGCCCGCGATCTTTTTCCGCAAGTGGCTCTTATTCTCTGCGTCCATTTCGTCGTTCAGAGCTGCTTCACCGTAACCGCACACGTTCAGCAACTCGGGATGCAACTGCGACAGATCAGTATCCCTAAATTTATTTTCTTTTGTCTGGCGTTCGTGGCGATTGTCTTTTTAGGTGCCGTCGCCCATCGTAATGTTCTTTATCACGGCTTGGAATCCGGCGAAGTTGTGTATCGCTGCTTTCTGGGGTTCTACGGGCTGGTGTTTCCGGCTTACGTCTGGCTTTGCGTCGTGCCGCCGCGGCGATCGCAATATCATTTCCTGCTCGCGGTGTTCATTGCTGCTCCGATGTTCTGGCTGGCGATGATCGAGCAACAAATGGTTTGGGCGGTTCCTGGGGTACTGGCGCCGATTGTCGCAAAACTGGCTGGCGGGTGGACCACGACCCCCAAGAGGTTTCAGGCGACAGCCGACTGAGTGCCTGACTGAATCATAGGCGAATGATCGGGGAACTCGCAGGTCACGGTTGTCCCGCCGCCAACGACTGATTCGAGTCGAACGACTCCGCCCAGAGCATGCGCCGCGTGTTTAACGATGGCCAACCCAAGTCCGGTCCCGCGACCGGCGCTGCCGCTTCGCGCGGAATCCACCTGGTAGAAACGCTCGAAAACTCGATCGATGTGCTCTGGAGCGATGCCAATGCCCGTGTCCGCGACCGCGATAACAATTTTACCCGAGATAATGGCGGCGCTCCCGGGAACTGGTGGCAGCTCGCGGATCGTCACGGTTACCTTGCCTCCGCTGGGCGTAAATTTGATGCTGTTTTCCACCAGATTTTTCAGCATGAGATTGAGCAATCGGCTGTCGGTGGCGAATTCGATGGGAGTCGTCGGATCCTGATCGCCCAGACGAAGCTCGACATTCTTCTGCCGGGCAAATGATCCGATCGTTGATTTCAACAGCGCCAGCAATTCCGAAGTCTTCACCACCGATACGTGCGGCTTCAGGTCGGCGCTTTCCACGCGAGAAAGATCCAGCAGATCGCGCAGCATTTCCTCAAGGCGACGCAAATGGCCATCAATCACCGCGATGCAACGATCCGATTGCGCGGGGTCTTCCCGATAAACATCGCGAAGTGTCTCGAATGCAATTTTTATGGCGGCAATAGGCGTGCGAAGCTCGTGGCTGGCATTTGCGACAAAATCCGTCTTCATCTGGACGGCGCCAGCCAGGGTGCTGACGTCGCGCAGCACCAGCAACGATCCTCCACTGGGGGTGCGGATCGCGACGGCCTGAAATGTTAAGCGTTGCCCCTGCCGGGCCACACGGAGTTCGCGGTGAAGCGGCGTCGCCGCCGGCCCCCCCGGCGCGGAAAGACTGGCGCCAGCCTCAATCGCCTCATAGAGCTCGACGATCTGTTCGTCGTTGACGACGTTTACCAACTTTTCATGCATCGCCTGAGACGGTCGCAACGACAGCAGCCGAGCCGCCGGCGTATTCAACAGAATAATTCGCCCCTGCGAATCCGCGGCCAGAATGGGATCAGGCATTGTATCAACCAGTGCCTGCAACCCACCGCGTTCCTGCTGTAGATCGGACAATTGCTTTTGCGCCTGTGCTGCCAGACGGTTCAAGTTCGCGGCCATTCGGCGCATGCCTTCGCTGCCTTGGGGAGTTGCCCGTGTACCCCAATCACCATCAGCCATGCGCGCGGCGGTTTGCTCAAGCCGATCGAGCGGCCGCTGCCAGTTGCGCCATTTCATAACGACAAGCACTACCACTAAAATGAATGCGGCGGCCGCGCTGCAAAGGGTGAGGGACTGGAGCAATTCCGTTGGCGAGGAGGTACGCACAGCCACAATAACGGCGGTGGCGACCACCAGCGCAATGCCCAAAAAGGGAAGCACCAGCCTCGTCAACAATGAGTGCAGCCGCATAAGCGGATTATTAAGCAGATGTGGAAGGATGCAAGCCGGCGCTAATCAGTTTCATCGGGGCTTTCGCGAAGACGATAGCCGACGCCTCGGACGGTATGGACCAGCCAGTTAGCCCCCCCCAGCTTCTTGCGTATGGCAGTAATGTGCACATCGATGGCCCGATCGGTTACAAATACATCGGTGCCCATTGCCTTGTCCATCAGCTGATCGCGGGTCAATACCCGGCCCCGCGCCATCAAAAGGGCTGACAGAAGTTTAAATTCCGTCAGAGTGAGCTTGATGGCGTCATTGTCGACGGTGACCTGGTGCTTCAGCGTATCGATGCTGAGCGGACCGGCCTTGAGCATGCCGCCCTCGGCCACCAGGCCCGTACCGGCTTCAGAGCGACGCAGAACAGTGCTTACCCGCGCCAGCAACACTTTAACGCTGAAGGGCTTGGTGACGTAGTCATCGGCGCCAAGTGTCAGACCGACAACGACATCTGTCTCTTCACCCTTTGCGGTGAGCATCAATATGGGAATACCTGATGTTTGTGTATCGGATTTGAGTCTCCGAGCAACTTCAGTGCCATCAATGCCAGGCAGCATGAGGTCGAGAATTATAAGGTCAGGATTGTCTTTGCGGGCTACATCAAGGGCTTCATTGCCGTTGTACGCTACGAGAGTCGTGTAGCCGTTTCGCCCGAGGTTATATGCGAGAAGCTCGACGATATCTTTTTCGTCATCCACAACCAGGACTTTTTTCCTGGGCGCCGCCGGGGGCACTGTTGTGGCGCGGGCGGTGGTTGCCTGGCGAGGGCCTTCATTGATTCGGCTCATACGTCCTCTCAAACAGTGGGTTTGATGGGCATGGTGCCCACTTCGATCCCTTTGATGTGTCATACATTTCATTGGCGCTACATCGGCGTCAAGTAATTAGCGCGGACTTAACGCGGTTGACGCGCGCGTTCTGAACGCGTTAACCTGACATAGCATTTGATCAGCAAAGGGTTTGCGTTATGCTCCGGCGACTTCAACAGTACGCTGGAAACCGGGTATAACAACGGGTAAGAAAATTTGTATCGGAGAATAAACATGAATGAGTTGAGTCGGAGAGAAATGCTGGTTGCAACGGCGGCGGCTGCGTGCCTGTGCAGCCTGGCGGATTCTGACAGCCTGATCGCTGAGGAAAAGGAAGTCGGACCCACAACCACACCAGCCCTGCTGGATGCCGGTCCGAAGTCGAATTACGCCGCGGATGGAATCACCGCCAAGTGGATGAAGGCACCCAATAAGGTTGCGGTCATCCGCAATGGCGGCAAGCTTTACGCGACGACCACGATTTGCACCCACAAAGGTTGCACGGTGAAGGTGGCGCCGACAGCCGGTTTTATCTGCCCGTGCCACAAGGCAACCTTCGATACCACGGGTCTGGTAACCAAGGGTCCCGCCAAGGTGTCGCTGCTTCGATATGGCATCTCGGTGGACAGCAATGAGCATGTGATCGTCGACAAGTCTAAATCGTTCACGGAACAGCAATGGGACGATCCCGCAAGCTTCTTGACAATCGCTTAAGGGGCCGATGTTTTGTTAAAATCGGGCCGGCTTACGAAAATCGAATCACCCAGCTCATCCGAGTTGGGTTTTTCTTTCTGGCCCGCAATCAAAAATCCGGGATAAATCGATCGGACATTCAGCGCCCTCAGGGGCGATGTCGCCGTATTCAACTCGGTTTGCGGTAAAGGTTGCGCGATACGCCGGCACCAGATTGCCAGAGGCCAATCCGCCTGCAAATGGCCCGCAAGGAAAATCGGCTCACCGAGTGAATCGCAGATGAAAGTGAGATTTTCTTGCTGGAAATCCGCTTCGTCAAAAAAGACGGGCGAAACAATACCGTCTACTGGCTGCTCAAATTCCACGTCTTTGTGGGATCGCAAGTAGATCCAGCAATCTTCCATCGCGATGGGCAAGCCGGCGAGTTGTATTTTTCCACCGGTGATTGCTGCGGGAGATTGATAATCACGGTAAATCCCGAAGACCACAATTGCTGCGGCGCTCAAGAAAAACATCGCCACCGGCATCCACGCGCCGCGCCAAAGACCCAGCCCCCAGGCCAAAATGCAGAAGACCGCGCCGAGCAGCAGGCCCCTTTGACGAATGCCGGTCGATTTTCCACCGATCCAACCGAACGTCGGAGCATAGGCCCGAGGCTCAATAACCGGGGGGACCGGCAAGTTGGTTGCAGCTGTCCAAAGCCGACCCGACTTTTGCCACGAAAACTTTGTGCTGGGGGGTAAATCGCCGGTTACCGCCAGCACGATTCCATCAGCCAGCAGTTCCTGCTGCTTTTTAGTTGAAATGGCCGCCAGTTCGGCCGGGGTTAGAATCAGCGCATCGAGTGATTCCCAAGCCATTGCCGGACCGTTGAGAAAATCCGTGGAATTCAGGTGAATCCGGATCTTTTGGTGTTGGGGAAATATATCCTCAGACAACGAATCATCCGCGCCAGCGGAGGCAATCAATCGATTCTCCACTTCCAGCGGATGCAAAGGAGCGTTAAGCGACGTTTCAGATCCACCCGCGATACGCAGTTGAACATTGTGCGGATCATCACTAACCACCAGCCATGCAAACGTGCCGTGCATTGAATCGCCGATCCGCACATGCGCGCCGATAGCGCCGTCGGCGGACAAATCAATGACAGCGTCGTCGGTGGATCGCTGGGCGCGGTCCCACTGGACTGGCATCGCGCGCCCCGGATGGAAATATCCGTAGAGCGGCAGATGGACTGAATCCGCGCGGGAGATGCCGGTGACGAAAATGGGCACGCTTAACGCCCAGGCGAATAAACTGAGGCATATTGCTTTGGCGCGCGGCGAATTCGCCATTTATTGCAACCCGTTTACATTCCTAATTCCAGTGCCAGACGCAGTGTTTCTGCGATGCTCCACGCCTGCGCAAAGCATCCCACTGGCCGATGCGGTTCATCCCCTTCGAAAATCTCGGAGATCTGCCCGATGCATGCATGCCGCATGCTTTCGAGCAACGGCTCAAGCCAGCGCCGCGCCTGGTCGATCGATTCGGCCGAGTGCTCGTTGACTTTCAGATAGGCTTGCAGGAAAGCCCCGATGGGCCAGGGCCAGACGGTACCGTTGTGATACGCCTCGTCGCGCTGGCGTGGCGAGCCGCGATAGGTGCCGCGATATCGTGAATCACTGCGCGCCAGCGTGCGAAGGCCCACGGGCGTCAGCAACTCCCTTCGAACTGTTTCCACAACAGCGCGCTGCTGGTCCGCCGAAAGCGGGGAATTGGACAGACTGACTGCAAAAATCTGGTTGGGACGAATGGAAGCATCCCGCCGGGTCCCATCCACGACATCAGCGAGTCCACGAAACGGACTGAGCCAGAAGGCGCGAACAAAACTTTCCTTCACGCGCAACGCTTCTTTGTCGTCGCCCATGAGTTTAAGGCCGTGATACCAGAGGGCGTTGATTTCCACCGGTTTGCCTTGCCGGGGTGTGAAACAGACGCCATCGCATTTAGCATCCATCCAGGTGAGTTGCGTGCTTGGGTCGCCTTGTGAAACCAACCCGTCGGCAGGATCGACCCGGATGTTGAATCGCGTGCCTCGCGTATAACCCTCAATAATCGCCCGGCATGCCGGCCGCAAATTCGCTTCCAGCGTCTGGGTATCACCTGAGAGCCGCGCGTATTCAAAGACCGCGTGGATAAACCACAGGCTGGCATCCACCGTGTTGTAGGATGGCTCACTGGTGTAGTCATCAAAGCGATTAGGAATCATTCCTTCGCTCACATACTGCGCAAAGACACAGAGCACTTGCCGAGCCTGTTCAAATCGACCCGTTGCGAGAAGCAGGCCTGGCAGCGAAATCATCGTGTCGCGGCCCCAGTCGGAAAACCAAGGGTAGCCGGCGATAACGCTTGCGCCGTCCTTGCCATCGGGTGATTTACGATAAACCACAAAATCATTGGCCGCATGGGCCAGTTGTCGCAGTGCCGGCGAGGGCGATTCCCAAAGGCAACCCAACGCTCGCGCGCCCGGGGCGGCCACGTTGGCGGGATGAGTTCGCGCAGCAGCCACGGCGGCACGGCGACGGATAACTTGCTCATCCCAATCGAATGTTTCGCCCTTATGCGTGCTTGCCCACAACGTGATGGTGCTGAACGCCTTTGCCGTGATGGAGAACCGGCCGGGTGTATAGAGATCTTCGGTGTCATCAAGGCCGCGTTCTGTTTCGATAGCAAAGGTATGACCGAACCACCAATCGGGCTGAATTTCAAAAGTGCCCGCATCAGCCTCAATGGAAACCTGTCCCGACGGGCTCTTCAACCAGCAGTTGCGCTGGCCCCGGCTTTCTTCAAATTCGGTTTTGCCCCGGCGCAGGCTATGGAAATCCAGAAGCCGAACAAACGGCAACAGGGCCAGCTCGACCGAGCGGCCGCCCGGATCTATGGAGTAGCGAATGCCGCTGGCATTGTTCAGCCAGGGCATCTGCAATTCCTTAACGATCCGTATTCCTTCAATGTCGTATTCCCAGCGGGCGACCACATCATCCTGATCAAAACGCTGGAGGTATTGATCGCCGCGCGGATGAAACGTATTGCCAAATTGATTGATCGAAAATTCGAGCAGCCGATCCGCCTGCCCCTCGACACGCAGAATCTCCCCGATCCGGTTGAGCAGCATCACGCGACCGACGGGCGGAATCGTCGCGGCGCAGAGCAGCCCGTGATATCGCCGCGTGTTACACCCCACCACCGTGCCACATGCAACCCCCCCCAGCCCATTGGTCACAAGCCATTCTTCGTTCAGGTGGGGCTGAAGTTCTCCATAGGTTTCAACAGAATATAGCGGCATGCGGGGAGTCTACCCGAAGAGCCAAAAAACGTTCGATCTTGACACGCCTTAAACTCTAGAGAAAGATACGGAGCTCGACAGCCATCGGCACCTTTAGCTCAACTGGATAGAGCGTCGGTCTACGGAACCGAAGGTTGCAGGTTCGACTCCTGCAAGGTGCATTAGGTGCAATAACGACTTAAGAAAATTGCACAAAATCCCCGTACCAAATTCCGTACCAAATAAACTGCCGCCCGATCGATAAGGGCGGCTTCCAGCAAATGCCAACCTTGCGGTCAAGCCCTGGTTCTTTCCAAGGCTCTTTGACTGGAGGTGCGTCATGTCACGCCCGAACAAGATCTGGTTTCGCAAAGATATCGGCTGGTGGATGGTTACGGTCGATGGCAAGAAAATCCGATTGGCGGAAGGTAAGCCCAACCGAAAGAAAGCCGAGCAGAAATTCCATGAGTTGAAGGCGGTTCAAGCCATGCCACCAGCGCCGGCCGGGTTTTTTGCATTTCGGCGCCGATGGTTGGATCGAAGTTCACCAACCAGACTTCGCCGCGCCGGGGCCGGATTATTTTTCCGGCCATGCTTCGGGAAGTTCGGCCCATGCACTAACGAGCTCGCCATCGATTTTGGCGGTTGTGCGATAGGCGGTTGTCAGGCGTCGGTTTAGTTGGCGGTTGGATGAATGCTGCCCAGATTCAGAATTCCGGAACAAACTTTCAGGCTTTCGCGAATCACTTCGCTGGCCGATTCGTACCGACCGGAATGGATGCGCGCTCGAACAAGTCGCAGTTCGCGCTCGGTCAGTGACACGTTGATTGTTGATTGGCGAGACATAATTTAATAATAGCACATCGTTTGCCATCCTTGCAATTTTTAGCGGCAGGTGAGCGTGTCGCACAATATTTGTTTCCGACAGGTGTGGCATAAAATGGCTCAGTTGAGGGCTCTTTTTGGATCACGCGATTGTTGGCAGTTCGGATTCCTCCTGCATACGGCTGAGGATTTCGATGGTCGTCAAAATTGTCGTGAGGAGCGATACGGAGATTTTTCCGGCATTTGGCGGCGGAACGTCAATGTAGGCCAATTCCGACTGTTTGTGATTTGTCGTCTTTGTACTCATACCAAAAAGATCAATGGCTTTTAATGCATTGATCATATCACAAATTGTGAACATTGAATTGACTTGGAAAATAAATGCGGCGATGAGTCAATGGCGAGTCGTCCCGTCAGTCGCCGCTTTGTTTGCGGGCGGCTTGCAACGCTTCGTGCAGCGCCGCCATCATGCGATTGCCGCTGAGGCCGCGGCTGTTCTCGCTTTGAATGATGACTGAAGCGTGCTGTGTTGTATGAAACACCTTCTTCGGTTTGGAGGATTTGTTGGAATCTGGCGACTTGACGTTCCCTTTTCTGCGATCGATCTGCTCGCGGATTTCCTTCTGCGTCGCGCCGGAAAGTGATTGCTCGATCAATGGCTCCTGGTGCTTGGGGTTTTCCAGGCGGGCAATCCGAATCATGGCGTCATAAGAAACCGTTAGTTGGGTTGACCCAACCTTCTGCTGTAATGCCGCCGGCAAGGTGAGAATCCGCAGCATCCCGCTGACCCAGGTTTTGTCCTTGCCGATCAGTTTCGCAAGTTGATCCTGAGTTTTTACCCGCTGATCTTCGTCCAAAATTGATTGCAACGCTTCGGCCATTTCAACCGGCCCGACATCCTCTCGCTGTACATTGCTGATGATCGATTTAGCCCGGCGAGTCAGTTCATCATCCGGCTCACGGATCAGTACCTCGATTTGCGTTATTCGTATACGATTGTGTTGATCACCCAGCTTCGATTCATCCCCATGCGGCGGGCAAGGTCGTTGAGGTATTCGTAAGTTTCCGGCTCCAGGCTGACGCCGGTATAAAATCGATTTTGTTTTTCTGACATGAAGAATGTGAAGCGCGCCATCAGCGGCGTCGCTGGTCAAATATTAACATGGTCTGACAGGCGCAAGGAAGCGGTGGGTGTGGATAACTGGCGTGGGCAGTTGGGTGAACCCAACTCTTTTGTGGCGATCAAACCCCGTTACAATCTACAAATGGTCGTGCATTGCACCGCTTGCGATTGGTCGAAAAACGTACCTCGGAAGGCGACGCGAGTACAGGTATATTACAAATGCCATCGCTGCAAACACCCCATTACCGGCGTGAATGTATCCATATGGGCGGAGTGGATTGATCAACACGTCGATGCTTTGGAGGCCAAGAGACGGGAGGGAAAACTTGGCAGCCGAAAGCAATCGTTGGTTGAATCAGACCGGGAAATTTCCGCCGCTGGATTGGGCGCGGAGTTTGCGGCCTGCGTGATTCTCTCCCCCTGGCGATTGACGGAGTGGCTCAAAACCGCCGGTGAGTCAAAGCCAAATCGCGGGTGCGATTTCCCGGCACATTGGTTTGCTGATGGACGACCGATCGAAATTAAGTACACCGAAAAAAGTCGTGGTCACCTCCTCATTCGCCCGCCGCGAAATACGCGTGGACCAATGCGGCGTGAATACATCGATGACAGCCTGTATGTGTTGATGACAGGTCGGCCCTACGCCTATGAAGCTGTTGGTTGGGCCGGGAAAAGCGATTTGCATGATCGCGGCGGACCAAATCCCGTTCCGATCACCGGCCGGCAGAGAGAATGCTGGGGGATTCGTGCGACAAAACTGAATCCAATGGAAACGCTGTTTCCGCTCCTGAGCCGGCGCTGACTGGCGGCCAGAATGCGACAAAAATCTACCCTCCCCCGAAATAGATAGATAACTCCAAAAATTTGTTTCGCAGGTTTCGAGGCTTATTTCATGCGGGGCTGAAAGTTTCTGTGCAACCAATTTCGCAGAGTTATCCACAGACCAGGAGCCCAATCGTCTTGCGCGGGGGAGTGACCATCATGTATCATAAAGGACGTTATGATGCATGAAATGGGGGAGGAAAACGGTTGGGAGCGAAGCATTTTCCTATCGAATGAACCGGAAATTTTCAAAGTTGGGTTCACCCAACTGCCTAACCTCATCTTTCGAGCTGGCGATGGTGCCACGAAACAGTTTGTTGAATTTTTCGTTGCCACCATTCGCAATCGCAACACACGACAAGCTTACGCGCAATCCATCGGCCAGTTCTTCGGTTGGTGTGAAGGGAACCAACTTGAGCTTGGAACCATTTCGCCAATCGCGGTTGCCGCGTACATCGAAAATCTCTCGCTCTCTCGGTCGGCGCCGACAGTTAAACAACATTTGGCGGCAATTCGCATGCTTTTCGACTGGCTGGTCACAGGCCAGGTTATTTTCGTGGTCGGTCTGCGGACCTCGCCATGTGGTGAAGAAAGGGAAGACACCCGTCCTCTCCGCTGTCGAAGCACGCCAACTTTTAGACTCAATAGATATATCAACGCCGATTGGCCTCCGCGATCGCGCCCTGATTGGATTGATGTTTTACAGCTTTGCCCGAGTTTCGGCGGTCGTGGGCATGAATGCTGACGATTATTATAGTCAAGGAAAACGCTCCTGGATTCGGCTGCACGAGAAAGGCGGCAAATTTCACGAGGTGCCGGCGCACCACAATGCTGAAGCCTATCTCGATGCCTATCTTGCCGTCGTGGGCACCGTTGAGGATGCCAAGGCCCCACTTTTCAGATCCGCCAGCCGCGGGACCGATGCGCTTACTGGTGGAAGGATGAGCCGCACTGATGTCTTTCGGATGGTGAAATGCCGGGGCCAACGTTGCGGAATTGGGATCGATCGAATTTGTTGCCACACATTCCGAGCCACTGGTATCACCGCGTATCTCGAAAACGGGGGCACCATCGACGAGGGACAGTCATACTACCTCCTTGGCGCGCAGTACACGGCCTGTTGCGGTGTTTGGTTTGTTCGGCGGATTCTTTGACGACACAAGCCTTCGCTTTGTGTTTGCCTGATCCCAATTCTTTTCAATCGCTAGCAATCGCTTCAGATTCTCTTGATCCCGGGAGTAGACTTCGTGAGCTCGCTCATATGACGCGATGGTCTTTGTACAGACCAGGGCGTATGGCCGGCCGGCTCGGGTCGTGACATGGGTCAGGTCGCAACGGCTGGCGTCGATGATCTGATGCAGATGCCGCCGGCGCTCCTTTGCCAGGGGGAATCCGCGGACCGACTCAGCCGGATCGGCGAGGAATCGGCTGAGTTCGCGGCAATCGCGGCATGAGCAGGATAATTTGTCGTTGCGGGTAAAATCGGCAGGCGGCCTGGGAGCCTCGGCCGTCCTTCGTTCCAGTTCGGCCCGGCAATGGGCCAGCCACCGGTTGACGATGGCATGAGGTTGGCTGAGCTTGCGTGTCAGCCAGGATTCCAGGGCAAACAGAGTGGCCAGATGCACGTCGGTCAAATCGTACTTGTCGTTGCGTGACAAGATATGATCCATCAGCATGTTGAACGGGTCCGTGGCCTCGACCGAGATCAGCGACTTCACCAATGAACCCAATAAAGCGGGGCGATCGATTTCCTTCACACGCCAATCGTTGGAAGGTTGACCATCGAGCTTCACCAGCATGGCGACGATGTGTTCTGCAAGCTGGCGTCCCAGACCGGCGCGTTCAACGTTCCGGTCGCGTTTGAGGCAGATCTTTTCCAACAAGCCCCCGTTTCGCACGATGGTGCCCGCGGTTGATTCGTCGAGGAGTTTCATCAGCGGCTTTGTGAATGTGGGCCATCCGTGCCGCCCGCAAAACGCCGGAAACGACTTGCCGACTTGAATGGAGCCGTCTTGCGGCATGACCTGCGTCAGGAACCGGCGAACAAGTTCGGAATCGTCCAGTTCCTCTAGCAAGAGGGGGAATGCAGAACGTTCCCCGGGGGTTTCTCGGGGCGGGTAACGGTAGCCTGAATCGGGCGGCTTCCACTGGCTGATGATGGACGTCGCAAATTCCAGGCAGGACCGGTGCAGCGTTTTCTGCTCGGATTTTCCAGCGCGTTTCCACTGTCTAACCATCGATTGCAGGCCGGAGATTGCCGCGTCTGTCCCCGCGTCACACAGGACGGCAAAGTGATTTTTCTCCGGCCAAATGACCACTGCCGCCCGGTGATACCAGCGCTCCAGCGTCATGCCCGCATTCCCCGTGTAGCCTTCGAATTCTTCGCGATCCGCGATCCATGCTTCGGGCGGCTGGGCGCAAACGATTTCTTCTTCCTTCAGGCTCATCTCCCCGAAGGCAACCGTCTTTCCATCCCGGTCCGACCAATGATTGACCGACAGACTTTGGTCATAGATTTCTCCCATCTTGTGGCCGCCGGATTCCTCCGTCTCTTCGTCGTCATCGTATGACCAGCGGCGGCGGCGTCCCCGGCCGTAGGAGTAATCCGAATCCCCACCCTCCGCGCTGCCGCTCAGCCAGTGCGTGATCAGAGCCAGATGCGCCACGCAACCGGCCCGCTTGGCGGCGTCGAACAAGACTTCGGCGCGGGCGCGATCAACTCCCTTGAGCGTGTCGATTCTCAATCCATCCTGCGAGTACTGATGTTCGAGCGTGACCGCCGCCTTCAGCATTTGCCCGTTCGACGGCCAGTCACCGATCAAGGCGCCGATCGAATCCACAACCGGACCGGTCAGGGGAGCGTTGATCGCCGCCTTACGACCCGGGCGCGCCAGGGTCAGGTTGTATGCGAGGCACAGCCGATACCCTTCGCGAACCGGACGCACTTCATGCTCGCAATCGGCATAGAAGGCCGCGTAACTCATTTCATGCCCGAGGGCAGCTCCGCGGAACGCGATTTCATGCCGCCGTCCTTCGTGCGAGACGATCAACTCACCCCCGGCATAGGGCGAAGGCAGCGCGATCACCAAGGTCGCCACCATTCGATCAAGCTTCTCACCATCCCGGTGCGGCAGAAAGAACCCTCCACTCTCATAGACCAGCAGCTTATAGAGGTGAGCTTCCAATGGGCTTTTCTCCAGGCCCAGCGCCTGTTGCACTTCGCTGGTAATCGTCCCGATGATCTCCACCCAATGGGGATTGGTCAGTTTGAATTCCCCAGGATCAAGTTCCCAAACACGGCGAACCTGCGTATCCACGACGGTCTCGGTTCCCTTGCCGTAAGGAGCCTGCGAACAACGCTTGATCAATTTGCGGGCCTGCGCCTCTCCAAGCGGAAGCCCGATTGGACCGATCCCTTCCACTTCCAACCCGGGCATGATCAGTGGCAGATCGCGCGACGCGCAAATGGCTCCCGGCCGGTCCACCCGGCCGATGGTTTTAAGCAGCCCTTCGCGAAAAGCCGCCGTGTTCTTCATTGACATAATCACGCCTCCTTCTGTACGACCATTCGCGCAAGCTCACGGTTCAGTCTAAATCGGCAGATGAGATTCCGCGACCCAACGCGTGGGCGTTCATTGCGTCGGAATCTTCGGCGTCGTCAGCTCAGCCGGCAATGGTTCGTCCCACCAGTGGTGGCTGACCGAAGCGCGCATACTGCTGCTCCAATTCCGCCTGTTCTTTCAGGGCATCTTCCCATTGCCGGGCCAGCTCGCGGGCGACCAGTCGATTCTCCGGTTCGACGTTTCGATAGTGGCGCTGAGCACGCTCGGCCTGATAGCGCGACCGCTCCAATCGCTGACGCCAATTTTGGTCCAGTCGCTGACGTTGCTGGTGAAGATCATCAGCGGTGAGCAAGCTCAATTCCAGAGCCGCCGGCTCCATGGCCTGAAGGACTTTTTCGCCGACAAGTTGGTCGAGAACCCGGCCGGAAAGACACTGACACGCGGGTGTCACGCCCCCGCCGCCGCGGCACACATAACGTGGAAGCTTCTCCAGGCCCGAATAGTGCACGGTTATCCGGCGTTGGCAGCGGCCGCAAAACAGAATTCCGCCCAGCAACGCTTCGCCGTTGCGCGGCGGACCCTTCGCCTGAAGTCGGATGCGGTTCTCTTCGATCTTCTCCTGGTTGCGTTCGTAGCGCTGCGGCGTGATATACGCCGGGCAGCGACCGGGAATCAGCGCGTGGTACTGATCGGGTTTGACCACCACCCGGCCCGCTTGAGGTTGCCCCGGCTTCTTGCGGCGGGCATCGGTTTGCCGGTGCCCGTAGCGGTATGTGCCCGAATACAGCGGATGCATCAGCACCGTCCGGACGATCTCGCGAGTGGCTCGCCGCCAATCCAGATCACCCTTGTTCGGTCCCGCATGCGGCCGGATCGGCACCTTGATGTCCTGCTCGTGAAGATGGCGCAACACCCGGCGCATGGTTCCCAGCCTGTCGAACTCGTCGAAGATCAATCGAATCACGCCCTGCGCCTGTTCATCGGGATCGAGCGCGAACTCTCCGGTCAATCGCTTGATGTAACCCACCGGTGGCAACATGCAGAGATCACCGCGACGCGCCTTGTTGAGCAACGCCTGATGCATCCGCCCCTGCAGGATGTGCAACTCCGCTTCGGACATTGTCCCTTTCAGCCCCAGCAAAAGCCGATCGTTGTAATCGGTCGGGTCGTACAGGCCATCCTGGTCCGCCAGCAGCGTCCGAAAAATCGCACACAGTTCCAGGAGCTGATGCCAGTCCTTGTTCGATCGAGCCAGCCGGCTCATTTCGATTCCAAGGACAATGCCGACGTGATCGAGGCTGACCTCCGCCAGCAACCGCTGAAAGCCCAGACGACCTTCCGCCGTCGCGCCGCTGCGCCCCTGGTCCTCATCGATGACTTCAACCTGGAACCTGGCCCATCCAAGTTGCACCGCCCGCTCGGCCAGGGCGTACTGCCGGGCCGTCGATTCCCGGTTCTCCTGCACCTGGTGCGCGCTGGATTGCCGGACGTAAACGATGGCCGAACGCTTGAGATGATGATCTTGAAGTTTGGCCGATGCCCACGGCACCGCGTGCGCCTCGCCAGACGCCGGCCGAGTCGTTAGTGCGTTACTCATTTGATTCCTCCTTCCTCGTTGAAGGAAGAATCTGCTGCGCGATCATCTGCGCTAAGACTTGGCTTATCTCCCGCCGGACCGGCTCCGGCAGTTTCTCCCAAAGCTGGTTCAGCCGAACTTGTTCGCCCTTTTTTCTGACGAACGTCCGTCACAGTGGTTGTCGTACATGGGTCTCCTCCATGAGAACCTTCCAATCTTTGCTGGCACCAATCGGCCAACTCCAGCAAAGTCGAAATACTTATCCTAATTACCTCCGTTGAGGCCGAATAGGGGCGTATCTTGGGTGTCTTTTGATTGAACTCTTGAAAATGCCCAGGCGATTGCAGCACACGAATCGCCGCGCACCACCAAGCTGTATGACCGCACTGCTGATACGGTTACGCTCGATGAAATTGAGAAAATTGCAATTTGAATTTGCCAGCGATGACGATCGCGGTGGGCTCGACAATATTGGGAGCCATCCCTACCGATACTTTGCGATGCCACTACTTTTTAATGTTCCATGGCATTCCGTGCCATCGCATCCGGGTTTCCGCGCTTGCAGTAATTTGCTCGCTGCTTCGAGGGATCGCGATGGCCTTAAAACATCCAAGCGAGGTGAGCAAGACCAGGCGGCAACATATCGGCCACGCCTCAATATTCCTGATATTTATTCTTTGACAATTCGTCCGCAAAATCGGTAGACTCAGACTCACTTACCGGGCGTTCTACGGAAGCAGAATTTTGTAATGGAAGAATCGTCGTAGGGCAATATTCCGAGGTCGACCTGATTCACTTCGGAGTATTTACGGCGTCAGGCATCGATTGAAGAGTAGTCTGAAGGCAATATGGGTGGGTTGCCAGCTCCCTTTGTTTTACACCTGAAACCAAATGTTAATGAAGCGTGATCGCTTCGTTCGGCTGAGCGTGTGCGTTAGCTCGCTCACATCGCTCGGTATCCATGACGCTCCATTTTGAATGGTTCTGGTTCGCATACACCTCAAGGGGTTAAAGCATGTCCATTTTGGAAACTCGTAAGCCTTGCCAACCAAATTCGTCTCGCCGCAATCGTCGCGATGGGGTTCTGCGGAAGGCCGTCATGGAAACCCTTGAAACGCGCATGATGCTGACGATCTCAGCGACTGGCGCCACCGCACTTCCCTCGGCGGTTGAAGGGCAATCAACCAATGTGGGCTATCTGGACGCCGTGAATAACGGTCCAATTCAGATCAACCAAAATCAGGCCTGGACCGTTGACCACGTCCGTACCCCCGCCAACACATTGACTGTCAATGGCACATTGAACATCTCACCGGCACCTGGAGCTTTTGATGCATCGCATCTTAGTGTAGTCCACGATCTTGTCCTCGGAACCGGCGCTACGCTTGATCTTGCCAACAACGTTATGATCATTCGGCCCGGCATAAATGCCTCGGATGGGGAAGTCCAGGCCGAATTCCAAAAGATATCCGGTTATGTCGCGAGTGGTGCAAATTCGCCGGCAGGAGGCGGGACACCCACCTGGACCGGCTCAGGCATTGTCAGCTCAACCGCCCAGAGCGATAGCTCGCATCTCGGCGTCGGTGTAATCCTCAATCGGGATGACCTCAATAACGTCATTTGGCAGACGTTCGCCGGGCTGACTCTAAACACCAAGGATATCATTGTTGCTTTTACACGCCGGGGCGATGCAATCCTACATCTGGGCAATAACAATCAAGCAGTGGACTTTTCTGACTTTGTGATTCTCAGCAACCATTTTGGTCAAACCGGTACCACCTGGCAGCAAGGCAACTTCAACTACGATGGGCAGACCGATTTCGCCGACTTTGTGATTTTGTCAAATAACTTCGGACAACAGGTCGTTAGATCCGATCTTGCCGACACATCATTTCCCCCGAAATACCTCGCTAACTTTACGGACGATAGCGGCGCCGCCATTGGCGCATTCACGGCCATCATCAACTGGAACGATATGTCCCAGAGTCAGGGGATGATCGTGCCAGACGGCCAAGGGGGGTACAATGTGCTCGCCAATCATACCTACTTGACCCCAGGACTAAATAGCGTGGGGGTCCAGATCAATAATACGTCAAACGCCACCTCAGCAACGGTCAACGATGCGTTTACGATCACCGATGCCCCGATCACGGCATCTGCGGTCCCTATTTCCACTTCAAATGCGGGAACAACGGTAAACAATGCGGTCCTCGCGACCTTCAACGATGCAAATCAGTATGCAACGTTGTCCGATTTCACAACGCTGGTTAATTGGGGAGACGACTCGGGGAATCAGACCGCATCGGTGCAAGTCAATCCGCAGGGCGGATTTGAGGTTATTGGTAGCCACAATTATTCAACATCCGCAACTTATCTGGTTACTGTCGGCCTAAACGACCAAGACGGGTCGAGCTCGGCCACCGCTCATAGTACGGTTAATCCGGGACCCGCTCCTGTCATCACCACGTGGACGGTGACCCGACCCTTGCATAACTCCATCGCGCTTGTTTGGACCGCGCCGACGTTGGCGGCGGGAATCGATCATTACGAAATTGATCGCCAGAGCGGCGGTCAAAGCGCGCCGTCGTTTTACGCGACCGTAACTGGCAATACCTACACAGATACAAATATTCTGCTGGATTTGAGTTATAGTTACACCGTTCAGGCGTTCAGTGCTGATGGAACATCCTCCAAAATATCCGCAACGAGAACAGTATTTTCCTACCCGGCCGTTCCGACGGATGTGCATGCGGTTTTCGTGCCCAATGCGGGTATCGTGCCCGATGGGGGTATAAAGCCCCGTGGGGCTATCGTGCTTACCTGGGACCCGCGCGGCGATTCAAGTTCTGATTCATTTCAGATTTTGCGATCTGACTCTTCCGGAACTGAATCTCTTCTGGATTCGGTTGCTGGCCGCACTTACACCGACGACGGCTCCATCGCGCCCTTGGCTAACGGAACAACGTACTACTACACAGTCGCTACATGGTGGCGAGGCCACACCAGTCCATCCTCATTTGAGGTGTCCGCGACCTACTATGACCCCACATTGCAGGTGAACGATGGAGTCGTATTTGCTTCGGCGCCAGCCAGTCTTACAACAAATTACAGCAACAATTCGTCGGCCACGGTCACTTTCAATTGGCAATGGCAGGACTCCTCCAATCTGTTTAATATCGAACAATCACCTGATGGCGTTAATAATTGGACCCCTGTTCCCTGGCTAAGCAACAGCGCTCCCACGGCGGCTACTTTTCAAAGCACCGATGGCACGGTTAGCGCTACCAACAACGGGCAAACCAACACGGAAACCCTTACCGCCTCCGGGTTAACGCAAGCAAATTACTATCGCGTTCAAGCCGTCAGCAATACCGGCAATGCTTCTTCCTGGAGCAACGCCTCACTCCCCCCTTACGGCGTCCCGTTCCAGTTCAACGCCAATATTCAAAACGGGACAAACCCTAGCGTGCAGTTGAATTGGGCGGACGATCCGTCCGCCATGTTTTATCGTATTTTTCGCCGAAACGCTGGAACGACATCGTGGGGAACGCCCGTGGGATTGGTCGTGGGCACCGCCTCAAGCTGGCTCGATCCCTCAACGGATACTGGAACGACGTACGATTATTTCATCTACAAATATATCAGCGACTCCATCGGGCAGGTTTATCCCACGGGTGGCGGGGTGTATGGGGTTACGCCCGTGAACCTTTCGGTGAGTAATCTATCCACGACCGAGAGCGGATTTGCCGGCACCGTGGGCACCTTCTCGATTAACCCCGCGCTGTCGACCGCCGGCTACACCGCGACCATCAATTGGGGCGATGGGGGCGCCAGCACCGTCACCCCAACCACCGACGGCAACGGAAATTACACCATTGCGGGAACACACGCATACTCTGCCGGAAGCGTGCCATTCTCGGTCACGATTACTGAAGCCAGCAACGTCAATGCGGTTGCCAACGCCACCGCGATCATTTCCGATGCGCCCCTCTCCATTGCGGCCGCATCTCCGAGCCAAGCGTCCTTGACGGTGAATAAAGCGTATTCCAATTTGATTGTCGCTGATTTCACTGACCCGGATCCCAATGCGGATGCCAGCCTATATACCGCTACCATTGCCTCGGCGGGTGGCCAAGGGGGATGGTCGAATATTCAGATCGTCCCTGACGGGAGTGGAGGATTCTACGTCGAAGGAAACGCCACATTTACCGCCCTGGGCAGTTTCAACACGACAGTTAGCATCACTGATAATTACGGCGGCAGCGTTCTTGCTCCAAATACAACGTTCAATGTTTTTGCCGCAGCTGCGCCAAATATTTCCCTAACAGCCCGTGGCGTAACCCCTCATTTTCGTCATGCGGCATAACGGAGAGCTAAGCGGGGACCAATCGCCAATCGAGTTTTCCGGGCGACGCCATGCTTCCCAATGCAATCCAGATCGTCCACG
>JALYJB010000016.1 GCA_030775485.1 Planctomycetota bacterium | reverse complement strand
GCGCGAAGCGAGACGTAAGCCAATTCGAATGGTCACCCCCAGGCGAATGCGAATCCGCCTGTACCTTTAAGACCGCCGCGGCCAAAAGCCAGACGCCCAGCACAATATGGACAACCCGCATCCTCGCGTGCCTTAAAATTCCGGCATTTATCGGCATTGGGTATCCTTCTCCCGCGGCTATAGGGCAATATATCAGCCCAGTTTAACTTGCCCATTTCTCCCCCCGCCCGCGCGCTGCTAAGATTCGGGCAGCCATGGCTAAACGAGATTTCTACGAGATTCTGGGGGTTTCCAAGACCGCTCCCGCCAGCGAGATCAAAAGCGCCTATCGAAAGCTTGCCCGCAAGTTACATCCGGATGCCACCAAGAACGACGCCAAATCCACCGAACGCTTCAAGGAAGTGCAGGAAGCATACGAAGTTCTTTCAGATGACACCAAGCGCAAGAATTACGATGAGTTCGGGCATGCGGGCGTCGGCGCGATGCCCAGCGGATCGGCCGGCGATCCGTTCGAAGCCTATCGCAGCGCTCAGCGCGGACGCGGCCAGCCGCAATCCTGGCAGGGCGGACCGGGCGTCAGTGTCGAAGACTTCGACATGGGCGGAGATTTCGGCAGCGTGTTCGATCAGCTTTTTGGCAACCGCGCCGGCGCGCGGGGCGGAAACGCCAGAACCCGCGCCAAGCCCGCGCCGCAGCGCGGTGCTGATATCGATCACCCCGTCACCCTCACCTTCGAGCAGGCAGCCCGCGGCACCCATCTGCCGTTGCAGATCAATCGCGACGGCAAGCTCGAAACAATCGACATCCGCATTCCCGGGGGTGTGAAGGATGGCAGCCGCGTGCGCGTGAAAGGGCGCGGGCAACAAAGCCCCGCGGGCGAGCACGGCGACTTGTTCATCGTCACCAGCGTCACGCCGCACGCTTACTTCCGCCGCGATGGGCTGGATGTCCATCTGGATTTTCCGATCAGCATGTATGAAGCCTTGCTGGGCGCCAAGATTGACGTGCCCACCCTCGATGGCCGCCGCACCCTAACCATCCCCCCCGGCACCAGCGGCGGCGCCAAGCTGCGCATCAAGGGCCACGGCATAACCCGCGGCGAGGAAAAGGGAGACCAGATCGTGATGGTGCGCGTCATGGTTCCCAGGGCCCTGGACGATGAAGACAAAAAGTCGATCGAGCAATTGGCGGCCAAGCACCCGCTGACCCCGCGCGCGGACCTGGGGTGGTAACGGAGTGATGCGATGGTGGCGGCCGGACGAATCGTTCCGAAGCAAAGACGCCGCCATCGCGGGAAATCCGTCTGGCCGTTCGTATTTTTCCTCGGGTTTTTCGCCGTTTTACTCGCCTGCGTGAGCCGCTGGTATTTAATCCCCGCCCTCGACGCGTTCAACCATGCCGATCCCCGCCAGCGGAGGCTGCTCGCGGTTCCTGCGCTCCTCGTCATGTTTTTGTTATTGATTGTTCTGGGCGTCATGATGATCCTGATGTTCCGCGTGGGCCGGTTTTTCTTTCCCGGGCCAACGCGGGTCCGCTCCACCACAAAATATGTGGACGCCTGGGCTGAGGCGGGTAAGCGGCTGAAGGTGGAAGAAGAGGAAAAGTAGTCCATCATTATCATCTTTTGTAGACTTGTGAGGGAGAAGCATCATGACCAATTCACTGAATTATGCTCCGGTGGAGTTTAAATATCAGGAAACCGCCCTCGGCACATGGAAAAAACATTTAAACGACCGCGGCCAATTATTCGAGGAGTTTGTCTCCCACCGCAAAGTGTTCGGCCTGCCGCTGGTGCATTACACTCGCGGTCGCAACCCGCTGACAGGAAAGGGTGAAATTGCCCGCGGCGTGTTCGCCGTCGGACGCATCGCAGTCGGCATTTTCCCCGTCGGTCAGTTGGCAATCGGCATCTGCCCCGTCGGCCAGCTCAGCATTGGCCTCCTCTTTGGCGCGGGGCAAATGGCAACGGGATTGGTTGCCATCGGCCAGTTGGCGCTGGGGGGATTCCTTGGCATCGGTCAATTCGCCACCGGATTCCTGGCGATCGGCCAGATGGGGATGGGATATCACACCATCGCCCAGGTTCCCGGTAGGATTGTCCTCAGATCTTTGTCGCGTTTTGTTCTTGGAAAATGACGAAAAACCCTTGCTGTGAATCACAGCACAGGTTTTTTGCATTTTGTGCCACGTGGCACAATTTACTTATCCTCAATTTTACACCGGAAGATTGATCATCAAACTTCCCCTCCCAGTGGCGTTTGATCGGCCTCCCTTCCTATGATCGGGCGGTCTTTATTCGGAGAAATTGTTTAATGAGTCACCCCCGTCCAGCCACATTGGGTCAACTGAAGGAAACCGGCTACAAGCCCTGCTCGGTCAAGGACGAGCTTCGGCGCAACGTCATTCGTAAGCTCAAGAACAGCGAGGATTTATTCCCCGGCATCGTCGGGTACCGAGAAACCGTAGTCCCGCAGATCATTAACGGCATCCTGTCCAGGCACGACCTGCTATTCCTCGGCCTGCGCGGGCAGGCCAAGACCCGCATTCTGCGCTTGCTGCCCCATTTGCTGGATGAATGGATTCCCGTTTTAGCGGGCCCGGAAATTAATGACGACCCGCTTTCCCCCATCACCAAAACCGGAAAGCGCCTCGTTGCCGAACAGGGGGATGACGCCAAGATTGAATGGGTGCATCGCGAATCGCGCTACCAGGAAAAGCTGGCCACGCCGGACGTCACCATCGCCGATTTGATCGGCGAGATTGATCTGGTGAAGCATGCGGAGGGGCGCTATCTATCCGATGAATCCACCATGCATTACGGCCTGATCCCGCGCAGCAACCGCGGCATATTCGCCATCAATGAGCTTCCCGATCTTGCTCCGCGCATTCAGGTGGGCTTGTTCAACGTCCTGGAAGAGCGCGATGTGCAGATCCGCGGATATCCCATTCGCCTTGAGCTGGATGTCTGCCTGGTATTCAGCGCCAACCCGGAAGACTATACCAACCGCGGCCGCATCGTAACGCCCCTGAAAGACCGCATCGGCTCGGTCATCCGAACGCACTATCCCGAAACGGTGGCGGAGGGTATCCAAATCGCCCAGCAAAACGCCTGGGTCAACCGCGGCGGCGATAGCCCATCCAGCAGCGGTATCAAGGTGAATGTACCTCCCTTCATGAGCGAAATCGTCGAAGAAGTGGTGCGCCTGGCGCGCACCAGCCCGCATGTGTCGCAGGCATCAGGAGTTAGCGTTCGAACAAGCATCGCCAACCTGGAAACACTCATCAGCAATGCCGAGCGCCGCGGGTTGATGACCGGTGAAAAGCACATCGTGCCGCGCATTTGCGACCTCGGATTTCTCATCGCCAGTTGCCGGGGCAAAATTGAAATGACCCTGGCCGAGGAAGAGGGCGCTGAAGACAAACTCATCAGCTCGCTGGTCGGTGAAGCGGTGAAAGCAGTCTTTGGCCGCTATGACGATGTGGAAGCCCACGATGCCATCACCGAGCAGTTCAAGGGCAACCTCACTTTCCCAGCGGGGGATGATCTATCAGCCGAAGAATTCGTGGCCAACATGAAGGCGATCAAAACCCTGCCGCAGTCAGCAACAAACCTGGCGAAAGAGATGAAGCTGGATGCCTCCGACCCAGCCATGTTGGCCTCGGTCGGGGAGTTTGTGCTGGAAGGGCTGTACGTGAACAACAGGCTCAGCAAGTTTAATTCGCGCGGCAAGACGTTCTTTAAGCGCTAATATCAGTTTATTTTTCGCGCCCCCGTTCCCATTGACCCTCGACCATCGCGCGTTATGCTTCATTCCGGTCGGCGATAATCGTCCAGGAGGGATGGTATCGCCGGCGCAACTCGCGTGCTTTACTGGACATGGAGGTCCGGGTTATGCAGCAGCCTTCCCAAAGAGGCCTGATCATCGGGCTTTTGTTCGCGTTCTGGCTTGGGGCAGCCGCCCTGGCTTGCGGTCCCTTCTTCAATCAACCGTTGGGCTCGGAAGAACCCGGCGCCTCTGCTTCGTCGCTGGCCGCCAATTCGCCTGTCGTTCCCGCGCCGCTTGCGGTTACGGTAACCTCGGCATCGTCTGCGGATTCGACTCAGTCGCTTGACGGCCCCACCGCTGCCCGGCGCGAACTGCCACCGGCGGAGATGGCTGCTTCGCATTCCAAGCCTTAATGCAACTCTGGGCTGCGCCACTGTTTGGCAACACAGAGCGCAATCGCAAACTTTCGTTGACATCCCCGCAATCGCGGTCTAGCTTGAAACCATGATTCCTCTGACGCGCCACGGCTGGCGGGAAATGTTGATCGGGTCGGTGGCCCTGGCGATTACCGCGGTGGGCCTGGGCTGGAAGTTCTGGCCGCTGGCGCTGATTGTCGTCCCCGTCTTTATCTGGCTTTTTGCGTTTTTTCGCGACCCCAACCGCAAGGTCCCCGCCGAGCAGCACGCCATGGTTTCGCCCGCGGATGGTCGCGTTTCCGACATCACCGAAATTGAACATGATGAGCTGATCGGCGGCCCAGCCGTGCGGGTGGGGATTTTTCTTTCGGTATTCAATGTTCACGTCAACCGCTGCCCCTGCGATGGGCGCGTGCTTTCGGTGCAATATAAGCGCGGCAAATTCGTCAACGCGATGCGTCATGGCGAAGCGTCAAGCGACAACGAATCCAACACGGTCGTGCTGGCGGAGCCCAATGGCAATCAGCCGATTGCGGTGGTCAAGCAAATTGTGGGGCTGATCGCCCGGCGGATCGTTTGCACGGTGGCAAAGGATGAAAAGCTGGAGCGCGGCCAGCGCATCGGCATGATTAAATTTGGCAGCCGCACGGAGCTGACAATCGCCAAACGGCTTGATCCGGTCATCAAGGTGCAGATCGGCCAGACGGTGCGCGGGGCAGCGGACATTATCGCGATTCTGGGCAAGCCGATTCACACCGAAGCGCCGGTGGGCGGCAGCGAGCTTGAACCGCTGGTGGGCCGAGAGACACCCGCATGAATGGCTCGGACCCTGAACAACCCATGCGTCCAAAAAAGCGAAAAAGCCGGCGTTCGCGACAGCAGCGCCGACTGCGTCTCCGCCGGCATGGGCGGCGGGCCTATATCCGCTCGGTCTATTTCCTGCCCAGCATGGCGACTCTTGGCAATGCCGTCTCCGGGTTCGGAGCAATTTATGTAGCGGCAATTGTTTCGCGCGGCATTGGCCCGCAGCGCGACCCATGGGCAAACTTCTTCCTGAATCATGGGTTTTCTGTCGCTGCTTATCTGGTCTTCCTGGCGATGGTGTTTGATGCGCTGGACGGAAGGCTGGCGCGCTTTGCCCGCCACACCACCGATTTTGGCGGCCAGTTGGATAGCCTGGCGGATGTGGTCAGCTTCGGCGCGGCGCCGGCATTCCTGGCGATGCGACTATTCAAGATTGAACAGCCGGATGTGGGCATTGTGCTGGGCAGACTGGTCTTCGCCGCGGGGGCGATGTATCTGAGCTGCGCCGCGGTTCGACTCGCCCGCTTCAACGTCAGTAACGAACACGGCGAACAGCACCACTTCAGCTTCCTGGGACTGCCCAGCCCGGGCGCAGCCGGCGCAATTGCGTCTCTAATTCTGATGCAGCAGGAACTGGAGCGCGAGAGCATTCCGTTTCTGAACGCCTTAGCGCCGGTGTGCATCTGGCTGCTGCCGGTTCTCGTGCTGGCGACCGGGTTGCTGATGGTCAGTCATGTGCGCTATCCGCATCTGGTGAATCGATACATGCGCGGCAGGCGCTCGATCGGGCGATTGATCGCGGTGCTGGCGATTATTCTGCTGCTGGTGGTGGCGCATCAATATACGCTGGGCGTTGGCACCCTGGCGTACGCAGCCTGGGGGCCGGTGGAATGGATTACCTGGCGCATTCGCCGGCGAACACGCCGACCGATTCCGCCGCCGTCTGGTTCGGAGAAAGCAGCATGAGTTCAAAAATCGTCACGCGATTCGCCCCCTCCCCCACCGGTTATCTGCATGTGGGCGGCGCGCGCACCGCCCTCTTCAGCTGGCTTCTCTCCCGACACAGCGGAGGCGATTTTCTGCTGCGCATTGAAGATACAGACCTGGCAAGAAGCACGGATGAATC
Organism: Planctomycetota bacterium; assembly: GCA_030775485.1. Classification (GTDB taxonomy): domain Bacteria; phylum Planctomycetota; class Phycisphaerae; order Tepidisphaerales; family Tepidisphaeraceae; genus JALYJB01. The sequence continues at coordinate 109,782 of JALYJB010000016.1, read as the reverse complement.
GGTGCGCTCGCTGCTGGATGACCTTAAATGGCTGGGGTTGAACTGGGACAATTCCGAGCTGGTGTTTCAATCCAAACGGGTGGACATCTACAACGCGCTGATCGAACAGCTCATCTCAAATGGCATGGCTTATCAGGCGTATGAAACGCCCCCGGAGCTGGACGCGCAGCGGAAAATGGCCGAGCGCGCCAAACGGCAATACCTTTACAAGCGTCCGAATCTCACGCCCGAACAGGTCCAGCAATACAAGGCTGAAGGACGCAAGTCGGTGGTTCGGTTTGCTATGCCGGTAAAGGAATATCGCTTTGCGGATGTGGTGCTGGGCAAGGAAATTGTGCTGGGCGCGCCGCAGGTGCAGGACTTTGTGATTCGCAAGACCGATGGCATGCCCACCTATCACTTCGCGGTGGTGGTGGATGATGCAGCCATGGGCATCACCCACATTCTGCGTGGGCAGGAGCATCTGCTGAACACGGTCAACCACATCGCCCTGCAGGATGCGTTGGGCTACGCGCGGCCAATTTACGGCCATTTGCCGGTGATTTTGAATACCGACGGCAGCAAGATGGGCAAGCGCGACCGGGATAAAAAGGTGCGCCATCACGTCAATATCTGGTTGAAGAACAAGAAGACGCGTGAAGAACTGGCGACTTTATCCGGGTTGCCGCTGGAGCGCCTCACCTGGTGGCTGGACGAAGACGGCCGCCAGCTTGAGGGGCCGGAGCAGCAGATGCTGATGCCGGCGGTGGGAATCACGGAAGCGGATCTGCCGGAAATTATGATTCACGATTTCCGAGCCAACGGATATCTGCCGGAAGTATTGCTGAATTTCCTGGCGCTGTTGGGCTGGAGCCCGGGGGAGAACAAAGAGCGGATGAGCATTGGCGAGATGGTTCAGCTTTTTTCCATGGAGCGGATCGGCCAGGCGAACGCGAAGTTCAACCGCGAAAAACTGCTGGCGTTTAACACCGAGGCGCTGGCTGCCGAAAGCCCGACAGCGCTGGTGCCGGCCATGCGGGATTTTCTGGCTGTTCACCCCGAATCACCGATGGCTAACGCTTCGACAGGCGAATTGGAAAAGGTGATTGAGATGAACAAGGGGCTGCGCACCTTTCGCGACGCGGAGGAGAAGAGCCGGTTCCTGTTCGTGGCGGACAGCGCGATTCAATACGCGGGCGATGCGGTGGAAAAGTTTCTGCGGAAGAATGAGGGACAGGGGCTTGCGGCGTTGAAGGGAATTTTGCCGCTGTTCGCGGCGGTGTTCGACTGGACCGTGGCCCAGCTTGAAGAGACGACGAAAAAATATTGCGAGACTTCAGGGCTGGGGCTTGGCAAGGTGGCGCAGCCCATCCGCGTGGCGGTCTGCGGCTCGGCGGTAAGTCCGCCTATCTTCGAAAGCCTGGTTTTCCTGGGAAAAGAAAAAACCCTGGCGCGGCTGGCTCGATGTATCGCGGTCGCGGAAGCGAAGTAGCTTTTACATAGACATCATTTGTTTGGCGTCGGCAATAACGCGCTGGGCGATCCCGGGCGCATCGGTGATGATCAGGTCGATGCCGGCGTTGACCAGCCGGGAGAGTTCCAAGGCGTCATTCACTGTCCAAGCGCCGATACGAATATTCTGCTGGCGCAGCCTTTTCAATGTGGCGGCATCGAGCAGCCGGTAATCCAAATTCCACGAGCGAACGATCGTCTGCAACTCAGTTGTCTTACCTAACAGGACAGCGCAATCCAGCGCATCGCCGAATTTGGCGGCGGCCAATTCCATGTCGGCAATCTGAAACGATTGCAATCCGCAACCCGTCTTCATTGCCTTTTCAGCAATCGGCAACACCCGTGCGCCCAGCGCCGGTTTGGTTTCAATCAGCAGTTTGCAGTCTACGGGCATCTTTGCCAGAACATCATCCAGCGATGGAATGGTCTGATCCGAGAGAGAACCATCCGAACCGAGCAACCGGATTTTCGAAAGCTTCGCCCAGGTAAAATCCGCAACGCGACCTCGGCCTGTGGTTCCGCGATCCAGCGAGGCATCGTGAATGATGACTTCGACATCGTCTGCTGAGAGATGAACATCGCATTCACACCACGTGATGCCGGCGCTCCATGCGGATTGGAACGCCGCCAGCGAATTTTCAGGCAAGACATCATGCAGGCCGCGATGGGCGATGATGGTGGGTGCGCGCCACATGCTATTGGCGATGGGTCATGGCGCGGCGGACTTCGCGGTCCTGTTCGCGGCGTTTGATGCTTTCGCGCTTGTCGTGCTGTTGCTTGCCGCGGGCCACGCCCAGTTCCAGCTTAGCCCGGCCGTCCTTGAAATAGATGGAAAGCGGCACCAGGGTAGTGGCGCGCTGTGACGCCTCATCGGCCAGGCGGGCAATTTCGCGCTTATGGACCAGCAGTTTCCGCTCGCGCAGCGGCTCATGGCCGATGGCGGCCTTTTCATAGGGATCGATATGGCAGCCATGCAAAATCAGCTCCCCGTTTTCGACGCGGGCATACGATTCGGAAAGCTGGCATTTTCCATAGCGCAGGGATTTTACTTCGCTGCCCATGAGGACAATGCCGCACTCAATCTTGGCGGTGATGAAATATTCATGCAGCGCCCGCCGATTGGTGATGCGCGGACTGAGGTTGTCTTTCTTCCCGGAGCCTTTCATGGATGAGCTATTTTAGACGGGATTGGTGAAGAAGACAGTGCGGGAACGAAATCGGCCTGTGAAGCTGCTGGTTAAGCCTGTTTGGGTAATGGGTCAGTTTCCGGTTTACCCGGCTGACAAACGCATTTTCAAAAAAGCTGGCAAATCACGAACATGCGATTGCACTTCATTACATGCACTACAACTGCTGCCGGATTCACCAGACACTTCGTGTCACCCCGGCGATGCAGGCGGGACTGACCGATCATGTTTGGGAGCTCGAGGAATTGGTGGGCCTGCTGGATTAAAAAGCGGTATCATTTTGCGGATGAGACGGCCTCCACACATCCACCGAAAGACCTTTTGTGCGGTCTTGGTCGCGGACGCAATACTCATGCCGCTGGGGTCCTACCTTTCGGCACAGGGCACCACTTCGTGGCTCATAGCAATTCCGACGTTGACCATCAACCTTCCCTCGCTGCCGTTGGCGGCACCCGACCCCAAGACGCCAGTAAACAAATCAAGGGTGAGGTGGAAGTCGATGAAGTTTGGATCGGTGGCAAGCCGCGTCCGGGCACCGGCACAAGCGCGGTCGCGGCACCGATAAACAGCCGGTTCTAGGCATCGTTTCCCGCAACGGAGATATCCATCGTCGCGTGATTGCCGTTGTCTCTGGCAAGACACTGCGCAAGGCCATCTTTGAAATGGTTCACAGCACCGCGCACGTGATGACCGACGAAAATTCCAGTTACAACGGCATCGGCCCGTTCTTCAAGAATGGCCATGACACCGTTTGCCACAGTGACGGGGAATACGCCCGCGACGGTGTTTCGACCAACACGATTGAATCATCGTTCGCAACCATCAAGCGCGGCTTGATGGGTATCCGCCATGCAGTCAGCAAGAAGCACCTGCATCGCTACATGGCTCACTACGATTTTCTGTGGAATGGTCGCAAGCTGAATGACGGGGAACGTACCGCTCTGGCGATTCAATCCGCTGAGGGGAAAAGGCTGATATACCGAACTCCAGTCAACAGTGAGACGCCGCAATCACAATGAAGAAATTGCTATTTTTGGCGACCAGATGAAATTCTCGTAGCCCACAGTGTTTTCTTTTCTCTGCCCGTTCCCAGCGATTCTTCCACTTCTTCTTCACAATCAATTGCGTACAGGTTCCCAATCGTCAGCTTTTCCAGAGAAATATTCTCCCGGGTTTTTCCGGAGTTCTTTTCTCCTTCATCGGTTAATAAAAGCCACGTACCCGTCTCTGCATCCGCTTTTCGCAGCCGTCCTACAACTGTCACTTTTTCCACAGCTATGCTCTTTTCGGATGCAGAGAGAACGTCCAGTAAGGGGAGCAAATCCGTGCGCGAAAGTTTTCGAATTGATAATTCATCACGACTCGGATCGCCCCAGGAATATGACATCGAAACATCTGCTTCAACCATAAAACGAAGAAGACGAATAAATGCTCCAGCAGTATGCCCCGCATACTTTTGTGCATGCACCAATGTACTTTGTGGATCCGATGTGTTGGCAAGAAGATCATCCACTATCTCTAATGCCTGTCGCACTTCGTTCTCTTTGAATAAATTCGGTTTTTCTGCCGGAACCATCAGGAACTTGAAGGACCCCCGAATTGCTGGAACCGCCACGTCAAGCACTGACGCTAACCCACGTTCTGCCTTGGCTGCCTTAGCGTTAGCCTTCTGAAACGCATATTTCACTAAGGATTGAATGTGAATAAGCATGCCGCTCAACGTGGCGGCGTGGATCAGATGAAGATCAGATGGCGAACTGGATTCTAGCGATACTTCCAATGCGAGGCGATTGTGTGCGGCAATCTCCTTCCTCACCGAAGAAACATCAACATCGGGCGAAAACGAAAGGATAAGCCCATCATCCGGTAGATAATCACTCGGTATTTCATCTGCTCGAAGTTCTGCGGCGACTTGTGCAGAGCCGTTTTCGGAAGGCATTAATGGGCCATAAAACCATTCTCCTTGCGATCTTTCTCGCATAATCGTAAGTAAATCGACTTTTCCAAGTCGGAAATCTTGAAGACGAAAAGGACTTACACCAACAATTGCATAAGCTGGCAATCCGTCTTCCGAGTCATCCACCAACAATGCGATATAATTCCCCCCGATGGCATCGCGAGCTTCGAAAATCTGGATGCCGTCGTAATACGATAGCGTCCCAGCGTAAGCGAGGTTTTTTATCATTTGGTCACCTCGCATCGCGTCAGGATTTTATATTCCTTATACGGCCACCATGTGCGATGGGCTGGATGTCCACGCTGGATTATACGCCCCGATCCAGTGTCAAGCGTTACTTTGCACACAATTGAATTCTTGAATTTAGGATATCTCTTCTGTTCAATCGCCTTGTGAATGTCAACCCACACGGATACACCACATGCATCACATTCGCTAAAGGAAAAACGGGCATTCGGCTTCAGTTCTCGCTGTGATTTGAAATCTTCATCAGATGGAGGAATAGATGACACAAGTCTATACACCTCTATTGCCTTTTTAACTTCAAAGGCGTCGGAGGGCGGGCAACTATCCGGCAGCGGTTCACGATATTCCGGCATGGATAGCCGCCCTAAGATTTGATTTGCGGTGAACGGGACTTGAACCCGCATAACATTTGTGGTGTTTCAGGGTTCCAAACCCCGTGCGGCTTCCCATTCCGCCACCACCGCAAGGCAACACCATAACACCGTCCAAATCGGAAATCAAAACGCGCGACAATCAATTAATTTGGTACAATTTTGGCATGGCCAATAAAAAACCGACCAGCAAGAAGCCGCCGAAGACCAAGCCAGGCCCAAAGCAAGAAGTCCTAAAAATCGAGGGAGATTGGCAAGCCGCCGTTGCCAAGTCGCTCACTAAGAAGAAGCCTCCGGGCGGATGGCCGAAATAGCATTTGTGTTGCAAATTGGGGAGAACAAGACCGTGGAAGATGTATTTGAGCCGGACCAAATCACCGCGTTTACGAAACGCGGTGCTCTCAAGTGGGCTAAAGACGGAAAATGAACTATAGGTTCCGCACAGTCGGTGAGTACCGTGCTGAACGATCATTTAATCACTCTTATACGCAATGGCGTTAGCACCGATATCGTAGTTACACCTAACGGCGGATTGTCCATTAAATTCCCTAGGGCGGCAAAGAAATCGTCTGCAAAAGTAAAGAAGGCGACCGCCCTCGGCGATCTATGGGACGCTGCGATTGCGTCGATTGGATAAACTCAGCGTTGGCAATGTCCGATTTGCGTTCAGTACACACTTCCGAAAAATTTCAGGTATTTCAAACTGACCCACTACCTGTTTTTCGCTTCCCTTGACTCCCCTCCCTGCCGCCTTAAGATTTCCCTTCCGTCGCGGCTGTGGCGGAATTGGCAGACGCGCAAGATTCAGGTTCTTGTGTCCAAAAGACGTGGAGGTTCGACTCCTCTCAGCCGCAATTATGGCCCTCGTTTTCAAATTGAGAACGAGGGTTCTTTTTTTGCCACTCACAGTCCATCAGATCATGTGATAGGTCGCCCCCACCCTGCGCAGGCAGCAGTTGGTCACGCCATGCCAGAACTGCCCGGTGACATTCGGAACCTCGCCCCAGGCAAGCTGGGTGAGGACCGCGATGGGAGCTGCGTGGGAGACGATGACCAGCTTGCGGCCGGCATAAACCTGGAGAAATTCTGTAAGCCGCGCGATGAGATGCTCGGTGGTTTCCTCCGGAAATTCCCGGCCGTTGATCGTGGCAATCACACCCCACTCGCGAATGAGTTCGTTCGGCTGGAATTTCAGTCCTGTGGTCGAAGCAATTTCAGCAGCGGTGTGCTGGGTGCGATGGTATGGGCTTACCAAGGCTGTGAAACCGGTGAGATCGACATGGGCAGCAAGGCGCTGGCCCAGGTTCCGCGCCTGCTCGATGCCTCTTTGAGTTAATCGAGAATCAGGATCGGTGGATAGTCCAACATTGGCTTCGCTTTCACCGTGGCGAATGAGCAGCAATTCGCTGGACATTGCTATGCGACGCCCTTGCCGGCCTCGGCCTCGCCGGGGAGGCGGTAGAGGTGGCCGTATTGATTGAACCAATCGACAAATTTCTTCAAGCCGTCTTCCAGCGTGACACTGGGACGGTAATCGAGTTCGGACACGGCGCGGGAAACATCAGCACAGGTGATTTCCACATCGCCCGGCTGCATGGGTTTACGATCGAGAATTGCGGGGCGGCCAATCGCTTTTTCCAAAGCACTCACCATCTCCTTAAGAGGCACCGGATGATGATTGCCGAGGTTGTAGATTCGGAAGCGATCCGCCCGCTCGACCGCAGCGAGAATGCCGCTGCAGATGTCGTCGATATAGGTGTAATCGCGGGCGGTGGTGCCATCACCATAAAACGGGATGGGGCGGCCTTGAGCGATGAGGCGGGTGAATTTATGAATCGCCAGATCGGGCCGAAGGCGCGGGCCGTAGACGGTGAAAAACCGCAGGCAAAAGACCGGCAGGCGGTATAGATGCCAATAGGTGTAACAGATGAGTTCCCCAGCGCGCTTGCTGGCCGCGTAGGGGCTGATGGGTTCGGAAACGGGCTCGTCTTCGCGGAAGGGAACTCGGGTGCGGTTGCCGTAAACACTTGAGCTGCTGGCGAAGACAAATCGCTGCACCTTGTGGTTCACGGCAGCCTGCAGCATCTGCGTGGTGCCCTCGACATTCACGCGCGCGTAGTAAGCTGGTTGTTCGATGGAAGGCCGCACCCCCGCCATGCCGGCGAGGTGAAGAATCACCTGGGGTTTAGCGAGACCCACCAGCTTGTCGATGGCGGCCCCATCGGTGATGTCGATCTCCTCAACATCAAACTTGACGCGCCCGCCCACGCTGGCAAGGTTCAACTCTTTCCAGGCGCGTTCGTAAAAGTCGCAGAAGTTATCGACGGCAACAACGTGATAGCCGTGGGTGAGAAGATGCTCGGCGGCATGCGAGCCGATGAACCCGGCAGCGCCCGTGACCAGAACGGTCGGCTTGTTCATGAAATTCAGCTTAGCGGATTCAGTCCGCGAAGCAACGCGGCCAGTTTGATAGGTTTTTCCAAAACCAGATCCGCTCCTAAAATCGCCCATTTTTCGCAGCGGGGTTGAATCCTCTTCGACAATCAAGCGGTGAATCTTGGCGGAAAAGAGCTTTTCCTCATATGCTAACGGTGCAATCGGCGGCCCTGGGTTCGCCGGTTTCTATGAAGACCTCCCGGCAACAATTCGAGCAACTGGCTCTTGAGCAATTGGATACGCTTTACCGCGTTGCCAGAAGGCTAACTCGTAACGCAACCAAGGCCGAGGATCTGGTCCAGGAGACCTATCTTCGGGCAATCCGGGCGGCCGATGGGTTTAATCTGGAAGAGTTCGGTATTCGTCCGTGGCTGCTGCGAATCATGCATAATTTGCACATCAGCCGGGCCGAAAGAGAAAAGCGGCAACCGATTGCGGTCGATGACCAACAATTGATCGCGGTAGGAGAGGAGCAGACCCCCACTTTTAGCAACGATCGGAGCGCAATCTTCGATTCGATGGACGAAAAGCTGGCGGAAGCCTTGAACGACCTCCCCGACGAATATCAGGAAGTAATGCTGCTGTGGGGAGTTGAAGAACTTTCCTACAAAGAGATCGCGACGATGCTGGACGTACCGATCGGCACCGTTATGAGCCGTTTGCACCGCGCCCGGCAGAGGTTATCGGATCAATTACGTACATACGCCCAACAACAAGGGCTGATCAGGGAATAGGCACCGTGCGATTACGGTTTAAATCATTGGGCAATGAAGTAGTGGCGAGCGGCGAGCACGCTATGGGACTGTCGTGAACGAGATATTTGACGATCCCCGATTGAAGTCGGCTGTAAAGCGGGTTTGGAGCCGCGATACCGCTCCGCCTGAGCTGCGCGCGCGTATCCAATCCCTGTTCAGCGAATCTGGGGGGAATTTATCGATCGGAATGAATCTTAGCGCGTCCACGCGGCCGCGATGGATTAGTTACGCGATGGCAGCGTCGCTCCTGTTCTTCGCCGGACTTTTGACCTGGCTGCCGGGCGAAAAAGGGTTCCCCCAGACAATCGCCCAGGACATGGTGAATCGTCATGACCTGTGCAAAATGGCTCCGGATCACCATTTCCTGCCCGGCGTGGCAAATAACGACTTTACGAGCGTGGGCAGCCAGCTTTCCGGGATCATCAAGGTTCCGGTTATCTCGACCGCGCTCAAGGGTTGGACTTTCGCCGGCGCCGGCCCGTGCCCGATCTGGGCCCACGCCACCGGGCATTTGCTGTATCGCAAAGGGGATGAAACGCTTTCCCTGTTCACCATTCCCGCCGAGGATTTTTCCCTGGGATATACTTCGGGAAATTACGCGGTGAAAATCAGTGACCACGTGCTTGCTGGATTTCTGCGAGGGGACGCGCTTTACTGCGTGGTTATCGAATCGCCCGGCGAAACAATTTCGATTGAACGGGCCCAGCGACTGCGCAATGAATTGGAAAATGATTTCCGGAATATAAGTTTCAGCGCGCCAGCGGTTGCGCGAGGGCCTTTCCACGGCATGAGGGTCGCAAGCCGATAGTTATGCTGAAGGCCGGGGCCTTCTCGCAGTGGCTTGGCGACAGATGATTGGATCGCTTACCATCAATACCATGCCCAGCGCCCAACCCTCCGCATCCGGCAACGATCCGGAAAGCACGACCAATATCAAGGAAACGATTGAATCAATCCTTGTCGCGTTCATTCTGGCATTCATATTTCGCGCATTCATCGTGGAAGCTTTTGTAATCCCCACGGGATCCATGGCGCCAACGCTTCTTGGCGCGCATATGCGCATGAAATGTCCGGACTGCGGTTACCAGTTTGACGTGAATTACCAGGCGCCCGCTTCGGAAAATGAGTCGGACGATCCGCAGATAAGCCCCATGAGCCGGCCCTGGGCGGATGTCTATTGCCCGAATTGCGGATTTCTAGTCGCCAGCCGAAACAAGGAATACCCGGTCGCCTACGGGGACAGAATTCTCGTTTTGAAATATGTTTATCTGACGCACGCACCCCAAAGATGGGATGTGGTGGTCTTCAAAAGCCCCGACAAACCTGAAACAACCAACTACACGCAGAATTTCATCAAGCGGCTGGTTGGGCTGCCGAATGAGCGTTTGATGGTGCTGGATGGGGATATCTACATTTCAACGGCGGAGGATCGCACCTGGAAAATTCAAACCAAGCCGCAGTCCGTTCAGGACGCTTTATGGCGTCTTGTTAACGATAATGATTTCTATCCGCAGACCCCCAAACGCCAGGACAAAGGGTTGGCGGATTGGTCCCAGCCCTGGAAGCAACAAACCGGATCGGGTTGGAACCTGGGCACCGATGCCGCTAGCGGGCGAATATTTCACTTCGCCAATAACAGCGGGGCGGGCGAGATTCATTTTGATCCCAACGCGAACAGTACAACACAAACACTGACGGATTATCTGGTGTATGACAATGGCCACGACATCCGCTCACCCCGGCCAGCGGGATTGGGCTCACCCAATGACGAGCAGGCCAATCCTGTTTCCGATCTTAAACTCACAGCTTATTACCGGCGCACTGGCGGCGCCGGTCCACTGCGAATGAAGCTTTCGCGATTTGAAAGCATGGACCACACTTTCACGGCGGAAATTACACCGGACGCCGTCAGTCTGCTCCATCGCACCAACAACGGGGAAAAGCAGATTGGCCAGACGTTGAAGCTGGCGGATCTGGGGATCAAGGGCGATAAACCGATCTTTGTGGAGCTGATGAATGTGGATTACCAGGTCACATTGCGGCTGAACGGGCAGGTGGTCCTGCAATCGACACCAGCCGATTATTCGCCCAACGTGAATTGGCTGAGAAATCAATGGAACCTTCAAAAGCGCGGCAGGCCGGGGGAAGCGGCGATCGAGGCTGAGAGCCAAACGTGCTCCCTGGAGCATGTGAGCCTTTGGCGAGATATTTACTACACAAACCGGCAAGACCCGCGGAATGGCGGCGCGCCGCTGCCATGGGGTTCGCCAAAGCAACCAATGGAACTTAAGGACGGCGAATACTTTGTGATGGGCGATAATTCTTCCGTCAGCGAAGACGCCCGGTATTGGGAGCACGACATCAACCTGCCACACGAAGGACTTGCCACGGAATCCGGCCGGGTTCCCGAGCAATTCCTGCTTGGAAAGGCTGTTTTTGTTTACTGGCCTGCTGGGTTTAGGTTGCTGGATAGCAATTTTTCGGTCATTCCGGATTTTGGCGACATGCGTTGGATTCATTAAGCCGCCAGGCCGGGCTCGGGGGTCGCGAATTTCATGGAGTTGCCGACTCAGCCTATAATCCTCCCATGAGCAAGATTGAGGCATCCAGCAGCACTCCATGCTCCGCAAGGGTTGATTATCCGCGCATTGAGCGCGCTGTGCGGGAGATCCTTTTAGCCGTCGGGGAAGACCCGGACCGCGAGGGCTTGCAGCGCACGCCACACCGAGTCGCCAAATCGTACGCGGAGCTGATGGCGGGCCTTTGGGAGGATCCGCGCAGCCATCTTAAAACGGTTTTCCACGAGCGCTATGACGAGGTGGTGCTGCTGCGCGACATCGAATTTCATTCTTTATGTGAGCATCACTTGCTGCCGTTCACGGGGAGGGCTCACGTCGCCTATTTGCCGAATGGCAAGGTTGTTGGATTGAGCAAGCTGGCGAGGCTGGTGGAAGGTTTTGCCCGCCGACCGCAGGTGCAGGAGCGCCTGACAACCCAGGTTGCCGACGCGCTGATGGAAGAATTGCACCCCATAGGGGCGGTTTGCGTGATTCAAGCGGTTCACACCTGCATGACGATACGCGGCGTGCAAAAGCCGGGAAGCACCATGGTCACCAGCGTCCTTCGCGGCATTTTCAAGGACAACGCGTCAAGTCGCGCGGAGATTCTGGCGCTGATCTCCGGAAATTCAAATCCAAAGCTCTAATGTGAATCCCCCGCCAGCCAGCAACGAAGGCTTGAATGCCTGGCTTCAACTGAGCCCACGCGCGAGCAAAATCATTGCCTGGCTGCTGATGATCGCCGGCGTGCAATCGTGGCTGCTCCTAGGCCATGGAGATTACGGGCACCGCGATGAGCTGCGCTGGGTGCTCGCAGCGGCGGTTTTGGCTTTAATTCCCCCTGTTCGGCGCGGGGTAAATCTATGGTGGGAGTTCAGCCGTGCCCCTTCTCCGCGAGCACGCTTGTTTATCTTCATTGCGATCACCGTTGCGACGCCATTATTCATCCACGCAAGCGAGCGGTATCAGAAAATCGCCATCCACCCATATTTTCACGACGAATCCAGCTATTTAATTCAAATGCAGATGCTGGCGCGGGGGCATCTTTGGATGGCATCGCATCCGTGCGCGGCTTCCTTCGATAGCTTCTATCTCATCACCCACCCAGTCTATGCCTCCATGTATTTCCCAGGGACAGCCATGATGTATGTGCCCGTGATTTGGCTGCACCTGCCGTGGGTCGTGGCGACGCTCGCGGCGGGAGGTCTTTGCGCGGGTCTCTTTTACCTGGTCCTGACCGAAATGCTGGATGGCGCAATGGCGCTTATCGCGGTGCTGGTGCTGTTATCGATGGGCATATTCCGGCTTGGCGCAATTATGCTGTTGTCGCAGATTCCGGTATTGCTCTTAGGTTTGCTGATGACATTCGCGTGGTTGCAATGGAGGGAGCGGCGAGAATGGGCCTGGATGGCACTTTTAGGCGCTGCTGCTGGATGGGCGGCGATTACGCGACCGGCTGATGCGCTTTGCTTTGCACTGGCCATCGGGACGGCGATCGCCATTGATCTTAGGCGGCAACGGCCCCGCGTCTGGGCGAAAAACGCGGTCATTGCCCTTGTGGCGGCTGCCCCGTTCCTCACGGTGCAATCCATTTTTGATTACGGCGTCACCGGCCACGTTCTCCTAACCCCCTTCGAATACTACACGGATCAGAATTCCCCGGGCGCGCGATATGGATTTCGCGCTTTGCCGACTGAGGCACTGCCAGTTTCAATGTTGCCACAGAAGCGAATCTTTTTTGAAAATCGGATTCTGCCGGATTTGGAGCAACATCAAATTTCCAGGTTTCCAGCTCTCTTATTGGATCGCTGCGCTTTCGCATTCGACAACCTGATTATTGAACCCATGTTCTGGCTCATCTTCCCGCTGGCCGTTGCGGGGATGTTTGATCTTCGCCGATGGGCGGTATGGGGAGTGATTCCGATATTTCTGCTCCTCTATACGGCTTACGCCTTTTTCCCGTTACCGACTTATCTGGTGACGCTATCACCGGCGATGGCATTGATGCCTGTGCTGCCAATTCAATTTCTTTGCGACGTTTTTCCCCGCCGTAAACCTCTTGTGCGCACTTTGCTGGGATTGTCCATTCTATTCCTCGTAATTGCGTCAATGCCGCAATTTGATCGCCTGGTCCACGACCAGTATTTTGAGATGCATGAAGGGGAAGCCATCAACAGCACCCTCGCGAAAGAGGTTTCGCCACCGGCGGTCGTCCTTTTCCATTTTAATTTGAATGCACAAATGGAGGGGAAGCTGGTCACCAACAATGCCGACGAGGAACCTGTTTATAATTCAGATGTAGCCTGGCCGGATGATGCGCCAATCATTCGCGCCCACGATTTAAACGCGCGGGTTACCGCAATTGGAACAAAGAACGATCGCAATCGCCCGCTTTATGGGTATTACGCGAAATCAGGTCCAAGTCGCGTGTTCTACCTGTACGACCGTCTGGATGGCACCGGAAAATTGACGCGCCTGGGAACCGCCAGCGAACTCACTTCCCTTACTGCAAGTTTTGCAGATCACTCTCAGCAATCAAAATAAAGCCCTTCTTCATGAGCAGTTCGGCTGCGAGGGTCATATCGTCGACATACAACGTGATGGCCGGGCCGCCGGAAATGTTAAGAAAAGGGTATGCGTAGTGAATATTGATTTCGGCGGCCAGCAGCGCGGCACAGACCGAAACCATGTTGTGAGGTTTGCGCCGGGAGAGACGAACGGCGATGAGTTCCGATTCGCTGAACGCAAAGGCCTCCAGGCGCAGAGTTTCGCGCGCGGCATCGGAATTTGAGCAGATGATGCGCACCAGCGCCGTGTCACCCGATTCTTCAATTGACAGTGCCCGAATAACCTGGTCACTGTCGTCCAGAGCACGTACAAGCGCTTGTAGGCGCCCCACGCGGTTTTCCAGAAAGATGGTGAATTGGCGAACCCGCGCGGGCTCAAAGCCGGCGCCTTCCTGAGTTTGCGGTGGAAGAACTTCTTCCATGGCCCAAGTTTAACTTGCTTTGAACAATAATCCCACCAACAAAGAGGCCCGCCAATCTGGCGGGCCTCGTCGTTTCAGTTATGTGCGCTGCCGCGGGACAATCATCCCAATATTAAAGAGGATCATCGTCGGTGGGCAGAAGCACCGAGTCATTCACCTGGTATGGCGAATCAACCAGAGACTGTTGAACATTGGTTCCGAAAGCGGCGCCGCCGCGGGTGTAAATGTTATCGCGGGAAACGCCAACAAACGGGTTGTTCTGGAATTCCACATGCGAGTCAGCATAAAGAACGTTCTGTCCGTCCTTATTGTGGTTGCTGCTGTTGCCTTGCTTCATCTGCGAAGCAGAGCTGCTCGTGGTTGGGGCCAACACGTTGTCATTGGCACCCGTGGTGCCGGGGTTGATGTCGGCAGCGAGGACGAAGGTCGGCTCCATTCCCTGCACCATCTTGAAACCGCTATTGGAAGCGGTCAAATCCGGATAGGGATTGGCAAAGCTGTAGCTCAGATTCTGCGACAAGTTGGTAAAGTCGGCCTGATTCTGCTGGGTAAGGGTACCACCGCCGTAGGTGTCGGGAGTCTGGTTTGCGCTGGGGCAAGTGAAGACAGCGGAGGTGAGGTCTTCGGTTCGCAGAAGAAGGAAGTATGCCATCGGCACGTTGTTGACGGCATAGGGAATCGTGGATTGGAATGGATCCGTCATCACACCGCTGATGCCGTTCTTTGCCTGACCGTACAATGCAGGAGTTGTCGGCCCGTTACTCTGAGTGACGCCGCCCTTTGCGCCATCCGCGCCTGAAATGAAAATGGTGCGGGGGAACGGTCCCTTATTCTCGTTGGAATACTGGACCATGGCCAGACCGATCTGGCGGAGATTGCTGGAGCACTTGACCCGGTTGGCAGTTTCGCGGGCACGGTTCAAGCTGGGCAGCAGGATCGAGATCAGCAACGCGATGATCCCGATAACGACGAGCAGTTCGACGAGGGTAAAACCCTTCGCCGGGGCGGAGGGATTATCCCTCGACCGATAAAGACGCTTCATAAGAAGCTCCTTTCGAGACTGCGTCGTGCACACTTGCGGATGGGCGTGGTTTATACGGATATGAAGAGATGAGTGCCGTAATCGAACTCACGAAGGAGCCGACCCCAATAACCACGTTTTTGCCGCCAGATGCACAACTACGAAACAAAACATGCCGACGAACACCGTCGACACGGGTTTTAAGCTATTTGAATGAAACTGAATCCTGACGTTGTTCATGAAGGCGAAGAAACACAAAGTTCGCTACTGAAAACACCGTTAATTCCCCGCCAAGGGAAAGTTGAATGCTAACGAGCCACTTTTGACTTAGCAGCCAAGCGTTAATTTAGTAATACGGCCCTTGGCCGTCAAGGGAAAATCGCGCAGATGTTACGTCTTAACGAGATTAACATTAACATTTCCCATTGTTGTCAGACTGCGGGCGTATCCGGTTCAACTAAGACCGTTTTACCCGATTTCTGGAGTGCCACGAGTTTTTCAATTACGACTTCTGGCAATACACCGCGAAGTTTTCGCACATCGCCACCCAGGGAGACGACCTGACGTATCAAACTGCTGCTGGTGAGGGCATATTGATCGCCGGTCATGATAAAAACAGTCTCCACCCCGCCCACGGTGCGATTGGCCAGGGCGAGCTGGAATTCATAGCGCAGGTCGGAGACGTCCCTGATGCCCCGAAGAATGGCGGTGGCCTTCACCTGGGTCACAAAATCGACGGTTAAACCGGTGTACTTTTCGACCCGAACCCTGGAAACGTCTTTAAGCAGTCCGCGAATCATGGCAACGCGGTCGGAAAGACTGAAAAACTCCCTTTTGTCGGGATTAACCCCTACCGCCACCACAAGCTCATCAAATAAGACAGCCCCGCGGCGTATCACATCCAGATGCCCATTGGTAATAGGATCGAACTGGCCGGGGAATACCGCGATGGTTTTTCGCGGCGCCGCTTGGGGATGTTCGTGTTTATTCATAGCGCGATGGAATGAACTTAAACGCCGATTGGCAAAAGTAAAGGTAAATGGGTGTTCGTGGGTGGGCAAACCGTGTCTTTACAGAGTTGCCGCGCTTGCGTAGCTTGGCTGCGTGCTAGAGCGCCGCATAAGCAGCGATGGCGTCGTGTATTATGTTTCGCCGAAGCTCCAAGCCCTGGGCGTCGCGCATGCATTCAGTACGCGATGCGGTGGGATAAGCCCGGCGCCCTTCGACTCTCTGAACCTGGGAAATCCCAACGGCTGCGACGTGCAAGATGATTACGCGCGCATCTGGGCGAATTACGCCAGGCTTTTAAACGCGATTGATTGCCCTAACCAACCTCCTCTCCGCGTTCATCAGGTTCATGGCAATCGGGTTGTTCGGGTGAATGCGGCCAACTCCTTCGATGTAGCCGATCGCGCCGATGCAATTGTCAGCAATGATGCCGCTCGCCCAATCTCAGTACGCACGGCGGATTGTGTGCCCATCTTGCTGGCCAGCACCGATGGGAAAAGCGTTGCTGCCATACACGCGGGATGGCGCGGTATTGTGGCGGGTGTCATACCGGCGGCAATTGCTGAAATGATTTGCGGCGCGCCTGGATTATCCCCGCAGTCCTTGGTTGCAGCCATTGGACCCTGCATTGGCCGCGATGCATTTGAAGTTGGGCCGGACGTTGTCCTGGCGTTTGACCGACTATTTGCCGGTCGCGCTCCGTTGAACCATTTGCCCGGCGGCAAGGCTCTCATCGATCTTAAAGCAGCGGTTGGATTACAATTGCTCGGCGCCGGCATGTCCGAGGATTGCATCGACTCCACGGATCGATGCACGGTGACTCATCGGGATGAATTCTTTTCCCACAGAAGAGACGGCGGTGTCACCGGCAGGATGGCGGCGGTAATTTTATGCAAAGCGTGAGAACCACCGCGCGCAAAACATCACCGAGGCGCCCACCGGAAAAACAGGTCAGGATCGCATGGTTGCGATTGTTGCTCTTGGGGGCAATTCTCCTGGCGTTTGGTCGTGTATTCTTTAATGACTTCGTGGATTGGGACGACGGCGCCCTCATTTATGGCAATCAAAACTTTGATCCACCAACACTCGCGGGCCTGGCTCACCACTGGAATCCACGGGATCACAGCAATGTGCAGATGTACGATCCCCTGGTCTTCACGACCTGGTGGATTCTGGCCCATGGCGCGCGATTAAAAAACGCGGATGTCCTGGGCGCGGCGATGAATCCGGAGGTTTTTCATGGGGCCAATTTGCTTGTGCACTGGTTGGCCGCCTGCGTCGTCATGGAAATTCTGCGCCGGCTTGGTTTTAAGGCCTGGCCCGCCACGGCCGGCGCTTTGGTTTTTGCGATTCATCCACTGCAAACGGAACCGGTGGCATGGGCGACGGCAATGAAGGATCTGCTTAGTGGTTTGTTTGTGATGCTGGCGGTATGGCGCTACCTTGTCGCGATGGAACGGGTGGGCCGCGAGTGGAAGATTCAATATGGAATTGCGACATTCTTTTTCCTCTGCGCGCTGCTTTCCAAGCCGTCAACCGTGATCGCCCCGGTGATCATCGGCATCCTTGATATTTTCGTGCTCGGCCGAAATTGGCGCGGCGTTGTGCTGCGTTTATGGCCGTGGCTGATGCTGGCCATGGGGGCGGTTTGGCTTGCCAAGTTGATTCAGAGCACGGGTGAACTTAAGCCAATTCCACTGTGGACGCGCCCGTTTATTGCGGGCGACGCGATCGCGTTTTATCTCGGGAAGCTCATTCTTCCGATTGGGCTGGCCTGGGATTACGGACGTACCCCGACCATGCTATTGACGAATCCCGCATTCCACCACGCGCTGTATTGGACTTGGATATTCCCCGCAATCGCAGCGCTTCTTATCTGGCGATCCAGACAACCGCGGCTTTGGGCGGCTGGTTTGGTTTTTCTGGCGGGCGTGCTGCCCGTTCTGGGGCTGACAAGCTTTGTATTTCAATATTATTCGACGGTTGCGGATCGGTATGTGTATGTCGCGATGCTCGGTGTAAGCATTGGGGTGGCGTGGTTCATGGCGAACTTCGCGAACCGAATCGTCATTCCGGTTTTTGCCGCGATCCTGGTCGCACTAGCCTGCGTCTCCTTCACGCAGGCCGGTGTGTGGCAGAATTACGAGACGTTCGCGCAGCGAGAAACGGATTTAAAGGTTGGCAGTTCACTGCATTTCCTGGTTCTTGGTCAGTATAAAAACCGTCAATTGACGATTCTTCTGGATCAAGCCTTAGCCGCCCAGCGAAGAGGCGACTTGGTAGATGCGCGGCGCCTCACGGATGAAGCCATCGCCGACGGTGAAGCCGCCTTAAACGCCTTGCATTCCGCGATAAGGCTGAATCCCGATGATTCAGTGACTGTGAACTTCATACCGAGCGCTTATGAACATTCGGTCGTCGTCCTGATTTACCTCGGGCGGCTGGATGAAGCGATCGATATGACGCGGGAAGAAATGGCCAGTCAGGAACTTGTGCCTGAGCGGCTGCGGATGAAGCCGGAATATCTGCATGGCCAACTCGGAATGCTTTATGGAAGGGTCGGGAAATATCAACTGGCCATTGAGGAGCTGAAGAAATCGCTGAGCTACAAGGAAGACCCCGATTTAAAGAAGGTGCTGCAATTCATCGAGACACAACAACAAAAATCGACCACGGTTCCTTCGACAATGCCGGCTTCGCCCGCGCATTAGATTATTGAAGCGCGCGGATTACTTTCCAGATGGCGCTTCGCCGCCGAAGGCCTTCTCTTCCAGGTCAAACAGGCCGTCAAGCATCGATGTGTTGCCGGGACGAAGCAACCCATCGCTGATCACCTGAATTCCCTGATCGTTGTTGACGTGGCGAGCGGACACGACCCATCGACCCTCGCGCAGCACAAATTGGGTCTGGATGGGGATGCCGGTTTGAAAATCATCGTGCGGAAAATCGCCATCCACCGTGGCGTCATCGCCGGAGCGGTGGGGATTGGTGGTGCGAGCACCCGCGTCAAATTGCAATGAGATTTGCGGCGGATCGGATTCCTGGTGCAACTGATAGGAAACATCCCAAACCAGAAATTGCCGCCGGCGGAATTGTTGATGATCGTCCCGAATCAGGATGGGATGCGAGGAGACGAAAGTCGAAAAATATTCGGTGGCTCGCTGGAAATTGCGGGTGGCGGCATGAAGCTGAACATCGCTGGGGCCGGACGCCGGCAGTGTTGCGGCGCTTGCCTGGGCAATTCGTTGTGGCATGGATTGAGCAAGGCCCGCGCCCATTTCCGCCGCTTGCTCGCTGTGGCGAGCGCTTTCGACCAGGTTGCGCAGGTAGACACTTTGCATCTTTTTGTTGCCGACAGTGTCCAGGACCCGTTGATATTCCTTGGTGGCGCCCGCGAAATCACCGGCGATCATGAGGGCGTCGGCGTGCTGCGATGTCGCGGTAAGGAATTGAAGATGCTGGCGTTCCCAGTCGTCGGTAAAGAGCAGAAAGATGCAAAGCGAAAATGCCGCGACGGCAGCGATCGCCAGCGCCCACCAAATGGCGGCTGGAAGACCACGCGATGCCTCTAAAGCAATGGGCGCAAATTTTGCGGATGCAGGAATGGTCGGTACATCGGCAACCTGATCGGCGGGCGAAATTGGTTCCTCGGATTGAGGCTCTGTTTCCAGCGCCATTGAATCTTCGGGGATTTCATTGATCACCTGGCAAGAGGGACAGGCTTCAGCTTGGCCGCTGGATTCGTCTCGAACCTCAAAGACCATCCCGCAATTTCCGCAGCGTACAGAAATCATCCTCGCCCAGATGTGTGAGTGAATAAATTCAGGCCGCGACTTCGCAGGCGGCAGCAAGCATCGGCGCGGGAGCCTTAATCGAGCGACGCGTTGGCGAGGGCTCCGGTGGCGCTCCGGTCAGTGCCGATTTGTTGTTGGAAATGACCACAGTTTCCCAAAGATCGATGCTGTCCAGACGGTATCGGTAGTCCACTTCCACCCCTGTTCGGCGAATCAGATCCTGCAAAGCAAGGTCGCTGCGCCAGCCGAGCTTGGTGCATAGCGGGCAGAGGAATTTCTCAACCAGGGCGACAAACCGGTTGGTCGATTGAAAATGATTCAGGATGACGATTCTGGCGCCGGGCTTGGCCACGCGCTGCGCTTCGCGAATCAGAAGAAACGGATCGCTAACCACGCTGATGACGTGGCTGATGAATACATGATCGAA
Source organism: Planctomycetota bacterium (assembly GCA_030775485.1). Classification (GTDB taxonomy): domain Bacteria; phylum Planctomycetota; class Phycisphaerae; order Tepidisphaerales; family Tepidisphaeraceae; genus JALYJB01. The sequence goes on along the minus strand of JALYJB010000016.1, from coordinate 89,542 downwards.
TGAGTCATCCGCGAACGGAAGATTCAAGGCGTCGGCCTGGAACACGGACACATGCTTCGCCTGCCGCCGATTTATCTTCTTAACGCATTCAGCAAGCATTCCGCGGGAGAGATCAATGCCGACGATCTTTCCCTGGCGCGGGTAGTAGCTTATGGCTGCCCCTGTCCCGATTCCAAGGTCGAGAAGACGATCCGAAGGCCCGATCTTAATGTGGGATATTGCGCTGGCGATGCGGCGCTGGACGAGTTTGCCGAAAGTGATGTCGTAAAACAGCGACTGAAAGTCATAGATACGGCGAGTGCTCGATTCCTGCATTATCACGGAGCAGTCCTTCCGACAAGAAACTCCAAAATTAGTCGCTGAACCGAGTTTTGCCAAGGGGCAGTTCTAATTCCTCCTATTTATTCCTCGGAGGTCATTCCGGCGGCATCGGCATCCAAAAGCCATAATAAATGCCCGCTGGAAGGCTCGATGAGCTGAATTGGAAGCCTTTTGGGGTCGCGCGGCCCCTCCAAAACTTCGGCCAGGCGCTGGGTTTTTGATTTACCCCCCACCAGGATCATCACATTCCGAGCGCGGTTTATAAATGGGGCGCTCATCGTGATTCGCCAAACATTCAGCTTGGGCACAAAATTGGCAATACAGCGATGGTCGGTTTCATCCAGCGCGGAAGTTCCGGGAAACAACGACGCGGTATGACCGTCATCTCCCATGCCAAGAAGGATCAGATCCAACCCACCCGGGCCGAACTTCTCCTTAAGCATTTTCCCGTACTCAACAGCCGCCTGATTAGGCTCCATCTCCCCTTTCATGCGATGGATGTTCTCCGGCTTGAGTGGCACATGGTCGAGCAGCGCTTCGCTGGCCATGCGGAAATTGCTGTCGGGATGAGTCGGGGGGACGCAGCGTTCATCGCCGAAGTAAATTTCCCAGTGTGGCCAATCGATCGTCCGGACATAGGCATCAGAGGCAAGCAATTCAAAAAGCGCTTTGGGCGTGCTTCCACCGGAAAGGGCAATAGAAAACCTGCCGCGCTCGGCAATGGCCTGTGATGCTATAACTACCGTTCGCTCGGCAGCGGACTGAGCAAGGGCTTTGGCGTCGGGCACGACTTTGATGGATTTGTCGGACATCGCCAAAGAGTATTCGGCGGAGCCGACAATTCAAATATATTTCTGATTTGTGCTTACCAGGGCGGCCGGTCTCAGGAAATCTGGTGCGCCGGCTTGGGCAGGTCGTCGTGGATTGTCTGTTGTTTGGGCTGATCCCCGGCGAATGTGAAGAGGATCATGTCGTCATCAATTTTTGCCTGCAGGTGGACGGGACGATGCCAGAGTTTATAGAGGCTCTTGAGCGTTTCCACCGCGAATTTAATCTCTAAATCCAGCCCATTGTGCTTGTGGGCCAGAAAGAGCTCGCCGCGATTTCCGTAATTTCCATCGACCACATAAATAAACGGCCGCCCCATGTTCGTCAGGTGATATAGCATCGTTTGCTTGATCCGCTGCGGATCGCGGCTCAGAACGCGAAGCTGGCCGGTGTGCGGGTCGCGGCCATATTGATAAAACTTGTGCCGCTCGATGAACTCCGGCGTCATGAATTCATCGATAAAATTCACGTCGTTATAAACGCGCCGCACTTCAAAAATCTTTTCCCGCCCCATGCCCAGACCCTTGTCCCAGGCTTTCTTCTCGCCCAAGTTGTCTGATTCCTCATAAGCTTTGCCGAATTTGCCTTTGTTCCAACGGTCTTCAATATCGCGGAATAATTCGATGCCGATTTTGTAGGGATTAAAATTGCCAGGTGGCATGTGAACGGTGCCGCTATGATGGTCGGCGTAATCGATAATTTCCCTGGCTTCCACGAAATGCTTGGTCATCAGCGTGCTATGCCAATAGCTGGCCCAGCCTTCGTTCATCACCTTGGTCATCCCCTGCGGCGCGAAGTAATAGGCTTCTTCGCGAACGATGGACAGGCAATCGGTCTGCCAGTCTTCCAAACGGGCGTGCGCAAGAAGGTATTGCAACACATCCCGCGTCGGCCGGGCAGGAGTAACATGGCGCATCTTGGCGCGGTCTTCGCGCTGCTTTTTCGCCTCAGCTTCCAAAACATCGGGAGGATTAATCCAGCGGTCCAGATAATCCTTGGCGCGGAACTTGGCCACCGGTTCTTCGCGCGTTGTTTCCGTGGGCTTTTGTTCCATCGGACCACGATTGAGAAACATGCTGTGGGTGTCGATCAAATCTTCGATGCTGAGACAGACATCCAGGAATTGCTCGACAACGTCGTACCCCTGCTTTTCGATATGCCGCCGGATGCGCGTGGAGTGGTTGGCCATCTCGTCCATCATTTTGCGATTGGTCTGGCCGAACCACAGGTTGTTCTTGAAGAAATCGGAATGCCCATACACATGGGCGATAACCAGCTTCTGATCCACCAGCTGATTTGATTCCTGAAGATAGGCGTAGCACGGATCGTTGTTGATCACCATTTCGTAGATGCGACCCAGCCCATAGAAATGCTGCTTGCGGAGCTTTTCATATTCCGCCCCAAAGCGCCAGTGCGGATAACGCTGTGGAAACCCGCCGTACGCGGCAATCTGGTTCATCTGCTCGTAATCGCACATCTCGTAAATGACCGGAAAGAAATCCAGCCCATACGAGCGCGCGCGTTCACGAATCTGCTTCTTGGCTGCCAGCAATTCCGGAGGAAACGTTCCCAGGGTGTGAGAAGCCATGGCTTAATATTAGCCGCAGTCGCCCAAGAATTCAGCGTCGAAGACGATTGTCTCCGGGCAGCTCAGGGGCTCTATCGGAATGATGGGCGCTTTGGCATGACGTTGCGGGATGGCGTTAAGCCGGCAAAGGAATGAGGACGCAGGGAAAAGCGTGATGGAATCATCCATTTCCGCATTCTCTGCGCCCTCAGGGTTATCTTATTTGGATCACCGCTTCGGTCGGATTTTTCAGCAGACTGATTAATCCCGTCGCGGTCCCCTGCGCCCGCGATCACCACCCCGGTCGCCTCCGCGGCCACCACCACCGCCCTGGGGACGGTCGCCGTATCCACCGCGGTTTCCTTCGCCGCCCTGGTTTCCTTCGCCCGCGGGCGCGCCCACCGGCTCGGGGTCTGAATTCCCTTCATCCAGCATCGCTGCCTTGCGGCTCAGTTTGATGCGGCCCTGATCGTCAACCAGGATCACTTTCACCCGAACCTCATCGCCAATGTTCAGGAAATCCGTAACGTTCTGAACGTACTTATCTGACAACTCAGAAACGTGACACAGCCCATCAGTTTCCGGAGCGATCTCAACGAACGCGCCAAATTCCTTGATGCTCACCACGCGGCCCGCATAAATCTTGCCAACCTTCACCTCTGCGGTAATGGCTTCCACCAGATCGCGAGCGCGCTCCGCGGATGCGCCATCGACAGCACTGATGAACACGGTGCCGTCTTCCTCAATGTCAATCTGCGCGCCGGTTTCTTCCTGCAACTTCTTGATGTTCTTGCCGCCCGGACCAATCAGCTTGCCGATCTTTTCCGGATCGATCTTCACGCTCAGCAGGCGCGGCGCGTACTTGCTGATTTCCTTGCGCGGCTCAGGAAGTGCCGCAGCCATCTTGTCGAGAATCGTCATTCTTGCTTCGCGGGCGCGATGCAGTGTTTCACGAATGATTTTGTAATCGATGCCTTCGATCTTGATATCAAGCTGAATAGCGGTAATGCCCTCGTGAGTGCCGCAGACCTTGAAGTCCATATCGCCGAAATGGTCTTCCTCGCCGATGATGTCGGTGAGAAGCACCGAGCGATCGCCCTCTTTAATCAGGCCCACCGAAATACCAGCCACCGGGCGGGTAATGGGAACGCCGGCATCCATCAACGCCAGGCAACCACCGCAGCTGCTGGCCATGGAACTGGACCCGTTGGATTCCAGAATGTCGCTGATGATTCGCACGGTATAGGGGAACAATTCAATTCCGGGCAAGACCGCCAGCAAGCTGCGCTCCGCAAGCGCGCCATGGCCAATTTCGCGCCGGCCAGGCCCGCGAATCGGCCGCACTTCACCCACGCTGAAGCTGGGGAAGTTGTAGTGCAGCATGAACTTCTGGCTGTACTCATCAATGAGGCCATCCACCATCTGTTCATCGCGGCTGGTGCCCAGGGTGACCGTGCACATCGCCTGCGTCTCGCCGCGGGTAAACACGGCTGATCCGTGCACGCGGGGCAGCACACCCACTTCACAGGTAATCGGGCGAATGGTGCGGTAATCGCGGCCATCGGGCCGGACGCCCGCAAGAATCGCTTCGCGGGTTACATGCTCTTCAACTTCAACGAAAATCGCGCGAATCTGCTTCTGTTTGTCGCGGGTTGAAATAACCGTTTGATAGCTGGCGTTGGGGTCGGTGATGGGCGGGGCCAGCTCAGCAATCAGGCCGTCAAGGATGCCGTGAATCGCGTCGGCGCGGTCAGCTTTGCCGGCCATGCCCTTAACCTCGCGAATTTTGTCGGTCACGCGCGAGCGAATTGAAGCGACAAACGCCGGATCGGGCTGCTTGGTGGTGCCGACTTTTTCACGGCCGGCCTTACTCACCAGTTCTTCGATCATGCTGACGATTTCAACCACATTCTTGTGGCCAAATTCAATCGCATCCGCAACGTCGTCTTCTTTCGTTTCCCGGCTGCCAAGCTCGATCATATTGACATAATGCTTGGTCCCAGCGACGACCAGATCAATATCGCTGTATTCAAGCTGCTCAATGGTGGGATTCAGGATCAGCTTTCCCTCGACGCGCCCGACCCGCACGTGGGCGGTTGGCGTGGTGAAGGGAATGTCACTGATCGCAATACACGCGCTGGCAGCAATACCCGCGAAAATATCCGGGTCGTTTTCCCCATCGAAAGCCAGCGCATTCAATTGAATCTGCACTTCATCCATGAATCCCTTGGGAAACAACGGGCGAAGCGGGCGATCGATCAGCCGGGCGGTCAGAATTTCCTTGTTGGTCGGCCGCCCTTCGCGCTTCATGAAGCCGCCAGGAAATTTGCCAGCCGCGGCGCGGCGTTCGCGATAGTCCACCTGAAGGGGGAAGAAATCAATTCCCTCGCGCGGGTTGGCGCGAGCCACGGCGCCGAACACCACTGTTTCTCCGTACTGAACCGTGACCGACCCTGCCGCCAGCTTGGCGAAAGTGCCGGTGCCGAGGGTAAGGGTACGACCGCCTATTTGGCGTGAGACTTCAATTGCCTGCATGAAAGGTTGTCCTCATCCAGCCCCATATGTCCGCCGGGGCCACAGATGGACAGATCCACGGAGAAAAGCGGCCATCTCCATTTAATCCCATTGCGTGCGATCGTTTCCGCAACAGCGCGGAACGAACCAGTGCAACGCGATTAAAAAAAGAGAGATTGCTCCCCGGATGTGTGCATCTGTGGCAAATCCTCTCAACTGCCTTTGCGCCGGGGCTGAATGGCGCAATCGTTGAAAGGCGGGTAGAAAACAAAGCGGGCGCCGCAAACTTGCAGCGCCCCACCTATTTATTTACGCAGGCCGAGCCTGCTGATGATTTGCAGGTACCGACTGCGGTCTTCCCGCGTCAGGTACTTCAGCAATTGATTACGCCGGCTCACCAGCTTGAGAAGTCCGCGCCGCGAGGAGTGATCCTTCTTGTGCGCGTCGAAATGCTCGCGCAAATCGTTGATTCGCTTGGTCAACAGGGCAATCTGCACTTCCGGTGACCCTGTATCTTTATCGTGAATCTTGAAATCTGTGACGATCTGCTGTTTCTGCTCGACGGTAATCGACATCTAAATACTCCCAGACACCAGGCCGCGAGTGCCGTTCGACCAATTCGAACGACCCGGCATGCCGGTCTTAAAGGGCTCCGCGCCGCACCCGCGGCGAATCGGAAAGCTGGCAAAAGAATAGATGGCGGCTTAGCTATGGTCAAGGGGGTTGGCCAATAAGTTGTCCTTGGTTTGATGGGGTCGAGACGTCTTCATCACGCCGCCAATGCACCGCCAATGAGGCAATTCGACCTAAAACCATTGATTGACAGTCCCTATTGTCAGGTCTAATCTCAAATGAATGCCACGCCGTCGTTTCAAACCCATGGCGGTTCTCGCGCTCCTGGGGTGGATTCTTGCCGGCATTCATTGCCTTTGCGCCGGGATGCAGCCGCCGGTGCTGCAAACCACCGCGGCTTCGTGTTGTTGCTGTGGCCATGCGGATAAATCGCCGGCCCACCCCACCCGGAACCCCTCCAACCCGCCGTGCCCGCATTGCGGTGCTGCCACGGTGGTTGCAACGGCCGATCAATCTGTAGTTGTCGCTTCAACCGCGGCTCCCTTCCATTTTGAGATTGCGTTGCTTTGGGGCGATCTGTTCGAGGTCTCGCAGATTTGTCAGAGCCAGGTTTGCATCAACACTTCGCCTGACCACGCAGATTCAAGCCTTCTGCGCCTGCACTGCGCGCTGATCATTTGAATTGCTTGCCGCTGGGCGACTCCGCGCCCATCATTGCGTTGCCATCAAGGTCCGTACTTTTTTTCTAAAAAATAAGATTCCCATGAAAGCCACTCTTTACCTCGCCGCCCTGGCGGCAGTTCTAGCTGGTTGCTCGGCTTCTCCGCCCGATCGGTTCGTGGATGTTCAAAAATCTCTGGCTGATCGCGGCCAGCCCGACGTTCACTGGGTTGGGCATGACACCACCCAGCAGCAGATTGATCGGGCGGTTGCCGGCGCCCTCGCCAAACCGCTTTCGGTGGACGATGCGGTGCGCATCGCGCTGCTGAACAATCACGATCTGCAGGCTGACCTGGATGAGCTGGGGATCGCACGCGCGTCTGTTCTGCAGGCTGGGCTTCTTCCCAACCCGGTGCTGAGCGTGATTCCCCGGTTCCCGGACCGGCCGCCTTCGGGGGTTGATCTGGAGCTTTCCGTCGAGACGGATTTCATCACGCTGTTGTCGTTGCCGGCCCATCGCAAGCTGGCGGCCTTTCAGTATCAGCAGGCCGTGCAGAGCTCAGCCAACACCGTGCTGGACCTGGCGGCACGAACGCGCATCGCGTTCTACCGCTGGCAGGCGGCCCAGCAGCTTCTTGAGCTTCGCAATGCGGTTACCCAGGCCTCCGACGCCGGCGCTGAGCTGGCCCAGAAACTGCACGATGCCGGCAACATCAGCGATCTTGATCTGGTCAGCCAGCAGGCCGTGGATCAGCAATCCAAAATCGACCTGGCGGATGCCCAGGCGGAACTGCTGGACCAGCGCGAAATGCTGGGCAGCCTGATGAGCGTTTCTGATGCGCAACTGGAATGGAAAGCGCAGGGCAATCTTGCTGACCCACCCACCGACGACGTGTTGCCCAAGGATCTGGAGGCGGCCGCCTTAAATCAGCGGCTCGACCTCGCATCTGCTGCGAGTGAAGTCCAGGCGGACGCCCAAATTCTCGGTATTGCCAAGGATCTTCGCTTTCTCCAGCAAGGCACGATTGGCGTTGACACTGAAAAAACGCCCGACGGCCAGCGCGTCACCGGACCCACGTTGTCGATCCCCATTCCCCTGATGGACACGGGGCAGGCTGGCATCATGCGAAACAAGGCTCGCTTCGAGCAGGCATCCCAGCACTACACAGCGCTGGCGATGCAGATTCGTTCGGATGTCCGCCGCCTGCGCGCGCGAATGGAAAGCGCAAGGGCGCGGGCTGGCATGATTCGCACCACGCTGCTGCCGCTGGAACAGCAGGTGGTGGATGAATCACTCCGGTTCTACAACGGCATGCTGCTGGGAACATTCCAGCTTCTCACGGTCCGGCAGAATCAGATCAACGTTCAGCAGCAGTACATCCAGTCGCTGCGCGATTACTGGATTGCCCGCGCCGAGTTGCTCCAGGCCGCTGGCGGAACTTTTGTCGAAAGGAAAAAGCCATGAACGCCGAATCCAAAAAAACACCTTCAACCAGCATAGAATCCTCCAAGCTCACGCGAAGATCGATGCTTGCTGGTAGCGCTATAGCACTGGCCAGTGCGCCATCGCTGCTCGCGCGCTTCGGAAACCTGCAAGCCGCGGAGGTCCCGGCTTCCGCGCCGGCCAGCACTCCGCAAACGGGCCTGGGATATACACCCGTCGTCACGCCCAACGGCAGCACGCTGCCTTATGAAATGGACGGCAACACCAAGGTGTTCAAATTAGTTGCTGAACCTGTTCAGCGCGAATTTGCCCCCGGCATGGTCGTGCAGTGCTGGGGATACAACGGTCAGACGCCCGGCCCAACGATTGAAGCGGTGGAGGGTGATCGCGTCCGCATTCTGGTCACCAACAAGCTGCCTGAGGCTACGACAGTCCACTGGCACGGCATCATCGCCGCTAATGGCATGGACGGCGTGGCCGGCCTCACCCAGCCCGCCATTGCGCCGGGCGAAACCTGGGCGTATGAATTCGTGCTCAATCAGAACGGCACGCAGATGTATCACCCGCACAGCGACGAAATGGTGCAGATGGCGCTGGGCATGTTCGGGTTTTTTATCATCCACCCCAAACAACCGCCGTCGCCGAAAGTCGATCGAGACTTTTGCATATTTTTGCAGGAATGGTTCGTGCCGCCCGGAACCAGCCGGCCGAATCCGATGATTATGCTGGATTTCAATATTTTCACATTCAACGGACGTGTCTGGCCGGGTACCGCTCCGCTGGTCGTCCGGCAAGGGGATCGCGTGCGTATTCGTTACGGCAATCTTTCCATGGACGATCACCCGATCCACCTGCACGGTCACCGTCTTATGGTGACCGGGACGGATGCTGGCCCTATCGCGCCCAGCGCCCAGTGGCCGGAAACCACGATCAACGTGCCGGTCGGCTCGACGCGGACGGTTGAGTTCATCGCTGACAACCCGGGCGATTGGCCGCTGCATTGTCACAAGAACCACCACGCGATGAACGCCATGAGCCACGATGTTCCCAACCTCATCGGAGTAGACCAGCAGAAATCCGAGGACCTGATTAGCCGTCTGGTGCCCGGCTACATGTCCATGGGCGCATCGGGCATGAGCGATATGACTGAAATGCAGATGCCGCTGCCGAAGAATACGTTGCCGATGATGTACGGCTCGGGGCCGTTCGGATCGATCGCCATGGGCGGAATGTTTACATTGCTAAAAGTCCGCCCCGATCTCAAAACCTACGACGACCCGGGGTGGTACGAACAACCCACGGGCACAAAAGCGTGGCGCGTGGGGAAAACGTAAATTCGAATGGGTTGGATCAAGCGGAGCTACCAGAAGGGCTCTACCCGAGCCGGTATCCGTCAGCCTGGCGTTGCAGGGTGATATGGCGCCCTCTCGTGCGTAACCGCCCGTGCCCTCTTATTGCCCGGCCAAGCACCCCAGCCCCCCGATTTCGCTTTCGTTTCGGCCGGTCGTTCTCGCAGCTATAATCCAGCGATGGCCCGCTCCTGGTATTTTCCGCGATGGCGCTATGTGGTGATGCAGTGCATCATGTGGATCGCCCTGGGAGCCACGCTGGGGCTGGCGGGGTATCTCGATCATCGAATTCGCAGCGCCTTATATGTCTCGCTGGGCAATCCCATTGTGGATGGGCCGATTACCGTGCAGTTGCCGGTGGGGTGGAAGCTTTCTAATCGATTGGGTGAAGGGGGCGCATCGATTCATGTTGCCGTCGAGCCCAATAGCCTTTCCAGCCGCACCCTGACGGTTATTCGCCATCGCGTCAGCCGATTGATGTCGCCGGTGGAATACATGCATCTCAGCGGGCTGCTGGTGGGTGTGCAACAGGAAACACCCCCGGACCCCTTTATGATTGATGGTTGGCCCGGACAACTGGTTGGCTGGCTGACGCCGCAGATTTTCGCGGGAAAGCCGTCGCAAATCGAGGTAGCCGCCTGTGGCGTGGTGCTGCCTGATCGCGACGTGGTCATCATCCGCTTCCAGCGTCAGGGAATGCTGGACAGCTCCGACACGCGCCTGCTGCGTCAGATTTCTCAATCGGTGCATGTTTCAGGAATGGACCCAGTCCCGGACTCCAGTTGCTCGTGGCCTGATGGAACAACCGTTTCCGCTCCCGCTAATTTTGTGGTGTACCCGAAGCAGGATCTTTTGCGCAACGACCGCATGATGGTGTCGGAATCTCCCGAGGGAGACTGGGTTTCCGCCCGCTTTGTGCCGTTACTTTTGTCGGCGGACCAGACGCCCTCCAGTTTGCGACAGATGATCGCCGCTGATGCCCAGCTCGATAGCCGAGACACCTTGGATTCCCAGCAATGGCTGTCCGCCGAGGTCATCGCCGACGGCACCGACAACCGCTGGCGGATTGAACCGCAGGAGGTCGCCAACGTTCTATTGCGTCGGCGGGCTTACGTTGTGAGTGGACCGGGAAGCCGGGCAATGCTGGTGATTCTTACCGTCGTTTACAGCCGCAACGACGATACCCTGGATCAAACCTGGAACCAATTTGTTGATCGCATACATTTTGGCGACAAAGCCGAGCTTCGCGGCCAGCTTCGCGGTGGCGCGGAAGTCGCCACTTCGCAGATGCCCAAATTGCCGCGCGGCGACCAGTGGTGGATATGGAGCCGCGATGGCGCGCCAATTGGCTGGACCCACCGTCTGGCTGATCCCGACGCCAACAAGGTCGGACAGGAAATGGAAATTCGCAACTGGGAAGGCAGCTACACCCACGTTGCGCAGGCATGGGGGTGGGGCAGCAAAACGACCGCGCCCTGGGCACAGGTGGAGCGAGACGACGCCGAGCCTGATCGCATGGGCAGGTTTGCAGCCACCTTTCTGGAAAGAACTCGAAAAACCGACGATGTGATCACGCTGCTGGACATGGCTCCGATCGTTCCGTCGCCCAGCGGCACATTTCCCGGCAGCGCTCCGTTTGTACTGGGCGGCGCGTTTCCCCAGCAACTTGCCGTTTTGCCCAATCAGCCGGCCGCTTTCTGGACCGATCGCTTCCCCGGCGTTCAGACGGAACTGTTGACTTCGCCGGTGCTTCTGCTCGCTCGCCCAGCGGAAAGTGATAACAAGGAATTGCGCTGTATTGAGGTTGAAATCAACGGAACGGGTCAGCTCAGCCGATGGTATTTTGCCGCCGCCGGCGTATTTGACCACGCGGATCTAGCCAACGGACTGACACTACAGCCAGCCGCGCAGGATGAGGTGGAATCGACATTCGCCAGTGAGCCGCGCTTGACGATTCACGCCAATAATCAAAGATAATCATCAGAAAACGTAGTATCCCCCCGCTGGAGGTAAACGAGAATGAAATTGGGAAATTTGTTGATGGGGTTGTTCGTGGGCGCGCTTGGAATGATCGCGCCGCGCTGGGCCGGCGCTGAAGAAGCAGCCACGCAGCCCGCAACGGTTGCAACTGACATGTTGGGGCCGCGGTATGCCGCCAAGGCCTACGGCCTGGAGTTTCGCGCCCCGGCCAATTGCACCGAGATCGATAAGCCTTCGCCCGACATACTGGTTGAATTCGATCGCACCGATGAACCCGCCATGCAATTAAAAGTGTGGCGCACCCATTTGCAGCAAAGCCTCCCCCTCTCCACACACAAGGACCAGTTCGGCCAGCAGCAGGACGGCGTGCTGGAAAAGACGATCAATAACATTCGCAACAACACCCCCAGCACACAATTGCTGCGCAATGAAGTTATCAACGTCGGGCGCGTGAAAGTGGGGATGATCGGCGTGCGCTATCTCAGCGCCACCCAGCAGCGGCGATACACCCAGCAAGCGATTTTCGAAGCGCCCAACGCGCAAAACCGGCTTTATTATTTTTTCGAGCTTAACAGCCCCGCGAAGCCCGCGGCCGAGCCGGATGACATTGAAAACCCCGCCGAGCGATTGGCCTATCAGACATTCCAGCAGGTGGTGGATTCGGTGGTGCTGCTGGACCGCAAGGACGTTTTGCAGGACCAGACCGACCGCCTTTTCCGGACCCGCGCCCTGTTCAAGGCAACCTGGCCGGGCGCGCAATACCAGGTGTTGCGATCGGCCCTGACAACCGAACAATATCTGCGCGTGATTCGTGGCGGAAAGGACGTGGGATATTCTTATGTTGTTGAAGAATTCCAGGAAAAGCCCAAATCGATGGACGAATCCATGGTTCGCGTGGGCGTTCGCTCGCGGTTTGTTCCGCAAACCGGCGTGCAGTGGGACACCCAATCATGGATGTCCAGCACGCTGGATCGCAAGCATGAAGTGTGGTCGACCGTGGCTCAATGCACCGATCCCAAGGGCACCGTCGTTGACGGCTATCTCCAGCTTGGCGCCACCGACGAGCGCGATAAGGCAGTTGCCATCGTTGCCCCCCAGAGTGCTGACGGAGCCTTGGGCGCTTCTCGAGGCGACCAAGGCAATGTGAATCTGGAATCGGTCCGTGAACTACAAGTGACGACCACCCATCGAAACAATCAGCTCGACCCCTTTAAACAGCAAACGCCGATTTTTTACGTGCCTCAGGCATATAACTATTTGCTTCCCAGGCTTTTGCCGCTCAACCGCCCGACGACTTATATGTTCGCCACTTTTATCGCGGCATCGCCGGAAGAGGTAAACCGCGGCATTTCGGGACGCGTTATGGCCAGATACATGGATGTTTTGCCGGTGACGGACGTGACGTTTAACGGGCAGAACTACCACGCGGTGGAAATCACCGACCGCGTCGGCCTGGATGGTGACCCCACCGAGATTTACTACACCCCCGATGGCAGATTCATCGGCACCAGCCACGCTTATACGCAGGACGGCGTTTCCGCCAAGGAGATGGTGCTTCCGACCGATGTGCCGACGCTACAACGGCTTTGGGGCCGCCCGGATCTTACCCGCCCGCAAGAGCCCGCTCTTGCCAAGCCCGGCGATGCCAACCCCCCTGCCATTCCAGGCGCGCTGCCCGCGGTCGCGCCGCAATAGGTTAGAGGTTATAATTTCTGGGGTTATATTTATTGCGAGCCCCCTTATCGGTTCGACCGATAAACCAGATACCATGTTTCGCTCTATTCTGCGCACATTTGGCAATTCTGTCGCCCTGACGTTTTTGGTGGTGGCCGGCTCCATCACGTTGTATCTCTTTCACCAGCACAACTCCGCTGAATACCAACTGGCCGAACTGCAGCAGCAAAAGGTTGAGCTTCAGCAGATCATCAAGCGCTTTCAAGCGGAGCGGCGGGTTGCCAAGATTGTCGTCACCGACCAAAAGACCATTGACGGGAAGATAAAGACGACCTTCTTGTTCGTCGAATACCGCCGCGACGGCTCGGCCATTCCCGCCCGCGAATTCACCGTTGCCGGCAATGAGGTGCATTTCGACGGGGAGCTGATCAAATTTAAGGACGAGTACACACAGAACAATGATGCCCTGCGCGGGCAGAGCATCTTGCTGTTCACTCGCATTTACGGAGCCACTCAGGCGCCGGTGGATGGTTTTGCGGTGGATGAGCCGGGGACGATCCCCGAAATTTATCGCGGCAGCGATCCGCGGGTCACGGCATTTGAACAGGATTTGTGGACCAATTTTTGGAAGCTTTACAACGATGAATCCGCCCGCGATGCCAAAGGCATCCGCGGCTTGCACGGCGAAGGCCTCTTCGGCCAGCTAGATCCCGACCATGTATACACCATCACCCTTCGCGCCGATGGCGGCACGCTCAACGAAGAACCGATCGACCCAATCTATCGCGACGCCATCCGTCGCAAGTAACTGGCGCTCATAATTCCTCTGATCACGTTACCATTCCCATACCATGTGCGGCTTCGCGGGAATTGTCACCTTTGATGATCGATATCGAATCGATCGCGATACACTTGCACGCATGGCGCTGGCGATTGCGCATCGTGGCCCCGACGGGCAGGATTTGTGGATCAATCACTCATCTGAGGTGAATCCGGAAAATCCGCAATGCGCCCTCGCGTTCGCCAGGCTGGCAATTCTTGATCTGGACCCTCGGGCGATGCAGCCGATGACCGATGGCCGCCGCTGGCTGGTCTTTAACGGGGAGATATATAACTTCCGCGAGCTTCGGCGGGAGCTGGACGCCCGCGACCCAAACCTGCACTGGAAAACATCCAGCGACACGGAAGTGATTCTTAAGGCCTATGACGCCTGGGGGGAAGGCTGCCTCGAGCGCTTCAATGGGATGTTCGCCATTGTGATTTGGGACCCGGCGGCGCGGACTCTTTTTCTAGCTCGCGACCGAATGGGGCAAAAGCCGTTGTACGTCGCGACATCACCCGATCATCGCGCGGTGGCGTTTGCCAGCGAGCTTGCTGCGTTGCGCCCGCTGAATTGGATTGATTTCGCAACCGAGCGATTGGCGTTGATGGAATTTCTTCAGACTGGCTACATCACGGCCCCCGCGACCATTTACCGTGGCGCCAAAAAGCTGCCGCCGGCGAATTGGACGAAGTTTGGGGGGAAGGGGCCGCTGGAATTCGAAAGCTATTTCGATCCCAATCCGCCGCCTGACGGAAGAAGCGGTTCGATCTCCCCCGCCGCTGTTCGCGGGCTCGTTCAAACGGCGGTTACAAGACAACTCGTGGCGGATGTGCCGGTGGGTTGTTTTCTATCGGGCGGGATCGACAGCAGCATCATCGCCGCAACGATGAAACAGGCGGCAGGCAGAGAGCAAAAGGTGCATACCTTCGCGATTGGCTTTGACGATCCGCGTTACGATGAAACGCCCTATGCTCGCGAAGTGGCTGCCCACCTGGGCACGGAACATCGCGAGTTTATCGTCAAACCGGACGCGGCCAGTGATCTTCCCAAACTAGCAACGGTATTCGGCGAGCCTTTCGGTGATTCTTCGGCGCTTCCGACGCACTATCTATCTCGCGAAACCCGACAGCATGTGAAAGTCGCGCTGAGTGGCGACGGCGGTGATGAACTTTTCGGCGGTTACGATCGCTACCGGGCGATGGCTTTTGGGCGGGCCGGAAGAAGGGTTCCCACGTTTATCCGAAACGCGCTCGGATCGCTGCCATCGACGCATCCGAAATCGAAGCTGACGCGCTTAAAACGGTTTACCCTCACGCTGAATCTTCCTGATCCGCAGCGGTATTCGGCTTACATGGACCTGTTCGACGCCGACCAGATTAAGTCGCTTGGACTGGAGAATGTTCATCCCCAACTGGTTGAGCGGACGTATTTGCGGCTGCAGAACGGACGCGACCCCGTGCAAGCTGCGCTGGCGACCGATCGCGCGACGTATTTGCCGGAAGATCTGTTGACCAAGGTGGATCGCGCCTCGATGCTTCATGCGCTGGAGATTCGCTCGCCTTTCATGGATGACGAACTCGTGCTGGCGGCAGCCGGGCTTTCTCGTGAGCAACTGATCGGAGGCGGCCCCAAGCGGTTGTTACGCGAGGCATTCGCAGGCGACCTACCAGCGTCGGTATTCCGCCGGCGTAAGATGGGGTTTGCCGTGCCGATCGGCGATTGGTTGCGCGGTTCGCTGCGGTCGATGATGTACGATCTGCTGCAAGCCACCGATTCATTCGCGGCGTCAAATTTCCGAGCGACGGCGATTGCTCAATTGATGGATTCGCACATCATTGGCAAGGCCGATCATTCCCAGCGGCTCTATGCGCTGATGATGCTGGAACTTTGGTGGCGCGGACGGTGATGACCAGGTGGCGGCCAATTCGTCTTCTACGCAGGCGTTGTATCTCGCGCTTCCTGAGACGCGACAATTCCAGTGAGCAGCCCCTGGTTGCGAGGCATCAGGATAATTTCGCCCTTGCTGGCGATGATGTTTTGCGTTTCTAAAATCTGGAACATGGTGTCGGCAATTTCAGGGTCACCGGAAATTTTCTGTAGTGCTGCGCCGACGATTTCCGGGCGCATGGCCGACGCGCGGGCAAATTCAATCGCAGCTTGGCGCTCCGCGGTGCTGGTGATGATACTGACCTGGTTGGCGCCGTCCTGCTTGATCGCGGAAGTGACCTGGCGAAGGCGATTGACCACCTTCTCTTCAATCTGCGCGATCATACCGGCATCGCGAAAATGCACCTTGCGGATGTATACCGACCCCAGCTTATAGCCCCATTCTTCAGACTGCGGCGAAACCTCGGTCCGCACGGTCAGGCTCATCGCGTGGCGATTTTCCAGCATTTCGGCCAGCTTCATGTTACTCAGGCAGCGCACCGTGGCGTTGCCCACATTGGCCGCCAGCGAGCCGCGCGGATCGGCATTCTTGAACAGGTAAGCGACCGGGTTGCTGATGAACATTTCGTACCAGATGCCGATGCCCATCGGCGCGCCTTCTTCGGAATTGACCGGCTGGCTGCGCAGATATTCCTGATCGAGCCGCATATCCAGCGGATAGCATTGGCCGAGAATATTGACGACCAGCGCGCGGATGCCCAGCTTTCCCCAGAGGAAATGCAAGCCGGGCTCGTCCAGTTCGCCGATGACCTTGCCGAACAGCACATACACCCGGCATTGCCGCTCGGTGACGATCGCGAAAAAGCCGAACAACTGGGCCAGGCCCTGCAAGATCGGCACCAGGAGAAACATGCCGAAAAAAGTCGCGGCGAATGCGATCGCCATATTCGTAAAATTAGTCACGGTTCACCTCCAGAATCACGCGCCGGCCTTCGCTGAATAGCTTGAGCCGCACATTGCGAAGATAGGCGCCAAGCACACCCGCCCCGCTTTTCTTAAGCTCCCCAAGCTGATTGGCCATGGCCATCAGCGGCTCAACCTCTGCTTGTGCTTTAAGCGTTTCAATCTCAACGGCGCGCTTGGATTGCACGATTTTCTGATCGGCGGATGCCTGTGCAAGGCTGATATCAGACGACACTTGGTTGTAGGCGGTGTTGATGGCCGCCAGGGCAGATTCAACTTCAGGCGGCGGATCGATCCCCGTAATGAGCGAAGCATCAAGAGTCATTCCGTAGCGTGCGTCCGATGAGGCGCATTCGCGTGCCATGTGATCGTTGATATCGCTGAGGTTTTTGCGGAGATCGTTAATCGACACCCCGATGGCTGCGGTGGCGATTTCCGGTTTCAATGGCGCATCGGGAAGATGCTTGATAGGAGGCGCTTCGAAGTTCGCGATGCGCTCGCGCAGGATGGAAACAAAATAAGCCATCACATGAACAATGGGGCGCTTGACGCCGAAGAGGTAAGCGTAAAGATTTTTTTCAGATGCGCGGTACCGAATCTGCCCCCGCAGCCCGGTGTTGAGCTGATCTTTGGTGACGGCATCCAGCACAGTGCCGTTCTGGTTGGCCGAGGGCATTTCCAGATCCATAGCCATGTTGGATGTCTGCGTGGAGATGGAAACCTTGTAGACTTTTTCCCAGGGCCACTTGAAGTAAGGGCCGCCGGGGTGAATGACGCGGACTTGCGGGTAGCTGTAGCGCGGGCGTTCTTCAGGGAGTAAACTTTCGGCGATGGGATTATCCAGCGTGGTGGCGGTCCCCACGCGCTCGGCCCGACCAAAGCTGGTTTTCACCGCCCGCTGGTTCTGGTCGACAGTGAAGAAACCAAAGAGCACATAGCTCACCACGAACCACGCGAAGAACCCGATGATGCAGCCGATCAGTATATCCATAGTCCCACGCCCCAGAAGTTGGGGTTGCCCGAGTGTTTAAAGATTTGACCACCGCCGCAGGGCCGTCCTGGGGCGATGAGGCTGATCATACCCAGTGGGAAGGTCCGGCCCAAATGAGGGTCGTTGAGATCCGTCAATCTGACCGCTGAACTAAAAAATGATTGGTTCGAATTCTTAATCTCGTTATCTTGGGCTGGGTCATCTCAAACGAGGTCCGGCGGGATTGCCTTAGTTAAATTTCGCCGGTGACCTGTGCCTGACGTAATTGGAGAGAAAATGATGCGATATACTGCCGCGCGGCTCGTGTTTTTGGTTGCGATGTTGATGGCTGTTCGTCCGGTGGATGCCGCGATTTCCGGCAAGTATTCTGACGGCCAGCTCACCGTGGAAATTACAGAATCCGCCGGGGCTTGCACCGGCAGCTTTACGATGGGCAACCAGCAGTTCCCAGTGGTCGCCAAATCCAAAGACAATGCGCTGGACGGGGCGTTTCAATCCGGCAACAACAGCTTCCCGTTCAAGGCCACACTGGATACGGACACGCTGACCTTGACGACGGGCTCAAAGACGTACACGCTGAAGCGGGTTTCGGCCGCGGTTAATCCGCTCGGCGCTTCGGCGCCAGCGCCCGCCAACCCACTTGCCCCGACCGCAGCCGCGCCCGCCGGCAGTGACCCGTTAAGCGAATATACGGTGGTCGCCACTACGGATATGGGCAAATCGCTTGTCACCCAAAAGCCAGCAGCCGCCACCGTGAGGGCTGCGCTGGAAGCAACTTTTCCCGATCTTGCGAACTATTTCGGCGCTCGGCCCAAAATTGGTAGAGCTTACGAAGACGTCAAAGACCACAAATCCGGGGGTGCCACGTTCACTTCGACGTTCAATGGCAAGGAGGTCCGGGGGATCGTCTCATGCAGGTTGAATGAAAAGGCTGGCGCAACGGTGGCCGTGGTTTACGGGCGCTCTGATGCCAGCAAAGCGGAATGGGACAAGCTGACCACCCCGCCCGCGCCGCCTTCTGGCGATCCGAATGCAGCAGTGCCGGCAGCGGATGATTCCACCAAAGCGCTGGGAGAAAATGCCAAGGTGTATCAATTTCCCGATGGCACGGGCACCATCACCCTGCCCGACGGGTGGAAGACGCAATCTCAATCGGCGCTGGACCCTACGCTGGTTACAGGCCCGGCGGATCAGAAAGTGGTGCTCAATAATAGCTATACAATTGAAACGCCCGATTCCCCGAATCAGCAAATGGTGGCACGCAACCAGGCAATGATGAGACAAATGGGCGGCAACCCGCCCCCGCCCCCTTTTTCCCTGGTCGCGGAGTTTACCGATCCCGTGCAGGCAATGACCGATCTCGCCCCGCAGCTTAGCCAGCTGAGCCAATCCCGCGGCGGGCCGGCAACGCACCTCGATAAGATCCTTTCCCATAAGGACCTGCCAAGCCCCCGGGAAGGTGTGAAGTCGGCCGTCGTTGGCTGGCTAGTGACACGAACCCAGAACGGGAATTCAGCGCAATATCATGGTGTCCAGCTCGTGAATATGGCCATGGTGGGCCAGGGCGTCTGGACATTCACAGCCACCGCTTACACAGCCCCGGTCGCAACCTTCGCCCAGGACAAACCCGTGATGGAGGCGATTGTGAATTCCCTGAATATCAATCAGGACGTGGTGACCCAAAAGCTCGGCGAAAGAAATCAGCAGCAAATGGCCATGATCAAGCAATCAGGCGATGCGGCTGCTGCCGCCCAGCAATCCAGATACGAGCAGTTCCAGAAAGACCAGAACCAGCGCTTCGCCACCGGCCAGGCGCAGCATGCAGCACAGATGCAAGGTTACGACCAGCACAACAAGCAGTGGGCAGCTGACGAATTGCAGAAATCGCGCAGCAACGCGGACTTCATTGAAACGATCAAAGGCACCCGCACCATCTACGACACGCAAACCGGCCAAAGCGGCACCGCCAACCTCACCAGCGTCAACGGCGTGGTCGACGAGCTAAACCAGGCATCGCTTGATCCGAATCGCTTCGTGCAAATTCCGCTAAGGGATGAGATGTATCCCCTGCCAGCGGGCAGTGGGAAGTGAGTTTCACGAGTCGAATCACCTGACCGGCGAGATATCGCTGCAGGCCTCTTTCCACACTTTCCAATCCTCGCGGAGGGCTTCGCTCATCGCCGCCGTCGCGCGCGCCAGCCAGCCGATCTTGCGTTCTTTCAGGTCTTCTTGGATCGCCTTCACCACCTTGGGCGTCCCCAAATGGATGTTGGCGGTTTCGCGCCCCATGGCATTCAACAGGCGCTCGGCCTGAACCGTTTTTGCCAGGCTCGCCAGCTCAACGCGCCCGCAATCAGGGGCGAGGCGGCGGACGATCCACTTGCCGCGGACGCCCACCCAGGGGTCCGGTGATCGCACGGCGCGCTTCAGGATCATGGCGTAAAACAGCTTTTCCGAATTCTTCCCTTGTGCCCACGGCCACGCGGAGGGCGTGATTGCCTTGGCTTCGCGCGCGATGATCGAGCCTCGCCAGTTGGCCAGCGCGACAATCCGAATTTTGCCCAGGCTGCCCAGGCCCGCAACGCGCTGCGCATAGCGGCAATCAACCTTGCGCTCGGGCATGAGGCTATTGATGGCAGCCACCGCGCCGGCGGGAGGCTTTTTCTGCATCGCGGGCAATTGCTGCAAGTGGTCCCAGTATTCGTCGGGAGTTTTCAGAGCGCCGGGAACCAGCGCGCCCAGCCAGGCGTGGTGCTCGGCCAGAACAAACGGCTCACCCGCGCCGGCGATGGTGTGGATATAACCGCTGAGGATCGCCTCGCACACCCCGTGCCGATCCATCTCCAGCCGCCCGGCTTCGATCGCCAGCATCGCGCTGAGCGCCAGGCGAACCAGATCATTCGCATAAGGCAGCCGGCAGGCCTCATCGAAATCGTTAATCCCCCAGACCAGCCGCCCGTCGGCATCGCGCCAGGTGCCGAAGTTTTCAACGTGAAGATCACCCACCCCCAGCACGCGCGGCGCGGCGGCAAGTTTGGGACAGACAACCGGAAAGAGCTGCGCCCACCGATAAAACGTGGCGCGAAGAAACGGGAATTCGCCCCAAGCCATCAGCCGATGTTTCGTGGCCAGGTCCGCCGCCACCAGCTTGCAGTGCTTGGCCAGAAAATCTTCAAAGCGCTTGGTCGACTTGATGATGTTCATTTCGTCCGTGGGCGTGACGTTCAGGAGATCTCGATTGTTGGAAGCAACAGATGGGGATTCTCGATGGTGAGTTTGCGGATCGCTTCTCGTCCGGCAATCTGCTCGGCTATTTCAATGCCGCCAAGGCGCGCTTCCATGCCCGAGGGCTTGTGCAGATCGGTGCCAATCAAAAAATATCGGCCTTCTTCAAGCAACCGTGTTGCCAATTGTCGTGTCACCGAACCCGCCGTTTCTCCAAGGCACCAACTGTTCAGCTGAAAGAGCACGCCCAGATCAGCCAGGCGGGAAATAGCATCCGGGCTGTTCTGAATCGCGCCGATGCGCTCGGGGTGGGCCAGAATCAATTGAAAGCCGCGCCCGTGCAAGTGAGTGACGGCAGCTTCCAGCGGAGCCTTGCATTCAGCGTATTCTTCGGTCCAGAAATCGAACAGCATATATTTGCTGCCCAGGCCGTAGGTGACTATTTCACTGTCCGCCAGAGTCGGCAGTAGCGGGCCGAGCTGCAGCAGATTCAGTTCTCCGCCCCCCATAACCTTCAGGGGAATTTCGGCTGCGCCGAGTTGTTCCCGCAGCTTCGCAACCGCAGCGCGAATGCCCGCGACGTTATTGTTAGGCAGCGAGGGCCAGACATGAGGCGTGCAGAATGCGTGGGTATACCCAGCCGCCGTCAGGGCGCGAGCTACAGCGAAGGATTCTTCGTAATCCGAGCACCCGTCATCGATGCCGGGCAGAAGATGGCCATGAACGTCGATTCGACCGGTTTGCATTTCGAGCCACAGTGTATGGGCGTCAGAAGTGTATGCACATCACTCCAGCACGACCATGGCATGCCCTTCGATCCTGGGAATGACCAGCCTTACCCGGCCCTGCGAGTATCCAAAGTCCAGGGATGTTCTCTCCGGTGCAAGATAAACGCGCTTCGGTGTGGAGGAGAACCGGACCGACATTTTCACGTTATGCAACGGCACAATGTCTTCCACGATATCCAACGTCTGCGTTCTTCGTTCCGGACAGTATTGCAGCAGATGAACAATCGTGCGGCGGCCTTGGCGCATCAGACTGACTTCCGTGCTGCTGGGGGCCTGAATCTGAACCAAACGGTCTGGCAGCAATCGATCAATCAACCGCTCGACCAGCCATCGGCAGGCCGGGTTGGCATGATGCAGATAGCTGCTGAACACCGGGAAGCAAATGTACCCGGCGCGGCCCTTCTGAACCGCGGCAGCATAAGGGGAAAGCTTGTCTGGCGGTGTCTGGCGATGGCTGGTGAAACGGTCCCACGCGCGCTCAAAATAGGGCTCGACCACGCGCGCCAGTGCTTTCGCCCCACGCGCGGGCTTGACCCGATATCCGCGGTCATACATCACGTGATCCGCCTGTGGAATGCCCTCGGAAATCTCGTTTCCAAAACGCACATAGGAGGCGGTGAATGGCGAACATCCACCAGGTCGCAGGCCCAGAACAGGCAGCAATACTTTGCGTCCATCCCCGCTCAGGCCCGATGAGCCGGTGGCCAGGACCGCGCCCCCCTGCTTCAGATAGGCGGTGATTTTCAGGATCGTCGCCGGTGACAGCTCGATTGCATCGGGAAGAATAATCAGCTCGTAATCTTCAAAGCGAGATTCCAGGGAGATGAAATTGAACTGATGTTTCAGTTGCGTCAGCAGTCGGGTAGCGCCTTCTTCAATGCCCAGTGAATTGCCCGGCGCTTGCACAACGCCGATCTGCGTGATCGCTTTCGCGCCGATGAGCCAGGGCTCGCGCGCTTCAACGCGCGAATAGACTTTGCCGATGAGTTCATAAGCGGCTTCATCGAGTTTTCCGCGCGGATGGAGCTGATCGCCGATGCTGCACGCAGCCCCGTGAGCCATCATCTGGCTGGTTTCGTATTCGAGGGCCGCATACGGCTTGTACCCGCCGAAGTCCGCCCAGGATTTATGGAAACGTGCGGTCATCCCCAGATAAGGTTTGCCCAGCGTTCGCGCCAGGCGGACATACCGTGGGAAATACATATATCCCCAGCCGCCGGTGGGAAGCGCTTCAATTTCAATTTGTCCCTGCATAGCTGATTCGGCAGCGAGGTAATCCAGCTTGCGCGAGTTGAAGTAGACACCAGCATTGCGATTGGAGGCTTTCACCAGACGAAAGAACCTCCGCATGTAGGCCCGCGAAACCCGCTGCGCGTAAGTGGCGCGGTCCACGTCCAATTCAGGATTCAGGTGCGCTCGCGTCATCCCCGCCATGGCCCAATCTGAAACCGAGGGTTGATCCCAGCACATGTCGAAGAAAATGCCATCAACGGGTTTGAACGTTGCCAGCACCTCGCGCGTCTGCTCTTCCAGGAAATCCTGATACGGCGAGGACATATCCAGAATCTGCCAGCCGGCTATGCGCGCGCCCGGTGGCTTCTTTACCAGCGTGCCGTCGGGGTTTTTGGCGATCCAATGCGGATAGGTGTTGGCAGCGTATTCGTCACACTGCACGCTGAGATAAATCGGAGCGCGAATGCCTTCGCGATGCAGGGCTTCGATTTGCCGGCCGAGAAGATCCAGCCGTGTCGGAAGCCCGGGATGGCGCTCCGGACGCTTCGTGTTGTAATAAAGATGCCCGTGATGGCACTTGGCGAACACCGTCACGCTGTTGACGTGGGCGCGTTTGAAAGTCCGGGCGAATTCGCGGGCATCGAATTCAGAGCCGACGTCGGGAATAGCGGGACCCGTGTGAAAATCGAGATGAACCTGGCGCGTGGGTAGCGGTTGGTTTTTCAAGAATGCGACCCGCAATCTGAAATTCCGCGAATGCGGGGGCTCATCGCAGCCGGCTGTCGCTGTTGCCAATGCCGCGCAACGCCAGGTTCAGCGCGTCCACGTTTGATGCCAGGCGCTTGGCTTCCGCAACGTCGATCAACTGTTTCTGGAACAACTCCGTCAGATGCTGATCGAAGCTTTGCGAGCCCGCTTCGCGGTTGCCAACGGTCCCCTTCAGCTTCTCAAATTCCCCTTCCATGATGTACTTTTCCACCAGCGGGGTTTTCTGCATGATTTCAACAACCGGGATGCGTCCCTTGCCTTCGCGCTTCTTGGCCAGGCGCTGGCAAAGCACCGCAACCAGGTTCAGGGCAAGCTGCGTCTGCTGCAACTCTTTCTGTCCGGGATCGAACAACGACACCAGGCGCTCGATGGTCATGGGCGCATTGGTCGCGTGAACGGTTGTGAACACCAGGTGCCCGGTATCCGCGGCGCGAAGCGCGGTGGCCAGCGAGAACGAGTCGCGAATTTCGCCGATGAGAATGCAATCCGGGTCTTGGCGCATCATGGCGCGCAGGGCGTATTCGTAGCTTTCACTGTCCGTGCCGACTTCCACCTGGCTGACCAGGCTCTTGGCGTTGTCGTGCTGAAATTCGATCGGGTCTTCAACCGTGATGATTCGGTCGCAGCGGGTGCGGTTGATCTTGCCGATGATGGCCGCCAGCGTTGTTGATTTGCCCGAGCCGGTGGTTCCGGAAACGATGACAATGCCCCGCTGAACATCAGCAAGTTTTTCAACCGCGGGCGGCAGATTCAGATCGTCAAACTGCGGAATCTTAGTGACGATTCTTCGCATGACAATCGCATACTTTTCGCGGCTGTGAAAGATATTGGTGCGAAAGCGCCCCACGCCCGGCATGCTATACGCCACGTCGACCGCGCCCTTGTGCTCTAGAATGCTTCGCTTCTCGGCTGGGTCAGCCTGTGAATCCATGACCTGATCAACATGTTCCTTCATGGCCGCGTCATTCGGAGGCGGAGCATCCAGGAATCGGGCTTTGCCATCCACGCGAATCATGGGAATGCTGGCAGCCTGCAGGTGGAGGTCGGAGCCGTTGATCTTCACGCAGGTCTTAAGAAAGTCGTGCAAGGAGAGCCGGCGTTCCGGCTGGGAAGCTTCAGTTTCAGGGGCTTGGGACGCCATATGCGGTATTCCTCGATTCGATGGAACAAAGGGCGTGGAACAACCATTCATTATGAAGATCGTAGCTCACTTTCGCAATGAAATTCGCCGCGCGAGAATTTGCCGCAATCCGGTATTTGGATACAACCGATAAGCTGCGTAAACTATTCCGCGTGAACCCCATCACCCTCATTCTGCGCACGGCAGGCACCAATTGTGATCAAGAAACAGCCCACGCCTTCGAGCTGGCAGGCGCGAAGACGGAGTTTCTGCATATTAACCGGCTGCTGGAAGCCCCACGGCTGCTGGAACAATTCCAAATCCTCGCCTTTCCTGGTGGGTTCAGTTACGGCGATGACATTGCCGCGGGCAAGATTCTGGCGAACCAGATCGTCCATCACCTTGGGGACGAATTGCGGCGCTTTGTGGAAGCGGGCAAACCCGTGATCGGAATCTGCAATGGATTCCAGGTGCTGGTCAAGACTGATTTGCTGCCGGGACCGTTGGCCGGGCGTATCGGGCAGACGGCAACGCTAACCAACAATGACTGCGGTCGGTTTGTCGATCGGTGGATTCGATTGGCGCCTCGCAGCAAAAGGTGCATCTGGACGGCTGGCATCGCCCCCCTGGAGTTGCCCATTGCCCATGGCGAGGGAAAACTCGTCCCAGCCGACCCTGGCGTTCGCGAGGCACTTTGGGCCAATGATCAGGTCGCTTTAGTTTATACGCGCGAAGATGGACAGGCGGCCAATGGAGAATTCCCACACAACCCCAATGGATCGATCGATGACATTGCCGGCGTTTGCGACGCCACCGGACTGGTCTTCGGATTAATGCCACACCCGGAGCGGTTTGTCGATTCGACACAGCATTATTGTTGGACCAGCCTACCGCGCGCGGTGGAAGGCGCCGGCCGACAGATTTTCCGCAACGCGGTAGCGCACGCCCGAAGCGAAATTGGCGCGGGCGTTTAGCGATCAGCGCACTATTCCGCGCAATTTTTCCTGATTACGTTAATTCCACCTCAATGACCTATTGGCCGGCGCGCAGAGACAATTTGTCTTGAATCGGCAAGAGTCATTAAAAATCCAGAGAAGCTCTGCAATGTATTTGATGAACTAATCCCCTTTTACGTCTTTCTGGACATAGATTGGTACTGGCGTTGCTACAAGAGTTCGCTACTGAAACATTTGTTTACGAAAAAGGAGCTACTATGCGAACGTCTCTCATTATTGCAACGCTGGCGTCGATGTCGATGCTTGGGGCTTGCACCACGGTTCAAGACAAAGAAGACAGCACCAAGCTTTCTGCTTATGCTGCCTCAGCACATTTTCCGGACAACGTCAAGGCCGAGAATTCCGGCAGTATTGGTGTGTTGATTGAGCCCGCCTCGAAGGTGTTGCGAATCGTGAATTTCAGCCAGAACGATATCACCAATGCGGAAGTATGGGTGAATCACGATTACGTCGCCCGGGTTGAAACGATCCCCCCAATGGGCTCGGTACGCCTTGATGAAACCACCTTCTACGATCACGAAGGCCATGCCCTGACCGCCAATCCTGTGGCTGTGACCACCGTCCAGCTTCACAGCGGCGATCATGTGTGGAACCTGCTCGGCCCAATCACTCAATAAGAGTGGTTCTTCCCGTGGGCACCGTCGCACCGTGTTGGCACAAGCCACTGACGTCGTGATCAGATCATTAAAAGATCGATCGCTTCGCCGGTGGCTTGTGCATTTTGATTTTCTGGTCGGATGATTAATGCATTGGCGCGGGCGAGCGTGAAGACGTCAGCGGAGCCAATCCACGCGAGGGGCATCACGGAACGCCCATTGAAGATAGCGGGAAGATAAAACTCGCGCGGGCCGTTGGCTGGCAGAGATGCTTCCAGAATAGCGGAGAAAATTGTGGGCTGCCCCGTGCCGCCTTCCATTCGATCCAGAAGGCGCGTAACAAAACGTGCGCAGCAGACAAACGCACTGACGGGGTTTCCCGGCAATCCGAAAACATATTTGCCGCCTGGCATTTGCGCGAAGATGAATGGCTTGCCGGGCTTTATGCGCAGCTTGGTGATTTTGAATGTAGCGCCAAGCTCGCGCAGGATGCCGGGGACGAAATCCCGCTCGCCCATGCTCATGCCCCCAACAATGATCAGGACATCTTGCTTCAGGCCTTGGAGGATTTTCTCGCGGATTTTCGCGGGGTCATCCGGGGCGGCGCCCAGATCAATCGCTGTGTAATCCCTGTTCAGAAGCGCCATCAGCATGGCATTGTTCGAGCCACGGATTTGGGCGCCGACTGGCGTTTGTTCGATGTCGATCAGTTCATCGCCGGTTCCCAGTATTGCCACTGAAGGCGGCTCAAACACCTGAACTCTGGCCGCGCCGATGCTGGCTGCCACCGCAATCTGCGGCGCGCCCAGTTTCTGTCCCGCGCGGAGAACGATGCTTTGCGCTTTCACTTCGCTGCCACGACGGGCGATGAACTGGCCAGGCGTGGCTTTTTCCGTGAAGCGGATGCGCTGTGGATCATGCGTGACCGTCGTCTGCTCGACGGGGACGACGGCATCCGCGCCGATCGGCAGCGGCGCGCCGGTCATGATGGCGACGGCTGTTCCAGGCCCGACATTAATTTCGTTATTTTCACCAGCGGCGACGCGCCCGCGCAGCGCCAGCTCACAGGGCGCGCCAGCCAGATCGGCAGCGCGCACGGCGAAACCGTCCATCAGACTCTTATCAAATGGGGGTGAATCCCGATCGCTCAACAGATCAACCGCCAGCCGACGGCCAGAACTTTCCCGCAACTGCGCCTGCACAACGCGCGGCGTGACGATTGCGGAATCGATCACGGCCAACGCCTGGGTTACAGAGATCAGACTTGAAACATCAGGTTCTGCCATAGATCACGGGATTATAGTTTTATTCGTGCGCGTGCGACCTGTTTGGCTGGTCAGTCAGTGCGTCCAGTCTTTTCCGAGCTTCGGGCCAGTTGGGTTGCAGCCGGAGGGCTTGCTGAAGTTCGCTTCGCGCGGCCGCCTGGGTTCCGAATGCCTGATGCCAGATTGCCAGGATGTAATGAGCCTGCGGATAGCTGGGGTTGATCGCAATCGCGCGGTCGAGAAGCGCGCGGGCACGGTCGCGAGCGGCGGAGTCGTGCTGGGTGAACGCCAGTTGGCCGAGCGTTTGGGCATAGCCGACCATGGCCTGAATGTTGCGCGGATCGTCCTGCAGCAGCTCCTGGTAATGGGCTGAGGCCCCGGTGAGATCGCCCTGTTCGGAGAGAATGTTGGCCAATCCGTTGTGGGCGGACGACAGATGCGGATCGAGTTGCAACGCGCGTTGGTATTCGGCGATCGCGGCTGGCAGTTCATGGCGTTCCTGCGCGACGGAAGCCAGGCCCGCGTGCGCGGTGGCGGAATCCGGATTGGTGGCGACCCACTGGGCGCAGAAGGCATTGTCGTCAGCGTACGAGGCGCCGCGAAGGAATGAGAATCCACCCAGCACGACAACCCAAGTGAATGCGATGGCGCTGGCCGCCAGGGGTAACTTCGGGCGGCCTGCCCGATCTTCGCGTTTCATCTGGCTCCAGATCAGGCCGGCGATTCCGGGGAACGCTAAAATCGCCAGTGCCGCATAGCGTTCCGAATAGGCTGCCTCCTGTCGGACGAGGTGAGCGGTGGGCAACTGCAGCAGGACAAACCAGCCGGCCCAGAACAGCGCGATCCTTCGCGTGGCGGAATCGGCGCGAAAGAGAATCACGAAAAGAATAACCGCCGTTCCTATCGCAACGCTGGTCAGTTGCGGGCGAAACCAAACATGGAACGTCGGTTCGTAATGCAGGGACATAAATGGCATGACCGCCGTCTGCAATCCGTAAACAATCGAAAGCAGTGGCTCGAACGGATGCTCGGCGATGGCAACAGCAGGCAATGTTTGTCCGAGCACGGCACGACGAATGATGAAGTAGACGATTAAAATGCAAAACGCGGGCGCCCAGCGCAGGATAGAGCTCGCGATTGTTTTTCTATTCGTGGGACCATCATTAATTAATAGTAGATCGGCGAGCACAAAAATCCCGGGTATTACCGCAGCCTGCTCCTTGCAAAGCAGCGCCGCGATGAAGAACAACATCGCCGCGCCATACCAGGCCGCGTCGCGATGAAGATAAGCCCAGACCGCCAGCAGAATCATCAGCGCCGGCATCAGCGTTTCGCGCCCGGACGCAGCGGGATACACACATTCCGAAATCGCTGGATGCAGCGAAAACCAAAGCGCGGCGATTAGCGCCACCGGCCAGCTTAGCTTGACCGCTGGACGGCACAGCAGGAGGTAAGCGGCCAGCATCACCAATCCCGCCAGCACAGCGTTAAACAGGTGATACGCCCGCGGGCTGTCTCCCCAGATCGTCTTTTGCAACGCGAAGGTGCTGCGCGTCAGCGGGCGATAATAGGGGAAGTTGAGGTAGTGTGGCCGGCGGAAAATCTCGATCAAGTCCTGCGTATCATGCACCGGAAATTGGTTCTCGATCACCTCATGGTCATCGTAGACAAACTGATTGGACCAGGAACCGGCGGCATAAAGAAGCGCGACTAGAATTGCTGCAACAATCGGCACGATCGCGCGGGCCGGGGTTGGTTTGGCGGTGCTGGACGGATTCGAATCGGGTGCGGTCATTGAATAGCCGTTCGGCTATCAAGCATCATTCAAATCCGGCTAATGGGTCGCAACCGCGCGCGAAATACATGCGGCCACCCTACCGGGTGTTACTGCCCATCGGCACCAGCACGTTTTTGTTGCCGCGGTTGATCGTTACTGGCACAACGTTGTCGGGCAGGCAGCGGGCGGCGAATTCGTCGTAATACTTGTTGATGAAGGTGCGGGTGGCCCAGGCGGTGCCGTCGGCCAGGCCGCAGATGGTGGTGCCGGGCATGATGCCCATGGTTTTTTCCAGCTCCATCAGCATTTCCAGGTCTTTGGTGCGGCCGTAGCCATCGACGATGCGGTTGAGAATCTTGTACATCCAGGCTGATCCCTCGCGGCAGGGTGTGCACTGGCCGCAGCTTTCGTGGGAATAAAAGCGCACGCAATTGCGCAGGGCCTCGACCATATCCGTGTGCTCGTTCATGACGATCATGCCGGCGGTTCCCAGGCCCAGGCAGCCGCCGCGGAAACGGACATCGTCAAAATCCAGCTTGATATCGAGCTGATCAGGCCCCAAAACGCCCATGGAAATTCCACCGCAAATCGCGCCTTTGTATTTGCCGCCCTTCATGCCGCCGGAAAGTTTGTTGATGGCATAGTCCAGCGTAATTCCCAGCTCATCTTCAAATACGCCGGGGTTGTTCACATGGCCCGACATGCCGAAGAGCTTGGGGCCAGGGGAAGAGGGGGTGCCCATGGTTTTAAACCAGGCTGGCCCGCGCTCAATGATGGGGGGAACCAGGCAAAGTGTTTCGACGTTGTTGATAACGGTGGGCCGGGCGAACGCCCCAGCGATGGCGGGGAACGGCGGCTTATTGCGGGGCCAGCCGCGCTTGCCTTCCAGGGCTTCGAGCAGGCCGGTTTCTTCGCCGCAGATATACGCGCCGGCGCCGCGATGGACATAGCATTCGAGCTTATATTTGCTGCCGAAAATTCCGTTCTGACCGAACACGCCGTGGTGATAGGCCTCCTGAAGCGCGCGCTCCAGCACCTTGGCCTGGCGGTGATATTCGCCGCGGATGAAGATGTAGGCGACATCCACCTGCGTGGCGATGCAGGAAATGGCGATGCCTTCCAGCATGCTGTGCGGATCGAAATCCATCAGATAGCGATCCTTGAAGGTGCCGGGCTCGGATTCGTCAGCATTCACCGCCAGGTAGTGCGGACCCTTCTTTTCCTTCGGGATGAAGGACCATTTCTGCCCAGCAGAGAACCCCGCCCCCCCGCGGCCGCGCAGGCCGGAATCGGTGACGGTCTTGATAATGTCATCCGGCTTCATCTCCAGCGCCTTGCGCAGCGCGACGTAACCACCGGTGGCAACGTATTCGTCGTACCAGTGAACGTGGCGCTTTTGCGGATCAGCATCGATTCGCCTGGTCAGAACCGGTTCGGAGTAAGCCATCGTAAATTCCGTTAAACAGTTCCAGTGCAACAACTTCAGACTCACCGCGAAAGGCCCTTGCTGATGGGCAGGGGCGGCAGTGAAATCGCGTGGAGGATTTTATAGTAAATTCCCGCGCATTTCATAGCTGACGGTTTTTAGACGTGTGTGGAGAAGCTCGGAAATCATCTGATTTTTTGGGTGATGCCCCAAAATGCCCCGATCGCACGGGGTGGGGTGGTGGGGCATTTTTTGGTTTCTTGCGGTTTTGGTTGGGTTGGGGGTGTTCCCTTCGTTGAAAAGGATGCGATTATTGGGGTGTGTTTGAGGCTCACCGTGAAAGAGAGTGTACCATAACTTTTGTTAGGGTCAAGAGAAAAGTTCGAATATTTTTTTTAGGGGTTTTTGAGTGACTTGGCGCTGGAAGGTGCGCGTTTGTTTTGCTGGCGGCGACATGCGTCTGATGGTCGGTCGAGAATATTATAAACGTCAAAGGACCGCTCCGTCCGCCAAAACGTTGACGGGTTTCGCGGAGCGTTTCCTTCAAGGTTTACCAATGAGAGACTTTGGCGTGCATCCATTTTGCCGGAGACATTGGGTCATCTTTGCGCTGATGTTAACGCCGGCGCTGGGGATGATCGTTTATGATTCGCTGACGGACAATCTTCATGGCTACCCGTACCAATTTCGGTTAACAAAAACTCATATCATCCAGAGCTCTCAAGGGTTCGGGCGCGGAATTGCGGGGCCGTTTCAAATAGTTCATTACGCTGACACGGCATCGATTCGCCGGAATCCCGAACCGCTCTTCCCTGATGGAAGCTCTACTTCGGCCGAATATCTCGAGGGCGTTCAGGAGTTTGCGGTTTTCAAGGACCAATTCATCATTGGAAAACGATTGGCTGGATATTTCATCCTTGATACTTACGCATCCAAGCTCGATATCTTTAACTCCGTGCAGGAATACCGCGCCGCCCTGAAAGCGGCGATGATTCCTGATCTTTCGCTTCAGAAACCTGACGATGTGGCAAGGAATCTTCCCGGCAGCACCATTCGACCCTGGGCTTACCAGGTCATGCAGGGACTCTTTGGTCTATCTGACATCGGATTGGGGGCCATCGTTACGGATTTTTGGTTCATACTGGCTATAACAGGGGGGGTGTTGATTCCCGTCATGCGGCGATGGAGGGCCTGGTGGACGATGCGGCTGACGGCGTTATGTTTTGGCGTGGCGCTGATAATAGTCGTCGGATTCGTGATTAACCCCTTGTTTGACGCCATTGGGGACATGGACAATGGCAATATACTGCGCGCCATGGCGGTGCTGTTCGGCTTGCCGGCTGCGCCATTGTTCAGTCGCGATGCCGTCTATTGGATCGACATGGTTTTCGTATGGTGGGCGGGCGTTGTCGGAATTCCAGTCACCGTAATAGAGCCGGCTTTACCACCGGGCGGCTTTTCGCCCCTCATGCGCAAATTACCTCGACCCATTGGGCGCGGACCGAAAAAGTCGGAAAATATTGAAGAAAAGTAGAATGTTGCAATGGGCACGGTCAGAAGCAACACTTTTGGCGATCTCAGGACGTTCCTGATCGCCTTCCCCAGCAGCGCCCTGACCCCGGGTAATTCCCTCACCGATGGCTCCTATACCCTGACGCTGCATCAAGCTGATGTCACCGGCATCAGCGGCAGCTACTCGCTCTCCTCCGACATCACCTATGGATTTGGCGTCACCGCCGGGGATTACAACGGCGGCTCGACGGTGGATTTTGGAAACTACGTCATCCTCAGCAATCATTTTGGCGCCACCGCGGGAAGCCCCGGATACCTGTGGTATCTGGACACGGACAATAGCGGCACCATCGACTTTGCCGATTTTGTTAAGTTCTCCAACAACTTTGGCGCCTCCAACACCTTCACCCCAGGCACCGGCGATATCTTCAGTGGCGCCTCCTGGACCGAGGGGGCTGGTTCCGCCAACAACATGACCTTCAAGGGGTTTGCCCCCCGGCAGTTGTATTACTCATCCATTGGCCAGGTGATTCAGGAGAACGCTCACAACCCCGATACCGGGGCCATGCAGGTGGCGAATCAGTATGTGTACAGCATCGCCTACCAGAATGAGCTGATCCTGAGGGATTCGGATGCCGATGGGAGTTCCTCCACCGGCACGCTGGGCAGTTTAAGCGGCGGAGCGGCCTCCGGCCTCGACACCCGGCTTTATGTGCAGAACGATGCCAATTACAATGTGACCAGCCTGGTGGGGCTCAACAGCGACGGGACGTCCAGCGTTGTTCAGCGGTATGTGTATAGCCCCTATGGTGTGCAGACCGTGTTATCCCCCGACGGGAATACTCTGGTCGGCGTGGATTTGTATGGCTTCCTGAACGGGTTCCAGGGAGCACGAGGCGATCCGGTGACGGGGCTGGCGCGGATGGGAGCGCGGGATGTGAATGTGGTGTATGACCACTGGATGACGCAGGATCCGGGTGGAACACACTATGTGGATGGAATGAATTTGTATCAGGCATTGGATAGCAACCCCGGCACATTCACGGATACTACAGGGCTCGATCCAGCATCATCGTCTCCCGCTGCCCCCTATCAAACAAAGAATTGCCACGCCACTGAAATAGACTTGTTACCGGTGACACGTGGAGCCGGTCCGGGAGCTAGGGAAGACGCCCTGCAACTTCAGGCGAATATTGATGTCGTTAAAGCCGTTGATGCGGCGGGTGGGGTTTTGAATTTTGCTAACAAGGTGGCTAATGCACCTGACGACACCGCTCTACGAACGGCTATAACCGGCAAAGCAGCTAGTGATGCTATCAAGAAAACGATCGGGTCCACCACGAGTGTCGACGCCAATCAATTGCGACAACAAGTGCAGGATATGGCAAAGCAATTGAATTCAAATGAGGCTGCGGAGGCGGGAGTAGCAATTTGGGTCAAAGTTACTTGTTTGGTATGCCACAATGGACAATGGGTGCCAAGAACTGACTGGATTGAGGAAACGCACGGCAACATGGTCGGTGGTGCACTGGATCCGAAGAAAGTATCAGGTAAGAATATCGCGGACGCCATAGATCTCGCAATCGGCGATTTCCCCACAAATGTCGCGGAAGAGGATCAAAAGCTAGGCCTCTGGGCACAATAACATTCTAAATTGAAGGAGTTCTTCACCATGAGTTATGTCGAAAGTAGCAATCGTTCGTACGAATTCAACAAATGGTCCTTTGCTTGGCGAGTTATTCGTTCAAAACTTCGCATCTTTTCGATTTTCTTCCTTCCCGTCCTCTTAACTGTGGTAAGCGTCAAAGCGGATGAACCGGAAAAGATTGGTACCCGCGAGCGTATTGTCAATTCTATAAAGTCCATAATCGCTCGCAGCTCTGCCAAAAACAGCAATTTACTAAAGGTAAAGGATGATAAGTTCTATGCACTTAGGTTTGCTACCACGCAATCTCTCGCAAAGCCCTTGGTAGTTTCATCAGTCTATTATCCTTCGTTTGCAAAAGGTAGATTTGTTCCCATCGATTTGGATTGGATTGAAAGCACGCCTAGTTTAACGGAAGTCATAGTACGAAACCCGGACACGCAGCGGGAGGAACGAATTTCAATTCCTCCATCCCGTTTGAACGACTTGATTCAAAGCGGCGATATGGAGGGCGTGCTCTATGAATGTCGGGCCCACGTTTCTCTATCTGTTGCCGGCAATAATCCCGCACAGGTGCTTGAGGTGAGCGCGCCGAATCAAGATTTTCCGGCAAGTTGCTATCCTTGTATTTCGCCGGATCAGATTAAATTGGTACCCACGCCACCGACGACAGAGGAGTCGAAATAGTTTGCGTGTCGTCAGGCCACGGTCCGGCATCCTCTACAACGGACCTTCAGTGACCTAAAGGATTTGAAGGGAAATAGCGCTCGCTTATCGCGCTTGGATAGCCAATCCGCGAGGCATCGAAAACCATTGACCTGCCCCCCAATTTCTGATCCAAGCGTTATGAGAGTCTTTGCGCCCCGCAAGGGGCAGGAGATTCTCAATGAGTTCAATTCGCAGGAAGCGGCGTACGCCGGAGCAGATCATCGCACATCCGCGTGAATCGGACGATGTTCTCGGGTGATCGATCGACGAAGGTCTGGGCGATCTGGCTGAAAGTGAAACACCGGGTGTATACGTCGGGAGCGTCGCCAAGAAAATTGGTAATAAATAAACGGTCCACGACCCGCTAATGGAAATTTACGGATGTCCTGCCCTCCCGCGATCACCATCGACGCCTGGAATCGGTTAACCACCGCCACCCCGCAGTTGGGGTGGCATGAGGAGTTTTACACTTACGACCCGACGGGCAGGCGGGTGACCGATCTGGATGGCATCCGCACGGGGGCCGGTCCGCTGCTGTTTGTCAATAACGGCGGAGCGCAGCGGTCGATGGTCAACACCGTGACGGTCTACTTTCCCCAGACGGTGACATTGGGCACCGGGGCCCTCACACTCTATGACAACACCACCAGCAGCGCGATCACGCCGCTGGGCATCAGCAACACTTTTGGCGATCTCAGGACGTTCCTGATCGCCTTCCCCAGCAGCGCCCTGACCCCGGGTAATTCCCTCACCGATGGCTCCTATACCCTGACGCTGGACCACACCAAGGTCACCGGCATCTCGCAGCAGGTGCTATTCGCCATTGGCGACGTTTGCGGGCACGGATTTGGTGCCGCGCTGGTGATGAGTACCGCTCGGGGGATTCTGCGGAGCCGGGCAATGCACAGCTCCCGGCCTGATCATCTGCTGTCACAGGTGCTTCATGACGATGCAACTGATACGCATTGATTTGGATAAGAGGGATTTGGTCTGGGCGGGGGCAGGCCAAGAGCCGGTTATTCTGTACGACCTGGAAACTGATCGGTTTAATGAGTGGAGTCAGATGGTGTTCCCCTCGGCATTCAGGCCGAGAGCCGGTATACGCAGCGGCGTTACCCCAATCTGCGCCGAGGACAATTTCTCATCTTTACGACCGATGGACTGTGCGAGACCCGAAACCGCAGCGGTGAGATGTTCGGCAGACAAGGTCTGCTCGAATCGATACGAAAGGGAGGCGACGTGCCCGCCGCTACACTTCTGCAGACCGTAAAGCAGAGTGCAATGAATTTAGAAAATCAGCAAAGCCCGCCAATGATGTCACCCTCATGATCGTAAAGCTGAAATAGTCAGCGGCGGCAAGCCATCGGCGCGGTTGGTGAGCGGTTTTGCTTTATTCGCGGATCCGCGCTCAGGGCTGAACTTCATCGCGCAACGGAACCTGGACGTATCGGCCAGGATCGGCCTCGTTCAGCGCGTTGACGACCCCGTTAACATCGCCCAGGTTGACGTCGCTCTCTTCTCCCGTCTGCATGTCGTAGACTTTACGGTAGCCGCGGATGCCCTCGTCCACGTCGGCAAAGCTTCTGTCGGATTCGAGCTGCTGCTGTTGCATTCGGGCGACGTTGGCGTCGGAGGCGGCAACCATCCGGTTTGTCTGGGCCACAATCTGGTTGGCCTGTCTCAGTTCTGCTGCGCCCTTGGCGTTAATCGCGCCAGCGTTTTCCGCGAGCGAAGCGACGATCGCGTTCATCACCGGAAAATCCTGCTTGAACGTCTCCTCGGGGGCGTTCATCTGCGTCGCGAAATAACTCCAGGTGTCCTGTCCGCCGTTCAGGGAGTAGACGTTGAACCGCTGAACCGAGTGAAACTTTTTGGCTACGCCATTGGTCGTCCTGGTGGATTTCATTTCGATAATCGCGGCCCGGGCATTCGGCACTGCGGACCCGGCCGGAACAGGCTTCTGGTCGACGATTTCATCGACCGTATTGGTGGGTCCGCCGTGGGCTCGCGAAATCCGGTTCAGGGCTTCGATCAGATTTTTCAACGCACTGGCCGGATCAGGGTTGAATGGGCCGATGAGCGCCGTGGAGAGATCCCCGTGCGCCATCTGCAACAGCCGAATGGACTGCCCGCGTGGCACATCCACGACGGCGCTGAGATCCAATCCAACCGTTTGGTCGGCTGGTCCTTTGACGATGCTGTTGCCGATCGTCGGTGATGTGCAGGTCCAGCCATCGGGGACGCCAACACTTCCGGTGCCGTCGGGGAAATTGTACGTCTGCAACTTGATGTCGGCGGGTGGGATCGACTGCGGGTTGCTGGCGTCCGAAGAAGCAGTCGGAACAGTCGGCGCGCCGCTCGAGTCATTGGCCGGCGGATTTGCCGGGGCCGAACCGGCAGCAGCGGCGCCGCCGCCTGCGCCGGTAGAACCCGCGCTCGTAGCAACGGCGGGCTGCGACGGTTTATGAAGCGCCAGCAATTTCATCGCCTCGCCCCTGGGGGCATTTGCCTGGCAAAACACGACCCATTCCCGCGTCACATCGTCGGTCACCTTGATCACTGAAATCCCCTTGACGGGCTGGCCGCTGAGACTTTCGGAAAAGAAGACACAAGCCGACTTCTTATCCTTCTGATCCTGGTAGACCCCGACCAGCTTGGGTTTTTGTCCGAAGATCGCGATGAGATCAGGAACCGTCGCTTTGACGACCTGCCGAGCGGTGGTCTGGGCGGAAAAATTCCTGACCAAAGACTTTCCGTAATCGGTGGTTTTGAGAATTGTGTAGTTGGCCAGCGCTCCGGTCCCAGGCTGAGGTACGTCAGCGTCAGCCGCGGCAGGCCTGGAAGCGGCAGAGCCGGAAGTAGTCGCGTCCGCCGCATCCGCGAAATCACCGGCGGTGAAAACACAAACGCCAAGAATCGATAACGCCCCCAGACGCGCGATGGTTTTCATTTTCATGGTGTGGATATTAACGATCTGACGGGCAAACTCTAAGCCCTCCGACATGTTACCGAGCAAAGACAAGCCCAAACGTGAACTTTTCCCAGATCGATAGCCAGACATTTTCTTGTCGGGTCTCCATGGGCTGAGAACATGGTGTTTGGGCCAGGCGAGCCCGCGATGACCGGATCGCTATGATCCGAAATTCACCGCTCACCGGAAGACCCGGCTTCCATAGTTTCTTCTCTGCATCCTTTGCACCTAAAATGAGGGTGCTGCGCGGCCTTCTTGGCTGACTCTCAACAGATCCGTTCCAAAGCGTACTCCATCCTCGAAGATTTGCCATGAAAGCGCGGATGGTCGGTGTTATACGCCGCACGTTGATCGAAGCTCGACTTTGGCGATAATCTGGACGTGCATCCTGAGCGAACCATCATTGACCTTTTCTGCGGCGCTGGCGGCATGTCGCTAGGGTTCACGAAGCAGGGCTTTGCTCCGATTCTGGCCATCGACTGTTGGAAACCTGCGATTGCGACCTACCAATCGAACCTCGGGCATCGTGCGGTTGAAGATCCAGTGTATGAAAACATGCGACTGCCAGAAGCGACCGTCATCGCAGGCGGGCCACCGTGTCAGGGGTTCTCATCGGCGGGCGCGCGGCGTAAAGGGGATGCGCGAAACACACTCGTAGGTGTATTTGCAAATTTGATCGCGTCACATCGTCCACGTGCGTTTGTGTTCGAGAACGTTGAAGGATTCGTCACCAATGATGATGGCCGGTTCGTCTTCGATCTTCTGGATCCGTTGCTGGAGGCGGGATACCACATTCATCTCCGGAAGGTGAATGCAGCCAACTTCGGCGTTCCGCAGCATCGGAAGCGTTTCATAGCCATCGGCGGACTTGGATGGTCACCGACTTTTCCAAACCCAACACATTCGGCGTGGGGCGCTCCGGGAGCGCAATTCCATAGTGGCTTGCCGCTTACGCCTTCGCTTTGTCATTCCATAAGCAGTTTGCCGTCACCAACCGTTGGTGAAGACTCTGACGGATTAGATCATGCGTACGCGCCACTGAATGCAGCTGACCTTACTCGGGCGAGTGCGCTCGGGCCAGGTCAACGAATGCGCGACCTGCCGGAAGAACTCTGGCATGAAAGCTATAGGCGTCGGGCATATCGTCGTGTGAAGGATGGAACGCCGACCGAGCGGCGCGGGGGAGCGCCTGCGGGCATCCGCAGACTTCATGGCGATGAACCTTGCAAAGCGATTACCGGTGGAGCGCAGAACGAGTTTCTACATCCGACCGAAGATCGACCACTTACAATTCGAGAATGCGCACGGATACAAACTTTCCCAGATACGTTTCGATTCATGGGGGCGCGATCGGAGCGAATGCAGCAGATAGGCAACGCCGTTCCGCCGACGTTCGCGGGGGCAATCGCGAAACAATTGGCACTGGACCTTGATTCGATCCCAACCCTAGAGATCGGAGGTGGGAAGCTTCTGAGTTTCCATCCTACGGCCTCGAATGGAATGAGTCCGAGTCTGGAAAGCGTGACCGTTGCGGTGCGTCGAAGATACATCACGTCTGATCGGGGACTCTTCGATGCCATTGTCTAAAGCCGAACAGATCGTTTGGCGCAAGGCGCGAGCAGCGGGCGCTGGCACGATGGCTGTTCGCCTGACTGATGAGATGTGTGGATACGTTCTCTCTCGCATCATCATCGACCTAGGGCTTTCAGCGGGGTTTCCCGAAATATCACACGAATTACCGGACTTCTTTCGTACCGAACCGGCACAGTTACATTCCGACGTGGCAGACCCACAGGCCCTTTTTGAGCGCCTCGCTCACGGCGTGCCAGACGCGCAAACGTATTTTTCTTGCCTCGTAAGCCTCCTGAAATCGCGATTGAAATATGCAAACATTTTGAGTGGGCAGCCGTTGCCGACGCTCGATCAGGTCGGGCCGCGGAGTTTATTGCAGTACGGGAGCATCAGTGGGAGAGCACTTGCGACGTTCCTTTTCTGGCGGAAGTGGTTCTTTGACATCGATAATCGCGCGGGCCAGGAGACAGGCTATTTGTTCGAGCCCGTGATCGCAGCATCGGTCGGCGGAGTTCCCTTCACAGCTTCGAAAAGCCCGGTCAAAAGTCACCGCGATGGCAAAGGGAGACAGGTAGATTGCCTGCTCGACAAGAATGCATACGAAGTCAAAATCCGGGTCACTATCGCGGCATCAGGGCAAGGACGCTGGCGAGAGGAATTGGACTATCCGATCGACTGCAAGGCGAGCGGTTACAGGCCAGTGTTGGTCGTTCTTGATGGCACAGCTAATGCCCAGCTGACTGAGTTGATCGCTGCTTTCATTCGAGAAGGCGGCGTGGCCTATGTGGGGGTTGATGCCTGGAAGCATCTTGAGTCTTTGGCGGGTGCAACGATGGCGCGATTTCTCGACATTTACGTTCGCGCGCCCCTTGCACGACTCTTGGCAGAAGCGCCAGATTCACCCTTGCCGGAAATGACTGCAAGGGATTTCGGCAGCTCCATATCGATCATCGTAGATGGCGAAGAACTTCGGATCGTCCGCGCGCCGAAAGTAACAGACGACGACGGAGACAAACTCCCTGACGATGTTGGAGCTGACCTTCCGACGGCAGTGGAGTGACGTAGTGAAATGGCAATGAGGGGCAAGCCAATAAATTTAAAATGCTCGCCCTCTCCATACGCCAGCCCCACGCCGAGTTGATCCCGCGGGTGATCAAGACGGTGGAGTATCGCACTCGGCGGACGCGGATCATCGGCGAGCGGTTTTACATCTACGCGAGCAAAGCCGAGGCGGCCAGGCCGATCTGGCCGGATGACCTGCGGATCGCCACGCCACCCAAGATGTTCGAACTATGCGAGCAGGCGGGATGATCGAGCCCGAACTCCTTCAAAACCGTGTGCTGCTGTCCCGTTAGTGACGCGAGATGGCTCGAAAATGCCCGTTGGTTCAACTGAATCCAACTAAATCGGGGTGACGTGATTTGAACCGGTATCATCGCCGACTTCTTCCCAGCCTTAAAGCGCACCCGTCGAATGTATCGATTTCTCGCACACCGGCGATCAACGATTATCTTGGGTTAGCGTAATCAGATTGATGCACGAATTTGTGCAGCTGGGTTTTGCCACATCTATTTT
Organism: Planctomycetota bacterium; assembly: GCA_030775485.1. Classification (GTDB taxonomy): domain Bacteria; phylum Planctomycetota; class Phycisphaerae; order Tepidisphaerales; family Tepidisphaeraceae; genus JALYJB01. The sequence goes on along the minus strand of JALYJB010000016.1, from coordinate 48,771 downwards.
TGGAGACCGCTGTGATTCGCAGATTTTTTGTTGCTGCTCTTGCTGCTTTTGCGTCGTTGGGTGTGATTGCGGCGGGGGCATTTGGCTCGGATGTCGGGAAGCGGTTTCCTTCTGAGATGCGGGTGATGGTGGACAAGGTGACGGGGGTGCCGATTAATGTGCTGACCACCGGCACATTTAATGATGCGAAGATTTACCAGACGCACCCGCAGTGGACCGCGGATGGGCAGTGGATTGTTTTTCGGTCGAACCGGGGCGCGGGGGGCAGCTCGCAGGCGTTTGCTGTGCATGAATCGACCGGGGTGATCGTTCAGCTGACCGATGGGCCGGGGACGGGAACGGGGAGTCTGAATCTGGCGCGGAAATCGAACAAGCTTTATTTCTTTCGGCGGACGGGGGATGGGCCCAAGCTCATCGAACTGAATCTCGATCCGCTTTTTGCGGACAGCAAAGCCAACGCGATGAATGAGCCGGCAGCTTATGAGCGCGTGGTTATGACGCTGCCTTCGAACCTGCGGGAATCAGGCGGGTTTGGGCTGGATGCGGATGAGAAGATGGCTTACATGGGCGTGACGCGGCTGGATGATCTGCCCAAGGGATCGCCGGAGTTATTGCGCCTCACCACGCGGGCGACGACAGGCCCCGCGACGCAGCCGGGGAATGGGGCCAGGCGGCGCGGGGGCGCGATTCCGCAGGTGCCGGGTGGGTTGCGATCCATTGATCTGACGACGGGAGAGATGAAGAAAATTATCGATGTGCCGTGGACGATGGGGCATGTGCAGACCAATCCGTGGGCGCCGGGCGAAATCATTTACTGCAATGAGACCGGCGGGGATGCGCCGCAGCGCATGTGGTTTGTGCGCGCGGATGGGACGGGGAATAAGGCGCTCTACAAAGAAACGCCGGACGAGTGGATCACCCATGAAGCGGTGATCGATAAGGACCAGGTGATTTTTGTGATCATGGGGCATTTGCCGCGATTACGATTGAAACCGACAGGCATCGCGGTGATTAATCTGCGGACGGATGAGATGAAAATTCTGGGGCAGGTGGATGAGGGGCGCGGGTTCTGGCATTGCCAGGGATCAGCCGATGGGAAGTGGGCGGTGGGCGACAATTTCAACGGGAATATTTATCTGATCAACCGGCTGACCAGCGAGATTACGCTGCTGACGACGGATCACAAAATGCGGCCGGACCATACGCACCCGACCTTCAGCCCTGATGGAACGCGGATTCTGATTGAATCGGGATTGCTTTCCAACGGCGTGAATTTGAATTTGATGGTGGTGCCGGTGCCGGGGGAAAAGCGGATGCCGTGATGGCCGGGCCACAAGCGGGCCTGCTGTGTTGCGGGCCTTGTTGTTTTCGTCCCACTCAACCCGGAGTTCACCGCGGAAGCGTGTCACACCTCCGCCTCGGCCTGGGCCAATGAGCCAGTGCTCTTGTCGAAGGACAACAGGTCGCCAGGCTGGCAATCAAGAACTTCGCAGAGTCGCCCATGTGGAGGGGCGAGCAGTCAGATGCAATCTACATAGATACCAGTCGGGGATTACTTTGATTCAGGCTTTTTGAGTCTGGACCCAGTGGGCCATGAGTTCGCCGCGGGAGGTGACGCCGAATTGGCGATAGAGCGCGCGAACGTATTCGTGCACCGTGTGGCGGCTGAGGCCAAGCCCGGTTGCGATTTCTTTTTCGGATTCACCGGTCAGCAAGTGCCGCAGAACGCGCTGCAAGCGGGGTGATAGCGTTGATGCGACAGGCTCCGCGTCGGACTGCAGGGGCGGGGTTGATTCCTCCAGCACGCGCACAGCTTCAGCGCGTTCCTGGGAATAATGGATCCAGCGAAGTTCGCTGTGGGCGAATTCAATCAGATGGCGCTGCCGAGCGCTGAAATAAGGCGTTGTTACAACCGAAGACTCATCAGAAGGCGTGCTGCGAAGCGGACCGCTAAGGCAGACCACATTGATAAATGGCTGCAGACCGGGCAGCGGAACGACGGATAAGATGCAATCGTCCAGGCCAAAAGGAAGGCGCGATTGGCGGAAAAATTCTGAGCTGTACCACGCTTTATCATCAACCGCTTCTGACCGGGCCAGGGCGGTGGGCTCGAACATTCGGCTGGCGGCTTCGCGAATCAGGGGGCGAATCAGGGGATTGCCCATGCCGAATACTTCACGGCCATGCGCGGCCAAAACTTCTCGGGCGCCTTCGTTATCTGGATTTGCCGCGGTGGATTCAGGGAGGATATCCCTGGAAGCGTCCTTCGCGTCAAGCGTTGCTTCGGGGTACATGGAAATGGTTGTGATGGCATCGAATTCACCGACGCCCCCCTGATTGCTGAAGGCAGGATCGATCCGAACGACGGTTAATTCGCCCTGAACACTGAAATCATCCGCGAGCATGGCGGTCAGGCCGGCAACAGCGCCGACAAGCCGGCAAAGCTCGCTCAGCAAGATTTGTTTGCGTGCCGCGACATCCACACCCGCGCCCGCCAATCGGCGTGACAAGGTGAGTAGACGCCTGACCTCAGATTCGGTAAAAACTGGTTCTGCCACGGGCACCGCCTCCACACTCCAGGGAACTGCTCTTCACGGGTTAATGTACTCCTATAACAGCGGAGCCGCAATTGGAATTCAGCCAAAACGAACTGTTATTTTCGATCATAAGGAGGGAAAGAGTTGGCTTTGCGCTGGTTATAAGGGGTTTAGCGATCATTTTGTTAAAATAGGGCAAATATCAAATTTCCCTCTTTGCGACAACAAGGCGCGTTGTTCTTTTACCTGCGTTTGCATCTGGCAAGGAAACCAGCCGCTGACGGTCCACCCGCTCATCATCGCAAAGCATTCTAGACGCCCGGTTCTAAATCGTGGACGATTGCTTCTTTGGTGGTCGGGTGGAGAGCCATGCGTGAGCTAATCGAAATTGTCGCGGCGTTTGAAACCTTAGTGGCAGCCGGTTCGTCCGTGGCGCTTGCCACGGTTGCCGCGGTTTCCGGGTCGTCTTATCGTCGGCCGGGCGCGCGAATGCTGGTGGCGGGCGATGGGCAAACATGGGGTGGGGTAAGCGGTGGCTGTTTGGAGCGCGATGTCATTCGCCGTGCCCGCATGCTTCTGGTGGGGAATCCGGATGCAACCGTCTGCTGCTACGAAACCGGGGATGATGCCGGCGATATCGTAATCCCGGCGGAGCAGATTGACACCGCCGGCGAACCTGGCCCTTCCCTGGGCTGCGGCGGGCAAATTGAGATATTGATCGAACCCATTTCCATCAGCAGGCCCGGGCCGCTGCCGGCCATGGTGGCCGCGGCGCGGCGGCGGCAGAAGGCGCGCATCGCCACGGTTGTTCGCGTCGGCAAAGTTTTGGGCATCACGGAAACGATCAAACCGGGCCAGCGCCTTTTTCGCATTGACGATTCGGAAGTTAGCGGCACCGTTGGCAATTCGTTGTTGCGGAACGCCATGTTGCATCATCTGGATGATGCTTTGGTGAGCACCAAGGGGTTATCGCGATGTTCGATTGACGGCCGCGGATATGCGGATGTGCTGATCGAGCATATTCGCCCCCCGCAAGGGCTGGCAATTTTTGGGGATGGGCAGGACGTGGGACCGCTGGTCGAATTATCGAAATCCCTTGGCTGGACCGTCACGGTCGTCGGAACGCGATCGCCCGCCGGATTGCGGCAGCGATTCCCCAAAGCCGACGAAGTAATTTGCCTTGGCGGCGAGGAAGCATTCAGCAGCATGTTGCCGTTGCCCGCGGATTACGCCGCGGTGGTCATGAATCACAACCTGCGGCGCGACGTTGCGGTGCTTCGCGTGTTGCTGAATCAGCCGCCGGCCTATATTGGAATTCTGGGGCCGCTGCGGCGCACAATGCGGCTTCTGCAAGCCACTGGTGCGCCGCCAGACACTTCCCGCATCTTTGCCCCGGTGGGGCTCGATATTGGCGCGGAAACACCCGAGCAAATTGCCCTGTCGGTGGTGGCGGAGATTCAAGCGTTCGCCAATGGCGGCAAAGGCGGTTTTCTGCGCGATCGCTCGGGGCCGATTCATCTCCTTCAAAATTCAAGCACGGGGGAATCGGTAGCTCAACCCAGGGGATTTGGATCATGTCCGATGTAATCGGGTACGAAGCCGGCGCGATTGTCCTGGCGGCTGGGCCGTCGTCGCGACTGGGCCGTCCAAAGCAGCTTTTGCGGCTGGAAGATCAGTCCCTCGTGCGACGCGCCGCCTTGGCGGCAATTGATGGCGGTTGCCATCCGGTGGTCGTCGTCACGGGCGCCCAGGCAACGGCAGTATCCTCCGAGCTTTCGGGGGTCAAAGCCATCGTCACATTCAATCCGCACTGGTCGATGGGGATGGGGGCCAGCCTGCGCGCTGGTTTGTCAGGGCTGCTTGCGGCTGAGCCTTTGGCAGCAGCGGTGGTTGTCCTGATGTGCGATCAGCCGCACCTGTCGGCACAGATTATTCAGCAATTGCTCATAGCACGGAAAACCGGCGGATTGCCGATGGCGGCTTGTGAATATGAAGGGACGATTGGTCCCCCCTGCTGTTTTGACCGCTCGATGTTTACCGCCTTATCTAAGATCGGCGACGCGCACGGCGCCAAGCAATTGCTGATGCGCGATCCAAAACTCGTCGCGAGAGTTCCCTGGCCCCTGGGCGCGCTGGACATCGACACGCCTGAGCATTTGAAACAGATGCCTCAACTCAGAGGTTGATGTCGGCGCAGAGATTGGTTCAATTCCCAAGTATCGATTTGCAGCCTGACGCCAGGAATTTGGCTCGCGCCCTCAAGCGGTTTTAGCGGCGCGGCCCCGCCGGATAACGCGCGGGCGGCCGAACGCATCGGTTGCGGTCATGACGCGAGACTCACGGCTTGTGGAAAAAAGACCTGCTGTATCCGGCTCGGCGCCCACCTTCTTTTCGCTCCCCGCCTGAGCGATGGCGTGCTCCAGCCGCTTTTGCGCATGAGCAACGTATTCCTCACTTTGATCGATCCCCACGTACTTTCGATCCAATAGCATCGCTGACAAACACGTTGTCCCGCTCCCATTGAACGGATCAAGCACTACATCGCCAGGGTTGCTGCTGGCTGAGATAATTCGATTCAGCACGCCCAGCGGCATCTGGCAGCCGTGCCACCCTTCTCGCTCTTTAAATGTTCCGCAAACACGACTTACGTTCCAGGTGTCGCTGTCGCTCGCAAAATATTCCGAAGGCGTTTCCTGCGGACGCAAATACCACACATCATCCGGCAGCTTACCCTTGGGATTCGCGCGGGCGTCGCCATAAGTGGTCTGACGGGCGCTGGCCACGCGAACAGAATCCGCATTGAACGTAAAATTCTTTGAATCCTTCGTGAAATACAGGATGTGCGTATGGCTCTTGGCGAACATCATTTTGGTCTGCTGACCAAATGTATAGTGCCAGACGATCCAGTTTCGAAGGTTCAATCCCAATTCGCGGCGTGCGACCACACATAGGTCAGCGGCATATTCATCGCCAATCGCCAGGTAGAATGAGCCATTGGGTTTCAGCGCCCGCTGGACGGCCCGCATCCAATCGGTGCTGAATTCGAGATAGTCTTCGTATTTCCGCGTATCATCGTACCCGTGATAGAGGTAGCCAATGTTGAATGGAGGGTCAGCAAAGACCAGATCAACCCACCCTTGCGGCCCCTCATTCAGCGTCTTAATGCAATCGCCCTGAATTATCTGGTTGAGATTTAGCATACGCTTCCCATTGTACGTCAGCGCCCTACCGGCACCAACGCTGGGGGACTTTTTCAACAGTTTGGGCGTTCTCCCCTTCCGCAAGGCAGCCAGGCCACGCTTATGTGCGATCCGACGGTTCATTACTTCCCTGGGTGACGCATATCCATCCGGGCATCGCTGGCGAGTCCAGCCATACGTCCTATAATCGGCCCGCAATGGCTCCTGACATAAATGGCCAGGTGTTGCGGGTCATCGACGCCAACGCCAATCGGGCACGCGAGGCGCTGCGCACGATCGAGGACTATGCGCGGTTTATCCTCGATTCAGCTGAGCTTGCCGGCGCGATAAAGAACATCCGCCATCAATTAGCTGCCGTCTTAAAGCTTTGGCTGGCCGAAGCGGTTGTTCATCGCGACACCCCCGGTGATGTCGGAGTCGCCCTGAAAACCGAAGCCGAGCGATCGCGGGAGGATCTTGGCGCTGTCGTCACCGCGGCCGGCAAACGTGCCGGCGAGGCATTGCGAACGATCGAGGAGTTTCTAAAGGTTCTCTCGCCCGGCGATGCGGCTCGGATTGAGACCCTTCGCTACTCGTTCTACGAACTCGAAAAACGCGTATTGCTGACGTTGCGGCCAGTGCTAGGGCTCGAAGCAATAAGACTTTACGTTCTTATTACTGAAAGCATTTGTAAACGGCCCTGGCTGGAGGCGGCCGCTTTGGCGATTGAAGGTGGCGCCGATTGTCTTCAACTGCGCGAAAAAAATCTGGAAAGCGCGGAATTGCTTGCTCGCGCCCGCGAGTTGGTCGGATTATGTCGCACCCGCCGCGTGCTTTGCATAATCAACGACCGGGCTGATATTGCCCTTCTATCTAACGCCGATGGTGTGCATCTGGGGCAAACTGATTTGCCGGTATCGGAAGCCCGCAAGATTGTGGGAAACCGGCGAATCATCGGGGTAAGCACGCACAATCTTCAGCAAGCCAGGGCCGCGCAGCTTGATGGCGCGGATTACATTGGTGTCGGGCCGATCTTCAAGAGCGCCACCAAGCCACGGGATTTTGTCGCGGGGCTGGAGTATGCTTGGGCCGTTGCGAAATCGGTCTCCATTCCCACGATGGGAATTGCGGGGATCGGACCGGAAAATGTCGATGAATTGCTTAAGACGGGCGTTCGCGCTATTGCGGTGACCGCATCAGTCGTCGGATGCGACGATGTACGGGAGGCGGCACGGGTGCTCAAAGCAAAGTTAACCGCCCCGCACCAGGTTTTTCGGTGATCCATTCTTGAGGACAAGGATGTCCCAGTCGGCTATCGGAATTGGCCTTTCCCCACCCCACGCAGCAACAGATGCGCGCCGACCGGTCAGCTTTGTATCATCCGCCAAGCTCATTTCCGCGTTAACGCTGGTCAGTCGAATCCTGGGGATGGCCCGCGAAAGTGTGATGGCCACCTATTTCGGGGCGGGGGTCGTTTCATCGGCGTTCACGGTTGCATTTAAGGTACCCAACCTATTTCGCAAGTTACTCGGCGAAGGGGCTCTCTCTTCGGCGTTCATCCCGCTTTATGCCCAGGCGATTAAAACCGGAAATATGGATGAGGCCAACCGATTTGCCGCTGCCAGCGTGAATCTGCTGGTGACCATTCTGCTTGGTCTGACGGTTGTTGGAGAAGCCGGACTCTGGCTGGCGGCGCGCTTCATCCATTTCCGCCCTGAAGACCTGCTGGCCGTGAAGTTCACCGCCATCATGCTCCCTTACGTTATGTTGATCTGCGGCACGGCCTTTCTCGGGGCAATTCTACAAGTACACAAACGTTTCGGATTTCCAGCCGCGGCGCCGGTGCTGCTGAATGTCATCCACATCGCGGTCATTATGATCGGGGCGCGCTGGCTGATGCTGTCGCGCGCCAACGAAGCCTTTCGGTTAGCGCTGCAAATACGCCTCGCTTATTGGCTGGCGGCATTTGTGCTGGTTGCCGGCGTTCTCCAGATTGCGATGCTTCTGCCCGCGCTACGCGCCGTTGGGTTCCGCTTTGTATGGGTCGTGCATTTCTGGACGCCGGCCGTTCGCCGTATGCTGAGGATGTCTATTCCGGTTGCCCTAAGCGCGGGCGTTTTGCAGCTATCGGTCGTCCTTGATACGGGTCTCACGGTCTTGCTGACGCGCGGTCAGAATCCAGCGGACAAACTGCATTTGTTTGGATATGTCCTGAATTATCCGATGGCGCTGGGCGCGGTGGCGCGGCTTTATTGGGCGCAGATGCTCTATCAGTTTCCGCTTGGCGTATTCGCGATCGCGGTCGCAACGGCCATCTTTCCCGGGCTCAGCGTCAGCGCGCACGATCAAGATCAGGAAAAATTCAAACGGGTGCTTCGGCAGGGAATTATTTTTACACTTCTTGAGGGCATCCCCGCCGGCGTGGGTTTGATTCTGGTGCGTTATCCCGCGATCCGCCTGATGTTTCAGCGCGGGAACTTCACGGCGCAGGACACGCAGTGGGTCGCGCTCTCCACGATCTTCTATGCAGCGGGGCTTTGGGCATTCAGCCTGCAGCAGATTCTAAACCGCGCTTACTATGCGCTGCACGACATGACCACGCCCCTGGTGTTGTCGGTCGCCACCCTGGTGCTGAATACCGTGGTTGAGATCCCCCTGTCCTTCACCCGGCTGGGGGAAGCCGGCATGGCCGCGGGTACGCTCGTCAGCTTTGCGATGCAGGCGATCGTGATGTTAATTTTGCTGGATCGCAAGGCGGGCGGCCTGGGAATGAAGTTTATCTTGCTCAGCACGGCCAAGATGCTCGCTGCTTGCGGGTTGATGGTCATCGCCTGCCTGGCGATCCAGCGATCGCCGATTTTTCCGCACGGTACAAATACGCTGGCGAGCATCGCGCAGCTCATGATTCTGATGCTCGTGGGGGGAACCGTTTATGGCTGCGTCTGCCTGGCGTCGGGCCTTCGAGCCGCCATGGAGTAACGAATTACTGCATCAGGGCGGCCAATCCAACCAGGGCAGCGCCGGTAAGCACCATTCCAAAAACGATCGTCAGGAATAATACAAAAGACTCGCGCGGAACCTGATTCATCTCGCGGCAGCGAATTGACTTGTAGACAATCGCCACCGCGGCGCAAAGCGGCAGCAAAAGTAGCGGCCATATCCAGGGTTTGATCCAGATCGGAAGTGGATCGAGAAACGGGGCATACGCAAGCAATCCCAACATTATGCGCCTCCCTGGGCCGGCGCGTGCGGCTGCGTCTCCTTGAGCGGCTGGCCGGCGCGGAATGATGAATCGATCATCGCAAGCAAATTCAGCATACCGGCGACCGCGGTGTACAGCGCGCCGATCTCCCACGACCTCGAATGCGAAGCCGGAATGCCCTCCACCGGCTTGTTGCCACCGCCCACAAGGGAAGCCGACGACGCTTCTTCCGTTGGATGCGCCTCATGCACCGCGACGGAGGAAGCCAACAGGGTGACCGGTCCGCAAAGAATCTGCCCGACGAACCATGGCTTATTGCCCAGCTCGGAAAGGGGCTGAGTCATTAAGGCCGATCCCGGCACATGATCGCGCAGGCTTTTGGTGGGATGACTCTCCTGCTCGGCTGATACCGGCTCGATGCGAATCACTTCAAATCGGTCATCGGTAATGGGGTGCAGGACGATTTGCGTCATATACCCGTATTGCCCCCACCCCGGCGGGTCCATCACGCGAATGCCGCCGACCAAAATCCCGGCCATAAACAACGCGACAATACTGATGCCGATGGTAATCCCCCGGCTCCGGTGTCCAAGAAGAAAGTATCCTCCTCCAGGAACAATCCAGGCGAAAAGTCCAACCAAAGCAGGCGAGACGGAGCGGCCGGAGCGATGCGTTGGCATAAGAGTTTACTCTAGCGGAGCTTGATGGGTTTGCAAAACAAGGAGTGGGCCTTGAAATGACGCGGTGTTCTATTGCTTCGGGGACAACGCAGGTCCATCTTACCGGATCGAATGCAGGGCGGCTTCCATAAGTCTGACGTCAATTACAATCCCCACCATCAGGCTGTCAGCGGCGCGGCCGGCAGGATTTCGACTACGCTGAATTCATCCAGATTAAGTGTGGTAATTTCCCCATCCCACAATTTAATGGTCAGGCGGTCCAGCCAGAGCTTGTCGTTTTTGCTGTGCGCGTACCAGCTGCCGGTTTGTTTTTGCTCGTATCCCATTACCGTTCCGGCGATTTCGCTGGAAAGGGAATAGTCTCGCGCGGCGATTTGCTGGGTTACCTTGACCGCCGCCCCGGGAACCAGACGCTGTCGAATCGATTCGTCCATATATGCTGGAGGGTAAAGGCGATGTTATTAAAGGGCAAGTAGTCGATGGGTGCCGGAAAACCCGATTCGCTCAGACGATTTGAATACTTTTGAGAACGTTAACCAGCTCATCATACAACTGGTTGATGGCCTGCGGAACAATTCGGGTTTCACCCACGACACTCATGAAATTCGTGTCGCCACCCCATCGCGGCACGATGTGCTGGTGCAGATGCCCAGGGACACCGGCGCCGGCCACCCTTCCCAGGTTAATGCCGATATTGAACCCCTGAGCCGAGACCGCCCGCTTTAGTAAACCCACTGCGCGCGTGGTTTGAAGCTGAATATCCAGCTGCTCTGCCTGGGAAAGTTCTTCGAGTTCACCCTTATGCGCCTTTGGAGCCACCAGCAGATGGCCGTTGGCATAGGGATAGCGGTTCATGACCGCGACACAATGCTCGCTGGTCCAGACCACCAGGCAATTGCGCTGCTGGGGTAGATCGGCGATCGCAGCCTGGCAAAGAAAGCACCCTTCTTCGCCGCTTTGGTCCAGCGAGCGGATGTATTCCATTCGCCAGGGCGCGTAGAGGGGCGGGTTCTGCATGGATTAGGTTGCCAGCGCTGAAACGGGCTGGGATTTAATTGCGGGGTTGATGCTGACGGCAATCGCCGGAGAGGCGGATTTGATTTGCGGCAATGCTGCGCCATTCAGGGGGATTTCCATCTCCAGCACCTCGCGGGCCAGTGCCCGGTAATCAGCCGCCCCGTGACTTGCCGAATCGTACGTCAAAATCGTCTGCCCAAAGCTTGGGCTTTCCGCCAGCTTGATGTTGCGGCGAATCTTGCTCTTGAAGATGCACGCCTCCGACCAGGGCAAACGCTTGCCCGCGGCCGCTTCGATAAATCCGTTCAGATCGTTCACCACTTCATTGGAAAGCCGCGTCTGCGAATCAAACATCGTCAGCACGATGCCGGAGACCCGCAGATTGGGGTTCAATCGCCTGTTGACCAGCGCCACGGTCTCCAGCAGCTTGCCAACGCCTTGCAGCGCCAGGAAATGCGGCTGCATGGGAATGATGACTTCGGTGGCCACCGCCAGTGCGTTGATTGTCAACAGGCCAAGGCTCGGCGGGCAATCCATCAGGATAAAATCAAAATCGTGCTGGGCGGCTTCGATGCGCCGTTTAAGAAGCGTCTCCCGATTGGGAATATTCACCAGCTCCACCTCAGCGGCGGCCAGATCAATGCTGCTGGGGACAACCGCCACGTTGGGATCGATCTGGTGAATGGCTTCCAGGAAGCTTTTGCCTTCCACAAGCACATGAAACAGCGAAACCAGGGATGGGCCGGGGTTTAAGCCATAGTTAATGGTGAGATGGGCCTGCGGATCAAGATCGATCATGCAGACGCGCTTCCCCTGCTCGGCCAGAGCCGCGCCAAGGCTGGCGGTGGTGGTGGTCTTCCCGACCCCGCCCTTCTGATTCATCAACGCGATAACGCGCATGTTTATGATTATCGGACAGACGATCGTCAAAACAAGAGCGTAGCTGGCAGATAAGAGGATAGTTTGCCCCTGCCAGCAGATGTGAGCGAAAGGCAAATCCACAAAACGAAGAAAGCTTCCGCCGTGGCAGGGAAGCTTTCTTCATTGTTCCAGGGGCCTTAGTTGGAGCCGAGGCCTCGGGAGGGTTAATTGGGTGACGCAGAAACGAGAACCAGAAGACAACTGGACGAACCGTAGGGAGCCACGCATCCAGTGGCGCGAATCGCGTTGAACGCGGCTTCACGCATGAGCGCGAGAACGCGCTTACTTCTTCTTGGTTGTCTTCTTCTTGGTGGTCTTTTTGACCGCCTTCTTAGCGGGCTTCTTCATTGCCATAGCGTGTGTACCTCCTTTCTTGATTGCTAAATGTATGTTTCAAAAAATTTCGCGTCAATGTTTTTTTGACAAAGCGCGCTTTTTTTTCCGGGGGTGAACTGCCCTCGCCCGAGTAAAGTTTGAGCGCGGGCGCCTCCGCCGTAAGATTGTCCAACTGCTTTTTGTTGAAAGGAAATATCAATGTCTTCACCCGCGAAACGTCCGTGTGTCATCATCGTTCGAGACGGCTGGGGAAAAAATCCCTTCCCCCAGTGGAACCACGCAAACGCTGTATTTCTCGGTAAACATCCAGTCGCTGACAACCTGATGGCGCAATATCCAACGACGCTGATTCACACCAGCGGCTTTGATGTCGGACTGCCTGAAGGCGCCATGGGCAACAGTGAAGTGGGACACCAGAACATCGGCGCGGGGCGCGTTGTCGATCAGGAATCGGTCGCGATCACCAAGCAAATTCGCGATGGAGAATTTTTTCAGAATCATGAGCTGAATCAGGCGATTGATCACGCCCTGGGCAAAAAGGGAAGCGTTCATCTGTTTGGAATTGTCAGCGACGCCGGCGTCCATGGACTGCTGGAACACCTCTACGCATGCCTGGAACTGGGCCACCGTCGCGGCCTCAAACAAATGTTTTTGCACGCCTTCACCGATGGTCGCGATACATCGCCCAACAGTGGACTGGCTTACCTCCGGCAGATCGAAGCAAAGATGAAGGAGATAGGAATCGGTCAGGTTGCCACCGTCAGCGGACGTTATTGGGCCATGGATCGCGACAACCGCTGGCCGCGGGTCGAAAAAGCATATCGCGCGATCACGCAAGGAGAGGGTCCCAAATTTATATCGGCAGAAGCAGCCGTCCAGCACTATTACGATCATCCCACCGAACCCAACATGAGCGGCGATGAGTTCATCACGCCTTCGGTCATCTGCGACGACGGCGCCACGCCACGCGCCACGGCGCGCGACGGCGACTCCATCATTTTCTACAACTATCGGGGCGATCGCCCGCGCGAAATCACCAGGGCGTTTGTAATGCCGATGTTCGACGGATTTCCCAGGCCGCATCGCCTGGATCTTTATTACTGCACGATGACGGCCTACGAGCAGGGCTTGCCCGTGCATGTCGCGTATCCGAAGCCGCCAAAAATGAAAAGTATTCTCGGTCAATACATCAGCGAGCTGGGTCTCAAACAATTCCGCTGCGCGGAGACGGAAAAATTCCCGCATGTGACCTTCTTCTTTAATGACTATCGCGAGGAACCATTTCCGGGGGAGGACCGTCAGATCGTCCCTTCGCCGAGGGATGTGGCAACCTACGACCAGAAACCGGAGATGAGCGCTCACGGCGTCTGCGATGAAGTCGTCAAACGGATCAACAGCGGTGTTTATGACCTGGTCGTCGTCAACTTCGCCAACTGCGACATGGTCGGCCATACCGGTGTGCTGGCGGCGGCCGTGAAAGCAGTCGAAATTGTCGACGAACTGGTGGGCAGGATCCTCAAGGCCGCTCAAAGCCATGGCGGGATGGCGATTGTGCTGGCCGACCACGGCAATTGCGAACAGATGATCGATCCAGCCACCGGCGGGCCTCATACCGCGCATACCACCTACGATGTGGAAGTGATCGTCGCCGATGATCGATTCAAGGGCCGCGCCCTAAGGTCAGGGGGCCGCCTGGCGGATATAGCCCCCACGGCGCTTGAGTTGATGGGTTTACCCCAGCCCCCGGAAATGACCGGCCGCTCGCTATTGGCTTCATAAGCGGCCCTAAAGAATTGAGTTACAGCGCTCATGCGTTCGGACGTGCATTACCGCGGGGTTGTCTCTATAATCCGCGCCTCAAAATTAAGGAGTTGGTTTCATGGCTCACATTATTGCCGAGCCCTGCATCGGCACGAAAGACACCGCCTGCGTGACGGTGTGCCCGGTGGATTGCATTCACCCCACAAAAGACGAAGCGGAATTCCAGGCCGCTCTGCAACTGTTTATTGATCCCGATACGTGCATCGACTGCGGATTATGCGTCGATGAATGCCCCGTGACCGCGATTTTCCCGCAGGAAGATCTACCGGCGGAGTGGGCTGCTTATATCGAAAAAAACGCGGCCTACTATAAGAAGTAGGGATGCCTTTGCCTTTTCAAAATCGACACCGGCCCGGCGATCGCCGGGCCTTCTTTTTTTAATTGGGAGCCTAGAATCTCACATGACCACCCAGATTGAAGACCCCCAGCAAGCCGATTTCGCCGTCAGTGGCCTGACTTGCGCCAGTTGCGTGGCGCATGTTGAGAAATCTGTTTTGCGAATCCCTGGGACGCAGAGCTGCCGTGTGAACCTTGCCACGGGACGGGCGGTTGTAAGTTTTGACGCATCCAGGACAAATGCCGCGGTGCTTGGGAACGCAATCACCGAAAGCGGGTATCCGGCCGCGCCAGTGTCTTCCGTTCATTCAAGCGCCGATTCTCACCAAAAGCATTCGGAAATCTGGTATCGGCGCGCAATGGCTGGAATAGCCCTGTGGCTTCCCCTGGAATTAACCCACTGGACGATGCGAATCTTTCGCGGCCACGAGCATCCAGCGGGAGATATTCACGACTGGATGACTTGGGCGGCCCTCATCACATCGACGCTTTCCCTCATTTACGTCGGGCGCGGTTTCTATACCAGCGCTTTTAAAGCGCTGCGCCGTGGAACGAGCAACATGGACACGCTCATCGCCATGGGAGCCAGCGTGGCCTGGGTGTACAGCTTTGTCGCCATGCTGGGGTTATGGATGGGCCTCTGGCCCCCCCAGCTGCTTTACTTTATGGAGGCCAGCGGAATTCTCGCGCTGATAAGCCTCGGCCACTGGCTTGAAGCAGGCGCCCGTCACGCTGCCGGCGATGCGATCCGCCAGTTGATGACGCTCGCCCCGGCCACCGCCCTGAAAATCACCGAGGGGGACGAGCCTGTGGAGATCCCCGCGGCGGATGTGAAGATCAACGACCTGATCCTCGTGCGGCCGGGCGACCGGGTCGGCGTGGACGGTGTAATCGTCAGCGGCAAATCATCAGTGGATGAATCAATGCTGACTGGCGAGCCGCTACCCGTTTCCCGCGGGCCGGGCGACCGCGTGGCCGGCGGCACGATCAACGCGGATGGGCGGTTGACGGTGCGGGCCGATCGCGTGGGCAACGAAACAGCGCTGGCCCAGATCGTTCAACTGGTTGAAAAGGCGCAATCCTCCAAACCCCCGGTTCAAAAACTGGCGGACCGCATCTCGGCAATCTTCGTGCCTACCGTCCTTGGCATCGCCCTTTTGACGGGCGTTGCCTGGTGGATTTACGGAAGCGCATGCGGATGGAGCCATGCCTGGATTTTGGCGCATATCGCCAATGCCGTGTGCAGCGTTTTGATTATCGCGTGCCCATGCGCGCTCGGCCTGGCGCTGCCGGCGGCTCTTATGGTGGGGACCGGCATGGGCGCGCGACGCGGAATTCTCATTCGCGACATCGACGTTCTCCAGAAAGCGGAAATGGTGGATACCGTGGTTCTGGATAAGACCGGCACCATCACGCAGGGTCGGCCGGTGGTTGAATCAATCGTTGCGGCGGAGGGCACGCCAACGCGCGAAGTCCTGCGGGTGGCGGCTTCGGCGGAACAATACAGCGCGCATCCACTGGCCCGGGCTGTCGTCGAGAAGGCGAAATGCGAAGGCATAGCAATCGGCGACCCCTCAACCTTCACCAGCGAAGCGGGCATGGGCATTGTGGCCGAGTTGGAGGGGCGGACCTGCCTGGTGGGCAACGAATCGTTGCTGAAAAAGTTTGGATGGGTCGAGGCAATGCCCGAGGTCATCGGCACACAAGTTCACGTTGCTGAAAAGCGGGATGGAGTCGTCCGTCGATTGGGTTCCCTGGCTTTCACCGACCCCGTCAAGCCAGAATCGGCGGCAGCGATTGCCCGGCTTCACGCGATGAATCTTAAAACGCTTTTACTGACGGGCGACAATGCCGCCGCGGCCAATGCGATAGCCAGGACAGTTGGAATCAGTGATGTTCACGCTGGCGCGCTGCCGGGTCAAAAGGCGCGAATCGTTCGGGATTTGCAGTTCAGCGAGGACGGCATAACGCGAAAACTGCATGTCGCCATGGTGGGTGACGGAATTAACGACGCTCCCGCCCTGGCCGCGGCCGACCTTGGAATTGCCGTTGGGCAGGGATCTGACGTCGCTAAGGAAACCGGGGGCATCGTCCTGGTCAGCGGAAGCATTGCAGGGGTGGCGGCCGCCATCAAGCTGTCCCGCGCGACCATGCGCGTCATCCGGCAAAACCTGTTTTTTGCGTTCCTTTTCAATGTAGTTGCGATTCCAGTTGCCGCCCTGGGCCTGCTCAATCCCCTGATCGCCGCAGCGGCCATGGCGCTATCTGATATTGTTGTTATTGGCAATGCCCTTCGTCTTAGCCGCGCCAAAATCGACTGATCGGTTTGCCGATCCACAATGCCTGCAACTATTCACTTGACGCCACCAGCGCGCCTCGTTCCAATACCGCCACTTTGGCCTGACGGTTGCACTTTTAATCGAGTCGTTGTTTGTCCGTTGAAATGGTATACAGGTCCGGCGTGCTATAACGCCCCAGACGATATAAGGTGTTTTTCAGTGACCGCTCAGAAGGCGCGGCAGCGCGTTGGGGCGATACCAGTGGTTTCTTTTCGGGATTTTCTATGAGCCAAGTTTCAAAGCAAAGCGGCATTGCACCGACGATCGACGTGATTATGAGCGGTATGACGCTGCTCTCCGCCGCCGATCTCCTCGATCCCTGGCGGATGGACATTTTTGGTCCAATCGCCGAGGCGGCAAAGCGCAAACCCAAGGATGAACCTGAAGAGGAAGAGGCCGACGACGCGGATGATGATGACGATGAGGATGAAGAAGAGGAAGAGGAAGTCGAAGAAGACGATGCCGAAGAGGAAGAGGATGATTTTGACGACGAAGAAGACGACGAGGATGAAGAAGAGGATGATGAGGACGAAGAAGAGGAAGACGAATTCGATAACCCGGACGACGATGATGACGACGACTTTGAGGATGAGGAAGATTTCGACGACAAGGAATAGCAGCCAGGCCGCCTGAACTGGCGCGGCGTTGAGCGCGCCCCCTCGGATCCATGGCGGTTAATCTTGCATTTTGCCGCGACGGCCGGCTTTAACCTCCGATCTTAATCGCTTGGATTCCAATCGCTTTCGCCTCGAAGAGGCTGAAGGCCTGGTTTTCCGGCGGCGCTTGGGTTGAACCTGCGCTTGCAGGATAAGCTCCCGCAGCCGTTCGAAAACCTCCTGCCGGTTAGCTTGTTGCGTGCGATGTACCTCGCCAATGAGGTGCAGCTCCCCTTTAGAGGTAATCCGACGACCCGCAAGCACACGCAGTCGATCAATCGCGCCTGCCGACATTCCATGGACTTCTCCCAGAGAGATCCACAGCTCAGCCTTGGTGTTCAGCTTATTGACATTCTGCCCACCGGGACCTCCGCCACGCGAAAACTGAAGCCGCATGCCAGCAGCAAGAACAAAGACGCCGGGCGCCAGCTCCTGACCCGGTCTGGCAGGCTCAGGATCATTCACAAGCTGTTCGGTGAATTCATCCACGCTCGTGAACATCCGCATTTGAATCATTCGGTGGAGACAGCCGCCGCTCCTCAGCTTGCAGACGAGTATGACGGGTTGCCGTCGCCAGGAACATCACCAGCAGAAGCAAAACCAGATTAAGCCGCATCCACCTGATCGGCTGCGAGGGCGGCGCTTTCCCGATGGTTAGGCTAAGGGCAATGATAACCGCCATAACCCCTGTGCTGGCATGCGCTACCCACCACCATCCAGCACGGCCGGCCGCCGAAACTTCCTGCCGCGCCTCAAGGGTGGAATTAGAGTTTACTCCCGGCTGAAGCGCGTAATAACTTTCGTCGGTGTAGTTCTTCCAATGCTTATACGTCGACAAAACACCGCTTAGCAGAATGAGAACGGCGCTTACCCACACAATCCACTTGAAAACCCAGCGCGCGCGGGCGAACACCAGCAGTTGCTGTTCTTCGCGCAGGTCATTGATCGCGATGGGAACCACCATTTCATAAAACAGCGTGCCCCCGACCAGCGTTGTCGCGCAAACGATATGCAGGTAACGCGCGAGCAGGTCAACAATGGTGATAAGGAAGGAATTCATCGAGTTCCTGAAATCGGGATCGAATGGTCCGCCACGGCCTTTTCACGCGCCCATTTCAAGGTCGATGCCGTTGCCACCACCAAAAGCAGTATTCCAAAGTTTACCGCCATCAGCTTCCGGTGCGAAGCCGGTGGCTCGGCGCCCGCCAGGACAAATAGGGCAATCGAGAATGCAACCAGTGCCAGCAGAATATGAGTTCCTAAAAGCGGGTGCAAAACTGCCGGGTCAAGGGCGTATTTGCCGAGGGAAACGTAGGCATTATAACTTCCGGTAATCAGGAAAAGCAGAATTGCGGTATGCATCACCATCTTAAAAACCCGCCGTGTCTTCAGAAACACTGCCTTGCGGATCTCAGGCTCCAGCATCGACAATCCAGCCGGCTGGACAAATCGAATGAAAAAGACGCCACCCACCGCCAGACAGGCCGTCACGATATGCAACCACCGGGAAATAATTGTCAGCACAGGCATCAGGCGAACTCTCGCTTCCAACGAAATCTGGATTGCTATCTGTAATCGAAATTAGCTGTTCCGCAAAGAAAACGATCAATCGCAACGGAAATGCCCTGCCCATCTAATGTTTTTCTTGTCTATAATGCGGAAAAGTCGATCAGGTTTACAAGCGAAAATCGAATGCCCGGTTTTTCCATGACGTTATTGGACGGTGAAAAGCAACGCCGGATTTGCCTCGGATGCCCAGTGCAGTAAAGTAGCCGGCCAAAGGAAGCTTCGGAATGAGATTGGGCGTTTCGCCAGGTTTCGCCAGGGCTGAGTTTGTACTCGGTGAGGATCGAGGAAGACTGTCGGCTCCTCGAATTGGGATTAATATGGTGCGCGCAATCTTGTTCGATCTGGGCGATACCCTGCTGGATTTTCAACCGCTGGATACCAAATCAATTGTTAAAAATGGCGCGCGCGATTCCTATCAGCGGCTTGAACAAGTCGGTTGCAAGCTTCCCTCCCTCAAGCGCTACCACAACGCCAATGTGCGCGCCGTGAAATTGGGTCTCATTCTGGCCAAGCTGCGCGGCCAGGAATTCAATTTGCTGAACATGATGCGCCGCCGCACCGCCCGTCTTGGCGCGCCCGATACCGATCAATTCATGCATGAAGTCGGCTGGCTCTGGTACAAGCATGTGGTGCCGTACAGCAGCATCGAGCCCGATCTCGTCTCCACGCTCCAGGTCTTGCGCAACGCCGGCTTGAAACTTGGAATTGTTTCCAACACGTTTGTGGGTGGCGTGCTTCTGGATCGGCATCTTCAGGTCATGGGCCTGCTCGACTATTTCCCCGTCCGAATTTATTCCTGCGAATTTGGCGTCTGCAAACCCAACCCGCGCATTTTCAAAGAAGCGCTGTCCGCCATCGGAATGCGGCCGCAGGAGACGATGTTTGTCGGCGACGTCGTGAAGAACGATGTTATTGGCGCCGGCCGATTGGGAATGACCACCGTGCTGAAACAGCCGCGATCAATGGCCCCCAAGCATCCCATCGCCAATCACCTGATTCGCAGAATCTCCGACCTGCTGCCGATCGTGCTGCCCGCTTCGGAAGTAGCGGCCACCCGAGCCTAGCATCGCTCTGCCCAGCCGAATTCCCCTTCAAATGAGCTGATCCAAACCACCGAAGCCTAATGTTTCATAAGTGAAAAATGGTTCGGCATATTTTGTACCGATTCGGCCTCCGAAATAGCCGTTCAGTGTCTTCACCATTTCTGGAACGCCGCTGTTGTTCAGCACAAACTGCGATTCATAGGCGTTGACAGCAGCAAGCTTTTTGTCGATCTGGGCCGAGATGTCGATGCAAAACGTCGGCGCGAATGACATGCGCAAATGCGTGCAAAAATAGTAAATGATGCGCTTGGGATAACACGGCTCGCCGGGAATATTGGTCTTGCTCAGCTTCGCGTCAAACCGCGCGTCTTCGCCAATCCGGGTCACGGCAACATGATCGGGGTGAGCGTCCAGCGGATATGGCAGAAACAGCCAATCCGCCTTGAACCGCCGAATGACCGCCGCCAGCTTATGTCGGCTTTCAATATTGTGAGTCACCTCGCGATTAATCAGGCCCACCTGCATCCGCCGCACGCCCAGAATTTTTGCCGCCGCCGCTGATTCGCGGGCGCGAATTTCCAAAGAGCCAAGCGGCGTGGGCTCGCCGCTGGTCATGTCGACCAATTGAACCGCATGCCCCTGCTCGACCAGACGCGCGATGGTGCCGCCCATTCCAAGTTCCTGATCGTCGGGATGCGGGCCTATGACCAATATTGAGTGCATGGCTTCATTCTACCCCCACAAGTCCCCGTTCGTCATTTTGCAATCTGGTGATACAGTCGATCCAGCGCTGAAACCATGACCGCCGCATCGAACCGCCGCAGGGCAAACTCCCGGCCCGCCATTCCCATTTTCTCGCGCAGGGGCGGGTTCGCGGCAAGGGTTTCAATGGCCAGCAGCAGCTTTTGCTTATCGAAGGGCGGCAGAACAAACCCGGTTTGTTCGTGCAAAACTCCTTCGCGGGCGCCATCAATGTCGTATGTAATCGCCGGTTTGCCCGCCAGCGCAGCCTGCGGCAAGGCTCGGGCCAATCCTTCCCGGCGCGAGGGATGCACCAGCATATCCATGGCTCCGGTGAGTTCTGGAACCCGCTGCGGCGAAACCATGCCGGTGATGATGAAACGGTCCCGAAGTTTCAATTGCTGGATGCGCGATTCCAGTCGCCCGCGCAGCGTCCCATCGCCAACCCAAAGAAAACGAACCTGGGGAAATCGATCGCAAAGCTGCGGCGCGATATCGATCAAATCATCGTGCCCCTTTAGATCGAACAATCGCGCGATTGTGCCAATGACCAGATGGTTCTCCCCCAGCCCCAGCCGCCGGCGCGTTTCCTCGCGCGAAACCGGTGGATGGATGAAGGGCTCGGTCTCCATCCCGCTGTAAATCGTGATGTACTGCGAAAAAGTCCCAATGCCCCCAGCCAGGGATTGGTCGCGCATCGCATCCGCGACACAGACAATTCGCGTTGTCATGGGTGCTGCCTGGCGTTCGAGCGTTTGGTAGGCCCAATTTACCGCGTCATGGGTGGAGGCGGTAAACGCCAGGCCATGAATCGTATGAACCACCGCGGGAACATTCGCGCGACGCGCCGCCCATCGCCCCAGAATGCCTGCCTTGCTGGAATGCGTATGAACGACATCCGGCTTCAGCTGGCGCAAATGCCCGATAAGCGACCGGTACGTTCGGAAATCCGCGAAGGCTCGTATCGCCCGACCCATCTCTTCGATGACGATGACGCGATATCCAAAATCCCGCGCCCGTTCCAGCAGCGAACCCTCCGGCCCCAGGGCCGGCCCGGCAATGAGCGTGACATCGTGGCCCAATTTGTGTTGTCCCTCGCAGGAAAGAAGGGTGTTCTCCTGGGCGCCGCCGATAATTAGCCGCGTAATGATGTGGACAATTCGCATGCGTGTTTTGCTCTGACCGCAAATATAACCGCCGCCGCCCAGGATCGGCAGTTGAAGTGGAACCCGCCATCGGCTTCAATGAAAGCGAATAGAGCATTGCCAGTTCGGAGTGCATCAGCACAAGATGTGAAAGTCTTTTATCCAAATGCGCCGGCTTAAATCAGCCTTTCGCCGATTTGAACGGCATTGGTCGCCGCGCCCTTGCGAATTTGGTCGCCGCTGACGAAGAGATCAATCCCGCGGCCATCGTCCCGGCTGATGTCCTGACGGATGCGGCCAACCAGAATGTTGTCCTGGCCGCTGGCTTCCAGGGGCATCGGGAAATGATTTTTTTCGCGGTCATCCACGATCGTAACGCCCGGAGCCTTGGCAAGAATCTCACGCGCCTGCTGGGGCGTCATCGGCCGCTCGAATTCCAGATTGATCGCTTCGCAGTGGGCGCGCGGAATGGGAACCCGCACGCACGTGGCCGTCACCATCATTCGAGAATCGCCGAAAATCTTCCGCGTCTCGTTCACCATCTTGTTTTCTTCTTCGTTGTAGCCGTTCTCGGAAATCTTGCTGTTGTGGCTGAAAAGGTTGTGAACGATCTGGTGCGGAAAAAGCGTGCGCTCGACGGCGCTGCCCGCGGCATACGCCTTGATCTGCTGCTCCAGTTCATGCAAGCCAGCCGCGCCGGCGCCGCTCACGGCCTGATAGGTGCTCACCACCATCCGCTTCACGCGATTGACCTTGTGCAGCGGCCAGACCGGCACGTTCATGATGATCGTGCTGCAATTGGGGTTGGCGATCAATCCGTTATGCCGGGCGATCTGCTCCGGATTCACTTCCGGCACCACCAGCGGAACGCCGTCCTTCATCCGGAATGCCGAGGTGTTATCGATCACCACGGCGCCCGCAGCCACCGCCGGCGGCGCGAACGCTTTGCTGATGCTGCCGCCAGCCGAAAAGAAAGCGATTTGAATTCCCTTGAAGCTGTCTTTGGTCAGTTCTTCCACGACATGGGTATTGCCTTCAAAGATAATTTTCTTCCCCGCGCTGCGCGCGCTGGCCAGCAGCCGCAAAGTCTTGATGGGGAATTTCCGCTCCGCCAAAACCGCGAGAAATTCCTGCCCAACGGCGCCGGTCGCGCCGACGATTGCCACATTCACGCTCATGGATCCAGCTCCGCGCCGCAGAACAGCCAGGCAACGACTCTAAATGGTGACACGAATCTTCGTGTGAGGAGCTAAGGATATCCGCCGCCTGCCAATGCGGCAAGATGAGGCCGGGCCTGCGTATTGGCCGGCGCAGGGCAATCGCATGTTCACATGAGTTCGGCGCTTGTTAGGATTGCGCGTTCGTTCTCTTTGGTGTAGATCAATTCGATCGGTCGCGAGGCCTCGCGCCACTGGACCGTGGAGAACAATTTGCATTGGCAATTGGATGTGAGCTTCCGCGAAGATGAAACCCGCATTCGCCTCGGCCACGGCCCCGAGAACTTCTCCAGATTGTGCCGAATAACTCTCAATCGACTCAAAGCCGATAAAACGACCAAGGCCAGCATCCGCACTAAACGCCTAAAAGCCGCTTGGGATGATTATTACCTGTTTAAGCTGCTCACAACCTGAACATGCGATTGCCCTGGGATTCGGGCGCATATTCCTGGCTGTAGCGGAGTTGTTTAAAGCGGGGCGACCCGTTGAGGGCCGCCCCGCGATTTAAACTAAAAAAAGGAATCACTTTATTGTGATCAGGCTATCCACCGATGGATTATTGTCGATGGTAATATCCTTGTATTCATCGAATTGACCGCGATTGTGGGACTGAATGGCGAAATAGGAAGACAGATTCTTGATGGTCGCATCTTTGAAATCGAGGATTTCGATCGCCTTGGAGCCAATCGGTTGGGCGGCTGCGGAGCGAATGGTTCCATGCCTGCCGTCGACGAGGATTTCGCATCGCGCCCAGGCGGATTTGGTGACACCGGGGATGCTGCCAATGTGTTGGAAGTAAGCATTCCCGGCATTGTTGTGACCCGGACGATAATCCCAGGTGTAATTTTTAGGCAACTGCAACTGGATCGCGCCCAATGCGTCAAGCTTCGGATTGGTACCGAAGAGAAGCGTGCAAGGCCAATGGTTCACACCTTTGACTTGCCTGACGCTATAAATGACGCGGTAAAAGGTGTATTTATTAGCCGTGTAAATGAATCCACGTGCTGAACCTGTCATGGCAATTGAGCCGTCCCTGACCGTAAACGCATTGGCGGGAACGGGAATCCAACCTTTGAGGGTCTTACCATCGAAGACGGAAACCGGAGTGGAGGCCTGGGCGCATCCGATGAGCATTAAAATAGATGCAGTGACGATTCCAAGTGTTCTTTTCATAGTGTTCTCTTTGAAATGTTTGGACTAACTGACCATTGGAAGGAAATGTTTTTGGACGATCAACAGCGGTAGCTGAGGCATAGAATATGGATTCCTCCTGGAAAGGGGACCAAAACATGGAGCGAGATTTCTACTACAAGGCCTAAATTGATTTACAGAAATGTACTGATTTTCCTCGTCGAATAACGGGACGAGAATATATAATTTCTAAACCGAACGCAAGATGCGAGGCAACGGCGAGGCAACCCTTCTGATTGGCCGGCGACGCCGTTACCCCCGTCCCTCGAACTGAATCTCCAATTTCTCCGGAATGATCGCACTCGAGATTTTCACGCGAAGGTTCGATATTTGCCGCAACAATCGGGCGAATCCCGTCTTACACTTTTATCTTGCGGCCGAATCCTGGTCGTGATAGCCCACTAAGACACTAATTCCTACGGCCGTCACCAGCAGCGCCGCAATAAACATCGGCACGTTCATCAGCGACAGGTTCCGCACATCATTGAACCAGTTCAGCACGCCGATGATTTTGTTTTTCTCGGTCCAGGGATAAATGAACGCCCCGTAAACGGGGTGAAGCGTAAGCTCCAATAAAGTCGTTACGAGAAGAATGATCCCCGCCCACAGCAGCAAACGGCGGTAGGCACGCGATTGAAACAGATACAGCGAAACAAACAGCGGCACCACCCAGAACCAATATTGCGGTCCATAGCCGGGACCCAGCATGAAAAGCGAAAGCAACAGCAGCGCCGCCAGAAGAATCAAATCTGAATCCCGGCGAATATTGAATCGCCACAGCACCACTGTCAGCACAACCAATCCGACCATCAAACCCATAGTGTAGAAGTGGGCGTATCGATCTACGGTCTCGGTCGCGCCGTGGAATAGGACGATCAGTCCGGAAACTCCAAATTCGCCGGGCGTGCTGCGATATCCAAGGACGCCCTGCCAAATATCAATTGGATTCAATACATACAGCGGCCCCATCGACAGGAGCGCCGGTCCGGCAAGGAGGGCCGCTCCGAGAATGCGAGTATTGTTCGAAAGCCGCTTGGCGCCGCACGCCAGCAGCGGCGTGAGAATGAACGGAAATGTCTTAGCGTACACCCCAAGCCCCAGCCAGCAGGCGGCCCAAAGCCAATCGATCACCTGGCCGGTGCGACGGAAACGAATCAAGCTCCGCAGGAAAAGGAGAACGCCTACCATTGCCAAAGCATCAAAATTTCCCAATTGCAAAGTCAAGAGAATCAACAATGGATTGAGACAAAGTCCCAGCAATATAAATCGGAACGGCCGCGCGCTTTCATCGATTTGGCGTATCAATCCATGGGCGGCCGCAATTAAAACCAGTTCGATGGTGATGAGCGTCAGCCGAACACAAAGGAAAAAATCCCAGTTCAATCGATCGGAAACCTGCGCAAGCATATAAAGAATTTCCGGCCAGAGGGGCGGCCAATTCAAAACGCGGTAATCGTGATAGGGATTGGCTCCGTTTAAAAGCGAAGCGGCCACGATGCGCCAATCTTTCAGGTCGACCGAATAAGCAGACCGCGGCGCAATCACCATCCACGCCACGCGAACGACAAGCGCAATGAAAAGCAGGAGGTAGACTTCGTTACGATTTTGACGTGATGGCAGCGGTTTCTTCGAGGAAGCCGTGAAACCGGAATTGGAAGCCAAAGTCACACTGTCAACCTAACAGGAGCAAAGCCGCTTTCAAATCAGCGGCGGCGCTTGTGCCGGCGATTGATGGGAATCTTGCTGCCAATCGTGCGCGGCGGAAGCGCGATCGGCGGCTTTACCTCGGTGCCTTCAGCGGTCGCCGTGGCGGCGCCGGTCGCGCCGAACGGACGCTCATATCGGCTCATGATGGGCTTGGAAGGCGTCGACGGCATTTCGCCCGGTTTGCTGTCCGTCCAATCCGCTGGCACAGGACGCGGCTCAAAGCCTTCCAGCGTCGCCTGGGGAATTACCATGTTGATCAGGCTTTCCACCCGCGTCAGTTCTTCGCCCTGGTCCTTCCCAACAAAGGTAAACGCCTTGCCCTTCGCTCCCATGCGCGCCGTGCGCCCCACGCGATGCACATACACTTCCGGGTCTTCGGAAATATCGTAGTTGATGATGTGGCTGATGTCCGCGACGTCAATGCCCCGGCTGGCAAGGTCGGTGGCAATCAGCACATCGAACTTGCCCGTGCGAAAATTCTTCATCACCCTGTCACGCTTGTTCTGCGCCAGATTCCCGTGAATTTCGCGGCATTCAATGCCGTCCGCATGCAGCTTCTTGGCCAGCTTCTCCGCGCCACGCTTGGTTCGGCAGAACACAATCGCCAGGTCAGGATTCTCACGCTCAAACAAAAGCCGCAGCAGGCGATATTTATCCCACGGCTGCACGGAAAAGTAATACTGCTCAATGCTCGCAACGGTCGGCTTGTCATCGGCCCCCGGCGCGATCAATTTTTCGACCGGCTCACGCATGTATTGCCGGGCAAGCTTTTCAATCTCAGCTGAAATGGTTGCCGACACAAACATCGTCTGATGCGATGCGCCCGCGGGCAAGCCAGGCTCGCCAGTGGACGAATTCTGATCCGCCCCCTGCTCATTATCCCGCTGGCTTTCGCGCCTCACCCCTTTGATGCGCGAAAGAATATTGCGAATATCGTCCCTGAACCCGATATCCAGCATGCGATCGACTTCATCCAGCACCACAAATCGCACGTTCCGAAAATCGATGATCCCGCGATCCAGCAGATCAATCACCCGGCCGGGCGTTCCAACGATAATTTCCGGCCCGTGCTTCAGAAATTTCATCTGGGCGGCAATCTTCTGCCCGCCATACACCGGCACCGAGCGAATCGGCGTGTGAATATTCAGCCGCTGAATCTCAGAATCCACCTGCACAGCCAGTTCGCGCGTGGGCACCAGAATGATCGCCTGCGTTGCCAGCCCCTTAATCGCCTTCTGCAAAACCGGAATGGCAAACGCAGCGGTCTTGCCCGTTCCCGTGCGCGCCTGGCCGAGAATATCTACACCCGCAAGCGCGCGCGGAATCAGCAGCGTTTGAATTTCCGAGGGCGTCACAAAGCTGTTGTCAGCCAGCGCGCGGAGAAGGGAAGGTCGAACTCCCAGCGCGGCAAACGCGTCTGGAACCGGTGGATGATCTGCTTTATCGCTCATGTATCCAAGAACTTACGCCAAAAGAGGAAGCGGGATTGTATCGGTGCGGCACACAGTGTTCAATCTCCGGCGTGACCAGCCTTCAACGATACAAGCTCACACTCGCCTACCGCGGCACTCATTATCACGGCTGGCAGCGGCAAACAGCGGCGAAAACGTGGAAAGGCCCAACCCCCCTGCCTGGCCATGGAATTCCCACCGTTCAGGAAGTTTTAACCCGCGCGCTGGCAAAAGTCCTATGCCATCCGGTAACCGTGGTCGGCGCTTCCCGCACCGATGCCGGCGTCCACGCCAAGGGGCAGGTCGCCCATTTCGATACGCATATGACGCAAATCCCCATGGAAGGAATGCGCCGCGCCCTCAACCATAAGCTGCCCGATGACATCGTCGTGCGCGAGATCGAACCGGTTGAAGACACCTTCGATGCCATCCTCAGCGCCCAGTGCAAACGCTATCAATATTTCATCTGGAACGCCCTGGATCGAAACCCCTTCAGCCCCGAGCTAAGCTGGCACCGCTGGCAGACGCTCGACGTCGGCGCGATGAAACATGCTGCGCGATATCTGGTAGGCGAGCACGATTTCGCCAGCTTCTGCAAGCCGGGTCACGGGCGGGAAAGCACCGTTCGGTTCGTCAAAGAATGCAGCGTAGCCGCTGTCGGGCATCGCATCGTCATCGGCGTCGAAGGCGCGGGGTTCCTCTGGTTCATGGTCCGAATCATGGTCGGCACGCTGGTCGATATCGGTCTGGGAATCTACTCCCAGGACCAGATCCCAGCCATGCTCGCCGCCAGGGATCGCCGCGCCTCAGGCTCCACCGCTCCCCCCACCGGTCTCTTTTTGCAGTGGGTAAAATCCTGGCCAGCCGATCATCTCAGAACCAGCGACCCCGAACCTGATGAAGCATAGTGTTGGGATCGCTGCACGGTAGGAACCTAAGTCTTACACGGTCCGGTCCGGTGTTGGGGCTGATGAAGATAACATTACATCATGATTCTCAGGTATTGGAATCCGGGCTTGAAAGTGAAAGAATCGATCAAGCAACTGCTCAGCATAGGGGGTAATCAGCACACATCGTCTCCGCGCCTGGCCAATCTCAATTCTTCTATATATTTCGTCGGTCGGAACGGTGAAATATCGTTTGAAATCGATGCCTATTGAACACATACCGCTGCCCTCCAAGTCGTGCTCGGCAGGAACGCATTCCAAGCAGTGGTATCGCTCGTCTTTATTCTGGATGATTCTTTTCCAGATATCTTTGCCCGAAGGCACCCTCCCTTTCAAAGTTTCGGTTTCAATTGCCTCACAGAGCAATACGTTCGGAATGCATTGATGACCTTCACTGTCCTGGGGCCGTCCTCTGAAATCGCTTTCAAGGTCACAGTCTTGAGTGAGGACCATCGCGTAAATATGCACTTTTTCGTCCAAGACAGGATTTTCGGGAGAACCGATAGTCGTCGACCTTTGGCGCGCCTGTATCAACTCGCAAATAATTTCAGCTTGAAAAAGTCTACCGGCTGGGGGAGGCGACCTAAATTTAGGCTGTCGATCTGGCAAATCATCACTCCTCGTCGATCGTGAACGAAGGACGTTCGACGCGAGTGCCCATCAGGGCAGCACGTCCTCCAATTTCGACGAATGGCAATCTGATTTGCGATGGTTGATAGTAATCGTAAAATTCACGCAGCGATTCGCACACCTCTGCCAAACCCCTATTCGAGATATTGTCGATGAGGAAGTGACATAGCATTCTATAGGCTAGGGATTCCAAATCGTTATCTGGCTCGTCGGCGCACGAAGTGACCAGCTTTACGCCGTGAAACCAATGAACATTGTTTTGGTTTGAGAATAGCTCTATGGATAACCTGAAACTGTCCTCAATCTTGGACGGGCTGGGGTTCCAATGCGTTGAGCAGTGGCTGCTCGATGCACCATCGAAAAAATCTTCCGGAAATGCGGTTAAAGCTGTCGAGGACATTGAGGGCATCGCTAGACTCCGTTTGATTGTGGGTGTGGATATCTGCATCGATCAGAAAACATTTTTCCTTTTTCGGCTCGGCAAAAGCAATTCCCGTCTTGAGCGCGAGGAAAGAGTTACCGCCATCATCAAGCCGGCAGTGGAGCTGATGTGATACGGAATCAATTCCTTCGGCCAGCTCCGGAGCGGACAACTCACCCGCTATGTAAGGCTTCAGCAATACCGACCACGGCGTTTCATCCAAATTTAGAACGGATCGCTGGATAACATTAACATAGCGTAACCCGATCCGAGCAAAAGCTGCCGGACGATAGACCGCTTGCAACGCTACAGTGAGTTGGGCAAGCCGCGTTCGAAAATCCTCCCACCTGATGTAGGCTGTGGTCTTTAACTCGAGCATTTCGCGGGTCAGTATAATCTGCCACTTTTCATCCTGTGACGCGAATTGATGCTTCATTCCGCTTGCTCGCCCAGTGCTCATGCCTTGAACAAAATTCATAAACTGAGGGGGAAGATTTGGAGGAAGGGGAACCTTTAGAGAGCCTTCCGAATATCGTGGGTAATCGGCTCGAATGGCATCTTGAAACGCCGCAGGGGTTTCGGAGTCAATTCTCAAGATTGGAGGAAAACGCAGGTAGGCGACAACTTCGGCAAGCGGGTTGCGACTATAAATAACACGCGGTGTATCAGGAAACGCCATTGCCTCTCATTGCTCCAAACGTTTACGAAATAGAATTCTATTTAAACTGAGACCGATTTCGCAACGAGTATTCGCAATCGCCGAACTTCTGTCAAATAATCCACTTAACGTCTGTGACTACGATTCTCACTTCGCCGCCACCGAAAACAGCTGCCGCTCATAAAGCTGCTGATAGATTTCACAGCTCCGCAGCAGCTCATCGTGCTTCCCCTGCCCGACAATTCGTCCGCGTTCCATCACGACGATCGTGTCCGCCGAAACAATCGTGCTGAAGCGATGGGCGATCACAAACGTCGTCCGCTCGTGCATGAGATGCTCGATCGCCTGCTGAATCAGATGCTCGCTCTCCGCATCCACCTGGCTGGTCGCCTCATCAAGAATCAGGATCGGGGATTTCCGAAGGATGGCCCGCGCGATGCACAGCCGCTGCTTCTGCCCCCCCGAAAGCTGTCCCCCCATCTCACCCAGCAGCGTGTCATAACCCTGCGGCTTCTCCAGAATGAAATCGTGGGCAAAGGCGCGCTTCGCTGCGTCTTCGATCTCCTGCCGCAGCGCAACGCGAACCGGCGTGCTCGCCAACCCCGGCCGGGCCAGCGGGTTGCCGTACGCAATGTTTTCCGCAATCGAACCAGGAAAAATCACGCTGTCCTGCGTAACGATGCTGATCTGCCGCCGAAGCGATGCCAGCGAAACGCTGCGAATATCAACCCCGTCAATCGCCACACGCCCCGATTGCGGCTCATAAAAGCGCTCCAGCAGCGCCAGCAGCGTCGTCTTCCCGCTTCCATTGCGCCCCACGATCGCCACCGACTGCCCCTTCGGAACAAACAAATCCACGTTAACCAGCGCGGGCGATGAAGCATTCGGATAGCTGAACGTGATCCCCTGGAATTCAATACACTTCTGCAACGGCGCCAGCCTGCCCCGCGAAATAACTTCGTCGTCGTCACCAACGGAAACGGCCGGCATCTCGGCCAAGCCTTTCGCCGGCGTTTCCACCCGGTCTCTCCCCTCAACCGGCAGATCCAGCGTTTGAAAAATCCTCGCCGCCGCAGCATCCGCCTTCTGCCGCGCGTTGTTCACCTTCCCAAACTTCCGCAGGGAATCAGCAATCAGCGCCAGTGCAACCATCACCGCCACAAAGTAATCCGGCGAAAGCGAATTCTTCACCAGCACCAGATACGCTGCAAAAACAACCACCGTCCCCGCCATCCACATGATGAACGTCTCCAGCACCGGCGCGCTGATCGCGTCAATCCGGCTCATGCGAATCTGCTCCCGAATCAGGCTCTCCATAATCTTCATGTAGCGCCGTCGCTCAAACCGCTCCGCATTCGCCGCTTTCACCACCCGAATGCCCAGCAGCGTCCCCTCAATCTGCCCCAGCATCACCGCCGAAGACTGCAGCGCCGCCCGGCTCGCCCGCCGCATCTTCTTCCCGAATTTGCGCACGATGATCGCCATCACCGGCGCGAACATCACAATGAACAACGTAAGCTGCCAGCTGCAATAAAGGGCGACCCCAAACTCCACAATCGCCTTGATCGGCTCCTGAATGCTCTGCCCCAGAATCGTCTTGAATCCATCCTGCAGGCTGTCCGCGTCCGAAACCAGCCTGCTCGTCACATCGCTGGTCCCCTGCTGCCCGAAGAACGGCAACGGCACGCGCAGCACCCGATTGTAAAGCTGCCGCCGAATGTCGTTCACCGCCAGAATCGCCGCCTTGTCAGACAGATGCTCCTGAAAAAACCGCGCGATCTGCCCCAGCACCGCTATTGTCGCCAGCAATCCAAACACCACCGCCACCGATTGCACCGGCTTCACCGGCAGCAGATCAACCACGCCCAGCAGAAACGGGCTGTACCACAAATCGTTATTGAGATTGACCGCAATCACCCGCGCCGCCGCCGGCGCCACATCAGACAGCGCGCTCACAGGCTTAACGTGAACCGTCAGTTGCACAGGCTCATGATCCGCCAGCGCAATATGCCGCAGAATTTCTCCCGCCCGATAAGCCCCCGCATATTTAGGGTCAGCCGCTTGCGGATCGGGAAACGGGCTGCGGCTCGCGTTGGTCGGGGCCTCAGCCTCATCAATCACCATGCCTATCGCAATGCCTGCCCGGTCCGCCGGCCCGCCGCGGTTCACCTCAACAATCTGCACGACGTCCCGATCCTGCGAAAGCGAAATCCCCATCCGAACTTCAGCACTCTGGCGGTAACGCCACCCCTGCACCGTGTCCCCGTGAATCAAAACCCGCATAATCGGCAGCATCGCCCCCAGGCTGCCCGCCGTGGCCAGCCCCACAAACACCGCCGCCACGAACGAAACCCCCACCATCGGCCAATACGGCTGCAGGTACCGGCAGGCGCGCCAGAAGTGCTGGTTCTTCTTGCGGTTAGATTTTGTACGTTCGCTCATGCGGTTGTGTCTGGAAAGTCGATAATCATCTTATCGGACCCAAATAACGTCAAAGATCGATTAATATAACAGGCCTGATCGCGGAAGTTTATGGCAACCACCATCCCACTCTCTCAGCCGGACATCACCCAGCTCGAAATTGATGCCGTCACCGATGTCCTGCAAAGCGGCACGCTTTCCATCGGCCCCAGGCTCCTGGAATTCGAGCGCCTCTGCGCCAAAACCGCCGGCCGCCGCAACGGAATCGGCGTCTCTTCCGGAACCTGCGGCCTCCACCTGGCAATGGTTGCCGCCGGAATCAAAGCCGGCGATGAGGTCGTCACCACCCCCTTTTCCTTCGTAGCATCAGCCAATTGCATTCTCTATGTAGACGCCAAACCCGTGTTTGCCGACATCGACCCCAAAACCCTCAACCTCGATCTCGCCAGGGTGGAAGCAGCCATCACCCCCAAAACCAAGGCCATCGTCGCGGTCGAAGCCTTCGGCAATCCCACCGGCATGATCGAGCTGGAACAACTCGCCCAGAAGCACGAGCTCATTCTCATCGAAGATTCCTGCGAAGGCTTCGGCGGCCAATTCGCCAGCCGCGCCATCGGCAGCTTCGGCCGCGCCAGCATCTTCGGGTTCTACCCCAACAAGCAAATCACCACCGGCGAAGGCGGCATGATCGTCACCGATGACGACACCTTCGCCGCCAACTGCCGCTCCCTCCGCAACCAGGGCCGCGACGGCATGAACTGGCTCGCCCACCAGCGCCTTGGCTACAACTACCGCCTGAGCGAAATCAACGCAGCTTTAGGCGTAGCCCAGATGGCCCGCCTCGACGAAATTCTCGAAGGCCGCCGCCGCGTAGCCCAGCACTACATGGAACGCCTCATGACCAACCGCCACCTCATCCTGCCCACGCTGTTGCAGGACACCCAGATGAGCTGGTTCGTCTTCGTCGTCAGGCTAAGCGATCTCTTCGACCCAGCCGACCGCGACCAGATCATCCGCGACCTCCGCGCCGAAGGCATCGGCTGCAGCAACTACTTCCCCCCCATCCACCTCCAGCCCTACATGGCCGAATCCCTCAACTCCAGGCCAGGCGATTTCCCCGTCTGCGAATACGTCTCCGCCCGAACCCTCGCCCTCCCCTTCTACACAAAAATGACCAAAGCCCAGATCACCCGAGTCTGCGACACCCTCGAAAAAATCCTCGAAAAAACCCTCACCGCCGGCCGCGGCCGATTCTAAAAAGTGTTCCGAGCCTTCACGTTCTTCTGCACGCCGCAAAATGTGGCGCAATCTTTCCCAATCACAACGCAATCCGGACCTCTTTCGCGCTATGACTCTTGGCATAGCGCTCGATAATCCCGTCGACGTCAGCCGGATTGTGCGATACATCGCTGGCCCACGTACCAAACCCGCCCTGCTCGTTGACCGCCTTCACCCATTCCGCGAGCGAGTCCCTCTTCGCTTGGCTCTGTTGATCCTCCTGCCCCTTCACCTCCAGTACGAGCATGAGGCCGTTAGCCAGCTTGATTAAGAAATCAGGCCGATACTTTTGCACCACACCCTTAAAAAGATAAACGATGTCGAAGCCGAGATGGTCGTTCTTCACCCACGAAACAACATGCCGATTACGGTCTAGCCTGAATGCTTCGCTCGCTTCCCATGTGCTATCGAAAGTACAGCAATTAACGTGGCTATGAGTCGCTAATTCACAAGGCCTGCCCGTATACCACGGCCGCATGTCACCCGTTCCGCGGATCGGATGCTGTGTGTCGAAAATCGGAGTCAATCCCTCCGCGTTTTGCCCTTGAATCTTCCCGAAGATGTGCTGCACCAACTTGTTCATGTTCAGCGTAATGATAATCCGCCGGCGCAAATCATCTTGCTCAAACAACGGCGGCGAGATTTCAATTCGGTTGGAGTTCACGAATCGTTCCACTAACCCGATCAGTTGTCCCAACAGGCCTTCGCGGTTGCCCCTCCATCCCGGCTGCATCTGGTCGTAAACATCACGCGCCGCTTCAAAAACAATCTTCTGCATTCGGAATTTTGCCCCCAATTCCTGCAGCGTGATATCAGAAACGCGCGTCACGTCCGCCTTACCGTCAATCACCGGTGCAATCTCCGCGATGGTGGCCGTGTTTGACGCATCCAGCTCCAGGGGCGGCACCTTCGCAACGTCCAAATCGAGCTTTTCGCGGTAAACATAATCAATGCGAATGATGTTCGGCCATTTTATTTCATATTTATCCCTCCGCTCCACCAGTGCCTCGATTCTAGTCTTTGGCGATGGCGGTGGAGGCGGTGGGCCGTCGGTCTCTTCAGTGTGCATGAACGTGAACGGCACGCCGAATACGTTCACGTACTCTGGCTCAAAGCGATCCGTCCCCGGTTTGATTTCGTAAGAAGTTCGCCGCAGGCCGCGACCGACAACCTGCTCGCATAGCAATTGGCTCGAAAAGGCGCGCAAGCCCATAATGTGCGTCACCGTCTTGGCGTCCCAGCCTTCCGAGAGCATCCCCACGGAAATCACTGATTGAATCTGTTCGCCGGGCTTTCCAATCCGGCCCACCGTGTCCACGATCTGCCTCAGCCGCTCCGCCTGCTGTTGCTTCGTCAATTTCTTAATCGGTTGTTCTTCAACGTCGTCAGCGTCCGCTTCGTCCTCGTCGGCGCCGGTCGTCAAAGGATCGTCAGCCGCCTCGGCCTTATTCAGCACTTTTGAGTCGATATGCAATGTGCGATCTGGGTCGCAAAGTTCTTCAATGCGAATTTTCCCGTGGTCAATCGCATATTTTACACGAGCTGCCGTTTCCGTGCGGTTCGCCACCGTAATCATCACCGGCGGAACTTTTTGCCCGGCGTCTTTCCATTCCCTGGCGGCCTCCAGCCAGTCCTTGCCCAGCATGTAGTAGCCATTAATCACTAAATCCGGCAAAGGCACGCGCTCGTCAACCTTGCGGTTCAAATCGTCATGAACCTCGTCGTCCATGTATAGGTGATAAAAACGTGATTTGTAATCCTTCGTCAGCTTCCCGTCGTCGCGCACCACCACGCGCGGTGTCTTTACCAGCCCGGATTCAATCGCGTCATTCAAACCGAAGTCGCTCACAATCCAACCAAACAACGCTTCGTCAGAATTCTTCTTGCCCGAAGGCACAAATGGAGTGGCTGAGAAATCAAATGCGGAAACGATTCCTCGTGCCCGATGGATGCGATCCAATCCCTGCACCCACTTTTTCGCTTCTTCAATATCCGCTTTGTCGATTCCAGATAGATCGGCCGCCGCGCGCCACGCATGGTGCGCCTCATCATTCACCACGACCAGGTCGCGCTCGCTCGCCATTTCCCCCAGCACGTCGCGCACATAAGCCTCATCACTTTTCGCGCCGCGCTTGTCCACGCTCCGCTTCTTAGCAATCTGTGTATCGCTTTCCCAATCCAGCTTGTGCCAGTTCAATACTTTGACTCGGCCCTGCCGCAGACTGTCGATCATGCCGCCTGGCACAATGCCGAATTCATCAAAATAGTTGCCTTCGCTGTCCGGGTAGAGCACTTGCAGACGATTCTTAACCGTCAGGCCTGGCGCGATGACGAGAAGGTTTTTCGAACACCAGCTCAGACTCGGATACGCGACTTTATTGAGAATTTGCCACGCCGCCAGCATCGCCATCACCACGGTTTTTCCCGTGCCAGTCGCCATCTTGGCGCAAAGCCGGCGGAACGGGCCACCGTCGCTCGGCACGTCAATTCCCCGTCGTTCCGCCGCCGGTGCTTCGTGCAGCCAGATCAACGTTTCAATGGCTTCAAGCTGGCAAAAGAAAAAGCGATTGTCCCGCTCGGTCTTGTCGTACCAATGCTCCAAAAGGCGCCGAGTGACGCCGGTAATGCCCGCGTATCCGGCCTCGCGCCATAGCTTCACGCGGGGGCGAATATCATTCGCCAGCGCCAGCGGGATGAATACGCCCGGATCGTCATGCGCCCGCGCGTTTGGCGTGGAAATGAGATACCCCGCCGGCCTTCGGCTTTCCTCCACCATCTCAAACATCTTGACTTCGCGGATGTATTTCCAATACCGCGCCGGCTCGTCGAATGGCGAGTTAATGATGAGGTGGTCAATCTGGAATCGGCGCTTGGCCATGTTGTTACGCTTTGGTCTCGTCTCCACCGGCCAGGCCTTTGGCGTCGGGGCCATCCAGTTCGAGCCTGGGTTTGGAGGTTTTCAGGCGCTTTTCCACCTGCTTGATGTGCTCGGCGGGCGGAAGGTTTTCCGGCATCGTGCCGCCAATCCGCTTAATGGCCTCGCGGACTTCCTTGCCCACCTGCAAATGTGTATCGATGGCCTTTTGCTGCCCCTTAATGTTTTGCCGCGCCAGTTTTTCGCGGGTCTGGGTCATGCGGAACTGGTTCGCCGCCAGCTCGGTTGTATCCACGCGATCCAGCAGATTTTCGCTTTTTGGGATGCCCTTTCGCGCCTTGATTTGATCGCTGCTGATACCGCCGTACAACCCCTTGTAGCCGGCGTCATGGAACACGCCGAACATCACATTTTGTACGCCCGCATCCTGTGCCGTCCCCGAAAGCGCCTTGAATTCCTCCTTCACCTGCTTACGCAATTCCAGCCGCTCTTGATCCCGCACAAATTCATCGGTCAGTTCCTGCCGGCGAGTCTGGATGGCGAAATACTTCTGTGCAAAGGCAATTTCCGGCTTTCGCGGGTCGCCGTTCTGGGCGATCAGATAGCACGCGAAGCGGGAGAGATGGAAATCGGTTACTTCCTGGACGGCCCCCTTGCCGCCGACGATCGGTTTGCGCGCGCGCGCAAAGTGATGCTCCGGATCATTACCCGATTGCCGGCAGGATATTACGGCCTTGCCAATTGCCTTCTCGAAACTGCGCCAGTGGTTGTACCCCAGCGTCTCCTGTAGATCCCGGGCGCTCCAGTACTGCGCTCCATGCGGGTTGATCCGCTTTATCTGCTCAAAACTCTTCGCCTCCGATTCCTCGCCAAATGAAATCGGTAATTGTTTATCAGCCATTGCAAACTCCTCCGGTCTTTCCCTCTCATTCCAATCCCACGATTTTCAGGCTCTCGATCCCACGGTCGTCGATGATCTTCACCGCGACCCGCTTGTGACCGCCCGCCTCAAACGCCAGTGAAACCGTCCCGCGATAGGCCTCGATGCGCTCCTCGTCAATCTCCGCCTTCAAATTCTTCGCCAGCTTCGCCCATCCCTCCTTGGCGCCGGCCATCGGGAAAAACACCTGGCGCGGGTAAAGGCTCCGCCCGTCATAATCCGTATCCAGCATCCACATGGCGATCTTGCTGGTGTCCCCCGATTCCACCGTCCCCGTGCGCGGGTTGTAATAATCGAAGCCGTTCACCTGCACCTGATATTTGCCTTTGTCCTCACCCTTGGCGATTCGCCGAAGTTCCACATCCGGCTGGCCTACCAGCCAGAAACTTTCGTTGCTCGACCGCTTCTTTTTCAAATCTTCCGTCAGCAGGTCCGTATTCATCTGAATTTTTAGAAACGTCGTGCCGGTCTTTTGCGGCGTCAAATCGTCGATGTCCTTGGCGGCTTCCGGGTCAAACTGAAACGCCGCGAACAGAATCATGGCCGGCTTGGGATTGAGCGTGCGCGATTCTTCCCACGCCAATTCCACTTGCTTCTGTTCCAACGGCGCATGATCCGGGCCGAATGAAATGACAACTCGCTTGGGCTTCTCCTCTTTGGTTTCCGCATCAGCGTGCAGCCAGCGCGTGCCCGGCAGCGGCTCGACGCGCGTGAATTCGATTCGCTCCCCGCGCCGGCCGCGCACGCCGGTCTTGAGCAATTCATCCCGCCAATCGCGGGCGCGAATCGTGCCGCCTGAGCGTGCCAGCGACTCATCCGCTGCCGGCGATTCTTCCACGTCTCCAACCGGCCTTACCGAAGGCGCGGGCACCGCTTCCACAGTGAACGGGCCAGCAACGCGAGCCTTGGAAGCGTCTGCAATTGGCTGGTCGTAGAGTGTTTCAAGTCCGGGCTTTTCATTATTAACGATGCTCTTGAGCGTAATATGTTGAACGGTCTTGTACAGAAATCCGCTCCCGACGCCGCCATCCGCGCGGGCGAGCTTGTAATAGTCAAATAATGCCGTCAGCAAACGCTGCTTGGCGAGGGCGATCGCGACGCGCGATGTGTCGCAAGTAATCCAGCGGCGTCCCCATTGTTCCGCAATATATGCTGTAGTTCCACTGCCACACGTGATGTCTAACACTAAGTCGCCTGGGTCGGTTGTCATCAATAGGCAGCGTTGAACAACTTTGGTACTGGTCTCGACCACATAGGCTTTCTGCGAAGCAAAACCCGCAATGACGGTATCCTGCCAGAGACTTGTTACCGGCTGATATGGAAAGTCGTCGGCATAGCGAACATAGTAAAGGCCTGTCGCAGTTGCTTCGACGCGCAGCGCATTCAACAGAGCGGTCATTCCTTCCTCATTGGTTTTCCAGCGATTCTTTTGACTCGGAAACCACTCTCGCCCCTTGTACTTCACGGGAAACCAACAGGCTGCGCCTACCCCTTTATCCCTACCCACGCTTTGGCTTTGAAGGTTATCGAGGCGAAAAACCTTGGCACCTAACGGCACCGTCTTGGGAACTTCTTTCTCTTCGGCGCTCATCCTCCGACGACTGCCGTCTGGCAGATGCAACATTTGGTATGGCCCGGCCGTATCTTCCGCTGACTCCCTCTTCATATAAATCTGACGGTATTTCATTTTCTCTTTGTCACGTGCGTAGAACAGCAGGTAATCGGTTGTCGATGAAAGGAATTCTTGGGTCGAACCGCTGGTCTTGGCGAAAGTGATTAAGGCAACATAATTCTTTGTTCCAAACACTTCATCCAATACTTCGCGGACATGATGCACGTTCTCATCCGAGATTTGGACAAAAACAGAACCTGATTCACTGAGCAACTCGCGAGCTAACAATAGACGGTCACGCAAATAGCTGAGGTATGAATGGAGTCCGAGTTCCCATGTATCCCGGAAGGCCCTCACCATTTCAGGCTCGGCGGTCAGGTCTTCGTCTTTGCCATCCTTTACATCGCGATTGTTCACAAAGGGCTGAAAATTCGATCCGTATTTGATTCCATACGGCGGATCGATGTAGACCACTTGAACCTTGCCGGCCATGCCCTCCTTTTCCAACAGGGAATTCATCACCAGCAGCGAATCGCCGGCGATGAGGCGATTCGTCCAATTGTGGTCGTGGCGATAGAAGTCGATGGCATCGCGCAGCGGCGGGTTTTCGTCGGCGGTTTCAAACAGGGGCAATTGACCGCCGTTATGGCCGTTGCCGTTCTTGCGCCGCACGGCTTCGATGATCGTGCGCGGGTCGATCCGTTCGTGGACGTGCAATGAAACGGAGGGAACTTCAAAGCTAAGCCGCTCGGCCTTGCCAGCCCATTGCAGCGACGGATCAATGTGTGGGTCGTAAGCGTAGGTTTTTTTCGGCGATTCCGGCGATTCCGTCTGCGGCGTAACCAGCCCCACGGGCGGATTGTTCATGCGCGTTTTGTCTTTGTGGTCGTACTGCTCGATCTTCCGTTTCGCCTTTGCCGCGGGCGCCTTCCGAACCGCCTTCCCCTGTTTTTTCGCCATCCGCGGTCCCTTTCAGCGCATGCCAACGACCCACCCCGAAGGATAACGCCCGGCATCTCCAACGCCAAATGGCCCACAGAATGACCCAACCGCAATCAGTTTTCAACTCACCTGAAAAATCCCATAATTTTCCCCTTGCATTAAAACAAATGTTAGGGTAAAGTACGGTCACGGATGAATCCAGACCAACGATCCAGACCCGCAGCTTCACCAGCAAGGAAAAACACTCCCCAGCAAATCCAGCAACCCACACCACCCAGCCCCAAAAACCGCAAGAAACCAAAAAATGCCCCACTGCCCGGGGGGAGTGCGATCGGGGCATTCTGGGGCATTTGGGGCATCGCGCCAAAACATGACCGGCAAACTCACAATCATCCCACGAATAGGCGGCAAACCAGACACCCCCCGGCGTGGGCTGATCACTCGGCGGTGTGCCAAAACCACCCCGCGCCACCTGAGTCAGAAATCCCCGCCGCTTTATAACGCCCGCTTCTTTGTGCCGGTTGAGGACGGTTGTTATTCTTTTCCTTGCTCCGGGAAAGATAACAACAATTGATCGCGGGAGGCCGTCATGGGTCTGTTTGATAAGCTTCGGCATGAGCTGGTGGATATCGTCGAGTGGACGGATGACTCCAAGGACACCATCGTCTGGCGGTTTCCCCGCTACGACAACGAGATCAAAAACGGCGCTCAGTTGATCGTCCGCGAATCTCAGGTCGCCGCGTTTATCAATCAGGGGAAGCTGGCCGATGTTTTTACGCCGGGGCAGTATTCACTCGCCACCGCCAACCTGCCCATTCTTTCCACCCTGCAGGGCTGGAAATATGGGTTTAACAGCCCATTCAAGGCCGAGGTCTATTTCGTCTCCACCCGCACCATCACCGATCGGAAATGGGGAACCAAGAACCCGATCATGATGCGCGATCCGGAATTCGGGATGGTGCGTCTTCGGGCGTTTGGGTCCTTCGCCATCAAGGTGAAGGACGCCCCGGCGTTTCTTCGGCAGGTGGCCGGCACCGAAGCCCGCTTTACCGTCGATGAAATCGAGGAACAGCTGCGCGATCTGCTGGTAGCCCGCTTCGCCGATGCGCTGGGAACGAACAAAATCGCCGCGCTCGACCTGGCGGGCAATTACGATCGCGTCGGTCGATTGGTTGCCGCCAGCATCCAGCCCGATTTTGACGGCTTCGGCCTGCAGATTGTGAATCTGGTGGTTGAGAATATCTCGCTGCCCCCCGAGGTCGAGGCGGCCATGGACAAACGCACCAGCATGGGCGTCATCGGCAACATGCAGACCTACACGCAGTTTGAAACCGCCAATGCAATTCATGATGCCGCCAATAACCCCGGCGGAATTGCCGGCGCTGGCGCCGGCCTGGCAGCGGGATACCAGATGGCCAGCCAGATGGGCCAGGCATTCAATAATCAATCGTCCGCCACAGCCCAGGCCGGCCCCCCACCGGTGCCCGGTGCCGCGGCTTTCTTTGCCGCAATCGGCGGCGCGCAGGTAGGGCCGCTTTCAATGAACGATCTTTCCGCCAGGCTTCACGCGGGCGATCTCACCCCGCAGACTCTGGTCTGGAAACAGGGGATGAGCGGCTGGGTAGCAGCACAAACAGTCCCGGAACTGGGCGCGCTTTTTGCCGCTGTCCCCCCGCCGCTGCCCAAATCGTAAAGCGAAATGGAAGCGCCGGCGACAATTTCACGGGAGCGGCAGTTTCCCTGTATCCACTGTGGCGCGAAGCTCACCTTCGCGCCGGGGACGGATTCTCTCGCCTGCCCGTATTGCGGAACGTGCAACAAGATTGCCATTAGCGCCGAAGCGATTCCGCTGCTGGATTTTGAGGAGTATCTCCATCAGCTTCCCGCGACCGATGCGGTGCACGAAACGCTGCTGGTCCACTGCAGCGCCTGCGGCGCGGAAAGCACCCTGGCGCCGGATGTGACAGCCAGCCGCTGCGCGTTCTGCGGATCAGCCGTGGTCGCGGAAGCGCAATCCAAAAAAGCGATCAAGCCACTGGCGTTGCTGCCGTTTATCGTCAGCCAGAAGCAGGCCGATGGGTTGTTCCACAACTGGGTCGAAGGACTGTGGTTCGCCCCCAGCAGCCTGGCCAAGCAGGCGGAGCGATCCGGCATCGACGGCGTTTACATTCCGTCCTGGACCTACAACGCGGACACGACCACCGAATACACCGGCGAGCGCGGGGACGATTACCAGGTCCCCGAAACCTATACGGAATATGTGAACGGCCAGCCGCAAACCCGCACGCGGATGGTCACGCACACCCGCTGGTCTTCAGCCAGTGGCACGGTCAGTGATCGCTTCAGCAATCTTCTGGTGCTGGCATCGCAAACCCTGCCGGGAAAACAGGCTCGGAAACTTGAGCCGTGGGATTTGGAACATCTGGTCGCGTACGCGGATGAATTTCTCAGCGGGATGACATGCCAGAGCTATCAGGTCGATCTTGCCCAGGGTTTCGACGTTGCCAAGGGGATGATGGCTCCCGTCATTCAGAGAAGCATCATCCAGGATATTGGGGGCGATCATCAGCGGATTAGTTCGAGCGAAACGCAGTATGAGGACATCAAGTTTCGGCATCTGCTGCTGCCGCTTTGGATAAGCGCATACAAATACAACAATCAGACGTTCCGGTTTCTGATTAACGCCCGAACTGGCGAAGTGCAGGGCGAGCGGCCTTACAGCGCGGTGAAGATCGGGTTGCTGATCGCGGCGATCGCCGTGGTGATCTTCGTGATTATTCTGATCGTCCAGGGTTCAAATTCGTTTCATTAAGACGCTGACGGTTTTCATATTACATGCCTGCGCATCTTGATTCCGCGGGCCTCAATCGAGACGATGTTTGCGCCCATGCCGCTTTATCTACTGCTGGAAATGGACCCTGCCGCCAAATGGATGGTGATATCCATCGCCATTCTCACCATTGTGCTGACAGTCTCCCGGCCGTTTTTCAAGAAGAAAGACCCGCTGAGCCGGCCGCCTTCGTTTGGCAGCCTGGCCCAGCATCGCTCGGTTGAACGGCAGATGCAGAACGTGCTGGTGGACCTCTCGGAAATGGCGCGGCAGATTACCGCTCAGCTTGATACGCGGGCGGCGAAGCTTGAGGCGCTGATAAAGGAAGCGGACCAGAAAATTGAAATGCTTAAATCGGCGGGAGGCTCGCCACCCGCGCCAATGGTTTTCTCGCAAACGCCGGCGCCTGTGCAGGAGCGCGAGATCGCCATGCTTAACCCGCGCCACGAGCAGGTTTACGCGCTGGCGGATCAGGGGAAAACCGCGCCGGAAATTGCCCATGAGCTGGATCGCCCCAGCGGGGAAATTGAATTGATTATGGCCTTGCGGCGGTAAATGGCATCTGGGGCGAAAATCGCTTCCATCGCATTCGATTTTTTGGACAAAATCCCCTAGAATTTGTGGTTTGCAAAATGACTAAATCCCGCAGCGGCGGGAGATTGAAACGAGCGCGACTTTATGGCTGATACCACTCCTCCTCCAATCGACCGCATTGAGAACCTTCAGATCGAACAGGAGCTTCAGGACAGTTATCTCACGTATGCGATGAGCACCATCATGGACCGGGCTCTGCCTGATGTCCGTGACGGGCTGAAGCCCAGCCAGCGGCGAATTCTGGTCTCGATGAATGACCTGAATCTGCGGCCGGGCAGCAAGCATCTGAAGTGCGCCAAGATCGCCGGCAACACCAGCGGTGACTATCACCCGCACGGCGAGGCGATCGTCTATCCAACCCTGGTGCGCATGGCCCAGGATTGGAACATGCGCTACAAGCTGATCGATGGGCAGGGGAACTTCGGCAGCACCGACGGCGACCCGCCTGCTGCCATGCGATATACCGAAGCGCGGCCGGCGGAGGTTGAGTCGGAGCTGATGGCGGATCTGAACCTGGATACGGTTGATTACCAGCCGAACTACGACGAGCGTCTGATGGAGCCGACCGTGCTGCCGGCGCGGTTTCCGAACCTGCTGGTGAATGGCTCAACCGGCATTGCGGTGGGCATGGCGTGCAACCTGTTGCCGCATAACTTGCGAGAGATTTGTGACGCGATTGTGCACGTCATCAATAACCCGGATTGCGGATTGAATGATCTGCTGCAAATCGTGCCGGGGCCGGATTTTCCTACGGCGGGAATTATCTGCGGCAAAGACGGCATTGTTGAAGGTTACAAAACCGGGCGCGGGCGGGTGACTCTTCGC
This sequence comes from Planctomycetota bacterium, assembly GCA_030775485.1. GTDB lineage: Bacteria > Planctomycetota > Phycisphaerae > Tepidisphaerales > Tepidisphaeraceae > JALYJB01. The sequence goes on along the minus strand of JALYJB010000016.1, from coordinate 4,710 downwards.
GCGAAAATTGGGGTGGAGGAAAACAAGGGGTCGAAGACGCTGGTGGTGATCGAGGAGATTCCTTACGGCGTCATTCGTAAATCGATCGTGGAGGCGGTGGCGGAGGCGGTTAAACGCGATTCCATCAAGGATATTTCGGGCATTAACGATGAGAGCGGCCGGCAGCATAAGTGCAGAATTGTGATTGATCTGAAGCGCGATGCGGACCCGAACATCGTGATCAACCAGCTTTATGAGTACACGCCGTGCCAGATCACGGTGAGCATGATCAACATCGCGCTGGTGAATCGCCAGCCGCGAACGATGGGGCTTAAGGAGCTGATTCAGCATTACATCAACCACCGCAAGGAAGTGATTGTCCGGCGGACGAAGTTCCTCTTGCGCAAGGCGCAGCAGCGCGGGCACATTCTGGAAGGGTTGATCTTCGCGGTGTGCGATATTGATGAAGTGGTGAAGTTGATTCGCGGCAGCAAGACGCGCGATGAGGCGATTCGCAAGCTGCGCGAGCGGGCGTTTCGCATTGCTGAAAGTCATCCGGCGGCTTCCAGCATTCCCGCGGTTTTGATTGAGCGGGCAGCGGAGCGGCCCGTGCTGCTGTCGGCGGCGCAGGCGGAAGCGATCGGGCGGCTGCAACTGATTCAGCTGGTTGGGCTGGAGATTGACAAGCTGGTGGCGGAATATCGAACGGTGGTCGAGGAGATCGATGGTTATAACGCCATCCTTCATGATGACGCGCTGGTGATGGACATCATCCGCGAAGACATTTTCGAGATCAAGGAAAAGTATGGCGATGACCGGCGCACGGAAATTACCGGCAGCGTGACCGACCTGAACATGGAAGACCTGATCGCCCGCGAAGACGTGGTGGTGACGGTGAGCCATGAGGGGTACATCAAGCGCTTACCCGTGGATACTTACCGGGCACAGGGCCGGGGCGGGCGCGGGATTAAGGGGACGGAATCGCGCGAGGGGGATTTTGTCGAGCATCTGTTCGTGGCGAACACGCACGATCATCTGTTGTTCTTCACCAATCAGGGGCGGGTGTATACGCGGCGGGTTTACGATATTCCGCAGATGTCGCGCACCAGCCAGGGCCGGGCGATGGCGAATCTGCTGGAGTTCCAGACGGGCGAGAAGATCGCCAATGTGCTGGGCGTAACGGATTTCAGCAGCGGCGAGCAATTTTTGCTGTTTGCGACGGCCAAGGGCACGGTGAAGAAGACCGCGCTGAGCGCGTATTCGAACATTCGCACCAATGGAATTATCGCGATTGGGCTGGAAGAGGGAGATTACCTTATCGACGTTGCTGTCACCGGCGGCAAGGATCACATCATTCTGGGCACGCGCAGCGGGCTGGCGATTCGGTTTGAAGAGACGGATGTTCGCGCGATGGGCCGGCCGGCGGGCGGTGTTACCGGCGCTCGGTTTAAGCGCGAGGGGGATCTGGTCGTGGCCATGCTGGTGGTGCCTAATGGCGACAACGCGGGTTTGAAGCTGTTGACAGCTTGCGTGAACGGTTATGGCAAGCGCACGCTGCTGGAGGAATATCCGGTGAAGGGGCGCGGCACGCGCGGGGTGATTAACATTGATGCAAACGATCGCAACGGCGATGTGGTGGGGATGAAGGTCGTTACCGATGGCGATGAAGTGATGATGATCACGGAAAAGGGAATTCTCATTCGCACGCATGTGACGGAGATTCGAGAGACGGGACGCAATGCTGCGGGAGTGAAGCTGATTAAGCTGGATGATGGGGACAGGCTGGTTGCGATGGCGAAGATTGACCGGGAAGAGGTTGTGGTGGTGGCGGACGGGGGTTCGAATGGTGAGCCGGCGGGTGATCCTGTCGTGGAGCCGGAAGCAGGCGCTGGCCCTGATACGCAGGCCCCGGCAGATGAATCCTGAAGATCCTCATGCGGTCGTGTCAGCGTCGCGCGGGCGGCTGGGGAACCTGCGGCTGATCTATCGGCCTTCGGTTTTTTTATTGGCAGTTTCGGCTGTCGCCACACTGGCGTGTTACCTGGCAGCGGGCGCTACGCTTGGCTTGTTCCTGGGGGGATTCTTCGTCGCGACATTTCTTGTTCCCGCGGCCGCGGTGAGTTCCGAGAGGTTAATCCATGTGCTGGACGGCGCTGCGGCGATTGTTATTGGCATTGGGATGATCTGGCTGGTTGCGGTGATCAAGTCCGTTGCCAGCGGCGGGGAATGGCTGCTGGTCGTCCTTACACTGGCGAGTTATGCACTGGCGTTAGGAGGATTGGCGCGGATTCTGGCGCGGCTGGGGATGAATCATGTAATGGTAAATGCTGCGGGCATCCTGATTGGATTTGCGTGGCTGACGTGGCCAGTGTGGCTTGCGCCGCATCTGGGGGGCTCGGATCGGGCGGTGAATATTCTGGTCAGCATCCATCCGCCGTTAGCGGCGAATGGGATTCTCAGCAATGAGCCGCCGTGGACGGAGCGGACGATCGCGTATCAGCTCACGAATTTGAATCAGGATGTGCCGCTGCGACTTCCGACTTCGGCGGCGCCGTGCATTGTGTTTCACCTGATGCTGGGCGCGGGGTTGCTGGGGATGGCGGCGATCCCGAAACAATTACGTTAACGGCAGCGGCTCCGGCCCCTCTTGATTCGCGGGTTGTCACAATCTGATCTTGATATTCGATCATATCGTCAAATGGTCCCTCATTGAATTCCAGAATTCCACATTACGTAAAGGGAACATTCATAATTATCGACCATCACATGAACTTATGAAGGTCCTGTCCCGTTTAGTTCGCCCAACCGGCACAAAGAAGCGGGCGTTATAAAGCGGCAGCGATTTCTGACTCAGGTGGGGCGGGGTGGTTTTGGCACACCGTCGAGTGATCAGCCCACGCCGGGGGGTGTCTGTTTTGCGGTTTATTGGTGGGAGATGATTTTGAGTTTTCGGTTCATCTTTTGGTGCGATGCCCCAAATGCCCCAGAATGCCCCGATCGCACTCCCCCCGGCAGTGGGGCATTTTTTGGTTTCTTGCGGTTTTTGGGTTTGGGGGTGTTGGGTGCTGGCTCTGCTGGGGAGTGTTTTTCCTTTCTGGTGAAAAGCTGCGGGTCTGATCCAGTTGGTCTGGATTCATCCATGACCGTACTTTACACTAACGTATGTTTTAATGCAAGGGGAAAATCGTAAAAACTTTCTGGTACTTTGGCGCAATCGAGGTCGTAACCGAAATGGGTACGATTGACCTCAATTTGGTGACACCGTTCTCGAAAACATAGATCTGCTTTGACGGGGCGGGTACGTCTAATGATTGAGCGCCCGCAACTTCCAGCCGATGCCGAGCGTGGCGGCCTGTTTCGCTGCTGCGCTGTGGCCAAAGACGGAAGCGATGTGGTTGAGCATCATTTCATGATCTGCCTTTGATGCGTCATCAAGTTCTTCCGGGAGATAGGTCAAGCGCGGGTGCCCGCTGGGCAACGCATCATGGGTGACGGCAACAGCCAAGCGGTACGATCTACTAAGCACATTGCGCCCTCGCGGAAGACAACCAGGCTGGCGGCAAAAGCCGAAGAAACGCAGCGAACCGTAAATAAAGGGTCCTGTCCCTAATGCCATTCAATTAGTTCATAAATCCGCGACGTTACTGTATTTACTACAGTAGCGCAAGACGTGGCCTCCTGGTAGGCTAGTGGTGCTTAGATCACCAACCCACAGGAGGCCACGGATGGCTAGTATTGTCGATGCGTTGAGCCGGATCAAGAACCAGCCGCTGGGGATGGAAGGAATTCTGGAAGTCGAGGCGGTGGAGCAGGTCTTTGCCGAGTACGGGCACCGCTGGAGGGATCGAACCCTGGGGCCGGCCCGGACGACCGAGCTGTTCATCCGCCAGGTGATGGATGGTAACGCGTCCTGCGGCTACGTGCGGCAATGGGCCGGTGGACGCTTCACGGCCGGGGCATATTGTGAAGCCCGTTCGCGTCTGCCGCTGGAGGCCTTGTGGGGATTGTGCCGACGGGTGTGGGGAGAGGTTCGCGCGGATCATGAACTGGACGTGCCGCTGTGGCATGGGCATCGCACGTTCCATCTGGACGGCACGAGTTTTTCGATGCCGGACACGCCCGAGCTTCAGACCGCCTTCGGCCAGCCGGGGCAGCAGAAGCCGGGATGCGGCTTTCCGGTGGCGCACCTGCTGCTGTCGTTCGACGCGCGCACGGGAATGGTGCTGGAGGCGATTCCCGGCCCGCTGCGGACGCACGATCTGCGTAACGCCCATTGGATTCACGGGCATTTGGCCCCGGGCGACGTTCTCATCGGCGACAAGGCGTTCGGCTCCTGGGCGCACCTGGCGTTGTTGCAAGGCAGCGGCATTCATGGCGTTTTTTCACTCCACCAGCACCGTCCCGTGAAAGATAAGCCGGATCGAATCGAGCGATGGCCCAAGCCCCCGCGCAAGCCGGCCTGGATGACGTCCGAGCAGTTCAATGTCCTGGCGGACTGCCTGGAGGTGCGCATCGTGCATCGCGTGATTCACCGTCGCGGCTTCCGTCCGGTGGAGGTGAATCTGGTGACGACGCTGCTGGACCCGCAAGCCTACCCGGCCGACGAACTGATCGAACTGGGCCGGGGGCGATGGTCGGCGGAACTGAACATCCGGCATCTGAAGACCACAATGGGTCTGGAGATTCTCAAATGCAAAACGGTGGACGGCGTGCTCAAGGAGCTGGCGATCT
>JALYJB010000015.1 GCA_030775485.1 Planctomycetota bacterium | reverse complement strand
TTGCTTCGACACCGGTGGCCCTGTTGCTGGAGGATGGGACGGTGCGGGCGTCGATCGAGGCTAATGAGGCGCAGGAGCCCAGGTCTGAGTGGTGGGCTGGGAAATGATGGGTGCTTTGCCGGAGGGTAACGGGCGCGAATAGCCTCTTCCGCGCGGACATCCGGGGGGGATTGGCTCGACACCCAGTGGATTAGCGGAGAAGTGTTGCGCGTCGAGCGCCAGACGGGTGAATGGGGCGCGTGCGTGGGAGCTGGATAGAATGGGTGAATCACCGGAGGTTGGAATCAATATGCGTCCGCGAGTAAGGCTGAACAAAGATTCGCGTCCCCTTAGATTTGACCAACCGGCTTTTCTGCGGACCATCTTCATTCCACGAAGCGCCAACCACCGAAGCCCCACCCGCCCATCGCTGCCACATTGCACCCAAAGCGCCAGACACACATAATCCGCCCAATGCCAAAACGGTCTGTCCATCCATCGCCTATCTTCTTTCTCGATGCCAGCGAGCGCCGCCACCCCAAGCTGCTAGCAGAGAAAGCCGAAAGGCCAGCTCTTTGTTGCGCCTCTAAATTGAAATTCACCGGGCGAATTGACAAGAATTATGAATGTCCCCTTATCGCTTGCCCGAGGATGCGGGTTGTCCATATTGTGCTGGGCGTCTGGCTTTTGGCCGCGGCGGTCTTAAAGGTACAGGCGGATTCGCATTCGCCTGGGGGTGACCATTCGAATTGGCTTACGTCTCGCTTCGCGCTTTTGGCTGAGGCTGGGTTGGAGGCTGTGCTGGGGGCGTGGCTGATCGCCGGTGCATGGCGGGCGGTGGTTCGCTGGGTGGGGGTGGCATTTTTTATTGGGGTGGGGTGTGTGGCTGTTGCGGAAGCCCTTGGGCATCAGGCTTCCTGCGGGTGCTTTGGCTCGGTGGCGATACCCCCGTGGTTGACGGCGACGCTGGACGTGGCGGCGGTGATTCTGCTTTGGCTTTGTCCACCCGAAATCGGCAGAACTTTTTCATGGCGCCGCATCATTGTTGGGGTGGGAATTCTCGTGTGCGTTGCGGCGGTTGCGCTGCGGATGGAAATGTCGGTTGTGGTGGTGGGGAACTTGGTTTCCGACAGCGGGCAAATGGATTTTGGAGTGGCGGGATCGACTGTTGTGCTGGAGACGACCCAATGGATTGGGAAGCGCTTGCCCATCGCCCAGCACATTGATGTGTGGCCGCAGATTTCCCATGGACGCTGGGTGGTGCTGCTGGTGCATTATGATTGCCGGCATTGCATGGCGGCGGTGGATAATTTCGAGGCGGAAGCGGCGAATTCAGCTTCGAATTCCCGCGCGCCCCGGCTGGCGGTGATTGAGCTGCCACCTTATGCCCCGGCGACGGAACCGGTCAGCCATGCTCCGACCCTGGGTGGGAGCCTGGATAACCAGCGGGACTGGTTTGCTTCGACACCGGTGGCCCTGTTGCTGGAGGATGGGACGGTGCGGGCGTCGATCGAGGCTAATGAGGCGCAGGAGCCCAGGTCTGAGTGGTGGGCTGGGAAATGATGGGTGCTTTGCCGGAGGGTTAACGGGCGCGAATAGCCTCTTTCGCGCGGACACCTGTGGGATTGGCTCGACACCCAGCGGATTAACGGAGAAGTGGTTCGCGCCGAGTGCCAGAAGGGTGAATGGGCGCGATTTTTGTTGATGTTCGCTGCTTAGCGATTGACCGGTGCAAATGCCTGGGAGCTGGATAGAATGGGTGAAGCACCGGAGCTTGGGATCAATATGCGTCCGCGAGCAAGGCCTAACAAAGATTCACGTCCCCTTAGATTTGACCTTAATTATTCAAACAATAAGGCACCCATTGCATGGTATCAATGGATATATTACTATTGTTTTAGTTGCTTGTTTGGCATCGCCTGGTATATTTGCCTCGGCCTAAAATTAAGTCCGGCGTCATCACAATTAATTCGCCATTTCGATAAGTTCCCTAGTTTTGATCAGATTATTTTGTTTAGCATATGTAATTTCGTTTGTAATTGTTTAGCGTCCTATCCCGTGCCTGACAACAGCATTGGCCGATGACCGTGCGGTGAACACAGAACCCGGCTCACGAATTGCAATCCATCCCGCTGCAACTTCGCCGCCGTGATGAGCACGGTCATCAGAACCGACTGCGCAACGGCCCCCGCCTCCGTCCGATTCCCGCCCCAGACCTTCCGGTTCACCACCGCCGGACGCAACGCCTGCTCGGCTCGCCAGTTCGTCGCGTCGATTCCCTTTTGCCGCAGGAACGTGAACAGTTGGCTCCCGTGCCGTTGCAGATGAGCGGCCAATCGCTCGTTGGCCGCGTTGGTTTTCACCAGCCGCACCAACGTCGTCATCCGCCCTTGCAGGTCGTCGGCCTGGATCGCGGCCGCTTTTGCCGTGATCTTCCGGGCATCGCGTTGGTCACGCGTTTCCAGCGATTCCCGCAACAACGCCTTGACCTTCCGTGGAAAGATCACCGCGCCACGCGTTGCGTGTTGCAGCAGTTCATGGCAGCGCCGCAGCAGATGCGCCAGGCACGTCTGGTGAACCGCGCGCCAGAACCGGTCGTAGCTCGCCCAGCCGTCGTGGATCAATGTTCCGGCGTAGTCCGCGCCGATGAGCAACGCCGACGCTTCCACGCCGCGCTGGCGGGCGATCAGGTACGCCACCGCGTCTTGCGTCGCCGCCACGTGCAGCCACGCCAGCCAGCCGCCGACGCGCCAGCCCGTCTCATCCGGCACGATCCAGGCGTTCTGTTGCACGCGTTGGACGATCGCCTGGTAGTTCCCCTGGCAACGTTCGGCGGCGCGCAACATGATCTGGCAGCTTCCGCCACGCGTGAGCTTGATCCCGAAAAACATCTGGAACAACCGGCTGATCTTTCCCTGCGAGAGTCCCAGCTCTTTGTTGAGCATCACCACCGCCGATTGCGCCTCCGGCCCGACTTGGCTGGCACAGCAACCCAGAGCGTCGGATGTTTGCAACCGATGCCGGCCCTGCACGCGGCCGTCGCAGCAGGCACAGCGACCGACGGCGACGTTGAATTGCCGGTGGATCGGCCGGCGCGGAATCTCCACTTGGTACTGCTGATCGACGTGGGAGGCGATCACCCGTCCGCCGCACTTGGGGCACTGCCGAGGCAATGGCGCTTCGTGAACTTCGTCGATGACCGGCGGCACGGCGCGAAAGGCCTTGGTTCCGTAGTCGTCGCCGCTCTTGCGTCCCGGCCGTTTGGGATCGCTCCTGGGTAGGCCGCGCGAGAAGGGAGCGGCCTGTCGTTTGGCCGAACGGCTCAACGCTTCGACGTGTTGTTGGAGTTGCTTAACCTGTGCTTCCAATCGGGCAATGCGTCGATCTCGTTCGGCGCAGCCGGGACAGGCAGAAGCATCCGTGCTGGTTGGGTCGGCATCCATGCCGCCAGTATTATACCCAGAGAAGTCAACACGCTAAACAATTACTTTCGTTTTAGCAATTCTACTGTCACCGATGATGGGTCGAATTGCCCTTCGGCGTACGTGGTTTATTCTTATCATTGCTATGCCGTTTTTATTGGCAATTATCGTCACTATCGCGGAAGAGGGTTTATTTTTAGCGTATTCGGAAAGATATCACCAGCCATTCTCACCGCTCTATGGAATGGATTTTAGTTTGGATTTCATAGTGGAGTGCCTTATGACGGCAGCATACGCACTCATTGTCACACTTTTATCTTTGCATTTGTGCATACCAATCGCCGCGTTTCAGGTGTGGGCCATGAGACATTTGCTCGGGATTGGGGGGGAATGAATTGAGACCGATCTTAGAGCTTCTAAATTAGCTCGTTGAACGATGAAGACGACGCTAGCGCGTGGTCACGCAAGCCATGGTCATGCTGCCGTACGGCGTGTTGCGTCGAGCGATCACCATAGGAATGGCGCGACACGACAACTTCATGCGGTGCAGATTGGAATCATACCCCTGGGCCCCCATCACTTCCTGGGGCTTTAGAATTCACGAGGCACTTGGGGCAGACCCCCTTATTTGGGTCAGCAAATGATGCCTACTTTACCGAGGGTTAAAGGGCGCGAATAGCCTCTTCCGGGCGGACATTTTTTGCGGGATTGGCTCGACACCCAGCGGATTAGCGGAGAAGTGTTGCGCGTCGAGCGCCAGACGGGTGAATGGGCGCGATGTTTTTTTGTTGATGTTCGCTGCTTAGCGATTGACCGGTGCAAATGCCTGGGAGCTGGATAGAATGGGTGAAGCACCGGAGCTTGGGATCAATATGCGTCCGCGAGTAAGGCTGAACAAAGATTCACGTCCCCTTAGATTTTATCGATCGAGGCAAGCCGAAAATAGTCTCTTGGCGTGTCCACCGTTCGTGGGGGAAGTCCAAAAGGTCAAATGCGCAAATCCCGCTTAATATATTATTCATTTCCCGTTCAATCGAGCATTCTAATAATTGGCTTGGCTCTGCTTTTTTCTAACGCTCATGATTGGGCCTATAGGTATTTTGGAATACCGCCCCGTCTCGTCGATGTCCTATGTGGTTTGTTTTTATTGCAATTTACATTGCAGCAAAAACTTCCGATGGAATCAAAAAATGCCGGCGGTACGGGATTTCCTGTGATTGAATTGGAAGTAAAAAAGCCAGCCTCCGATTTGCCCCAACAGGGTGCAAGCGAAACGAAATCGCCAGATCAAAATACAATTGAAAGTTAATTAAACAACAGATTGAGACCGCCATTGAGCTATTGGCCGGTGCAAAGCTCGCCGGGGTGGGTCGCATGTGCTGCGAACCATCTCAGAGCCTAAAATTCACGGGCGTCCGGGCAGGCCCCTTATTTTGGCCGGGAATGGCGCCTGCTTCGCCGAGGGTTAAAGGGTGCGATTAGTCTGAGCCGGCCACTTTTACGAGTTTGTTATAGAGGCCCAGGATTAGAAAAGTTGGAGCCCACTGGCCGACGAAGAGGGCGTCGTGGTTGCGGCGGAGGAACTTCAAGGTGAGGGAGCCGGCAATTGCGCCGCCGGCCAGCCAAAGGAATAGGTCGGACGGGAGCTTTGCGGTCTGATCCTCAATGGCGCGGGCTACCGGTCCCTCTTGATGTCTTGATTCTTTAATGCTTACCATCTGGCACCTCCAATAAAGGGTTGAGTGAAAACTGAAGGTCTGATAAGCAAGATTCGCGCCGTGAGTAATTCCTATGCGTTGGAATGTGGCGTTGGCGATTAAGGCGATGCGGAGCAATGCTCAGATGCAGCCAAGCTCGACCGTTACCCCACCCCATCGTTCCGCATTGTAGGGGTTCTACTCGTGGAAGATCATTATGCAGAGCAGAACAAAAACTGCCGATCACTTCACGGGTGGGGAGCGATTTGGCTAGTCGACTGGGTGGATTTTGTCGGTTTTGGCGGACAGGATGACGTTGTGACGCAAGGCTTTTTTTTTGCCGGAATTTCCGATGGGCATCATTTTTTTATGATATGATTGGTGCAGTGACGTCATTTTCGCGATATCTATCCCTCATTGCAATCGGCCTGATCTTTGCGGCCGGATTGCCGCAGCTTTGTTGCGCGACGGTAAGCCGCGCGGGTAATTCGACGACCGCGAAGGCTGTTTGTCCGGGGGGGCAAGCGGATGGCTGTGCGTGTTGCGAGAAAAACAAGGGATGCGGGTCCTGGAATTTGCAGGGCGCCCAGGGTGGGGATTCAAAGAGCCACCTGCCGGCGTCGGGCCTTTGCCAGCAATCGTCGGTGCTGGCTTATTCGCAATCCGCGGGCAACTTTCTTTCGCCATTTGCATTGTTCGTGAATTTCGAAAGGGCCGTCGCTTTCGTGCCGGCGCCTCGGCCATCGGAGACATCCCGCTACCTGAACGATCCTGCCAATGTCGTGGGCAATCCCACCCTGCTGAGCCTCAACTGCGCGCTCATCGTTTGAATTAACGCCAATTTTTGATTTCGCTGGAATTGTTTCACGATTCCCCGTGCCGATGCGCATGTTCTTTGCGCTTCAGGAAGGCGTTATGAAACGGGTTTTAGTCTTATTCGTTGTTGTTGCAGGCTTGATCGTTCTTGGATTGGCAATTCATGCCCATTTTGAAAAGGGGACCGCGCCATCGATGGGGGGCGAGGTTAAATCCTCGGCTGCCAAGCAGCTTTGGACGTGCAAGATGGATCCGCAGATCGTTCAGGACCATCCTGGGTTGTGTCCGGTTTGCAGTATGCCACTTACACCGCTGGCATCGACTCCACCCCAGGGGGAACTGCTAAAACCAGCCACCGCGACAAGCCAGCCACAGATTCTTTATTACTGGGATCCGATGCTGGGGCCTTCTTCGATTTCTTCCAAGCCTGGCAAGAGCGCGATGGGCATGGACATGGTTCCGGTTTACGCGGAACAAACCGCGGCGGGGCCGGCTGTCGTGATCGATCCAGCGGTTGTGCAGAATATGGGGGTGCAAACCGCAAAGGTAACGCGGGGAGCGTTAATTCATACCGTGCGCGTGGTGGGGATGGTCGGTGTTCCGGAAGCTTCGCAGTACGACGTTAACCTCCGGGTTAACGGCTGGATCGAAAAGCTGTATGCCAACCAGGAAGGCATGCACGTTCACAAGGGGGAAGCGTTATTTGATATTTACAGCCCCGATCTGCAAATCGCGGAAGAGGAATTGATTGGCGCGGTCGCGGCAATGAAGCCGCTGGACGATGCAGCTAACGGCAGCGCGCGGAGCGACGCGCAAACTCTGGTGGATTCCGCAAAGCGCAAGCTTCGGTTGTGGGGAGTGGCGGAGCAGGACATTGACGCTATCGCCGCTGCGAGCAAACCCCCGCAGACCGTGCCTTTTCGCAGCCCCGCCGACGGCGCCATCGAAGAAAAGATGGTGGTGCAAGGCTCAGCGGTTCAATCGGGCATGAAACTCATGCGGATTGAGGACCATTCAAAACTCTGGCTGCAGGCACAGGTGTATGAACAGCAATTGTTGATGGTCAAACTCGGCCAGATTGCTGAGGCAACGTTTGAATCGCAGCCTGGGAAAACGTTTAGCGGTCCGATTGACTTCATCTACCCGCATCTCGATCACGATACCCGCACGGTTATGGTTCGGATCACGCTGGACAACGCGGATGAAGCGATCAAACCCGGTATGTACGCGACGGTGAAGATCATGACCAAGCCGCTGGAGGATGCGCTGCTGGCGCCGCGCGAAGCGGTGATCGACACGGGGACGCGGCAGATCGCTTTCGTGGTGCAATCCGCCGGCCACTTTGAGCCGCGCAATGTCCGGATGGGGCTTCTGGGCGATGACGATCGCGTGCAGATTCTCGATGGCCTTAAGGAAGGCGACGATGTGGTGACCAGCGGGCAATTCCTGCTGGACGTCAATAGCCGCACCGACGAAGCCATTCGGAAGCTGCGCGGCAGTGCAGGCGGGAACTAGGTCTCTCTCATTCAATTCAAAAAGCCCGGAATCCACATGATTGCCAAGATCATCGAATTGTCGGTTCGCAATAAGTTCATGGTTCTCCTTCTCACCGCAATGCTGGTGGGCGCGGGGATCTGGGCGATGTTTCGCATCAGCCTGGATGCGGTGCCGGATTTGTCGGACGTGCAGGTGATTGTCATCACCGATTATCCGGGGCAGGCCCCGCAGGTGGTGGAGGACCAGATCACTTATCCGCTGACGACGGCACTGATGGGCATTCCCCACGCCAAGGTTGTGCGCGGCATCAGCATGTTCGAAACATCGATGACGTACGTCGTCTTCGAAGACGGCACGGATTTGTACTGGGCGCGCAGCCGCGTGCTGGAATATCTGAATTTCGTGAGGGATCGTCTGCCCGCGGGCGTGGAGCCCAAGCTTGGGCCGGATGCCACCGGCGTGGGCTGGGTCTATCAGTACATGCTGTACCCAGGCTATTACAGCGCCGACCATCCTGGCGGCATGTGGCATGATGAGAGCGCGGACAAATGGTATGGCGACCAAACCGATGCGCCGAGTGACCGGCGGGCGCTGCTGGTAAAAGTGCGCGCGTTTGAAAAGCCGGGGCTTTGCCCGTTGGATGGGAAGCCGCTGGTCTCCTCCAATCAGGATCTGGCCAGCCTTCGCAGTCTTCAGGATTGGTATTTGCGGTATTCGCTGACTTCCGTCCCGAACGTGGCGGAGGTGGCGCCCATTGGCGGGTTTGTTAAGGAGTACCAGGTGGTGCTCAAGCCCGCGAAACTGCTTGGGTACAACCTTTCGGTCGGCGCGATTTCGACGGCAATTCAAAGATCGAACAATGATGTCGGCGGCTCAACCGTTGAAATGAGCGAAAACGAATACATGGTCCGCAGCCGCGGATATCTCAATGGGTTGGCCGATCTGGCGAAAGTTCCGGTTGGCGCGGCGAAAAATGGCACGCCCATTATGCTGGCGGATGTTGCCTCGCTGGAGATTGCGGGAGAAGAGCGGCGGGGGATAGGCGAATGGAACGGCGAGGGGGAAGCTGTCGGCGGGGTGATCGTCGCGCGATTTGGGGCCAACGCGTTTCAGGTTATCCATGACGTTAAGGCCAGGCTGGGAGAACTGGAAAGCGGCCTGCCGCCCGGCGTGATCATCAAGACGGCTTACGATCGTTCGGAGCTCATCGAGCGAGCGGTGCATACCCTGCGACATACGCTGATAGAGGAAATGCTGGTCGTTGCGCTGGTCTGTATTTTCTTTCTCCTGCATGGCCGCAGCGCCCTGGTGGCGATCTTCATCATCCCCAGCAGCATGCTGATCAGTCTTCTGGTGATGTATCTCCTGGGAATCAATGCAAACATCATGAGCCTGGGCGGCATTGCGATCGCGGTGGGCGTCGTCATCGATAGTGCAATTATTATGGTTGAAAACGCGCACAAGCATTTGAATCATCAAGAGGAGCGGGTTGCGGCCGGTGAATTGCCTCGTCCGCGCGCCGATGTGATTGTAGATGCCGCCAAGGAGGTGGGTCCGAGTCTCTTTTTCAGTCTGCTGATCATTACCGTCAGCTTCATGCCGGTGTTTGTGCTGGGGGGTGAAAGCGGCCGGCTCTTCAAACCGCTGGCATTTACAAAAACGTTCGCGATGGCATCGGCTTCGATTCTATCGATCACAACGATCCCGGTTTTGATGGTGTTTTTCATTCGGGCCCACGCGCTGCCCAGTGAGTGGGGACGAGGAGTACGGTTTTTCCTGATCGCCGGCGCAATGGTCGTGCCATCATTGCCTATTTATTTGCTGGGCATTCTGGAGCCGGCAATGGCCCCCTATGTTAAGTGGATGATTATTGGCTGGATTGTGCTGGCGGGGATGCTGCTCATTCCGCAGAAGATCATTCACGAAGAGCACAGCCCCATCAGCGCCCTGCTGCAAAGGGTTTACAACCCGTTCTTCTGGGGCGCTATGAGATTTCGCTGGCCGATGCTGTTTTTGGGCGCCTGCTTCATTGTTTCGGTGGTCTGGCCCTTGATGCGCCTGGGCAGCGAATTCATGCCGCCGCTGGATGAGGGGGATTTGCTTTACATGCCCACGACCGATCCTTCGATCAGCGTGACCAAGGCTCGGCAAGTCCTGCAGCAAACCGACAAGCTGATTATGACCTTCCCCGAGGTCGCCAGTGTTTACGGGAAAATGGGCCGGGCGGATTCCGCGACCGATCCGGCGCCGCTGGATATGGTTGAGAGCATTGTTCGTCTGAAGACCGATCCAGCCCAGTGGCGCAAGCGCGGGATGAGTTATTTCTTTTCGAACTGGCCAGCGGCGCTTCGCTGGCCGTTTGAGCACACCTTCTGGCCTGGCCAGCGGATCATCACCATGGATGAACTGGTGTATGGCTGGCAGGATGCTGATGGATCCAATCACCCTGGGATGAATTCAGTTGTGTATGAACCGGGTGTCGGCAACACCTGGCCCATGCCCATTCAGAATCGCACCGCGATGCTATCCACCGGAATCAAAACGCCGGTGGGAATTAAAATCATGGGGCCCGATTTGCAGGTGCTTTCCGCGCTTGCGGACAAGGCATCATCCATATTGCTGACCGTGCCCGGCGCCACCAGCGCCTATCCCGAGCGCACGTTCGGCGGCTATTACCTGGATATCAATATCAACCGCGAGAAAGCCGCCCGCTACGGGCTCACCATCGGCGATGTTCAGGATGTGATCAGCACCGCGATGGGCGGAATGAAAACATCAACCGCCATCGAAGGGCTGGAGCGTTACCCGATCAACGTTCGTTACGCGCGCGATCTGCGCGATGAGCCTTCGGAGATAAAACAGATTCTTATTCCGACGGCGATGGGAGCGCAAATCCCACTTGGCGAGCTTGCCGATCTCAAGATCAACCCAGGCCCGCCCATGATTAAGAGCGAAAACGCGCGCAACACGGCGACAATTCCCATTTCCATGTCGGGTCGCGATGTTGGTGGCTTTATCGCTGATGCACGCAAAGCGCTTGAAGAAAAACTCATGCTTCCCACCGGATATACCGTCATCTGGTCGGGTGAATTCGAGCAGATTCAGGAAGCCAACGCCAGGCTTAAGTGGGCTGTTCCGTTGACTCTGTTCCTGATTGTCATGCTCCTCTACGCTGCGACGAGCAGCTGGTTTCGGGTGGGCGTGGTGTTGCTGGCGGTGCCATTCAGCCTGGTGGGGGCGCTCTGGTTCCTTTATCTGCTGGGCTACAACATGAGTCTTGCCGTCTGGGTGGGACTTATCGCGCTGGCCGGGTTGGATGCTGAAACGGGTTTGGTGATGCTTCTCTATCTGGACAACAGCTATGAGCGGTTCAAGTCACAGGATCGCATGCACACGCCGGATGATTTGCGCCAGGCCGTGCACGATGGGGCGGTGAAGCGCATTCGCCCCAAGACGATGACGGTGGCGGCGGCGTTCATCGGACTGGTCCCACTTCTTTGGGCGACCGGCAGCGGGGCCGATGTGATGCGGCGCCTGGCCGCTCCGATGCTGGGCGGATTGTTCACCAGCTTTCTTATGGAACTGCTGATTTATCCGATCATCTTCTACGTCGCCAAAAGGCCGCTGCTTTCCGGAAAGACGACGCGCGGCAATGAAGGAGGGGCGCATGTTTAACGCAAAGGCAATTCGGTTGGTTGGGTCAGTTCTGGTTCTCTGGAGTATCGCCGGATGCACGGTTCATCCTGCCGGTGAAAGGGAAGAGCGGTCTGCCGCGACACGGGCGGGCGAACCATTCAAGAGACCCATCGAATCTCGGCAGCTTCCGGAATTGTCGGCGAATGCGACCCCGGAACAGATGGCGCAGTATGCCGCCCTAGCCAATGCCGAGCTTGAGCAGCGTTATTGGGAATGGCGGGCGGCGATTGAACAAATTCCGCAAGATGGCACACAATCCACCACCTTTAACGTTGCTGCCGGAACGACGCTTACGCGCGGTCAAGCCAACTTGCAAAGCAGCACGGTTGCCCTGGCGAACGACCCGATGACGGATATCAAATGGCCTGGCAAGCTGGATGCGGCGGCAAAACAGACCCTGGAAAACGCCCGCGCGGCAGGCAGGCGTTTCCGCAAAGCGCAATTTGAGCTGCGCGCCAAGGTGCTGAATGCCTATTACGATTATGCCCTCAACGCCGAGCTCATTCGCCTTGAGCAAAAGAATCAGCAATTGCTTCGCAACGTCCTGTCCGTGACACAGTCGCGGAGCGGAGTGGGCTCGGCGGGGCAGCAAGACGTTCTCAAAGCCGCGAATGAGCTGGATCTATCGGCGAATGACATCGCCAACATGCAATCGCAGCTTCCAGCGGAGCGGGCGGCGATCAATGCGATATTGAGTCGGCCGCCGCAAGCGCTAATCGCCATTCCGGAAGAAATGCCGACGGGCGGCTCGTTCAAGCTTTCCGATGATTCCGTACTTTCGCTTGCCGCCAGACAAAATCCGGAACTCCAGGCTCTTTCCGATGAGATCAAAGGGCGAGAAGACGGAATCCGACTGGCCAAGCTTCAGTACATACCCGATTTTAATCTTAGCGTTGGTACCGACTTGATGGGCATTTCGCAGTCCATACTTGGGCAGGCCACGATCCCGGTCTTCCGATACGAGGCATTGAATGCCGCCATTGCCCAAGCCCAGGCAAATTTACAAGCCGCGGAGGCCATGCGCCGGCAGACCTCCAACGATTTGAGCGCAGAAATTGTGCTGGACATTACAACGGTGCGCGATGCGGAACGTCAGCTTGATCTGCTATCACATTCAATCCGGCCGCGTTCACAGCGGGCGGTGGTGCAAACGCGCACCGCTTACGAATCCGGACAGGCCACCTTTCTTGATCTTTTAGACAGCGAGCGGTCACTTATTTCCATTGATCGATTGATTGCAAATTTGCGGGTGATCCGCGCGAAGCGTCTGGCGGAGATTGAATCGATCACGGGCGGGTCCGTTACGTGAGCCGGCCGATAAAACGCATAACAAGGAGAAAGATTCGGTGGAGATGGCGGCTGAGGTTCTGCCGAATTAATGAACTCTTAAACCTGTCGCATTTATTAACGACAAGTTCCATTTTGGCATCCATTCCATGCTCGTCTCGCCGGCGCGGTTTTCTTCGGCTGTCGGAATGTATCTCCATGCGAGCACTATTTTTAGCAATGACAGATACAGCAATGGGGCTGCTGCTTTATCGCTTTGCGACGCAAGTTTGGCGTTTGTGATGTACACGAAAAGGTACGGTTGCGGACGGTCTTTGCCGTGATATTCTCCGCAGGTCGCAAGGAATTCTAAAAAGATTCATTCGTAGTGAGCGATTTTGATATGAAGATGTTCCCAGCGACTTTCAGTTTGTGATCCAAGCTGAATGCAGCGGTTGCGCCGGGGTTTGATCGTTCAAAAGGCCCAGCGAGCTTCTAAATGGACGGGCGGGTTCCGTTCCGCGAACTTTTTATACGGTCGGAATTGATCGGGAGGGTCAGATGTGGATATCTAAAATTATAAATAGTCGGCGCTTGAAGAGATGCGCTGCGGCGTTTGGGGCATTTGCGATTTTTGGGGTCGCCAATGGGATTGTATCGGCTGCTATCTTGAATCCGGGCGATACAAACGTCCCGCTTAGCGGTGGATTTACGTTGGCCGGTGAGACGCATCTGGTTGCTGATGACCAGACGGCGACGGGCACGTTTAATTTTGGCGGCTTAAGATTTGATTTCAAGCTCACCACCCAGGTTTTTCATAATCCAACAACAGGCGGGTTGGATTTTGTCTATCAACTCACGAATACCGGTCCCAACAACTCGACGGGTGACTCCTTCGAGCGTCTGACTGTATCGAGCTATAGTGGATACTCCACCGATGTTGATTATGCGGCCAACACCGGAGCGACTCTAAGCTCAATGATAGCCGATGTCTCCGCCAAGGATGCCGACCGCTCGCTCCCCACGGGCTCGGTTGTTGGCTACGACTTTACCGATCCGCTAGCGCCGGGAAGCGAAACGGATCTGCTGATTGTCCGGACGGATGCAACGATGGTTGTTCCAGGCAGTGCGTCGGTCATTGATGGCACCGCCCACAATGCATTGGTCCAGGCGCCGTTCGGCGCTGTCGTGTTGCCAGAGCCGGCATCGCTTAGTTTGATCTGCATTGCCTCGGTTGGGTTGTTAGGCCGCCGTCGTCGGGCCATCAAGTGAGGGGCGAATTGGTTGGGCTTTCCCCTGGGAGGGAGAAACATGCTGATCGACACTAAAAAGCTTCTGATACGTTTGGGGCCTGGTTCCCTCGCGCTGATGTTCTCATTATTCACAGCCACTGCCGCGCGGGCGACCATGATGGCTCCGGGCAGCGGGCCAGTTGTCACGCCGGGCACGGCGAGTTTCTCCGGGTTGACGCTTGTCGCTGGCGCGGACGAGATTGTCCCATTCATCGGTGTGGACGTATTTAATAATGTAAAATTCTCCGGCACATTGGAATCTCGGGTTTACCATGATCCCAGCGGGAGTCTGGATTTCGCTTATCAAATCAATGCAGCTCCGACGGGGCCGGATTCAATTCACTCGGTGAGCATTAGCAGTTACTCCACTTTCGATACCAATGTGGATTACATACCCAGCACCGGCGCCGTAACTTACGGAAGCGCCAATCGGCTGAGTGTGGCCGCGGGCGAAATCATCTCATTCAATTACACTGCTCTTGCCAATTCCATCGCGCCGGGTGATTCAACGGACTGGATCCTGGTAAAGACCAATGCTTTTGCTTTCAACAATTTGGGTGATACCAGCGTGATCGACGGTGGCACCGCCGACGTGGTGAGCTTCCAGCCAGTGCCGGAGCCGGCATCTTTAGGGTTGCTGACGGTGTGCTGCGGCGCCCTCCTGACGCGCCGTTCCCGAAGTCGCACCTAACAGCGGCGTTTCTAATATGGGGCGGGACCTTGGTACGCGGCTGACGGACGGTATTAGCGATTTCCCACCAATGTCATTGCAGCTTTCGAGCCTCACTCGGGCGGATTGTGGGGCTTTGGGTGATCGCAGGAAGATTACAAGACGAGCTTCTCCGCGGGTTGTGCCTCGGCTATTGTCTGCGGCCTGAGCACCTCCACCGTAATTTCAGGTGGCAACAGAGATTCCAAACGTTGCTGGAAGTCTCCCTTGATAAAATTAAAAATCGCGCCTTGGCGGCTTGAGCCGAGGAACACGCGATCACAACCGGTGACGGCCGCCGCCTCTGCCATCAATTCAGCAGCGTTTTCGCCGCTGTCGTAGACTGGCAAAACTGGCACGCCCATCTCGTGGCCCAGCGCGAGGAAGCGGGCAAAGGTTTTTAAAGCGGCGATGTCCGTGTCCATGGATAAGGCGCGGTCCCAATTATAGGAAAGCCGTACCGAGCGGATAAAACAGACAATCAGGGTGGCTCCGGCGCGCTTGGCCTCGTTCAGCGCCGGGCGGGCCAAGGCGTCTGATCCATACGTCCCAACGAGAACGCGCGGCCGTTCCAGCGCGTTTCCGCCAAGCTGTTGCATGATGGCCTGACGCAGCAGGCTGGGACGGGCTCCTTTTCGATTGGCAAAGATTTTATTGATTTGCCGAGCACTCAGGCCCAAAATCATCACCACAGTCACAAAGAGCAGCGCCTCGCGTTTCACATAGGCCAGCGTCACCCAGATGACGATGAGAATAATCCCTAAGAGCGCCATGGGAATTTTGCGATAAAGCTTGCGAAGTCGCGGGTGGAAAGCGCACAGACAGATGTTGATCGCCACGGCGCCGATTACACCAATAGCATACAAGGCCGCAAGCTGGTCGAGATTATGGCTGATGATCAGGACGATGATGGGCACAGCAGCCGCGATCACAGCCGCAATCCATGGGACGCCGAAACGGTTGAGCCGCACAAGGGGCGCGGGAAGCTCGTTGTCGCGGGCCATCAGATATTGGATGGAGGTCATTCCCGCGATTGCGGTATTGCCCGCCGACAGCAGCAGCAGGCCACCCACCATTCGCACGGTCAGTTCTCCCCAGGTTCCAACGTATTTTGCGGTGAGAAACGCAGCCATGTCTTCCAGGTGCGCGTCGCGGTTAATGGGGAAGATGGCGAGCATGCAAATCGCCAGAACGATGTTCAAGAGCGCGACTTCCGCTGCCACCGCCCAAATGGCTTTGCGCGCGGTCACCTGTACAGGCTGGCGCATCACGCCGGTGAGATTGGCGATCGCTTCCACGCCGCTTAGCGCCAGTACAATTGAAACAAATGCCACCCAGACCGGCCCCGGATGGGAAAGATCCGGTCTGCCAATGCGATGCGGCAAATCATGCCAGGGTACCTGCGGCAGAGCGGAGGCGGAAATGAGCAGGGTGATAAAGATCATACCCACTGCCGCAATGATCGCGAACCCACCCGTGTGCTTGGGGCCCAACATATTGAAAAGGCCGATAACGGCTATCGTCACAATCGCCCACAGCCCCGGAGAATCGAAGGCGAGAAACCGTTCCGTCGCCGATGGCGGGCTCGCGCGCTTGGTGTCCAGCATATTTCCCGCGTCTATATTCGGATTGGTGTCGTAGTGCTGGTCGGCAATTCGCACGATGGACGAGGAAGCCTTTGCGGCGCCACTGGCCTGATGCTCGGGAGGCTCGACGTGACGATTTATCGGTAAGCCGAAGTAATGGAATGCATCAAGAACACTGAGGCTGGCGGTTACGGTATAATCAGCGAAGAGCAACAGCGCGCCGACGACGGCAAGTGTTTGGCTGGTGTGTTTAGCCGCCGTATAGACACCCCCGCCGTCTGGATAAATTCGGCAAATTTGCGAATAGGCCCAGGCTACCCCCAAGATCAACAGGCTCATCATCACGATGAGCCAGAAACTGGTGCGGCCCGCGAAGAACAGGGCCAATCCCAGCACATAAAGCCGGCTTGTTCCCCAATCACCAAAGAGAAGTCCGGCGGCGCCAACCCATCCCACGTCGCGCGGGCGCTGGCTGGAAAGCAGCGTTAGCGCCAGCGGCTTGGGCGGGGTATTGTTCGTGTGCATAGCGGCGTGGTCCAAAGTGCACGCAGCCGGGCTTTCTCGGAAAGCCCAAGAGCGCCGGTTAAGGCGATCCTGGGTGAAAAATACCTGTCGAGTTGAATCAGCCGATTAATTACGAAACCGAGTGGCTTCATCTTTTTTTTGACAATGATTCGGCGTCCGATCACGGACCGATCGCCACCGTTCCGGTCTCGCCGGTGCGGATGCGATAGGCTTGTTCCAGTGGGATAACGAAAATTTTTCCGTCGCCAATGCTACCCGGCTCCGAACGAGCCGCCTTCATGATCGCGTTGATCGTCGGCTGTACGAAATCTTCGTTGACGGCGATCTCCAGTTTTACTTTTGAGCGCAAGCGGATAACGCCTTTGTTTCCGCGATACGATTCAGCATAGCCACGCTGGGTTCCGCAACCGCGCACGTCAGACGCGGTCATCAAGTGAACTTGTTCTTTATCGAGAGCGTCCTGCACATCCTCGAATTTTTCCGGACGAATAATTGCAATAATCAGTTTCATTTATCACTCCTTCTTGTTCCCAGGCATGACCGGGGGATGGAAGCGAACGGCCATCCCGCCGATCAAGCCATTACCTATGTGATCAGCTGTGCTTGCTACCCACGAGATCAGAGTCCGCGCGGTCCGGGGGCATATGGCCGACGGTATCGCGGGGCATGCCACGCGGCGCCGCCAGAGCCGAGACAACATATTCGGGGTAAGCCGAGATGCCGTGCTCGTGTATGTCCATGCCTTCCAGCTCGCCATCCTTGGAGATTCGCAGAATGCCGACAAGGTCCAAGGCCTTCATAACGATCAATGCGACGATGAAGGTGCTGGCACAGATGGTAAAGCTACCGATGCACTGGGCCTCGAACACTTTCCAGCCGCCGCCGTAGAAGAGGCCGGTGAGGGCGGGGTTGGACGCGGGGTCGATCATGGGGATAGCCGTGGGGCTTGTACCTGCCGCGGAGTATTCGCCGCTGGCAAACAGCCCGAGCGAAATAGTGCCCCACACGCCGCAGAGAGCATGAACGGGCCAGGCGCCGATTGGATCGTCAATGCGGAGGTATTCGAGCAAATCAACACCGAGGATGACAAGCACGCCCGCCACCGCGCCCAGGGCGCAGGCGCCGGTGGGGCTTACCCAGTAGCAGGTGCAGGTGATGGCCACCAGACCGGCGAGGAAGCCGTTGGTAATTGCGGCTGCGTCCCACTTTTTAATGCGGAGGTAGACAAAGAATTCCGCCGCAAGACCAGCGGTGCATGCCGCCAGAGTAGTATTCGCGGCGACGCGGCCAATGCCTCCGAAATCCATGGCTGAGAGGGTCGAGCCGGGATTAAAGCCGTACCAGCCGAACCACAGCAGCAAGCCACCGCAGACGGCAACGGTCAGGTCATGCGGAAGCATGGGTGCTCCGCCATCGCGCTTGAACTTGCGGCCAATTCGCGGCCCAAGAACAATACCGCCAGCCAGCGCGATCCACCCACCGATGGAGTGAACGACTGTTGAACCGGCGAAGTCGTGAAAATTCATACCGAAGTTATGAAAGACATTGGTCATGAACTCTGGCGTTGCAGGGGTGTTTTGGCCGCCCATCGTGTAGAGGAAGCCGTCTGGACCCCATGCCCAGTGTCCAATGATTGGATAGATAAAGCCCGACACGCAGACCGAGTAGAGAATATCGCCGATGAATCCAGTTCGGCCGATCATCGTGCCTGAGCAAATGGTCGATGCACAGTCGGCGAAGGCGAACTGGAATACCCAGTGGGCCAACACTGGAACTCCGGTGGATCCATAGGTAGTGAACGCCGTTATGTTCTGCAAAAAGAACCACTTCTTGGTCGCGTCGTTCGGATCGTGCCAACCGATTAGGCCGTTACCAGCACCGAACATGAACGCGTAGCCGAAAGCGTAATAGAGGAATCCGCAGAGGCAGGTATCAAATACGCACTCGACCAGCACGTTAACGGTTTCTCGGGATCGGCAGAACCCTGCCTCAAGCATCGTGAAACCGACCTGCATGGCAAACACCAGGAAGGCTGCGACCAGCGTCCAAATCGTGTTAACCGGGTTGACAATGCTGGTGGCATCAAGACCTGGGTAGGCCTGAGCCGGCGCACTGGTCGGTTGGGTCATTGGCATGGACATTGGCTCGGTCGATGGCGCAGCCATTTGTCCATGCGCTGTCGAGGCAGACAACAACAGCGGCAGCAGGTTTACCGCGGCAATCAGCAGCAATACAAGCGTCAGGCCGAGAACCTTGCCCAGGAACAGATTTCTCCCGTAGCGCCGCCACTCGGGGTTCTTCATTCGCCCTCGAAGGCGAGTAAACTTTTGTGCAAAAGACAGCCGTTCGCTGTCCTTAACCAAGACGCCCATAATCGCTCCTTTTGAGTAGATATTTACCGCGCCACTGGCTCGGCTGATTTGCACGCGAAGTAATCGATTGCGCGATTCCGTCACTTCAAATGCGGTTCAGCAGAGCCGGGGATTGCAAGACCGAAAACGAATTCAGGATTGCCTGCCCGCTTGCAGGCCCAAAGGCAAAGAGGGTGCCATCGGGGCGCACGTTTTTCACGCGGGGTTGGTCCCATTCAAGAAGTCATTGGGTGCGCGATAAAGCAGCCATTTTTCGCTGTTTCGCACTAATCCTGCGCGCAGATGCAGCACGGCGGTTCGGCGATCAAAAAAATGGAAGCTGAATACCGTGGAGGAGATTTTTCCGATCTATCAAATTGTGTTTGAAACTCTCGCCAGCCAAGTCAGGACTAAATTCGAGGCCAGGATTTTCGATCCGAATTTCCTCGCAACCCGTCAGCGAAAGATTGTCGGCAACGACCCGAATCGTCGAATCTCCAAATGACGTGCCCTCTATTTGTGCGGGCGAAATACAGTTGTTAGGCACAAAAATAGGAGAGTGTGGCATTTTGCAAGTGCTTATAAAATCAGTGACTACACCATTGGCAGGAAGGCTTGGCGTGCGCGCATTAAGCACTGGACTAGGCTATTATATTGGAACGCTTAATTTCCATGCATTTGACATTCGATCTGTTGACTTCGTCAATTCCCGATGTGATTGAATTCGGACTGATGCGACAGCAATTTGAAAGATACACTTGGCCAGACAGACACTCTAATTGCTGGCACGCCAAATGCTTTCGATCGTGGTGAGCAGTCGTTGGCGCGAGTACCAAACGTCCAAAACATGGCATGGATGAGATCTTCGAGGTGTAAAGGTGGAGACCCCCAACCAGGAACCGGGGCTACGGATCCTGATCGTCGACGACGAAGCAACCATTCGTACAACGCTTTCCATCTGCCTGGAAGCAGAGGGGCACAGCGTCACCTCGCATGGCAACATAGATGATGCTTTCGAGGAAGTGGCGCACAAAGCCTTTGACCTCATCTTCCTCGACCTGCGTCTTGGGTTAGACAACGGGCTGGATTTCATTCCGCGACTGGTTCAGGAAAATCCCTGGGCGAAGGTCATCGTGATAACCGCGTACGCTTCGGTGGACACCGCCGTCGAGGCGATGAAGCGCGGGGCAACCGACTATCTCGCAAAACCCTTTGAACCGGCCCAGGTTCTCCTGGTTACCCAGAAGGTTGCGGAACGACGACGCCTTGAATTGAAGATTGAGACTTTGCAGGCTGCTCTGGGAGAAGTGGACCCCCAAAGCGATTTCGTCACCATCGACCCCATTTTTCGTCAAACCCTGGAAATCGCGCGGCAAGTCGCGACCAGCAATGTCAGCGTGCTGATTCGCGGGGAAATCGGCACCGGGAAAACATGGCTGGCGCGGGCCATTCATAACTGGAGCAATCGGGCGGCGGCGCCGTTTGCGCAAGTCTCGTGTCAGGCCATTTCCAGCGATGCGCTGGAAGCGGAGCTTTTTGATCGCTCGCCAACCGACGCGGTCTTGCCTGAAAAGTCCGGTAGGGTTGCGTTCTGCGACGGCGGCACCCTGTTGCTGAGCGAAGTGGGCGAAATGCCAATGCGCCTGCAGCCGAAGGTATTGCGTTTGATCCGCGACAAGGACTATGAGCGGCAGGATGACTACACGCGACGTACCGCGGATGTTCGCCTGATTGCCAGCACCGCGGCCAATCTGCAAGCTGCTGTGCATCGCGGCACGTTTCGCGCCGATTTGCTACTGGCCCTGGATGTGATCGAACTCATCATTCCGCCCCTGCGACAACGACCTGACGACATTCCGCGCCTCGCCGAAGGTCATCTGGCTTTTTTTGGACGCAAAAACCATCGGCAGATCGCGGGGTTTACAACCGATGCGCTGCATACACTGCAGCGGCATTTGTGGCCCGGCAACGTGCTGGAACTGCGCAATGTTATCGAGCGAGCTGTCCTGCTTTGCGGTGGCGATCAGATCGATGTTGGGCATCTTCCTCCGAATCTAGCCAACTCCGAGCAAAATTATAACGTGGGCGATTTGGTCGATTTACATACGATTGAGGAACTGCACATTCGCCGCGTTATTGCTGCCAGCCGGTCCGTTCGGCGCGCGGCCTCGATACTGGGGATCGATCCCGCTACGCTCTATCGGCGGATAAAACGTCATGGAGTGAGCGATGACCGGCCTGCGATCTAAACTTTGGCTGGGGTTCGGCGGGCTGCTTCTGGTCCTTCTTTCGGTCAGCGCGCTTAGCGCCATCGTCCTGACGCGATTCAGTCATACCCTGGAACAAGCCTTCAGCGAGAATTACAACAGCGCGGTTTTCTGCAACAACATGAAGGAGGCGCTGGACGGGCTCAACATTCGCGCGCAAAACCTGATCTGGGAAAAAGCGATGCCTGGTGTTAACGCGGATGACCAGCGACAGCGCTTCGATGAGAACCTGAATCGCCAGCTCAACAATTGCACGCTGCCACGCGAAAAGGAGCTCAGCAATCGTCTGGCCGATTTGTGGCGGAAATATCAGACGGCCTACGCGCGGTTTGAAGCGAGTGGCTCGAATCGGGTTGATTTTTACGTCGGAGGCCTGCTTCCTCAATACAACGCGCTAAGAAACGTTACCCAGCAGATTGGGGACATGAACATGTCCAATATGGTTTCGGTGGATGGGAGGGTGAAGACAACACTTTTAGAAGTGCGGCGGGCGCTTTTGTTCTCGGTGGTTGCTGGAACGATGCTTGCCGGCCTGGTGGTTTGGGCGACCGGCTCCGCGGTATTGCGCCAGCTTGCCGCCCTCACGCGATCAGCCCGTCAGATTGAAGCAGGGGATCTGGATTTGCAACTTTTTGTATCCTCCCGCGATGAAATCGGCCAGCTCTCCGCGGCATTCAATTCGATGACCGCCCGGCTGCGCGAGTTCCGCCGGGAAGATCATGAACGCCTTGAAAGATCGCGGCAAACAACGCAGCTGGCGATCGACAGTCTGCCCGAAGCGGTATTCGTCGTCGGGCCTGAGGGATCAGTGGAAATTGCCAATCGCAGCGCACTGAGCCATTTCGGGATTGTTCCGGGATCCAACGTTGTGAATCTAAAAATTAAATGGCTGACCAACCTCTACGAGGTGGTTCGAGCCGACAAAACACCGGTTGAGCCGCAGGGATATCAATCCGCTATCCAGCTTTTTGAAAACGGCGAGGAACGTTTCCTGCTTCCCCGCGCGATGCCAATGCTTCGCGAGGACAATGCCCTGATTGGCGTGACGGTAATTCTGGGGGATGTCACCGGCCTGCGCCGGGCGGACGAGGCCAAAAGCAACCTGGTTTCCACGGTCTCCCATGAACTGCGCACTCCGATGACATCCATCCGCATGGCGTTGGGATTATTGGCCGGCGGCAAGCTGGGCCAGCTCAATGCAAAACAGGAAAAGCTGGTGACAGCGGCGCGGGAAGACAGTGATCGGCTGAATCGGATTCTTGAGAATCTGATGAACATGAGCCGGATTGAGGCCGGCCGCGCGCAATTCCAGTTCGTCGCAATGGCGCCGCGCGACATTCTCGCCCAATCAGTTGAATCGCTGCGGCCCGCGTTTGCAGAGAAGGGCTTGCAACTTGAAATTGAAACCGGACCGGATTTACCGGAAGTTTCCGCCGACAACGTCGCGATTACATCGGCGCTTTCCAATCTGCTATCCAACGCGATTAAATTTACCGGCGCCGGTGGCGTTGTCCGGGTTTCATGCCAGCGCAACGGTCATGGCGTGGAATTTACCGTTGCCGACACCGGGCCGGGGATCGAGCCGCAATATCGTTCGCGTATATTCGAGAAATTCTTCCGAATCCCCAGTCCATCCGGTCCCGGAGGAGCTGGATTGGGGTTGGCAATCGCCAAGGAGATTATTGAGGCGCATGGTGGAAAAATAGAATGCCTGGATTCGGGGGACAGCGTGGGCTCGGTATTCCGCTTTATCTTGCCATTGCGAAACGGTTCCTCATCGGCAGCTTAAAAGAAACAACCTTGTTTTCCGCTTTGTCTTGCCTTCATCCATTATTCTTCAAGCGGCGCGATGTGGCCCTTTGCGCGACGGCGGGATTTTTTTCCGGAAAGCGCATGGGCCATAAACGCCAAACCTATAGCGCCAACAGCGCTATCCCAGAACTTGGACCGCTGAACATATGCAGCAGATTCGTTGTTTGCCGCGACGTCAAACCAGAGCCCGGCGACGGTGTCGTTTGACTTAACGGAGGTTGCGCCCGACCCTTCGTCTGAATCGACTGAATGATGTTTGGGCGCTGGATATTGCAGCCAGGCGAAGTGCAGATCAGAAGTCGCGAAATTATTAGAAATTCCGCTGGAATTTTGTCGCACCACCATAGGCCGTGTTTCGGTATTCGTCGCATGGAGGGTGTTTGCAGGGTCAATTGGACGATTTGTCGTGAGCGAAGGTTGCGGGACAGTTTGCGCGCTTTGAGAACTCAGGAATGTCGCCGCGGTAATACGCTGGTTCGAGAAGACCGCGACTCCGTTGCCGGGCACTGTCGTTTGTGTTGCGACCGGTGGCCGCGGCGCATTCGCCGGAAGGACATGGTTCCGTGCAAAACCTGGTTTGAAGCCTGTCGTTCCGGAAACATTCGATGCAGTGACGAATGCAGCCTGGGAGACGTTGCTTCCCCGGACCAAGGCAGTAACCACCGCGTATGCAATAGGCGAACCCAGCCCCGTCACCAGATCATACCCTGCCGTGGCGCTTTGAAATCCCATGAACCCGCTGTCAACAACATCATGGAAATTCGAGGCGTAGCTTGAAGCGGAATTGTAGAGGTTATAAAGAATTGTCGATGTGCTCCATGTGTTACGCAAGACCGCCTCGCCGGCCAGTTTTCGCCCTTCATTGGCGACCGCGACCAGCGCTGCCCACTGCGGCGCGCCGGCGCTTGTGCCACCAATTTCCATCCATCCGCTCTGGCCCTGGTTAGCCAGCGAATCATAGACGGCAAATCCGGTATTCGGATCGGCATTATAGGAAACATCCGGCGAAGTTCTCGCTCCAAATGATTGTGCGGACGACTGGTAAGACGGCTGATTTTCATAGCTGCTGATGCCGCCGGTGCTATTGCTCCATGAACTCTCGCTGCTGTAAGAGCCACCAGAATCTGTTGACAGCGTCGTGCCGCCAACCGAAAGAACGTAGGGTGAGCTCGATGGCCATTCCGGTCCAAAGAAACTTCCCTGATCGCCGGAGGCGGCGATGAAAGTAACGCCCTTGTGGCCGGAGGGTGTTGTGAAATAGCTGTCGTATGAAGTCTCGCTGGAAAATTCGCTCGATCCCCAGCTCATCGATACAACCGTCACGCCGAAGGCATGTCGTGCGTAATCGACCGCGGTGAGCAGATCAGTGGTGCTCGACGAATTGGCTTCGACCAGCAGAATTTTTGCCTTCGGGGCCATCGCATGAGCCCATTCAACGTCGAGCGAAATCTCCTGTGCCCATCCCGAATCGGTCTGCGGCAGATTGGATGTACTGCCTGTCTGGCTGACCACCTTGAAACTGGAGGGGGCATTGAGGCCAAACGATGAATCAAACGTTGCAAGGTCACTGGCTATATTCGGATCGTTGTACGCATCGACAATCGCAATGGTCTGCCCCGCGCCGTCACCCGTGACGCCCCCTGTCAGCGTCACCTGATTGAAGCCGTAAGCAGTTTGAATTTGGCTCGGAGAATAACCCTGAATTGAAGAACCGCTCGACGAACTCGCGGCGAGGATTAAATTCGGGTTGATGGTGGACGCCGAAAGCAATGTTCGCTGCTCCAGCGCCTCGACGAATAGCAAAGGCCGAAATCTGCAATCATCCGATGATCTCAAAGATCGTTTTGGGCTTGGCGATATTCGCATGTGTGCTCCCACTGTTTAAGTGATTGCGGTGCTACTGCCGATTTAATTAGCGCGTCGAAGGATTCGGTCTGCTATCGCTCGGATGGTGGCGGCGGCGGTTCCATGAATCCGGGAGCTGTCGATAAATGATCGACACCCGCATCCGGGGGTCCCTTGGCTGGGAATCGCGTCAAAAGCTGATTGTATTTTTCAACTTGTTGCGGAGTCAGTACCGCTTTGGTTTGTTCGATCGACCGATCCACGTCTGCCCGGATGTCAGAATAAATTCCCGCAGCAGCTGAATTTGCCTTATCCCGCAGGGCGAGATATCGCGTTTTCTGATCTGAATCTAATAGATTGAGCAGGTTTTGCTGGAAATCCTGGTCAATGGCCCTGAGTTGCTGCATGTGCTGGTCCATTTCCGAATGGGTGTGGTCCCAGATCGATTGCACCCGCGAGCGCTGGTCATCGGATAATTGCAATTGTTGCGCCAGCCAACCTCCATCCGGTCCCACGGCGGGGGCTTTAGGAGGTGACATCGCGATACGTCCCACAACACCGCCCGCCGCCAGCGTCAGGAGGAAGGCCGAAATCAGAATTAAAACGGTTCGTCTCATTTGCGTACCTCAATTGCGGGTTGGCGTCACGCCAAAACTCATCCAATCCGCAAGCTTCGGCTGGCCAGCGTCATTTACAATCGCGTGTCCTGATACGGCGCTCATTTCCCACCGGGAGGAGGGCACTTGCGCCCCCGATACGGAATCAGTGTTTCCAAGGCGATAAGAAACCAGGGAAGCACCGACGAGCAACGTCGCCGCCAATCCCGCGAAGATCGAACCCATGCGCCGCAACTCAAGTTCAGGAAGAGCCGCGGCGTGCCTGCCGAGTCGAAGCAGGACACCCGCCGGCGGCTCCGGGCAACGCATGGCGCCCATCAGGGACGTAATGGCGCGCCATTCGAGAATCAATGCTTTGCAAAACTCGCAATCGACAACGTGCGCATTTAATTGCAGCGACTTCTCGGGGGGAAGTTCACCGTCGAAATGCGCCATTAATTCATTTTTTTCAGGACACATGACTCCATCCTTAAAGTCCCAAGACGCCTAAGAACCACTATGGTACGATTTCAGGAGTTGGCTTAATTCGGCGCGGGCACGAAACAATCGAGATTCCACCGTGCCTCGCGGAACACGCAACACGTCAGCAATCTCTTCATAGCTGAGGCCGTTCAATTCCCGCAGAACTATTACCTGCCGATGCGAATCTGAAAGCTTTTGAAGAAAGCTCTCAATATCCAGCCGGCGATCAACTTCAATAGTTCCAGTGCCGATCCGCATTGCCGGCTCCAGAGAATCCTGTTCGTTTGATGCCTGGTCCAGAGATATTGTTGGCCGCAGTCCACGCTTGTAATGCAACCTTGCTGCCTGCCGAGCCACAATTCCCGCCAGCCAGAGCTTGACCGGGGCGCGGCCTTCATATTTCCTCAGGCCACGATACGCGCCCGTCAGGCTCTCCTGGACGACATCTTCCGCATCGGCGCCGCATCCAACTAGCGAATAAGCGAGCGAAAACAGATATTTTGCATGCCTTTGCACCAGTGTTTGGAACGCGAGGCGCTCTCCATCCGCGGCCCTCCGTACAAGCTCTGGATCCGACTCCTCCACACCGTGGTTCTCCGGGGTGCCGTTGCGGTTGGAACACGCGTCTTCTCAAGTGTAGTTAGCGGAAGGGGGAAAGTTTCTTCCAAAAAAAATCGAGAAAGCGAAAGAATGGGGGGTTCGATTAAAAAAGGTCGCAAAGAATCAACGTAACCGACTTCCTCCACAGGTTTTAAGGAGGATGCCTAGAGCATTGAAATCGTTTGCGATTGGCCGAGCGCGCCCCTAAACTTCGTTCTGGCTCAGCGAAATCAGAACAGAAGCAGCGCGAAGTGCCCGGAACGCTCGACGGTCTGGCCTGGCGGGGCATTCAGGACTTCAATCAACTGCGCGGCCCAATCGTCGATCACGCGGCGATTCGGTTCCCACCACGCCAGCGCGCGGAAGTTGATAATTGCGTCTTTGGGCCGCTCTCGGTCAGCGAACATGGCCACAATCTGACCAGTCTGAGCATCGCGCAGGACGCCTTCGATCGCTACTACTCCCGAGCTTCCCGCTTCGGATTGGAAAGCGGCCTGGCCCGCAAAGGCGACCACGTATGCCTCCCAAAACACCAGTTCGGCGGCATTCAGAAGTGATTTGGAAGGCACTAGTTGTGTAAGCGCAGTCTCAAGAACCAGCGTCCTGGGTCCACTTTCGTACACAACTCGGAAGTGCCGCCTGGGATCATTCCGGGCAGCTTCGACGAAAGCCTGATGGGTATATTGTCCCACCTGAAAAATTTCCTCTTCAACTTCACCGCTCAGATTGACGACGCTGGCCTGTTCCCAAAGGTTTTGCGGCATGAGATAGTCGAGATTGACCGGCGCTACCATGATCTTGTCATAGTTTTTGACTGAAAATTTCGGATCCAGATAAGTGCGATCAAACGGTAGTCTGTCAATGCTTTTCATGAGCTGCGGCTTGGCCAGAAACCCTGAATTGGGAGCCGGCTCGGCTTTACAGCCCGCAAAGATGCCGGCCAGCGAAACAAGAGCGATGAAAGCTATTCGGCGACCAAAGATATTTTTGATTTGCATAGACATCGTTTGAAGAAATCGAGAGCGCTGGTTTGGATGGGATTTATAACCAAACTCACGCCTCGATTCGAATCGCTACCGAAAAATTCGCAGCAGAGCTACCAGGAAGCGGGTTGCAGATGATTCTCGATCTACACGTTCATGTTTCCGCCCAAACACAAGGCCATGGCAAAATGTCCAGGCAGTTGATGGCCAGCGTTCCATTTCGATTCATGCGTTGGAAATTCGGAATCAGTGGAGACGACAAAACTACAGAAGTCGCGGTGGCCGCAAAGCTTGCAAGCACTCTTCAGCAAACACAGTCCTTGGATGCCGCCGTGATTCTGGCCTTCGACGCGGTTTATGATCATGAAGGATGCCTGGACGATGCCAACACCCATCTTTACGTTTCCAATGCCTACGTCATCGGTCTTTGCAAGCAATTTTCAAAAATGCGTTTCGGTGCTTCGGTGCACCCCTATCGCAAAGATGCCGTCGCAGAAATCGAGCGCTGCGTGGCAGAGGGCGCTGTCCTGATGAAGTGGCTGCCGATCGTTCAGAATTTTAACCCGGCCGATGAGCGGTGCATCCCGTTTTACGAGGTGCTGGCCCATCATCGGCTGCCTTTGCTGAGTCATACTGGCGGGGAACAATCGCTGCCGCGCCTGGATGATTCTGTCGCGGACCCGATGTTGCTGTTGCCGGCTATTCAGCGCGGGGTGACGGTAATCGCCGCGCATTGCGGCACGCGATCACATCCGCGCGAGCGGGATTATCTGCCAGAGTTTGTGCGCCTCGCCCAGGACCACGAGAATTTTTACGGTGACACCGCCGCGCTAAATTTGCCCGCGCGCTGGTATGCGTATGATACCATCCTGACCAACCCAACCGTGCGCGAAAAACTGGTTCATGGCAGCGACTGGCCCATTCCCGCGATCCCGTCGGTTCGCCACCTTGGCTTGGCGGAATGCGCTGATCTTTTGATGGATGCCAACTGGATGCGACGGGACATCCTCATCAAGGAAAAATTGGGATTCGATGCTGCCTATTGGCATCGCGCCGCGAAAGTAGTCGGACTGTCGAACAGTGAAATAATTTCGTGATCCTCTTGTCTCAAGTTAAAAATCGATAAACTACCCGCCTCGATAGATTTTGAGGGAGAAGCGAACGCTTTTCCCGTGTTTCGTGCTTTCGGTGGTTCTCTCCTTCGAAAAGGTATTCATGCATTCCCGGCCCGCGATTGATCTGGCATCTCACGAATATGAACTGGCGATACTGCGGCCGCTTTCACGGCAGTTTCCCAATGTAGATTCCGCGATGGCGGAAATCGCCCGGCTGTCGGCCATTCTCACCCTCCCCAAGGGCACCATTCACATCATCAGCGATATTCATGGTGAAGATAAAAAGCTCAGGCATGTTATTAATAATGCGTCGGGTACCCTTCGGCCCCTCGCGGAAAAGCTTTTGGCTGCAAGACTTACACCCAAGCAGCTCCAGGAATTTTTAACCCTGCTGTTCTACCCCGCGGAAGTGGTCGAACACCTGGAACTGACGATGACCGACCCCGCCGAGCTGCGGCGGTTTGCGGTCCCAACCTTGCGAAATCAGTTCGAACTCGTTCGGGCGCTGGCTGGGCGATATAGCCTGCGGCGCGGGATGGAAGTCTTCCCGCGCGAATATCGTGAGCTGCTGGCGGAAATGCTGCATGAGCCCACGACCGAGCGCGGCAAGGGATTTCTGGATGCGATTGTCGATGAACTGATCCGTCGTGGAAAAGCCCTGCATCTGATTCACATTGTGGGGCGCCTCATTCGCAACCTGGCGATTTACGAGCTCATTATCGGTGGCGATTGCTGGGACCGCGGGCCGCGCGGTGATCGGGTTGTCGATTATCTGCGTCAGCAGCCCAACGTATCCTTCATCTGGGGCAATCACGATGTAGCCTGGCTGGGCGCGGCCATGGGCCATGAAGCGCTGATTTGCTATGTGCTGCGCGTTTCGTTGCGATATCGGCGCATCAGCCAGCTTGATGAGGGGTACAGCGTCCCGCTGACGCCCCTGGAGCATTTGGTCAACACGGTCTATGCGGATGATCCAGCCAAATATTTCATGCCCAAATCTGATGGCCTGCGGCCGAATCTGCTGGTCGCGCGCATGCAGAAGGCGGTGGCCATCATGCAGTTCAAGTTGGAAGGGCAGATGATTGCCCGCAATCCGCACTGGGAGATGGATCATCGACGTTTGATGCACCGGATCGACCGGGCTACTGGAACAATAGAATTGGAAGGCGTTCGCTACCCTCTGCGGGATACGCATCTGCCAACCGTTGATCCGAAGAATCCATACGAGCTATCGCCGGAAGAGAAGAGCTGTCTTGCGCGGCTGCGCGAATCATTTCTTGAAAGCCAGAAGCTCAAAGAGCATATGCGCTATATCGTGGGGAATGGGTCGATGCATCTGATTCGGGACGATCATCTGATCTTCCATGGCTGCGTGCCGTGCGATGATGCCGGCAATTTTCTCCCGATGATTGTCGATGGCCAGCCCGTGGCTGGCCGCGCCATGTTTGAAGCGATCGAGAAAGTGGTGCTGCGCGTGCTCGATCGCAAGCAGGAAAAGGATCTGGATTTCCTCTGGTATCTGTGGAGCGGCCCGCGATCGCCACTGTTCGGCAAGGACCGCATCGCAACGTTAGAGCGAGACTTCATCGTCGATCCCAAGCCACACCATGAGGAGCGCGGTCCGTATTTCAAGCTGATTAACGAGGTATGGTTCTGCGAGAAAGTGCTGGCGGAATTCGGCGTGGACCCAAAAAACGGCCTGATCGTTAACGGCCATGTGCCGGTGAAAATTGAAAAAGGAGAATCGCCACTCAAGCGCAGCGGCAAAGCAATCACCATCGACGGCGCCTTCTCCGAAGCCTATGGAGATCATGGTTATACGTTGGTCCTGGAATCAGACCGCACGATTCTTGCGACTCACTATCATTTCGAATCGGTGGAAGCCGCCATTCGCGATGGGGTTGATATCATCCCCAGCGTTGCGGTTATTCGCACGTGGGATGTGCCCCGACGCATGGCGGACACCGAGCGCGGCAAGCGCTGGCGCTGCGAGATTGATATGCTGGAACGGTTGATCGACGCCTACCGCAATAACGATTTGCGTCAAGTTGAAGATTGACCTCAAGCCGCTACGACGTATGGCACGAACTGATTTGATGCCACGAATGTTTTCAGAGCCGCGACCACGTCCGGGCACAGGCCGACGCCGTTATCGCGATCGATGATCGTCATTACCTCTTCGCGGGTCAGGTCCTTGCGGTAAGGCCGCTTTGCAGCCAGTGCTTCGTACATGTCCGCTACCGCCAAAAATGCGCATTTCCGTGGTGATCTGATGTGCGGTCAACCGACAACATTGCTAGCCAGGCAACGCAATGTGTCGGTGATCTTCGCGAAATTGGTCGTTTTCAAATCACATTTAATTGCCAGATCATCGCCACCAAACAGACATGCGACTTTTGATGCGTTGCTGGAGATGGCAGAACGGCTTATCGGGCGAACCTTTTAGCGGGCAGCCGATAAACATCGCAAGAAAACAATTGATAAAACCACAACTTTTGTTCCCGCATAACGCCGATGATTCAACCGAGGACGACCTGAATCCATGGACGAGCGCGATCGCATCAATGCCGCGGCCGAGGCGCACCAGCGCATCAAGGGACACTTTGTCTATCTCATGGGAATGATTCCGCGCGTGCCAGCGATAGCGGCTCTACCCATGCAATGGTCCCCCGAACATTATGAAGACCGCGCCGATTTCATCTTCCTTGGCCAGCCATGCCGCTTGAAAATGAATTTTGCCTGGCTTGATACCAGCGGCTACGTCGGGCAGGTCGTCCTGCAATTGCGCGACGCCGACGGAAAGGCCACCGATATTCGGGCGGCGTGTCTTATTGACCCTGTCGGCAATTTCTTCCTCACCGATGCGCGCCGCCGAATGTTCAATGGCCAGGATCCGGCCAATGTGGCGGCGATCATAATGCACATATTGGGAATGCTCGTGCCGGGCCCCAAGTAAAAATGCGGGGGAGCGACTTCACAGACGAAATCCCAGGCTATTAAACGAAATGCCCCGCAAGCAAGAATGCTCGCGGGGCATTTTATTTCTGGGAAGGGGCGAAATCAGTGCATCAGGTCAGCATAATCTGCCCTGGCGCTTGGAGAAGGCGTTTCGTAGCCCATGGGCTTGCCCGGCTTATTTTCAAAATTGGCCTGGTATTCATTATTCGGCTCGGAGAAGCCACGTTGATTGCCAGCTGGACGAGTGGTAGTCGCAGCCGCAACACGATCAATCACCGCATAAAAACAGGAAGCGACAATCACAATTGCCGAAATAATTCTGTTCATAAACATTGTCCGGTAACTTAGTTGCATTGGAACAACGGGGGACGCCAGCCCGGCAACAATAAAATCCTTGCATGGTCATAACAAGCAGCTGCGCTGCAAGGAAATCACTCCAGTTTCTTACGATACAACGTATAATATAGCCAAATATTTCCGAATTGCCAACGAAATTCGCCGCAGCAAGAGTCGCGATAGGCCGAGTTGTTGTCGCGATTTAAGAAATAATCGCGGCGCCCCAACTACATTGTTGACAGCATTTTGCGATTAATTCGGGCGGCAAATCTTTTTTAGCGAAATCATTTCCCCACCTTGAAGTGCGTGCATATAGGTCGACTTAAATTTTGTTGCCAAGCTGCGGCGAAATCTCCCAATTTAACTTTTGCCGTCGGTGACGGGCTCCTTGCGAGGCGAGAGCGGGCGAGTACTCTCCAGCCCATCAATGTCCCTGCTTTTCATCTATTTTGCTTTTGGGTGGGTCATTCGCGCAGCGATGGTGCCCATTGTTTTGCGAAGGCAGTTTGCTCCGGGGGCGTCTTTGGGGTGGTTAGGGATCGTCTCGCTGCATCCCTATTTAGGGGTGGCGCTTTACATGTTGGTGGGTGAGAGCCGGCTCGGTCCCCGGCGCGCACAGCGGCATCGGGATATTATTGAAGATTCGCGCGATCCCGCACGTTATCCCAATCGAAAGCAGCATGAAACCAAACCTGATCCGGGGGCGCCTTATCAGCCCATGATCATCCAGGCAGAGAAGATCAGCGGGCTGCCGGTCTTGTCAGACAATGATATGCAATTCTTCACCGACACTGACCGCTTCGTGGATGACTTGATCCAAGCGATCGCATCTGCACGTAAAGAAGTAAATCTATTATATTACATATTTGCGGAAGATGCCAGCGCCGAACGGGTGACCAACGCCATGCTTAATGCCGCGGGGCGGGGTGTCAGGTGTCGACTTCTGGCTGACGCGATCGCGTCCCGCAAGATATTTCGGACGAATGGCCTGGCTTCCGAATTGGTGGCGGGGGGCGTGCAGGTTGCGATGGCGCTGCCGGTGGCGCCCATTCGTCGGCGGTTTGCTCGGATGGACCTGCGCAATCATCGCAAGCTGGCGATTATCGACGGCCAAACCGCGTTCGTGGGGAGCCATAATCTTATAAACGCAGACTACGGGGGTCGCCGGGGGAACCCCTGGCATGACCTTACAGCAAAATTTCATGGTCCCATTGTGGGAGAGCTGGCGGCGGTTTTTGCGGAGGATTGGGCTTTTGAAAACGGCGAAGAACTTGAGGTGGTTTATCCCGATAGCTCAACGCTGCCTTCGGGCGAAAACCAGGCTGGTGGCGTGGTTGCCCAGGCGGTGCCCACCGGACCCAGTACACCCGCGGCGAGCTATCGCCGCCTTCTGCTCGCGGCGATTCAGACCTCTCGCCGGCAATTGATCATCACCACCCCCTATTTCGTGCCCGACGAGCCCACCTTGTTGGCACTGGTGATGGCGGCGGATCGTGGTGTGGATGTGAAGCTGATTCTTCCCAAGCGCCCCGATCATTTTTTCACGGCGGCAGCAGGGCGGGCGCATTTTCAAATGCTGCTGGATGCCGGCCTGCGAATCTATCTCTATGAGCCGGGGCTAATCCATTCCAAGACAACGACTGTTGACGACGCGTTTGCCCTCTTCGGTTCAGCAAACCTGGATGTGCGGAGTTTTAGTTTAAATTTTGAATTAAGTCTTTTGCTTTATGGGCCGGATTCAACAAATCGA
Organism: Planctomycetota bacterium; assembly: GCA_030775485.1. GTDB lineage: Bacteria > Planctomycetota > Phycisphaerae > Tepidisphaerales > Tepidisphaeraceae > JALYJB01. The sequence goes on along the minus strand of JALYJB010000015.1, from coordinate 84,329 downwards.
CTGCGCGCCATTCAAAATGAATATCTGCAACAATCGTCGCCGGTAGATCCGGCGAAATGGGCAAAGAGAAACGTTGTCAGCGTATACACTGACCGGGCCATCTCGCTTCTTTCGCCCTTGTTGTAGGCAACGAAAAAGGCGGGGTGCAGGAAGAATTACTTGCTCGAGCGCGCCTTGCCGCGCTTTGCGGGAATGTGATTTCGCATTGTCTTGCCCGTTGTTCCCAGCGCCGCCTTCAACACCTGATCGATATTGTCCACGAAATGAAACTCAAGCGTATCGCGGACTTCTTGCGGAATGTCCGGCATGTCTTTCTCATTCCGTTTTGGCACGATGACGTGCTTGATGCCCGCCCGCTTGGCGGCGAGCGTCTTTTCCTTGAGGCCGCCGATGGGAAGGACAAGCCCGCGCAGGGTAATTTCGCCAGTCATTGCCACGTCATGGCGAACCGGCTTGTTAAGCATCAGCGATGCCAGCGCGGTGAACATTGCAACACCAGCGCTGGGTCCATCCTTGGGCACGGCGCCGGCGGGAACGTGAATGTGAATATCGCTTTCCGCCAGCAACTGCGGGTTGATGCCCAGGCTTTGCGCCCGGGAGCGAATAAGGCTGAACGCCGCGGTGGCGGATTCTTTCATCACATCGCCGATTTGTCCGGTAAGCGTGATCATTCCCTTGCCTGGCATTCGAGTAGCTTCAATAAACAGGATTTCCCCTCCTACCGGTGTGTATGCCATTCCGGTGGCCACGCCTGGCACGCTGGTCCTGCTGGCCAGTTCCGGATCAAACTTTCGTGGACCGAGGATCTTGCTGACCGTGTCACGGCTGACCGCCACCTTTGCGCTTTTGCCCTCGACAATGTCGGCGGCGATCGCCCGGGCAATGCTGCCGATTTGCCGTTCGAGATTTCGCACACCGGCTTCACGGGTATATCCGTCGATGATCCAACTGAGCGCCTGATCGTTGAAACGCGCTTGTTTGGGCGAGACACCGTTGGCGTCAAGCTGGCGCGGAACCAGAAAACGCCGGGCGATGTCGAGCTTGTCGCTGTTGGTGTAGCCGGGGATTTCAATGACCTCCATGCGGTCGCGCAGGGGGCCAGGCACGGTGTCCATGGTGTTGGCGGTTGCGATAAACATGACACGTGAAAGATCAAACGGCACATCCAGATAGTGGTCGGTGAACGTATGGTTCTGAGCCGGGTCGAGCACCTCCAGCAGCGCCGCGGCGGGATCGCCCCGAAAATCGGCCCCGACCTTGTCAATTTCGTCGAGCATCATCACCGGGTTGCGCGTGCCGGCCTTGCGGAGTTCAGCGATGATGCGACCGGGCATGGAGCCGATGTAGGTGCGCCGGTGTCCGCGAATGTCGGCTTCATCCCGAACACCCCCCAGGGCGACACGAATAAATTTGCGGCCCATTGCCTCGGCAATGCTCTTGCCCAGGGATGTTTTGCCGACGCCCGGCGGCCCGACAAAGCAGAGAATGGCGCCGCCACCGTCGGGCTTGAGCTTGCGAACAGCCAAATACTCGATGATGCGGCGCTTCACCTTTTCCAAGTCGTGATGGTCGCGATTGAGAATGCCGCGCGCTTCGGCCAAGTCTATTTTATCGGTCGTCAGGACGGACCAGGGAAGTTCACTGAGGATTTGCAGGTAAGTTCGAATGACCCCATACTCGGGCGACGCGCTGGGAATCGATTCAAGGCGATTGAGTTCCCGCGTTGCTTCCTTCATCACATTTTCCGGCAACTGCGCGGCATCCAGCTTGACGCGGAGGCTGTCGATCTCACTGCCGCCCGGGCCGGAATCCGCATCACCCAGCTCCTTGCGAATGGCCTTCATCTGCTCCTGGAGGTAATAGCGGCGCTGACTCTTGTCGATGTTTTCCTTGACCTGCGATTGAATTTTGGATTGCAGCTCAAGCACATCCAGTTGGGTTGCCAGGCGCGAGGCGATCAGTCGCAATCTTTTCTCGACGTCCAATTCTTCCAGCATTCGCTGTTTTTCGGATATGTCTCCCTTGTCGACCGGCAGGTTGGCGGCGAGAAAATCGGCCAGCGCGGAGGCGGTGTTAATGCTGTTGAGCACCTGAGCCGCCTCGTCGGGTGTATTGGGCGAAAGCTCGATCACGCGGTTGGCCTGCTGGCGCACCGACGCCAACAGCGCGTCCATGCCGGGTCCCGTGTTCACAACATCTTCCACTACCTGGATACGGCCGATGGCGAAGGGCTCGGTCTGCTCGATGCTAAGCAATCGAAACCGGACCAGCCCGTGCACGATGATCGACTGATTGCCGTCTGGAAGCTTGAACAGCTTGAGGATCATGCAGGCGCAGCCAAACGGGTAAAGGTCAGCAAAGCCGGGCTCTTCGACTTCGGAATTTTTCTGCGTCACCACCCCGATGAGTTTTTCCGCCGGCATGACCTCATCAAGTAGATTCTTGCTTTTCTGTCGACCCACGTTCAGAGGCATGACCGTTCCGGGAAACACAACGATGTTGCGAATCGGTAGAATCGGCAGCAGATTTGGGATCGTTAATTGCTGCCCATTTCCCGCCGTCCGAATAACCGCATGAGTTGGAGTCTGTTCAATAATTTGTGATTCTGCCATAAGGTCGGGCAATTCTTTGAAATGTTTAACTTCAGGCGGCCCCAGATCAAACGAGCCTTGCAATAGTCCCTTCGGCTCTCATCAGTTCGGAGACGCTAGGCCTTTTTGGGCACTTCAATCCACAGCATGCCATTGATGTATTTGGCATGAATTTCTTCCTGCTTAATGCCTTCAGGCAGCTCCACATCGCGGGCGAAAGCGCCGTGGTCAATTTCCATCAGGTGAAGGCGCACCCGGCCGCTGGGTGTTGCAGTTAGAACATCATCGCATGTTGGCACGGGTCGATTCCCGCGGATTGTCAGACGGCCGTTAACGACTTCCAGGCCAACTTTGGTCTTATCCATCCCCGCCAGGTCGACGCATACCAGATAGGTTGATTCGGTTTCGTAAAGGTTGACGTTGGGAATCCAGTTCTCATTGGGGAAAAAGCCATAGTACCCCTTGGAATGGATCTGCTCGAGAAACTTGCTTGTGGATGAAGGATTGCTTCCGAAGGGCTTCTCAGCCAGGCGCATTGTGACCATTGCTAGCCTCCCAGAGACCTTGGAGATTTGATTGTTCCAATCAACAGGGGCGCCTGACCGGCGAGTCGCGGCCCGGCAGTGATTTCAAAGCTGGAGATTTCGCCATCGGCGGCAGGCGCCTTGAAGGGATAGACGCTTACGCCCGCCTGAGCATGGAACCGCGCCAATCGTGCCGCTGGTCCCGCGATTGTGGTGCTCCAGATTTCATATGGGTGGGTTGAATCAAACACCGGAAGCGAATCGCAGAACAACACACCGCTGTTTTTTGTCGGATTCCACGCCAGCGAAGCGGCATGGATTGCCGAGCCCGCCGGGCCACTAAGGTCGACCAAATGAGTTTGGGGATCGGCCATCAATCGGCCCAGGTTTTCGGTTTGCGATTCGATGTACACCGTCGTGGTGTTCAAATCGTTGGCGCGGGCACTTTCTTCCTGAAGCCGTTCACGAACCAGCTGGAGCGCACTTGCCAGAATTCCCAGGACGAGGCAAGCAATGACCAATACCGGCCCCCAGCCGCTGCGGCGATTTCCGTCGCGGTTGGCGTTAGCGTTATCGTCGGACTTTGGCGGCGAAGAATTTCTGTCGGCATATCCAATCGGCGGCGGCAAAATCATAGGCGGCGGCCAATTTACGTTCGGCATTCCCCACAATGCGGGAGATTCTGGCGGCGAAGTTCCCGCAGACGGTGGTCCGGGTAGATCAGGCCCAGATTGGGGATAACTACGCATCATCTTATCCCTACACGATACTCTCCATAGCGCCGATTGCCAGTGCCGATTTATCGGCCCAGGCAGCGAATTCTGGATGCCGTTATATTTGACATTACAGTCCTCCAGCGTCACAATCTTCGTTCCTGCGGGAGGGCTTCCACGTGGCGGCTGGTTGTGATTTTGCCCCCCGTGCCTGCTGGCGTTTTTGGTGTTTTCTCGCCTGGAGAGTCTTTCCATGCTTAAGTCGGCTGCGGCCTTAACGTCAATTTCCCTGGCGTTCGGATGCGCCGCCTTCACGCTTGTCAGTGGTTGTGACAGCCAAGAACGACAGGCTGATGTAGCTGTCCAAAAACAGGTTGATGCCGCCGAAAAGTCGCGCGGCTCCGCTTCGAACGACCTCACGAAACTGGAGAGCGTTCAAAATCAATATGATTCTGCCAGCCGTGGGAGTTCCAGCGCCTCGCCGGAAATGAGTCTCGTCGTTAAAGGTCGGGCTGCCCAGCTTCGCTTCGAGCGGGTAGAACTGATGCTTGGCGATCTCCGCGCTAAAGACCTTCAGGTCGTCCAAACCATTAACAGCATTGAGCAGCTTGCATATCAAGTGGCCGGCGCTCAATCCGGCATTGAGGCGATAAAGGGCTACAACCCGTCGGCGGAAATATCGGCGTTGCAAAAGCAGATCCTCGACATCACAGGTGGACCCAGCCAGTCGGAATGGACAGTACCCGGCACGGAGATTAAGGCCCCAACCATCCTAGCGCTGAAAACCGCCATCGATCAAAAAACTGACGAAATCGCCAGGAACCAGTTCGATGCCGCCAATCTGAAGAAAATCAGCGCCGCCAAGATCGACCAGGCTGAAACGTTCCAGCGCAAGAGCGAAGCGGAGACCAGCGATGACCGCGTGAAGGATGTCACGCAAGCGTCCAACCTCCGGCACGAGGCTGCCATCGCCGATGCCCAGGCCGATACGCTTGCCGCCAAACTTCTTCAGCTTCAGGCAGCGCAGGCTGCCATTCAATCGCGGCTTGCCGCCGTGGCTTCGACCGTCGATTCCCTGAATGTGCAGATCAAGGCATTGCAAGGAGATTGGACCGACGTGCAGAAGCAGCTCGACGCCCAAATGCAGCTTGAGCGCGATCTCATTGGCTCAGACACACTCTCCTCGGCGCCCGCTGGCGATCCGGGCAGCGACAAATCCGACACCATTGCCGACCACGCCAGGGACCTCGCCGCACTGCTTACCCAAACCGACGATCTTCGCAAATCGGCTGCAGAAGAACTTGATAAGGTAATTGGTGATTTTCGCACCGCCTCCCGGCAAGCAGATACGATCCGCAATGACCTTTCGATGCGCATAAGCAGCAAACCCAACGATCCCGATCTTCCCGTTTGGCGCGACATGATGGAATCGTTGCATCCGATGAACTACCGCTTGCGGGAGGCAGCGGCGCTGCAGGCACAGGCAACGGTGGAGGCGTCCGAAGCTGCCACGCAAATTCTGCTCGCGCAAATGATGGACGGCTACCAGCTCGCCCCCGGAGACACCACCACAACCTTCAAATCCCTGAATATCGCTTCTCCCACCCAGCCGTTGAAGATAACGGGGTTCTCTACGCTGTTGAGCCGCGAGCGGACGGGCATCGACATGCCAAAGCCCCTGGCTGATCTCGCGGGTAAATCTGATCCGTCCGCCCTCAAGGAGCTGCAGAAGAAAGTGGACGATTCGTTCTCCCAGGCCCTGGAAACTTACGAGAAAAAAACCGCCATGGATGTCGGTCCGGCTGGCAAGGAACGAACTAACCACGCCCTGATGGGCCATGCCCTTACCAATCGCATTTGGGCCGAGTATTCCTATCTCATCGGTGACGCCGAGAACGCAAAAAAGCATCTGGCTGACGCTGAAACTGATGAATCGGGCGTCGATCCGGCGTACCGCGCCGTCGCCGCTGTCCCTGGCCCGGCAGCCCCCGGAGCGCCCGCTGCTTCTTCCGACGATTCCACCGTTGCCGCGCCAGTTGCGCCCTCGGGCACATCGGCCGCCACGGGCGGAGGGGATACAACAGCAACAGATGCGGCCGCCACGCCTACAACCATGCCTGCCACAGCCACCCCCGATGCTGCCCCAGCGGATGCAACCGCAGTTCCTGCAACCATGCCGGCGAATCAATAGGCGGCGCACTTTTTTCCGGTCGCGCAAAATTCCAGTTTGACATCAGTCCCGGAATATGGTTTTCTAGCCCTCGCAGGCGTCAGGGAAAGCGGTGCAAAACCGCTGCGGACGCGCCGCTGTAAGTGACCACCTCGCGGGCGGAAATTCGCCCGACCGGCAACCAAATGTCACTGGCCTTTGGGCTGGGAAGACTGTTGCCGGCTGTCACCAGCCAGAAGACCTGCCTGCCATGGGAGTCGGCCGATGCCGCCTCCAAGCCATGTCCGATCGGCTGCGCGAATACAGCCCCGGAAAGCCCTCTTTATTTCGTCAGGCTTGTGAACCATCGCCCATCCTGGGAGCGATGCTTTGCCGTACGACCGCCTTTGCTGGCTCAACAGCATGGCTGTGCGACGCAATTGCATTTCTCATGAACTGGGTGTGGATTCACCATGTTTGGGGACTTTGCAATGCACAATCTCAAAATCGCAGCCGCGCCGGCTGCCGTCACCGCGCTGATGTTCACACCAGCGCTCTTTGCCGATCCTTCTCCACTGGCCACCATCACCCTCCCGCCACCGGGGAATGCCAATAGCTTCGGGGTCTCCGTGCGTTACGATTCCAGCGGAATTCTCTACGTCTGGGATGGCGTCAATATTTTGCAGGAAACCACGAAGAACGGCAGCACCTTCACTTCCCTCAACCCATTGATGACCACCGTCGGCAGCGGCAGCGCCGATCCCGGTCCCATTAACTTCAACCAGAACCAAACGCAAATCCTCGTGGGAAACGGAGCGGGCGGTGGATCGGGCCACGCGTCAGACAACGGCTTGTTCTTCTCCATTCCCAAAACCGGTGGCCACTCGAACACCGCGGTCGGCACCGTGGGCTATCACATCGATGCGGCCCCCGTATCGGCCGCGTTCGCGATACCCAGCACCACGAACAAATATTTTGTAGATGCCGGGAACGCTTCTTTCACGGGGAGCGCCGTTTCGATTTTCGACGCGCAAACGGGCGTTAATGTGCCGGTCATTAATAATATTCCTGGCGCTGGCGCGACCGTCGCGCTCGACAGCGCTCACAATCTTTATGTGGATATCGGTTTCGGCGCCGATCGCGGCCAGATCCGCACGTTCAGTCTCACCTCGCTGGATACCGCCTTTAACACCGGCACCCCGCTCGACTGGACCACAGGAAGTTCCTTCAACCCCACCAGCTTCAATAACCAAAGCGGCGCCGGCATGTTCATCGATCCGCGCGGCTTTGTCTTCGCGGGTGGAAGTGAAGGCGTTACCGTCTTTGGGCCTGATCACATGGGCCGCTCTTACAGCCTGGGTTCAACCTTCGGTTCCGTCAGCTTCGACGCTGCCGACGATACGTTTCTGTTCCAGGGCTTCGATTCGAAATTCAATTCCTTCAGCGAAGTGTTCAGCGCCGCTGACTTTGTCCCTGAGCCCGGGTCGATGATGCTTATGGCCGGCGGCATAGGGCTTCTCTTGCTGCGCCCGACACGCCGCCGCAACCGTTTTCCCGCGCGATGGATAGCCGCTGCCGCTGCCATGCCCGTGGCGGGAATTTTGCCGGGGATTGCGTCGGCTTCGCAGTTTTACGCCAGCAATGTCGTCGGTCATGTTGCCGGCGCCGGCCAGCCGGCCGCGTTCAGCAATCCCGCCCTGGCGCTGGGCGGGCCGCGCGGGGCGGGTGACACGCAGGGAGGCCTTGATGTCTACAAGCTGGGTTTGGGAAACACCGCCGGAACCGTCGGCACCCTCACCCTCGGCTTTAGTCTTCCCGGAGATCCCCGCGTCATCCGCAATCTGCCCGGCCCTGATTTCACCGTATTTTCCAATCAGTTTTATGTCAGTGGCGATCCCACCCAGGCCTATGCAAACCTGCTGTTTGTCCAGGTTTCCAGCGACGGCGCCAATTTCGCGCAGTTCCCTGTTGTGTCCAACACCAGCAGCCCTGTCGGACCGTACGGCGCCATCAATCCCGCCAATGTCAGCGGGTTTGCCGGCGTTCATCCCGTCTACGCCAATGTTGATACCAACAATATCAGTCCCTTCGATCCTTCCGTCTCCGGCGGAGATTCCTTCGATCTTTCCGCGCTGAGCAATCTTCCCATCGTTAAATCCAATGTTGTCGATCTCAATAACATTCAATATGTTCGGATCATCGATGTCCCTGGTGATGGAACGCTTTTGGATTCAGGCAATAACCCAATCTATGACCCCACCGGCCCCGGCAACACCGGCGGCACCGTGGATGCCGTCGCGATCATTCACGGGATAGACCTTCCCGAGCCCGCGACCTTTAGCCTGGGAATATCGGGGCTGGGTTACGTTCTTCTCCAGCGGCGCCGACCGCTTGCCAGAGCCTTCACGCTGGCAGAGCTGCTCGTTGTTATCGGGGTCATCGCGCTGCTGATCAGCGTCCTTCTGCCCGCGCTAGCAGCGGCGCGGGAGGCGGCCCAGTCCAGCTATTGCCAGAACAACCTTCGTCAGCTCGTCACCGCTTCGACGAATTACGCCCAGGACAATGGCGGCTCCTGGCCCCCGGCCAGCCTTGATATGCTTCGCCTTAATCTCAATCGCTGGCATGGTTCTCGCGCAACAATTCGCGATCCCTTCCAGTTCGCCGGTTCAGTCCTGCGGCCCTATCTCTCGCAGGGCGTGAAAAGCTGCCCGGACTTCACGCCATCTGTAACTTCCGGCCCCATGGCATTTGAAGCCTCCGCGGGGGGCTATGGCTACAACGATCATTACATTGGCGCCAGCCTGGATATTATATCCGCCAATGCCGCGGTCACTTCCCCAGCAAGCTGGGACCAAAACGTCGGCAATGTTCCCGCAAAAATGAGCATGGTGTTGCACAGCTCCCAGAAAATCGCTTTCGCCGACGCTGCCATGGGACAAAAGGGCAACGCCCTGATTGAATATTCCTTCATCGAACCGCCGCTGGAACTGGCATATCTCGATCCCGCAACCGGCCCCGCTTATGCCCCCTCGTCTCCTTCCATTCATTTCCGCCATCGCGGCCTTGCCAACGTTGCCTGGGCCGATGGACATGTCACCGGCGAAGCAATGGAGTGGACGTATCCCGGCAAGAATGTCTATGGAGCCGACAATTCATCCCTTAAACTCGGATTCTTCGGTCCACGCAACAATTCTCTATTCCAGAGGAATTGAAATCGCCACACAACGCCCTTTTACGAATCAATGCCGCCCCCTTAGAATCGAGATTCGGAAATCCCGCTGTTTTCTGCGACCTCGGCAGCGGAAATGAATGTTAGCGGTAGGCGGATTTTTGATCGCACTCAATGCGAAGGGTGATATGTGGCCGAGCCAGCTGTTGAATTGCTTCGAAAAAATATACGTTCTGTGTTTCTCGGCAACGGCCGCGCCGTCGATCTGATTCTCATCGGCCTGTTCGCCCGCGGCCATGTCCTGATTGAAGACGTGCCGGGCGTCGGTAAAACTGTCCTTGCCCGTGCCCTGGCGCGGAGTATTGATTGCAAATTCAGCCGCATCCAGCTTACCCCCGATCTTCTTCCCAGCGATGTTCTGGGGGTATCCGTATTCAACAACATAACCCAGACCTTTGATTTTAAACCCGGGCCCATCTTTGCCAATATCGTTCTGGCGGACGAAATCAATCGCACCACGCCCCGAACGCAATCAGCCCTGCTGGAAGCAATGAGTGAGGAGCAGGTAAGCGTTGAAAACCAGACTTTCACGCTCAAGCGACCATTTATGGTTGTCGCAACGCAAAATCCTTTTGAATTCGAAGGCACCTACTATTTGCCCGAAAACCAGCTTGACCGATTTTTGCTGCGCGTTTCCGTAGGTTACCCCGATCGCCTCAGCGAGCAGAAAATCATTACGACGCAACCTTCTCGAACAGCCCTCGAAGGGCTGAAGGCCGTCACTACCGGCGAAGAAATCACCCGCCTTCAGGATCAGGTGCCAAGCGTCCGAATCGATCCCTCCATTCTCGAATACATTCTGGATCTGGTCGAAGCCACCCGGCAGGAAGATCAATTCCACCTGGGCGTTTCGCCGCGCGGATCGTTGGCGCTCACCCAGACTTGTCAGGCTTCGGCCATGGTCGCGGGGCGCAATTATGTAACGCCCGACGATGTAAAATCGCTCTTCCTTTCCTGCTGCGCCCACCGGGTCATCAGCAAGACCTATTTGCACAACGGCGACGCCGCTGCGACATCCCGGGCTTTGCAGGCGATCATGGACAGAATTTCCGCCCCGCGATGACTAAGATCATTCGCCGGTTAAGTGATACCCCAACTTCTATGGCGAGCAAGGTAACATCTGAATTCCCCCACCCTGGGCGATCCGGTATTTTCCGGACCGTCAACAATTTGCTGCACGGCCGCCTGGGTAACTCACAACCGAGGGACGGGACAACTTATATCTTTCGCCGGCCTTCCATTGACCTGTCCCTCACCGGTGCGATCTATAGCGCGATGATGTTGTTTATGGGTCTGGCCGCCGCGAATAGTCAGGCAAACCTGCTTTTCGGCCTTTTCGGGATCATGATCGGGATCCTGATTACCAGCAATTTTCTATGCCGTCTTGTTCTTTCTCGCCTTCGCGTTTCGCGCATTCTGCCCGATCATGCATTTGTCGGCGGCAGCGCGACCATTCAATATCGATTTCAAAACGCCAAGCGCTTTTGGCCCAGCCTGTCCGTCAGCCTTTCCGAACTGGATGGCAGCGAAGCCTTCATGCGCCAGCCCCACGCCTACCTGTTGCACTCCGCCGCTGGTACGACCGTTCAGGTGCCCATAGAGGTTTATCCCAAGCGACGCGGCCTCCACAAGCTTTCCAAATTTCAGTTGAGCACCAGCTTCCCTTTTGGGTTCATCCACCGGGCCATCGCTCGCCGCCAGGAAGATTCGATTCTGATTTATCCTGCTGCCGCCGAGGTCAGCCCCAATTTGATTGCCCTTTGCCGCTCCGCCGAACGGGGCGGCGCCGATATGCGGCCCAGAGCCAATGGGAACGACGAGTTCTATGGCGTCAAGGAATTTCGCGCCGGACAGAACCCCCGCCAAATCTATTGGAAGCGCAGCGCTCGCACTGGAACGCTCATTGCCAAGGAAATGGCGCAAATCTCTCCGCCACAATTGCTTCTGCTGGTGGATACCTTTCTGGCCGATGACCAATCGCAATCGCGGGCCTCCATGGAGCGCACTATTGCAATGGCCGGTTCCTTGGCGCGCCAAGCGCTGGAAAACGGGATGGCGGTTGGACTGGTCATCTGGAACAACGGATGGACCAAGATGGGTCCCCAGCGCGGAAAGCGCCACGCCCACGACCTATTGGCCATTCTCGCCACTGCCCCAATCAATCGCGCGGCGCGATCTGATCAATTGGTCGCTCAGGGAATGCTTCTGATGCGCCAAGCAATGACCGCCGTCCTTTTATCCCCGCGCTCCCAGCATTCGAGCCGATATAAACAGACCCGCGGCGGATTTTTAGTCATTGCCGCCGATTCAGCCCAGGCGCAAAGCTGGTTCCAATTTAAAACCGAAATAGATTTCACTTCCTGCGGACCCCTGGAAAGCCAAGCCCGCAAAGGTGTAAAGCCGGGTCGGGCTGAGAAATCAGTGCTCGTCAATCATGCCCGGGCAGTTCAGAATGTTTCCTGAATAATACCAGCAATATATGTACGAAATTCGGCATTTCAAACCCGCCCTTTACCTGTTGTTGCTGATCGGCATCACCGGCTTTGCGGTTGCCGCCGAATCCCCCGAACTGTGGTTACTCGCCGGTGGCACTTTGCTCATCAACGCGTGGCTCGTCGCGTCGGGCCGCTTTGTGCCTATGCCGCGCCTCATCGCCAATATTGTTACGCTCGTTGCGTTTGCATTCGTGGCCATGGAGATGCGCAGCGATGATAGCGCCAAGATTCTCACCCTCGGTCAATACCTCGTGCTGCTTCATTTGGTGAAAGTATTCGAGCACCGCAGCAACCGCGATTATGCCCAGCTTCTGGTGCTTAGCTTCCTGCTGATGGTGGCTGCCGCCATCAGCACCGCCAGCCTGATCTTCGGCCTTCTGTTCATCGCCTATCTTTTCCTGGCGCTTTACGTCAGCCTGCTGTTCCATTTGAAGATTGAGGCCGATCATGCCCGCGCCATGGATGGACGCCCAGCTTCTGATATTCCCGCCGCGCCGAATCACGATCAGCGCCATCTTCCCAGCTCGATGCGCCGGATCACGGCCGCGGTATCGGTGGTGGCGGTCATCATGGCCGTGGCCGTATTCATCTTCTTCCCGCGCGGCGCGGGAGAAGGCGTGCTTGAGGCGGTACAGATGCGCCCAAGCCAGGCATTAACCGGCTTTACCGACAACGTCAGTTTTCAGAAAATCGCGCAAATCACGCAAAACACCAGCGTGATCGCCCGCGTTGAAGTCTACGACAACGATCGCAAGGTCACCGAGGGCAGCCCGCTATTACTGCGCGGCTCCGCGCTGGATATTTACAACGATCCGCATGGCGCCCCCTGGAGCTGGTCGCGCTCAATGTCGCCCGTGGAAGGGGACGATGTCTATCCAATGTTTCCCGAGCAGGAAATGACCTTGCCCAAAAGCGGTGAGCCCCAGTTCAAACAGGTGATCAATCTGCAACCTACCGGCACCCACGCGCTTTTTGCGATGGCAGGCGCCGTAAGGATTTCCTTCTCCCAGATTCGAGACATCCAGCTCCACTACTCCGTGCGCGACGGCATTCTCAGCACCGGCGAAGCCCTCCGCCAGCCGATGCAGTACACCGTTTATTCCTGCGGACAACTGCCCATTCCGGAATTCGCCGCTGATTTTGATCGCGGGGTTCGACCCCCCATGATCTCGCGAAATTCAAATATCAGTCCGGAGATCAGGAAGTATGCCAGCCAACCCGATGTTTGTGGAACCGACGCCTCTGGCCAGCTCCTGGCGAACTATCCACTTAATGGCAATTACTCATTCAACGCTCAGATCGCCAAGAATTTTGAAAAGCACCTCCGCACGTTCACCTACACGCTAGACCTGACCGACGCTCGCAACATCAACGGGCGCGATCCCATCGTCGCGTTTCTCACCGATTTCAAGCGCGGCCACTGTGAATATTTTGCCGGCGCCATGGCCCTTATGTGCCAAAGCCTGGGCATTCCCGCCCGTGTTGTCGTCGGTTTCCGCTGCGATGTCGAGGATTTCAACAACGTTGGAAACTACTACGAAGTCAAACAGTCCAATGCCCACGCGTGGTGCGAAATTTTCAACGGCACTGAATGGCAATCGTTCGATCCAACCAGCGCCACTGAAGCCCCGCGCATGCCTTCTCTCGCGCAGCAATTTCAGCAGTTCTTTGATTTTCTTGAATTCAAATGGGCCACCGCCATCGTTGCCTACGACTATCGCGACCGCCACAACCTGATGGACGCCATCAGCCTGCAAATGACCCGCACCGCCGTGTCAGGCAGCCAAGGTTTTCAGAACTGGTGGGACAACTCAAAATGGACCATTTCCCCAACCGTACTTAGTACTTTGCTAGGCCTGATGATTGCCGCAATGATCATTACAGTCGGTTGGTATGCCGCTCAGCAGTGGCGCTTGCGACGCCGTGCTCGCCGGATCGGTCTGGAATCGCTCCCTACCACTGACCGCGCCCGCCTCGTGCGACAGCTTGGGTTTTATGACGATCTTCTCCGGGTATTGGCCCGTCACCGGCTGGTGCGCCCCAAGCAGTTAACGCCGCTGGAATTCAGTCAAACCCTTTCGTTTCTGCCTAGCGGAATCTATGACGACATTCATCGGCTCACGGAATTGTTCTATCGAATTCGCTACGGCGACTCGAAGCTGAATAACAGTCGCCAGCGGCATCTTTCCACCGTTGTGCAGCGCGTTCAGCAGGCGATGGATGCCATGACGGTCTCACCGCCAATTCCCAAGAACATATGAAAGCCATCATTCTCTCTGTTGGTGACGAACTGGTTCTGGGCCAGACCGTCGATACCAATTCCGCGTGGGTTAGCGCTCAGCTTGCCGCGGTTGGCTGCGATATCGCGGCGCACGCCACCGTGCCCGACGATCAACCCGCCATAGAAGCCGCCATTCGCGCCGCCGCCAGCGCCTGCGATGTCCTGATCATTTCCGGTGGCCTCGGGCCCACCGCCGATGACCTCACTCGCCAGGCCTTGGCTGGGGTGCTCAATCAGCCACTCGAATTAGACAAAATCTGGCTCGGCAAGCTCGAAGAATTCTTCCGCCAGCGCAATCGCCCGATGGCGCCAACCAACCGCATACAGGCCATGATCCCGCGGGGCGCAAAAATGATCGACAATTCCGCGGGCACCGCCCCCGGGATCGAGGCCACCTTGCAGAGCTGCCACATCTTTTCTATTCCAGGCGTTCCCAAGGAAATGAAGCTGATGTTCCAGCAGAGCATCCTCCCGTCGATCGCCCAGACCGCGGGCGGAGCTGTCATTCTCTCCCGCACGCTGCACACCTTCGGCGTCGGGGAAAGCTCGATTGCGCAAATACTTGGCGACCTGATGGACCGCAAACGCAACCCCTCCGTTGGAACCTCGGTCTTCGGCGGCCTGGTTTCCCTACGCTTAAACTCCCGCTTCCCCAATCGGGAGACAGCCCAGCAAAAGCTGGATGAAACCGATAACCACTGCCGCCGGGTTCTGGGTGATCTCATCTACGGCCAGGACGACCAATCCCTGGCGCAAGCAGTCAGCAAATTACTCGTGGAATCCCGAGCCACTGTTTCCACGGCCGAAAGCTGCACCGGAGGACTTCTCGCCAAAATGCTTACCGACATTCCCGGCTCCAGCCGGTATTTTCAGCGCGGCTGGATCACCTACAGCAACCAATCCAAGACAGATCTTCTGGGCGTTCCACCCGATCTAATCGCCAAACAGGGCGCGGTCAGCGAGCCCGTTGCCTCGGCGATGGCCTCCGGCGCCCGCGCCCGCAGCGAAGCCTCGGCAGCCATGGCCATCAGCGGCGTCGCTGGTCCGGAGGGGGGGACGCCTGAAAAACCAGTAGGCACCGTCTGTATTGCACTCGCTACGCAAGAAACCGTCATAGTCCGCACCTTCAATTTCGCCGGTGATCGGGAAATGATCCGCGATCGGTCGGCAAAGATGGCTCTGACCCTTCTGCGCTATTCTTTATTGGGAAAGCGGGCGCCTTTTTAGTGGGATGTCGCCGCCTGTCATCGTGGCAGTTGCCCTCATAGCCCAGCTCTGTTTGGCAGGAAGACGCCGGGTTGACGAGACCTAGCAGTAGCCGACAGGCGCGATACAAGTGCTTTAATTGCAATTATTTATCATTTATCACAAACCCATCTTGTCCCGCGTTTTCGTCGGCACGGCGATTGTTAATTAGTCTTCCGGCCGAAAACCGAGTGCGCATATGGTTCAGACAAACCCAGTCAATCGGTTTACGGTACTTCTGGCCAATGAGCAGGAGGGCTGGCACCAGACCGTTCGCGGGCTGTTGCAGCCTCAGGGCGTCAATACCGTCTCGGCCCACAGCGGGCAGGAGGCGTTGGCGCTTCTGGAATCAACTTCGGTGCACGTGGCTGTGCTGGACGCGCAGATGCCGCAGTTAGGCGGCTTGCAGGTCATTCGCCTGCTGCGCGATCTTCATAAGCCGACACCGACGATTCTGCTGACCAGCCATATGACCAACCACCTGCTGCAGGAGGCCCTGGGGATGCAAGTCTTCAGCGTGCTTAGCAAGCCGGTGGATTTTAACGTGCTTTTGGATGCCCTTGCCCGTGTGCTCAGACGGTATCACGAAAACCGCTGGCCCGGCGAGGGATGATACGAGGAATTTAAGTCCGTCAATCTTTTGCAAAGGAGCCAACCATGGCCAAGCTGCGTCCCCTGGGAGATAAAATTCTGGTCAAGCGCGTCGAAGCCGAGACCAAGACCAAGAGCGGCATCGTCCTGCCCGACACCGCCAAGGAAAAACCAAAACGCGGGAAGGTGCTCAGCGTCGGTGACGGCAAGCGCCTCGATACCGGCGAACGCGCCCCCATCGAAGTCAAAAAGGGTGACGAAGTCATCTTTGCCAGCTATGCCGGCACGGAAATTAAAGTCGACGGCGAAGATCTCATGATCATGTCCGTCGATGATGTCCTCGCGATTGTCGAGTAATCGACATTTTCGCGCAGCGCGAAACGAAACAGCGGCGGGGCACAGCTTCGCGGGTTCGCCATATTGAAACGAACCCAATCGCTCGGAAATTTAGAAGTACCACCAAATAACGGAGAGAAACATATGGCAGCCAAACGCATTGCATTTGACCAGGAGGCCCGCGAGGCCATCCTGCGCGGCGTACGAAAGCTCGCTCGCGCGGTCAAGGTCACCCTCGGCCCGTCGGGCCGCAACGTTGTTCTGGAAAAATCCTTCGGATCGCCCACCGTCACCAAAGACGGCGTTACGGTCGCTAAGGAAATTGAACTGGAAGATTCCTACGAAAACATGGGCGCCCAGATGGTGAAGGAAGTCGCCTCCAAGACTTCCTCCGTTGCTGGTGACGGCACCACCACCGCGACCGTGTACGCTGAGGCCATCTTCTCCGAAGGGATGAAGAACGTAGCTTCCGGCGCCAACCCCACGCAGATTCAGCGCGGCATTCAATCAGCAGTTGATGCAATCGTCGCTGAGCTGCAGAAGATGTCCAAGAAGGTTGAGAACAACAAGGAAGTGGCCCAAGTCGGCACCTCCAGCGCCAACCAGGACGAACAGATCGGCAAGATGATTGCCGAAGCCATGGACAAGGTCGGCAAAGACGGCGTCATCACCGTTGAAGAAGGCAAAGGCCTGGATACCACGGTTGATCTCGTCGAAGGCATGCAGTTCGACAAGGGCTTCCTCAGCCCGCACTTCATCACCGACCAGACCACGATGGAAGCTGTCCTGGATGATGCTTACATTCTGATTTACGAAAAGAAGATTTCGTCAGCGCGTGATCTTGTCCCCGCCCTCAGCAAGGCCGCCGAGCAGGGCAAGCCCATGCTCATTATTGCTGAGGACATTGACGGAGAAGCCCTTGCCACGCTGGTCGTGAACAAGCTGCGCGGCACCCTCAAGGTTGCTGCCGTCAAGGCGCCGGGATTCGGCGACCGCCGCAAATCCATGCTTGAGGACATTGCCATCGTCACCGGCGGCACCGCCATCTTCGATGAGCTGGGCATCAAGCTTGAAAACGTCGAGCTGAGCCAGCTTGGGCGCGCCAAGAAGATTCGCATCGACAAAGACAACTGCACCATCATCGAAGGCGCCGGCGACGAAAAGGGAATCAAGGGTCGCATTGAGGCGATCAAGAACGAGATTGAAAACACCACCAGCGATTACGACATCGAGAAGCTACAGGAACGCCTGGCCAAGCTTGCTGGCGGCGTGGCCCAGATTCATGTGGGGGCTGCTACCGAAGTGGCCATGAAGGAAAAGAAAGCCCGCGTCGAGGACGCACTGCATGCCTGCCGGGCAGCGGTTGAAGAAGGCATTCTCCCCGGCGGCGGCGTCAGCGTCATTCGCGCTGCAGCCAAGGTCCTGGATGGCCTTCGCAAGAAGACCCCCAGCGAAGACCAGCGCCTGGGCATTGATATTGTCCGCCGCGCCGTCGAAGCCCCCATCAAGCAGATCTCCGAAAATGCCGGCGTGGACGGCTCGGTCATCGCTCAGAAGGTCAAGGAAAGCACCGAAGTAAACTTCGGCTACAACGCCCTGACCCACGAGTACGGCGACATGATGAAAATGGGTGTCATCGTCCCGACCAAGGTCGAGCGAACCGCCCTGCAGAACGCAGCCAGCATCGCCGGCCTGTTGCTGACAACAGATGCGATCATCAGCGAAATCAAAGAAGACAAACCCGAACCCGCTGGCGCACCCGGTGGGGGCATGGGCGGGATGTACTAAAGCATCCTCTTAATGCGAAACCAAAGCCTGGGATCAATTATGATCCCGGGCTTTTTTTGCGCGCCCACAATCGAGGATTCCATCGAGCGTGAGGTATGCTGTCAGCCACCAACCATGCTTTACCTAATCTTTCCTCTCCTCTATCTGGCCGCAATTGTGATTGCGCCGCGTTTAATCAGGGCGGGATGGCGCGGCCAGGCCATCGATGATCATCCGGTCTGCAAGAAATGCGGGTTTGATCTTTCTGGCAAGCCTCCTGAAAGTGTCCGGTGTTCCGAATGCGGCGAAGTGCTGACGCCCGATGCGGTGGAGGTTGGGAATCGCGTAAAACGCCGCCCTCTCATTATCGGCGGCATCGCATTTTTGCTGATCGGAGTGCTGGCGGAATTCGCACCCCTGTCCTCAACCTTCCGCAACTTCGGCTGGCTGGCGCACGCGCCGTTCAGCTTCCTCGCGTACGAGGCTAAAGGATCAAGCTTCAGCCTGCACGCATCATTGACTGAGCTGCAACGACGTCTGGCAGCGGGGAAACTTTCCCAGCCGCAGATCGATACCCTTGCCGACATGGCGCTTGCCAAACAGCGTGATCTCAAACAGGAGTGGGTCATGCAGTGGAGCGATTTTCTGGAAAAGGCGCAAACCACCGGCCACCTGTCCCCCGCAAGATGGCAAACGTATGCCCAGCAGTCGCTGCTTTACTCGATCAAAGCACGTCCCGTGATTCGCCGGGGAGCGCCATGGCCTATCGAGGTCGAAGTGATCGGCCGCAACGGAATGCTGCCGCATTTTGGTTGTGTGGTGCAAGGCACAACCGCAACCGCGGGCAACCAGTCAGGTCGCTTACCCGCCATGATTTATGGAATGCCGCTCTTGTCTCTTTCGCTAAAGATGCCTCAAATTCTCGGTCGAGGTTTCTCCGCTGGCCTTCCTGAAGGTGCGAGCAGGGTGCAGCTCTCGCAAAATGTGGACATCAAGGAAGGCTTTCTGACTTCTGGAATAACCTTGGCCTCGTTGCTCGAGACAAATAATGTGAATGTGACGGTCCTGCCCGCGGGCCAATCGTCGGTAACACTAAAACCCGATCCATCAGCACTCTCCGCGATTCAACGATCGATCACTACCGGCCCGGTGGTTTACAGCAATTCCGGGCCATTCACGCGTTTGGAAGTCACGATTAATGTCATTTCGCCCCCGGTGGACGTCGCTTTCGCGGTGTATGCCCGCAACGGCACAAAAGAATGGCGGTTGGGCGAGATCCCCTGCAAAGTGGCTGAAAGAACCATGCGGCGTTTTAATGTCGGAAACCCCGATTTCGCCGCTCATCCCGACCCTCTCGATCTCATCCTTCGTCCGGATGTCGAAACTGCCGAGGCAACAGTCGACATCAACCAGATTTGGGACGGCGAACTGACGCTCAAAAATGTTCCCGTGAGCTGGACCGGAAAGAAACCAGGCAATGCTGGCCAGGTCGCGCCCGGTACAACCACCAAATCTCCGGCCAAACGACCCTAACCCCATCCCCTCGAAAAGGCTGCAATGATCGTCATCGGGCCAGCCAGTCGCTTACCCGAAGCAGACGCACTTCATATACGAGTAAACGACGCCAATCGAAGCCAGTGAACTCAACCGACCATCGTCTCTATATTCCGCACAAAGCCTTCCGATAAATGCAGCTGACTTAAATTCCCCGAACTGTCTCCCAACTCAATCACCGACTTTCAAACAACCCAGATGCAATTCCGCATGCCGCAGATGCATTTTAATCCACTCATCGTGTGTCATCTTTCCAAACACCGGATGTGGCGCCGTCGGCGCCGAGACCTTTAGTCGTCCAATCGCACCTTCCAACTTCGCAAACCCCTCATCGGTCGGCAACACATCCATCGCCAGAGTGCCGTCTTTAATTCTTGGGATTTTCGCGCCGGGTCGCATGGGCCTATTGAGAAACCGGTTCTTCATCGGCCGCAGCGCGATACGAATCACCCACGGAATATTCAGTGGCGTGCCATCAAAAGCATAATCGATCCACGTCGCCAGATGCCCGAAGATTTGCCCCGGCGTCCAGTTACCGGCGCGGTAAAGGGTTCCCGCCTGATCCGCTGCGGCCAAAATGCGAGCGTCGGCCAGTGCCTCATCCAGGATACTGAAATGCAATGTCCGGCGCTCCACCGATGAAATCGTGGCTCCCGTTGGCGTGCTCATGCAACGATTGTATCCCTATGGCCCACAGGCAGACGCCGCGCCGAAGAAATTCTGCTAAGCAGTTGCTGCGCATCAGTTTAACTCCCAATAGCAGACGCCTGTCCACGAATGTGTTACACTATTTATTGAAAGGCCAGCCGACCGTCTCCGTCGATTCTTCGGACCTTTATGACCGTCAGCATCTCATCATCACTTAGGCAGGCCACCAGCGCGAATCCCGTTTCGGCCAATGAGCATGATCTGGAGCTTCTCCGCGCCTTCGGACGTTTTGGGGATGAAACTGCCTTTGCCCAGATCGTGCAGAAATATGCCGGGTTTGTTTATGCGACTTGTCTGCGTGTGCTGGGCAATTCCGCCCGCGCGGAAGATGTTTCGCAGGAAACTTTTTTTCGCCTGATGCGCCGCCCGAACGAAGTCAACCAGAACCTGGGCGCCTGGCTGCATCGCACCGCCACCCATGTGGCGCTGGATGCGCTGCGCAGCGAAAATTCCCGCCGCCGCCGCGAAATTGTTTACACCACCGAGTGCATGCACGAAGCCTCCACGTGGTCTGAGCTTTCCCCCGCGGTCGATCAGGTGCTGACCGAAATGCCGGAGGAATTCCGCAATCTTCTGGTCCGACATTTTCTGATGGGTCTCTCCCAGGCACAGCTCGCGGAAGAGGCCGGCCAATCCCCCGCGACGATTTCCCGTCGGATGAAAACCGCCCTGGAAGAACTCCGCCAGCGCCTGCGGCTTAAGGGTTTGTACGCGCTTCCTGCTGCGCTCTCCGCGCTGTTGATGCACGCCACCGCAAGGCAGGCGCCGGCAAGCCTGGTAGTCCAATTAGGCAAGATGACCATGCTCAGCGGAACCGTCGCCCCGCGCGGCCCGGCTGCACGGGCAAAGCTGCGAGCCAACACCCACGGCAGCAAAATGACCCACCTCGTTCACCCGCATCTGCTTCTGGCCGGTGTGGGGATGGTCGGCACGCTCATCCTGGTGCAAATCATCAGTGGTTCGTGGCATATCCCCTGGCCTAAATCAGCCCCAATGGACCCACCGGCTGCGGTTCATCGCGCGGGCTCAAGTAGTCTTGACGCCAACTTCACCGACCCCAAAATGCTGCGGCAAGGTGTCGATGCCGATGCCTCGAAATCGTAGCCCATCTTCGCGCCGCGGCGTTAGCGGATCAGCAGGCAATTCAGCTAGATTTATGATATGTGGCCAAAGTGGTTTGGCTGGATACAATCGCATCGCGCTCAAAAAGGGTCGAGCAACGGTCGGAATGAAATCTTAAAGGCTGAGGACGCTATGCCCGGTTCATCCTGGCGAAAAATGCCGGGCTGCTATCGGGGATTGCCGATGCGATGCGCTCCCGGAATACACCAAATTGTCGCGACGATGCTGCAAGGTCTGCAAATCGTGCGCGGCCCGGTGCTCGATCTGGGCTCGGGGTCCGGCGCGCTCCTTGCCCGACTCGGGGACGAAGGTTTCACCGATCTGAATGCTGTCGAACTTAACGCGCAAAAATTCGGTTTGGCGGGAGTTGTTCCCATAGCGATCGATTTGAATTCCCGCTTCGCTGCCAGTTTCTCGCGGCGGTTTTCTCTGATCACTTGCGTCGAAATTATCGAACATCTGGATTCTCCCCGAAATTTTCTTACGGAGGTTCGTGAACTGCTGGCCGACGACGGGTTGCTGCTGCTTACCACACCCAATGTGGCGGATTGGATGGGCCGAATTCGGTTTCTACTCACCGGCACGCTTCGTTATTTCGATGATGCGCAATACCGGTTCAATCATCATGTTTCCCCGCTGCCCAACGTCCAACTGCGGCATTTGCTCGACGAAATCGGCCTGCGAATCATTACCACAAAAACAGCGGGGACTTTTTTCGGCCCGCTAAAGATGGCGTTGTTGGCCCCATTTTGGTTGCCGTTTCGGTTATTCGCCGGAGATTCGGTGATGGGCGACGTGAACCTGTATGCTCTGGTACGCACCGAACCGAAACCCTCCCGTGCGGGAGATTGGACCGAAGAAATAAGTGATGCGACTGTTCAATCAGCGGCGTTCAAATGAACGCGATCGCCGCGATGGCGGCCTTCGCGTTGCCGGGGCGTCGAATGAGCCACAGTAAATCGCCTCGCTGTGGGCGGGGAAATCGCGCCGGAAGATACACAACGACTATGGTTGGATCGCGGTTCGTCGCCAAGACGCAACGCACCGTGTGCGACTGGGGCGCCAGCGCGGAATACCTGGTTTCCACGACTGCGTAAAGCGCTGCCTGGGCGTTGCGCCAAACGCCCAGAAGCCGACGTCGCAACAGCAGCGCCGCCATCAGGGTAATGGCAACCGCGGGAATGATTACCGCTCCAGCGATGAGTCGTCGCCCCAATGGTTCCGGTGCCGTGCGGTCGGTCCAGTTGGTTGGGTCGTTGGGATCGATCCGTAACTGAACGATTTCCCCGGTGGTGACGTAATCGTTTGAGGACAATACCCCGTCGATGTTTATGGTTTGGTCCTTCCAATCAAACGTCAAACTAGAGTGTGATCCGGGTGGATATTTTGCCCCAGTGCGCGACTCATTGTTGACGCCAACCACCTTTGCCTCGACGACGAAACCGTTGGCGATAAGCCATTGCTCGCTGCGCGAAGCGACTATTTGATTGAAGACGAACCAACACCCGATCGCCACCAGCACTATTGTGGCAAGCAGCCAGAATCGAATGACCGGATCGGTCCAGCTTCTGCGTCTGGCGGCGGCGGTTATCTGCCTGGGCGGCGGTGGTGGCGCGGAAGGGTCGGAGCCTGGAGCGGGCGCGGTCGCACGGTCCTGGGGAACCGGTCGACGGGAAGAAGTAACAGACTTTTGCGGCGGAGGAGTCACGCGTCCCTCACTTTGTGGATCAAAGGTAACGTTGCTTAACATGGTCTACAAGTGGAAAGCCACGTTCCCGTTAGCCGCCGGGAAGAATTCGATTCTTTCGCGGTTAAACCACCACGAGCCTGATTGATTCACGAGCAAGTTGTGCCCATCCCATTTTCCCGGCAAGATAGCGGGTTTGAACGGTGGCATCGGAACCCATGCGGCGAAAACTCTTTCTCGAAACCTTTGGCTGTCAGATGAATGTGCTCGACAGCGAGCTTGTCATGGGCCAGCTTCGCGCCCACGGATATGAATCCGTGGAGGATAGCGATCACGCCGATGTCGTCCTCTACAACACCTGTTCCGTGCGCGAGCATGCCGAGCAGAAGGTCTGGTCGCGCCTGGGAAGGCTTCGCGAGCGGAAGGCAAACGATCCGGGATTGGTCATCGGCGTGATCGGCTGCATGGCCGAGCGCGACGGCACCGACCTGTTCCGGCGCTACCCGCACGTCGATATTCTCTGCGGCCCGGGAGAGTTGGATAAGCTGGTCTCCCTGGTTCACAACGCGACCATCACCGCCAACAACGATGCAAATCAACCGCGCCAGCGCCAGACAGCCCTGATGGGCGCATCAATCCGGCGTAGCAGCACGCTGGCGGCGATTGAAGAAGGCGGCGAAGACAGGCTTGAACTGCTCGACCTTTCCCGTAGCGTTTCGCCGGGTGATGCGGTTTCGCAGGCATATGTTCGCATCACCCGCGGCTGCAACAAATTTTGCACCTATTGCGTCGTTCCTTACACGCGCGGGCCCGAAGTGCATCGCCCGCCGCAAAATATAATTGACGAAGTTCGCAAGCTGGTGGATGCCGGTGCACGGGAAGTGACGTTGCTAGGCCAGACTATCAATCATTACGCGTTTCGCCACGGGGATGGTCGCACCACCTCCTTCGCCCAGCTTCTGTATGAGATTCATGAAGCCACGCCCGATTTGCCGCGCCTGCGGTTCGTCACCAGCTTTCCGCGCGACTTTACCGATGAAGCACTGCAGGCCATGCGCGATTGTCCGCGCATCTGCCGTTATCTGCATATCCCCGCCCAGCACGGAAGCGACCGCATTTTGAAAATGATGAATCGGGGTTACACCACCGATCAATACCGCGCGCTGATTGACCGAGCGCGCGGCCATATGCCGGACATCAGCATCGTCAGCGATTTCATCGTCGGCTTTCCCACCGAAACAGAAGAAGATTTTGCCTCGACCGTTGTATTGACGCGACACTGCAAATTCAAGAACAGCTTCATTTTCAAATATTCCCCGCGCCCCGGCACCATTGCGATCGATCGGTTCAAGGACGATGTTCCCGAAGAAACCAAGCGCCGCCGGAATACCGAGTTGTTGGCGGTGCAGCAGGAAATCTGCGAGCAGGCGAATGCGGAAATGGTCGGCCGCACGGTTGAAGTGTTGGTGGAAGGCCAAAGTAAATTAGTAAGCCGGCGTGAGAGCGCCAGCGCCGGCGGGGTTGAGCTTGGCTGGGAGAAGCGTTCAGCCGCAATCGCGCCGCCAACGCAAATGGTTGGCCGCACGCGCGGCGATCAGGTAGTCGTTTTCGATGCGGGCCCGCAAACCAAGGGTCAGATTCTTGAGCTCAAGATCGTCGATGCGCGAAGTCTTACGCTGTTTGGAAAGCTGGTCGAAGATCTTGTTCCCAGCGCCGTCTAAATTCTGCGGTCCTTCAGCCCTTCACAGCACCCGAAGTCAATCCCGCAATAAAATCGCGCTGCAGCGCGAAGAACAGAACCATCACCGGCAAAATGCTGATCAGCGTGCCCGCCATCAATAGTCCAAAATGCTGCTGGTAATCAGTCAGGCCGTTCAAATTATTCAGCGCCATCGGCAGCGTAAACTTCGCCTCATTTTGCAGAATGATCTGCGGCCATAGAAAACTGTTCCAGGAGGTCAGGAAGCTGAGAAGCGTGAACGCGCCCACCATGGGCCGCACCACCGGCAGGGCGATATCCCACCACAGTCTCAGCTCACTGCACCCATCAAGACGGCCACACTGCAGCAGTTCATCCGGCACGCCCAGCATTGCCTGGCGGAAGAGGAACATGCCCAGCACGCTTACCGCGCCGGGGACGAGAATCGCGAGGTAGGAATCAATCCAATGCAGCTTGTACATCAGTTCATAACTGCCGGGCAAAAGCACCTGCGCCGGCAGCAGCATGGTGCCGAGCATAATGAGCATCAGCAGGCGCTTGCCGCGGAAGTTATATTTCGCCAAGGCAAATCCGCCCAGACTGCTGAGGGTGACGACGCAGACGGTGTAGGTGGATGCAAGAAAAATCGAATTGATCAACCATCGTCCAAAGGGTTCGCGGCGAAGAAGCTCCCTGAAATTTAAAAGAGTGAAATGACCCCAGGGGAACAACAGATTTCCCAATGAATCCTCGGGCGAAGTAAATGCCGCACAGATAAGCCAGATCAATGGGAGCAGGGCGATGGCCGCCAGAACGATCAACAGAAAATGAAGCCAGCTGCGCCGTAACAACTCACGCCTCCACTTTCGCAGCACCCGTGAATTTCACCTGGGCCAGGGAAACCAGCAGAAGAATGAGCATCAACGTCCAACCGATCGCGGAGGCATACCCCAGATCGCCGGAGTTGAAGCCCATCGAGAAGAGATACATGACGATCGTCAGCCCGCGCCCGTTGGGACCTGACCCCTGGAGCAGAACGTAGGGAAGCTCGAAAAGCTGGAAGCCGTATATCGTGCCCACAAGCGTCACGTAGATCAGCACCGGGCGGATGCCGGGCAGCGTAATGTGGAGGAAAGACTGCCATCGTCCCGCGCCATCCACCTGGGCTGCGTCATAAAGTTCACGATCCACCGCCTGAAGCGCGGCTAGGAAGTAAACCATGCCATACCCCGTCGCGAGCCAGAGACTGGCGATAAGCAGGGAGGGCATCACCATGTGCGGGCTGGTCAGCCAGGGAATGAGGATGGTGTGGCCGGCCACGGCTCCGAGAATTCTGTTGAGCAATCCCCGCGCGCCGAAAATCTGGAAAAAGATCACCCCCGCAAACACCTGTCCAACCAGATAGCTGGAAAAGAAGCTGAAGCGAAAGAGGTTGCGGAAGCGTACATGCCTGCTGGTCAGTAGAAGCGCCAGCCCAAGAGACATCGGAATCTGCAACACCAGAAACGCGATGGTGAAACCCGCTGAGTTTACGACCGCCAACAAAAAGGCCAAATCATGCCCCAGCAGGTAGCGGTAGTTATCCAGTCCCACAAACACCTGATGGCGCGGCCCGGCTGTTTTGTAAAAGCTAAGCAGCAGGCTTCGGTACATCGGATACAGCGTGAATATAGAAAACAGCAGCACAAACGGCGCGACGAAAAAGTAGGGCGCGAACCGATGCTGCCATTTCCACCAGCGGTCGCGGTTCATGGTTCAAACTTTCCGAAATCGATTCGCCGCTGCAGCTCCTCTTGCGCATCTTGCAGCCACAGGGCGCATTGCTCGGTCAGTCCGATCGGGCCATGATTTTCCATGTATGCGCGGGCTTTATAGAGAACGAGCGAGAGGGCGAATTCTGCTTGAATGGTGTAAGGCGTTACCTGGCGCAGCGGAATCTGCGGCGCCAGAGATACATAAAGCTCCTCGATCTTCTGGCCCGCAAAGAACGGATCGGGCTGATGGTACACCGGGTCGGTCCACAGCTCCGGTTCCGGCGGAATAACTGAAGTCCCCGCCGCCAGACGGGCGGCACGCGCCTCTGGGCTGAGGTACAGGAATTCCAGCAGCTGCCAGGCGAGCGCGGGGTCTTTGCATGCGCGGGGGATGCCGATCATCGTCCCGCCGGCAGTGCTGGTCGAAGCGTCGTCAGCGTCGAAGCGGGGCAGAGGCATCATCCGAAGTTTTCCTGCAAGGCCCGGGGCGAACTCGGGAATATCGCCCGCGCGCCAATCGGGGGTCAGGATGGCGCACACATCCCCGGCCAGAAGATCGCGCGCCCAGGCGCCACCCCCCGCGTCGGTGTCGCCGCCAATGGCCCCCGCGCCACTGATCAGGCTTGCGTAGAACGCTACTGTCTGCGCAACTTTGGGTTCGGCCAGATGAACTCGATTGGCGGAATCGACGATGTTGATGTGGCGCTGCAGCAGCATCATCACCAGGTGATTTGGGCTGGTGGTTGAGAGTTCCATCGCCCGGCCGGTCGGGTGGCCGTGATGGGAGCGATAATCCTGCAGCTTCAAACAAATGGCTCGAAACTCGCTCCACGTCTTCGCCTGCTCTGGATCGAGTCCAGCTTCATCGAAAAGATCCTTGCGATAGGTCAGCGTGATCGGGTGCACGTCGTCTGGAATTCCAAAAATAACCTCCCGCCCGGTACGCGGGTCGATCTTTGACCAGGGCGCGAACCGGCTTCTGAGAATGTGGCGATATTCGTCTGAGTTATTCAGGAAGTCGTTCAGTGGCAGCAACCCAATGTCGTCAATCGGGGCGCGGAAGAACTTGCCAACCGAGCCAATCTCAATTTCACACAAACCGGGATCCGCCCCAGCTTGGCTCTGCGACATAAAGAGGGAAACCAGACGAATGTCTTCCGCCTGCTGACCGATGAGCTCGATTCCCACGCTTTTGGAAGTCTTCAGCTGGAATTGGCGGGCGAGGGAAGGGACATGCCCGCCGCCGGGGCCTGGAAACGGGTCTCGATAGGTTCTGGCGTGAGCCTCAGCAAAGCACCAGACGACCAGATCGGCCTTGGAAGCGGGCTTTAGCGTCCAGACCCCAGCGCCACTGGCAAAAGCAAGCACCAGAAGCACGAAGATAGGTGTGCCAAGAGGAAATCGCACCATCCAGCCTTGCAGGCCATTGTGGCGTTAGAGGCGCATGCAGGCAAATCGCATTCGCCATGTGCAGTGCGAAGTCGGGTATGTGGTCAAAGCATCCGCTGGGGGCTAGACTTTCAATCATGGCTAACGGGCCGTACATCCTCCCAAACGTCGCTCAGCGCGTGCAGCACCAATCTCTGCCTTATGAGCCCGTTTGCGCGATTTTCCGGCGCTATCTTCACGGCGAAAAGCTTAAATTCACCCCCGAACGGGCGATGATTCTGGATGCGGTGCTGCGGAAGACCGCACTATTTGAAGCCGATCAACTGGCAGTCGATTTGCGGCAGCTGGGGCATCGCGTCAGCCGGGCGACGGTTTATCGGACGCTGGCACATTTACAGGACGCTGGCATCCTGAAGCAGGTGTTTTTCGACAACAAACAATCATTTTACGAAGTGATTGCCGGGCGGCAGGCCTATGACTATCTGATTTGTGTGGCAACGGGAAACGTGATCGAGTTCAGCAGTGATAAGTTACGTAAATTGCGCGATGAAATCTGCGTGCAACACGGGTTTGATCCGCTCTCACACCAGTTCCATATTTTTGGGCTCAGCCCGGATGCAAAGGCAGCGGCTGCGAAAACTGGGATCGGGAAAGATAGGCCATTAACTGCGCAAGTTTCGGCTGCAAAGAGGAATAGAAGAACGATGCGGTCCTTGGAGCATCCGGACCGGGGGGTGGGCAAGGTCGGTTTCCCATTCGCCGACGGCAATAACCCCATCAACACATTGCCATGAATGTTGCGAGAACGAGTATGGCAATCTTTATTTTCTTGTTCCAGAAGGGCGGGCTGGTTAATTGAGCGATCATTTTAAGGTACTCCAGCCCGAATGATACAACCGATGTGCCATTTTTCGGGCATCCATCCGGTTTACGCGCCAGTGCCGAAAATCGCCACTTATTGCCCCTGGCCTGTCTCACAATCCGTTCGGTCTGCAACGGATGATGTTATTTTTCAACAAAATTCGATGCGTGGATTTGACGACTTAGAATTTTAAAGACTGATTGGTAGTTAAGTACAGCGGACCAATATCGGCTGCATATCCAATTCGTTACCTTGTGCAAGTTTATCGTTTGGACGTCGCGCGGTCGATAGTTGATAATGTTAACGATTCTTGCCTATTTTTTTGCGCGCCTTGAACGGCGGATGATCTGCGTTTAAAGAACGCTTTGCCAGGTGAAGTCAACTTTTTGCATGCAATGAACGTATTATACTGAATGGTTAAACCATTCATTGCATTTGAGCGCCTGGGTTCGGTAGTCGGTTTGCCAAACTCGCGAAGAGGCCCCGTGACCTTCAGGCAGATGCTCGAAAATCAGTCAGATTTTGTAAAGCACAGTGAAGCGTGGATCGTTAGCTCCATGCCCCGAGGCGGGTTGCAGATGGTGCAGCCTGCTAACGTGGGTGATGCGTGGCTAAAACCCTACGCGCGTCAATTTCATACCGAGGACGCCCCCACATGGCGGGCGATCATTGAGGGCAGGCCTCTGCGCGGTGATGAATGCTGGCCGGGCGGGTTGGAGGCGTCCACCTACTATCGCGGATTCCTTCGGCCCGGTGGGTTGCGCTATATGGCGGTGGCCCCGCTGGCAGCTCCCGTGATGGAGGGTTACGCCGGCGCTATTCACGTTTATCGAACGGCTGAACTCGGTGATTTTAGTGATCAGGAACTTCACCGTTTATCGGAAATTGCAGGCGAGCTGAACAAGGCTGAGTCTGACGCCCGCGCCATTCGCACTCCGGCGAGCTGCGCCGTCCCCCAATCCTGGGTTCATCGCCCACGAACGCGCCAACTGGTATTGGACGCCAAACTGAAATCCTGCTTGGGGGACATGCACGATCTCGATGATCGCGTTGCGGCACAGATTTTAAGCGACGCCCGCAAGCGGCTGCAGCACGCCAATGGCAACGCGGTTGCGGCCCGGCTCGCCGTCCCTGACACACATGGGGATTTATGGACATTCCGGGTCATGCCATACCCGTACTATCCCGCCTTTGGGCAGGGGCCTGTGCTATTTTATTGCATGCAGCCTGAGTTCTGTGACTGGAAGACGATTCGGTCGACGGACGTGGTCGCTGATGAATCGGTCGCCCGGCTGATTCCCGCCCTGCAATATATGCAGGAAGAATTTTACAAGGGTCCGACGCTTAACCAGATTGCCAAGACCGTCCATCTGAGTCCGTTTCACTTTCACCGGCGTTTCGCGGATTTGCTCGGAATTACGCCCAAGCATTTTCTTCTCGAATGCCAGATCTTCCAGGCCAAAAAATTCCTGGCCGAGGGTGAAAAGGATTTGGTGGAAATAGCCAAGATGTGCGGGTTCGCGCACCAGAGCCACTTTACCAGCCGTTTTAAGCAGGCCACGGGTCTGACGCCAACCCGGTGGCGAAAATTCGCATGGAAGCTTGAGCAGGCCAACGGCCATGGCTAAGAACGAAAGGCGTTCGGAAGCCGATCGGCTATTTCAGAACAGATGAAAGCGGTGTTAGATCACGCCTGCGGATATAAACTCGGGCAATGAAACTGCCTGCCGCAAAGCCTGCATCCAGTTCTGCGTGGTCTGCTCCGCGGCGGGGGGCTTTTCGCATCGGCAGCGTGAGCTACCTCAACGCCAAGCCGCTGATTCATGGTCTGGAAGAACAGGTCGATCTGGATTTGCGGCTGGACGTACCGGCACGATTGATGGACCGGCTAGGCACCCAGGAGTTCGATGTTGCGCTGTTGCCGGTCATTGATTACCAACGCTTGGCGAATTTGAAGATCGTGCCGAGTGGTGGAATTGGATGTGACGGACCCACCCTGACTGTTCGCATCTTCAGTTCCTGCCCCATTTCACAAATTGAGATACTGGCTTGCGATATGGAGAGTCATACCTCGGTTGCCCTCGCGCGAATCATCCTGGCTGAAAGCTTTGGCACACGGCCGGAGATTGTCGAGTTAACAGGCGCCAATGAAGATGAGTCCGCTTCGGCCGCGCGGCTGCTAATTGGAGATAAAGTCGTTTGCCAGCCGTCTGCGGGGAAATATCAGCTCGATCTGGGCGCGGCTTGGAAAGAGCTGACCGCAATGCCCTTCGTCTTCGCCGTTTGGACGGCCCGCGGTGGAATTGATCTAGGCGATCTGCCCCTGCGATTGAGCGAGGCGCGGTTGCGGGGGATGGACAGCCTGCCCGAAATCGTTGCCCGCCATGCGGTGCCGCGCGGCTGGCCTGCGGAACTGGCGATGGAGTACATGAGCAAATATCTAAAGTACGAGATCGGCCCGGCCCAGCTTGCGGCAATCCACCGGTTTCATGAACTCGCCCATGTGCATGGGATTATTCCCGCTCCACGACCGCTGCAAATTTATTGATCGATCCTGGAAATTGCCGGCGTTATTGGCTGGTCTGGCTGAGCTCAGCGCGAGAATGGTGGATCAATCCCGAAACTTCATCGGCTATATGACGTTCCATCGCTTCGTCCCGGCCGATGGCGTACCAATAGCGGACGGGAATGGCCACGCCTTCGTCGGTGCGGTATTCGGCCGTCGCCCGGGGAAGGATGAACACTTCGCGGTATTGGGAAGGCGAGGTAATGCGCGGCACGATCTGTGAAAGGGCCTCCACCAGCACCTTGGGCTGGGCTTCAAAGGCCCCCTCGGGCATTCGGAAGATCTCGAACCGAATTGTGCGGCGGACAGTTTGCAGCGTGCTTTGAAGCGTAGCGTAGGTGCCGCCAGCGTCGCGCCGCCAGGGCTCGAAAATTTGCTTGGAAACCATGGGCCGGGTGCTTAGCACACCTTGACGGTAGTCCTGACGATCAATCGCGAATTGATAATCGCGGGCCGTCCTTTCGCAAGCGTTCCATAGAAGGTCAAAATCAATTCCCCGGACCACATACGGTGAAGGTTTGCCATACCAGAAATCGGCTCGAGCCTCCGATGCGGGAATCGATTTAAGAGGCGGTTTGGCATCTGGCGCAGACGCGTCGCATCCGCCCAAAGCGAGCAGGCAAGCCAATGAAACGCTTGCGAAAGTGGAAGTGCATATGCCCATCAAGCCCACCCCGCATCAATGGAGGCACTGGCGGTGTCGGCGAATTCGCTCTCCACGTCGCCGGTCCAGCGCTCGCCTATGGTGTGGATTACAATTCCGTTGAGTGTCCCCGGAGTGCCCAGCGCTGCTCCGGCAACGATGACAATTCGATCGCCCGCGGAAGCGAATTTTCGCTCGCGCACCATATCGTCCACGCTGTTGACCAGATCCTGCATCGTTTCCGGCGGGGCCAGCTCATGGGGAATCACGCCGAAATGCAAAGCCATGCGGCGCAGGGCGCGGTGATCGCTTGATAGGGCGACAATGGGAACGCTGAAACGGTTCTTGGAAAAGATGCGAGCGGTGGCGCCGGTCTGGCTCCAGATTACCACTAGCGTCACCTTCAGATCATTCACAATCTGCCAGACCCCTCGGGCGATCGCTGCTGAGAATCGAAGCGTGGGTGAACCCGTCTTGGCCGGTGGGGCAATGGGCACAGGAATGGTGGCCAGATATTCCTCGGTCACTTCAGCGACGTGCGACATGGTGTGCACTGCGCCCAGGGGGAATTTGCCGACCGACGTCTCGCCGCTCAGCATGACCGCATCGGTGCCGTCGAAGATGGCGTTGGCCACATCGCTCACCTCCGCGCGGGTGGGGCTGGCCTGCTCGATCATGCTTTGCAACATTTGCGTCGCGACGATCACCGGCTTTCCGGTGGTCTGGCACCGGCGGATGAGATCCTTCTGAATGATGGGCACCTGGGCCACATCCATTTCGACGCCCAGATCGCCTCGGGCGATCATCAGGCCGTCGCAGGCATCGATGATTGCGTCAATCTGCTGAAGGGCTTCGCTTTTTTCGATCTTGGCGATGAGATGAATATCCGTCACCTTGTTTCGCAGGTGCTCGCGCAGCAGAATCAGATCATCAGCGGATCGAACGAACGAAAGGGCTAGGTAATCCAGATCGTTTTCAATCGCCCAATCCACGCACTCCCAATCTCTCTCGGTAATGCTGGGCACGTTCACGGCCGAATCTGGAAGATTAATTCCCTTGGAGCTTTTCAGCACGCCACCCATGGTGCAATTGCATTTCAGTTCGTTGAAATTCTTATCGACGCAGATGAATCGCAAAATGCCGTCTTCAATTAAAACGCGATGACCGATCTGCACGTCATCCACCATATGCGCGTAAATGCTGGAGACACGCCCTCCCGCGCCAACGGTTGCGGCGCGCTGAATGGTGAGCTCATCCCCCACGGCAATTGGCATCCCGCCGGTGCCATCGGTCTCGGCGATCTTGCCCAAGCGAATCTTGGGGCCGCAAAGATCGCCCAGAACCGCAATAGGCTGATCCCACCGGGCGGCGGCTTCGCGAATGTTGCGCAGCATCAGAAGATGGGAATTCAGGTCTCCGTGCGAGAAATTAAGACGGCAGACATCCACCCCAGCCTGGAACAGGCCCAGCAGCGTTTCAATATCGCCGCAGGCAGGACCCATTGTTGCCACGATTTTTGTGCGAATCATGATCGTGTTTCCAGTGCGGTTAAGTGAGCCGCATCATACGCATCGGCGGCAGCGGGGAAAGGGCGCGTCCTTGGAATCGAGCGCCACATCGATTAGGTTCGTTCGAGCGAAATTCGATCGAATTAACTTACGATTCAACGGATTTTTTGAAAGGCACCCGATGGCTGCTCGTTACCCGGAACTGGCAAAACTGCTCGAACAAAAATCCCTGCGGCGCGGGCATTTCGTACTGACCAGCGGCGCGACCTCCACCTATTACATCGACGGTAAAATGACCTGCATGGACCCGCTGGGGGCGACGCTGATCGCCAGGGCGATATTAAACGAGATTAAGGATCTGCCGGTCGATGCTGTCGGCGGCATGGACATGGGCGCGACGCCGATCGTCGGGGCGGTCGCCACGCAAAGCTACGAAGCCGGCCGACCACTGCCGGTGTTTGTGGTTCGCAAGGAAGCCAAGCAGCACGGGACGAAGAAGCCGATCGAAGGCCCGCTGCCGGAAAAGGCCCGGGTGGTGCTGGTGGATGATGTGGTGACGACTGGGGGATCACTGATCAAGGCGATCGATGTGGCCGAGGCCGCGGGTTGCAAGGTGCTGCTGGCGATTACGGTGCTGGATCGCAATGCCGGGGCAGCGGAGGCGATTGCAGCAAGAGGGATTCCGTATCAGCCGCTGGCGACGCTGGCGGATATTGGGATTTTCGACGGACCGGCAGCGGTTGCCGCGAAGTAGGATTAAGCTCCCTCTCTTACTTTCGCTTACCTCCTCCCCATGTACGCAGGGGGAGGATCAAAGCAACCCACCCTTGGCCCTTCCCCGGAGTACCAGGGGCGGGAAAAAAACCAGCCATCGATTCGAGCGGCGCCATTGCGCTCGAAGGCTTCGCAGGGAATTCACTTCCCCGCCTCCGGCTTCGCCGGCGGCAAGCTCACCTTAATATGCACCTCGCGAAGCTGTTTATCATCCACCGGGCTCGGTGAACCGCACATCAGATCAGCACCGCTTTGGGTTTTGGGGAAGGCGATGACGTCGCGGATGTTGCTGATGCCGCGGAGGATCATGACCAGGCGATCGAGGCCCAGTGCGATGCCGCCGTGTGGGGGGGCGCCGAAGTGCAACGCGTCCAGCAGGAAGCCGAATTTTGCTTTTTGCGAGGCATCGTCGATGCCTAAAAGCGAGAAGAGCTTTTGCTGGACATCCATGCGGTGAATACGGATCGAGCCGCCGCCGATTTCGCTGCCGTTGACGACGATGTCGTAGGCTTTACTCTTGATCGATTCAACCGTGGCCCGGTCGCGCGAATCCAGCTTGGCCAGGTCCGAGTCCAGCGGGGCGGTGAAGGGGTGGTGCGTGCTGGTGAAACGCTTTTCTTCCTCGTCGTATTCAAACAACGGAAAGTTGACGATCCAGACCCATGCAAATTCCGTGGAGGGTGTGAGCTTTAAATCGCGAGCCATCTTCAGGCGTAATTCGCCCAAAACCTTGTGGACGGTCTTGGGTTTATCCGCGGCGAAGCAGATTAAGTCGCCGTCTTTAGCACCGAGGCGCTCGATGATCCGCGGAGCGATGGTGGTGAGAAATTTAGCGACGCCGGTGTCGAGCGCGCCGTTCACGACTTTCGTCACCGCCAGCCCTTTAGCGCCAAAACCCTTGGCCCATTCCGCCAGCGCATCGGTCTCCTTGCGGCTCAGTTTTCCGCCGCCGGGAACCGCAATGGCCTTCACCATCGCCGCACTTTTGAAGACGCCGAATTCCGTTTGCTGGCCGAGATCGGTAATGTCCTTCAGCTTCATGCCGAAGCGCAGGTCGGGTCGGTCCGAGCCGTAATCGTTCATCGCGACGTCATATTCCATATGCACAATCGGGTTGGGCACATCCTTGCCGATGATTTGTTTCCAGATCTGGCGGATCAGTTCTTCCATGATGCGGATGATGTCTTCCGTATCGATGAACGACATTTCCACGTCAAGCTGGGTGAATTCCGCCTGCCTATCCGCGCGGGGGTCTTCATCGCGGAAGCAGCGGACAATCTGCATGTATTTGTCGCAGCCGCCCACCATCAGCAGCTGCTTGAAGAGCTGGGGCGATTGCGGCAACGCATAAAAACTTCCGGGCACAAGCCGCGCGGGGACGATGAAATCCCGCGCGCCTTCAGGCGTTGATTTGGTGAGGAAGGGCGTTTCGATTTCCCAGAATCCCAGGTCACCCAGATAGTCGCGCATCAGCTTGGTCACCTGGTAGCGCGTGCGAAGCGTCTGCTGCATTTCCGGGCGGCGCAAATCGATATAGCGATAGGCCAGGCGCTTGTCTTCCGAAACGTTCTCATGCGCATCAGGCGTAAACGGGGGCGTGGGCGAAGTGCTGAGGATTTCCAGCTCCTGCACGCGCACTTCAATTTCTCCCGTCGGCAGCTTCGGGTTGACCGCTTCAGCGCTGCGGGCGGTGACCCGCCCCTTGGCGCGAATCACCCACTCCCCGCGCAGCTTGCGGGATTCATCGTGAAATTCCTTGCCGCAGGCGTCGGGGTCGAAGACCAGCTGGGTGAGGCCATCGCGATCACGCAGGTCGATAAACACCAGCCCGCCGTGGTCGCGGTAGGAATGAACCCAGCCTGCGAGTTGAATGGTCTTGCCGACATCGCCTTTGCGAAGCTGGCCACAGGAGTGAGTGCGATAGCGGGTTTCAATGGCTTCCATTTTCGAATTCCTTATTTGGTCCGGAGAATTAAGAGGTTTGAACCGCCGTGACGCCAAGTCGCCAAGGAAGAAAATACAAATCAATTAGGGAAAGGCTTCTTTATTTTTAAGAGGCAGAAAATTTAACTATCAATTCGAGCCAGGTTTTTGACAGTCTGGCCCAAAACTCTTTTCCAACCTTGGCGTCTTTGCGTCTTGGCGGTTCAACCCTCTTCGCTTTCTATTTAGCCGCGTCTGAAGCATTGCCCATAATATCCCAGCGGGGTTTGGCGAGCCAATCGCGCATGACCATTTCGGCGGGTTTGCCTTCGGGACTATAGGCTTTGCCGGTTGGATCGCCGTTGGGGCACATTTCCCAGATCATGAAACCCGCTAATTGCGGCTTGCCCCACCAGCTTTGGAAAAATCCCTCGTAGAGCCGGCGCTGTAGGTCCGTATCGGCATTCAACTCAACCTGGGTGTAATCCCATGGGTCTTTGGCAGCGTTGGCAAGACTGCACCAGCCGGCTTCGAGCAGAATGACCGGCTTGTGCTGTTCCTCCAGGAAGGGGAGCATTTTGTCCTGGATTTTTTTCCATGATTCCTTGATCTGATCGACGGTGGCATTGGAATCCTTGCCCAGCGTCCAGTAGCTGTTCATGCCGATGAAATCGAGGTATTTCCAGAACTTCACCTTCTGATAGCGATCCCAGTTTGAAGAGTAGGTGAGCTGGCCCTTGTAGATATCACGAACGCCGCGAATGGTTTCGATCCATTCATCGTAATGCTCTTCGGAACTAACCAGTTCCGAGCCCACCACCAGCACATCCACGTTGGTGGCCTGGGCGATGCGGGCGTAGTGGCTGATCATCTCGCGATAGGCGGTGAACCACTCGGCCCAATCGCGCGGCTCAAGGGTGCCGCGCCATTCGTCGTGAATCGGGCTGTCGAGCAACACGATGGGCATCAGGATGACCCGCAGCTTCTTTTCTTTGGCGTGATTAATGATTTCCGTGAGCTGAGGGACCGTCATCGTCAGCCGCATGTCGACATACATGCGGGTGCTTAGACCGTTTTCCTGACGGGCGTCGACGACCAGCGACACCGTGTCCGCCCCCTCGGCGGCAATGCGGTCAATGGTTTTTTTGTATTCCTCAACCCAGTCCACCCGCTGAAGCTGCATGGCGATGCCGCAGAATGGATGAAGGCCAGCCACGCTCACCAGGTTATTGACCGGTTCGGTGGTCTTGGCAGCTTCTGACTGGCTTGACGAGCCCCCCAATACGACGCAGCCGATGACCGAGAGATACAAAACAGCCGCCAGAACCAATATGCTTCGCCCAAACATGCAGTGCCTCGCTTCAATCGCACTCTATAGGACAAGCCCCTGGGTTGGCAAATTCGGACGTTGTCCGGAAAAAGGGTGAATTTGCGTTTATTGAAGCATACTTCGCCCATTGCCAATCTCCTGCCGATAATAAGAATCGTCGCCGCTCATGCAAAAACAACAGGGTCTTAAAATCGCCAAGTTCGTGATCCGGTGGGGGATCGCGGTGCTGGGTATTTATTATGTGATCAGCCGGATGTCCTGGCATGATCGGGTACTGGCAATTTTGCCTGGGCAGACCGTGCCGCGGTCCCTGGCGTTGGCTGAGAAGGGCGCTGGGGAAAACCAGCTGCAATACAACGTGATCGACCGCAGCGGGGCATTTGTAACGGTGCCGCATGATCAGGTGGTGAACGAGCCGGACCGGGCCAAGCTGACCGTGAATTTTGAGGGCCGCCAGCAGTATGTTGTTGGGGTTGACCTACAGCCCGACATGGAGCACGCCAACCGAATTTTGCTGGCCGATGCGCCGACCGGCCCGACCGCCCACTGGGAACCGGCGGAGCACGTTCCCGATTACCACATAGCCGTTCCGCATCCGCGGGTGCAGATCGGCGTGATCCGCATGCTGCACGAAGCTGACCCGCGTTTCCTCCTGGCGGCGCTGCTTGTCTTTCCCATCACCATTCTCATCACCAGCTACCGCTGGCACGAATTGCTCAAGGCGCTGGATATCCACTTATCGCTGGCGCGCATTTTCGTGCTGAACATGGTGGGGCTGTTTTACAACACATTCATGCCCGGCTCGACCGGGGGCGATTTGCTGAAGGCATATTATGTAGCCAAGCAAACGCACCATCGCACGCGGGCGGTGATGAGCGTGCTGGTGGATCGTGTGATTGGGCTGATCGCCCTGATCATCCTGGGCGGGACGATGGCGGCCTTTCAATGGCAAATTCAAAAGTGCCGGCAAGTGGCGGTGGGCGCGGGGGCGCTCATGGTCTGTGTGATCGGCGGCCTCGCCCTGTTCTATCAGCCGACGCTGCGAAGAATTTCAGGACTGGATTTCTTCATGAGCAAGCTGCCCATGCAGAAGCAATTGCAAAAGGCAATTGAAGCCATGGAGATTTATGGCCGTCGGCCATTGCTCGCATTGGGCGCGCTGCTCATCAGCTTCCCGGTGCACATGGTGGTGATTCTGTCAGCCATGCTGTGCGGGTTTGCGTTCGGCCTGCGGATCAACCCGTTTTATTACTGGATGGCGGTGCCGGTGATTGTGCTGGCCGGCTCGATTCCGATCAGCCCGCAGGGGGCGGGGGTGATGGAGTATTTTGCGATCAACCTGCTTGAGCCGCAGGGGGTGACGGTGGGGCAGGCTTTCGCGCTGACGATGTCGATCCGTCTGACGCAAATCTTCTGGAACCTCTCCGGCGGCTATTTCGTCCTCCGCGGCGGATATCACGCGCCAACGCAGACGGAGCAGAATGAAGTCGAATCGGAAGATGAAGATCGGCCCAAGGGGAAGGCGGCGGGTCAACCGACTTCTGTTTCATAGCACGGATTTAGCAGTGGTCCTTGGGGCGATGGAAACTCTGGTTAGTATTGCAAGAACAGATTGAACCACAGAGCACGCAGAGATCGCCGAGGAAGATAATCAAGTAAATTTAGAAAAGATCAATTTCCGGGCCTACTTTTTGATCAATTCCGCAACCGCATTGGCGACGGCGCACGCGGCATTCGGATGGCCAAGTCCTTTGGCTGCCTGAGCCATGGTTTTGCGGCGGGGGGCGTCGTAAAGGAGGGACTCTACGATGGGGCGGAGTTTCTCGGCGTTTTTCTTGCGGTCTTTTTCGTCGTCCACCAATACTGCTGCGCCAGCGTCGGCCAGCACACTGGCGTTGGCGCGCTGATGGAGATCGCGGTGGAACGGGTAGGGCATGAGGATGGAGGGGACGCCGCACGCGGTCAGCTCGGCGCAGCTGCTGGCGCCCGAGCGGCTGATGGCTAAATCCGCGACGGACCAGACATCCGCCATCGCGGGCGTGAAATCGATGACGCGGGCAGTGATGTTCTGCTCGCGATATTCCCGCCGCACGGTTTCTGCATGATCTCGGCCGGAGAGATGCAGAATCTGCCAGCCATTCAGCGTGATCGACCCTGCCAGCGTGGTGGTGGCTTCG
Organism: Planctomycetota bacterium; assembly: GCA_030775485.1. Taxonomy (GTDB): domain Bacteria; phylum Planctomycetota; class Phycisphaerae; order Tepidisphaerales; family Tepidisphaeraceae; genus JALYJB01. Next base: position 44,712 of record JALYJB010000015.1, on the reverse strand, counting down.
TTCACCGTGATCGCCCCCTGCGAAGCGCCAGTGACGACCAACGTATTCAGCAGCGGATCAATTTCCAATCTCGCGGCGGCTTCGGCTTTTGGCGGCAGCGAGGAAAATTCCTGGCGGATGGGGCAGCCGGTGATTTTCAGTTTGCTGCGATATTCCGGGGCAATGTGATCGGCCGCGCCCGCGAACTGGCAGCAGACGACGTTGGCATAGCGCATCAGATATTGATTGGCTTTGCCGGGAATCACATCGGGATTAAGGATTGCGGTTGGGATACCGCGCAGGGCCGCCAGCTTAACCGCAACGCCGGCGGCGTAACCGCCCAACCCGACAACGGCAGCGGGCTTTTGCTCGCGCAGAATCCGACGAACCTGGTCCTTGGTATCGCGCCAGCTTCGCCAGAATTTGAGGAGCCCGCCCACCGAACGCTGGGGCGGGACGATGGGCTGGGCAATGTATTTGAATCCGGTAGGCTCAAGGATGACACGATCAATTTCACGGGCGGTGCAGAGAAACAGGGGAGCTGCCCCGGGCACCGCAGCGCCCAGGGCCTGGGCAACGGCAATGCCGGGATACAGATGGCCTCCGGTGCCTCCACCGGCCAGAATGATCGTCGCGTCAGACATCACAAGCGGGAAACCAACTTCCCAGCGGGGAAGGATATCGATTGCCACGAAGGATGCGAGGGGTGGCACGAGAGTTAGCGACATTGCGGCAGTTATCGGACGTCGAAAGAATGCCAAACTCGTGTTTGGGCTGACGGAAGACCGGATTCCATACGCGGCCTTCATAGCTTTCCGTTTTTCAGCAATGGATGGGAAATGCTCGACCAAGTCGCTTATCGCCCACTATTCAAAATTCAGCGTCGCCCAAACGCCGACCCGCATTTCATTTTGAGAGAGACTCAAGCCGAACGGAGGATATTTTCTTGTAAAGAATTTAGCGCGATTTTCTTAAGTCGTTATTGCACTTAATGCACCTTGCAGGCGTCGAACCTGCAACCTTCGGTTCCGTAGACCAAAGCATAAACGCCATTCCCTTGCGAATTCAGCCCCTACGCTTTCCATATTTTACACGAATTGCCATGATTTGGAGTTCAAGCGGCGAGTTTCGTTCCATCTTTGAAGATCACTCCTGCAATGACCTGCGGCAGCAACGTGCTGCCGTTGAGTTTTCGCCAATGGTTCTGAGCTGACTCTACCAGTTTGAATGCCATGGCCAGGCAAGCCACTCGGCTGCCGGCTCCCTTGGTTTTGCTGGTTCGCAAGCGCACCGTCGAGAACGTGCTTTCGATTGGATGCTGGTCCGCAGGTGCTGCCCCCAGCGACAGCATGTACTTCCCATCCGCCTCCTGCGCGATCTTAAATGGCCCATCCGCCAGCCGCACCTCATTCAGATCAAACTCGCGCGCCTGCGTTTGCACTACATCAGCAAACATGCGCGGGGGCGTCGCGATAAGATGAATCAGGCAAGACACGATCAAAACGCGACCAACAATCAAGCTGCGCAGCAACATGTTCACACTCCGCCGATGGGTTGTAAATCAATGCCCCGCCATTGTATGCCACCGGTCCGAATGTCGCATCCCGCCGCATTATCTCCCAATTTTTCACGAAAAATCAGATATCCGCATGGCCATCATCCAGGCATACAATGTCGCGTCGGCGGACGCCTTTGGCTCATAAGCACAAGACTTCGGTATGCCCCATTCCCCCCTCATCATCAGCACCGATCAGGGGCTTTATTGCCCGCCTGGCAACTTCCACATTGATGCGTGGAAACCCGTGCCGCGCAATGTAGTAACGCACGCCCATTCCGATCACGCCCGGCGCGGGTCCGAACGATACCTCGTCCCCACCGACGGCGCCGCCGTGCTCAAATGTCGGCTCGGTTCCGAAATTACCGTCGATGTCATCGAGTACGGCAAAGCGATCCAGATAAATGGTGTAACCCTTTCCCTGCATCCCGCCGGTCACTTGCTCGGTTCCGCCCAGGTGCGGGTCGAACACCAGGGTGAAGTATGGGTATTCACCGGCGATTACAAAACCGAAGCCGACCCAACCTGCCGGCCTTTTGAGCTGGTCCGCTGCAATACCTTTATCACCGAATGCACCTTCGGCTTACCCATTTTCCGTTGGAAGCCAGCCGTGGAAATTGCCGCCGACATCAATGCCTGGTGGAAACAGAACATCGACCACGGCCGAACCTCAATCCTGCTGGCCTACTCCCTGGGCAAAGCCCAGCGGGCGCTCGCCATGCTCGACCCGCAACTCGGGCCAATTCTTCTGCACGGCGCTGTTCACGCCATGACCGAAACTTACCGCCAGGCAGGCGTCGCGCTCCCCCCGGCCCTCCACGCCAGCGTCGAAAACGCGAAGGAACACAAGCGCCGCGCAATCATCATCGCGCCCCCAGGCGCCGAAGGGGGCCCATGGATTCGCAAGTTTCATCCCGAGTCCATCGCGATCGCGTCAGGTTGGATGCAGGTGCGCGGCCACCGCCGCCGCCAGGCGGTCGATCGAGGATTCGTCCTGTCCGATCATGTCGATTGGCCGAGCTTGCAATCCACCATTTCCGCCACCGGCGCTCAGCACATCATCGCCACGCACGGTTACACCGGACCATTGGTTCGATACCTCCGCGAAAGCGGCAAAAGCGCCGAGGAATTTGCCACAAGATTCGAAGGTGAAGACGAAGCCGACAACGTGGAAACAGCCGGCGGGGAGGTCGCCGGATGATTCACTTCGCCGAGCTTTATGCTCAACTCGACGCAACCACCCGCACTTCGGAAAAGGTGGACGCGCTCAAGTCCTATTTCCAAACCGCGCCGCCTCACGACGCGGCATGGGCGGCATTCCTGCTGCTGGGTCGGAAGTTCGGGCGAACCGCATCGTCCCGTCTCATCCGCCAGTGGGCCGCCGAAGTCACCGGCTTCGCACCCTGGTTGATTGAAGAATGCAATCATGTAGCCGGCGATTTTTCCGAGACCCTTTCCCTTCTGTTGCCGCCGTCCCGCGTGCCCGATGCCCCGGCATTGCATGAGGTGATTGAAGACCATCTCATACCGCTGGCCAGCACGCCGGTTACAGGGCAAAAGCATATCATTCTCGGGCTTTGGGATCGCCTTCATAGCCGCGAACGCTATGTGCTTCATAAGTTTCTCGGCGGAGAGTTCCGTGTTGGCGTTTCTCGCCTCCTGGTCATTCGCGCCCTTGCGGAATTAGCTGGCGTCGAACGAGCGGTAATGACGCATCGCCTGACCGGTAACTTCCAGCCCAGCGCCGAAACGTTCGCCAAAATCATGAGTTCCGATTCCTCGGCCGACACGATCGATCCGCTTCTCCCGTATCCATTCATGCTCGCCAACGCTCTCGATCGGCCCACGACCGATCTGGGTGACCCTTCCCACTGGCTTCTGGAATGGAAATGGGACGGCATCCGCGCCCAGCTCATTCGTCGCGATGGCCGCGCTTCCCTCTGGTCCCGCGGTGAAGAAATGATTGCCGGCGCCTTTCCCGACCTTATTCAGAACGCCGCGCTTCTCCCGCCGGGCACCGTATTGGACGGGGAAATCCTCGCATGGAATGAACAATCCCTTTGCCCGCTTCCCTTCAGCGCGTTGCAGAAACGGTTGAACCGCAAAAATGTCGAACTCACGTTCTGGCCCGACATGCCGCTTGTTTTCATGATCTTTGATCTGCTGGAGTCTGAGGGAACCGACGTTCGTTCCCAGCCCTTGCTGGCCCGTCGCCAGTTGCTGACCAGCCTGCCGCTGGCGCAAACCTCCATGCTGCGGGTATCTGGCGCGGTCGCGGTTGTCGACTGGAATGAACTGCCCCCGCTCATCGACCAATCGCGCAGCAAGCGTGTCGAAGGTTTGATGCTCAAGCGCTGGGATTCGCCCTATCTGGCCGGCCGGCCCGTGGGTCCCTGGTGGAAGTTCAAGGTTCAACCATTCACGATCGATGCCATCCTCGTGGCCGCTCAACCCGGTCGCGGACGCCGCGCGGGGCTGCTGACGGATTACACCTTCGCCGTGCCCGACCCATCCGGAAAACTGGTGACCATTTGCAAAGCCTATTCCGGCCTCACCGACGATGAACTGATCGAAGTCGATCGCTATGTGCGCAAGGTGTCGAGAGAGCGATTCGGACCGGTTTATTCAGTTCCTCCCGAACGGGTCTATGAAATCGGCTTCGAAGCCATTCAAGCGTCTGATCGTCACAAGTCCGGCATTGCCCTGCGGTTTCCCCGCATTCTAAGGCAACGCGCCGACAAGGCGCCCGCGCAGGCTGATACTGTCGAATCCGTCCGAAAAATGCTCAACGATTACGAGACACGATGATGACCGGCTCGGAACGCGCTTTAGAATATTTCCAGTCAAAGGGCCGAAGTCCCTTCGATTTCCAAACGGAAACCTGGCGTCATTATGGCGCGGGAAAGTCGGGCCTGCTACAAGCGCCCACCGGCACCGGCAAAACACTCGCCGCCGCGCTGGGGCCGATGATCGAGTGGCTCGACACACATCCGGTCAGGAAGAACGATCCCATAAAAAAGCAAAAGCGAAACGAATCCGCTCCCCTCGCGCTGCTTTGGATTACGCCATTGCGCGCTCTCGCGGCCGACACCGCCGAATCTCTACAGCCGGTGATTGATGCGTTGCAGCTTCCCTGTACCATCGAGCTTCGCACCGCCGACACGACAGCCGCTGTCCGCAAAAAGCAGCGCGATCGCCTGCCAACGGTGCTCATCACCACGCCGGAAAGTCTGTCGCTTCTGCTGAGTTACCCCGGAACCATCGAGCGTTTCGCAAATTTGAAATGCGTTGTCGTTGATGAATGGCACGAACTGATCGCCAGCAAGCGGGGCGTGCAGACCGAACTCGGCCTGGCGCGCCTTCGCAAACTCAGCCCGTCACTTCGCATCTGGGGTTTGTCCGCTACGCTGGCCAACCCGCGCCAGGCCCTTGCAACGCTGGTAGGGCCCACGAGCGCGCAGGAGGCCCGGATCATTACCGCGCCGGATGACAAGTCGATTGAGATTGAAAGCATCCTCCCCAATCAGATCGATCGCTTCCCCTGGGCCGGCCATCTGGGCACCCGCATGGTGGATGATGTCATCCGGAAAATTGAAAGCGCCCGTACCACGCTGGTATTCACCAACACGCGGTCGCAATCGGAGTTGTGGTTTCGTGCCCTGTTGCAGGCACGCCCGGATTGGATTGGTCTGATCGGCCTGCACCACGGCTCGATCGATCGAAAACTTCGCCATGCCGTCGAAGACCTGCTGCGCCAAGACAAGCTCAAGGCCGCCGTCTGCACGTCAAGTCTCGATCTGGGCGTGGACTTCTGGCCCGTTGATCAGGTGATACAGATTGGTTCGCCCAAATCGGTCGCCCGCGCCATGCAGCGTGCCGGCCGGTCGGGCCATCAGCCCGGAGCCGCCAGCCGTTTGGTCTGTCTGCCCACCCAGGCATTTGAATTGATCGAATTTTCCGCCGCGCGTCATGCGATCCAGGCGCGCAACCTTGAATCGCGCGATCCGATCCGGCTCGCATTGGATGTTCTCGCTCAACACATAATTACACTTGCCGCGGGAGATGGGTTTGATGCAACCGAACTGCTGAACGAAGTGCGAACCACCTCCGCCTATGCCGAATTAACCGATCAGCAATGGCAATGGGTGCTCGATTTCGCCCATCGCGGCGGCGCGTCGCTAAAGGCCTATCCCCGGTTCGGCCGCATCCACGAAGTTGAACCTGGGAAATGGGCCGTCGCATCCGATGCTCTGGCCAGGGCGCATCGCACCAACATCGGCACCATCGCCAGTGATGGCGCGGTGGCCATCCAGTTCATGAAGGGACGCCGCCTCGGTTCGGTGGAGGAATCGTTCGTCGCCCGACTGAAACCCGGCGATACGTTTGTGTTCTCCGGTCGCACGCTGGAATTTCGCCGCGTGCATGACATGGTCGCTCACGTGCGATTGTCCAGGTCCAGGAAAGGGGCGATTCCCCGCTGGATGGGTGGCCGGCTGCCGCTTTCAGAAAGTCTGGCCATCGAAGTCTGCCATCGCCTCGACCAGGCAGCCCATGGAATCTATGCCGATGCTGAAATGCAAAAGGTAAAGCCCCTCCTCGAGTTACAGGCGCTCTGGTCCGCCATCCCCCAACTCGGTGAAATGCTGATCGAAACAACAACGACGCGCGAAGGCGATCACCATTATATTTACCCATTCCTGGGCCGCCTCGTTCACGAAGGCCTCGCCGCGCTGCTGGCCTTTCGGCTCGGCATGCGGGGCCACAAGCCAATCACGGCCTCCTTTAACGATTACGGCATCGAGCTCCTTTCCCCAGCGCCCATGAATCTCAGCGAAGAAGATTACCGCTCGCTGCTGTCGCCGCAATCGCTGCTTCAAGACACACTGGACGCTCTGAACTCCGGCGAACTTGCCCGCCGGCACTTCCGGGAAATCGCCCGCATTGCCGGCCTGCTTGTCCCCGCCCGGCCCGGCGGGTTTAAATCTACCCGCCAGCTTCAAGCTTCCAGCGGCCTTTTCTATGATGTCTTCGCTGAATTTGATCCGGAGAACCTCCTGCTCATCCAGGCCCGCACCGAGGTCCTGGAGCGACACATGGAATTCGCAAGGCTGAAGTCCGCGTTGATCCACATGTCCGAAAAAAAGTTCGTCCTTATGCAGCCCCGCCGATTAAGCCCCCTGGCGTTCCCGCTTTGGGCTGAGCGCATCGCCTCCCAGCAGCTTCGGCTTGAATCCGCCACGCAGCGAATCGAAAGGCTGGCGCAACAGCTCGAACGCGCTGCCGACTATGAACCTGATTTAAAACAAAAGGCGCACGCCTAAATGCCCGCATCCACCGAAATCATCTTCGGAACCCAGCGTCTGGTCCTACTGGCGGACCGCGCCCTGCACTGGCCCACCCGGCAAACGCTGGTGCTGGCCGATGTTCACCTCGGCAAGGATGCCTCCTTCAGAGCTGCCGGTCTTCCGGTTCCCGCGGGAAACTCAGCGAAAGATCTGGCTCGAATCGAAGCGCTGCTATCGCTCACCGGGGCGGCGCGATTGATCATCCTGGGTGATCTTGTCCACAACCGCGCCTCCCACCAACCCGAACTTGCCGCCGCCTTCTCAGCTTGGCGCGCCCTCCGCCCCAGGCTCGAAATCCTTCTCATCCGCGGCAACCATGATCGCCACGCCGGGCCACCGCCACCCGATTGGCACATCAGCCAGGTGTCTGAACGCCTCGACACCGGCGCCATCGCGCTGGCGCACATGCCCCAGCCCAGCGAAAAGCCGCTGCTGTGCGGCCATGTTCATCCCACAGTGGCGGTGCGCGATTTCGACCGTTCATTCGCGGCAATTCCCTGCTTCGTCGCCGACCCCGCGCAGCTCATCCTCCCAGCTTTCGGCTCATTCATCGGCGGGTACAAAGTGCGGCCTGAACCCCAGCGCAAAATTTATGCAGTGACCGGGAATTCGGTCGTCCTGCTGCCAGACACGATCGAGAAGGCCTGAAACCCGCTCTGCCTTGTCACCGTTATCTGACGAATTGCGATATACCCGAAAAAATCCCTTGACGACACCCATAAATAGTTTGGATAATGTTCGGTATGCGGGACATGGAAGAAAATGACTTTTCATACCGCGACAAGCTCCCCCACGCCCAGCCCCATCGCCGCGGAGCAGGAATCAATCCGGGCAACCGCTTCGAAACGGTCAGGCTGCATGTCCTGGGTGAAGAGATGGATCGCCAGTGGGTCGAGCGCCAGAACGAAGATGGGTCAGTCACACGCGTCGAGCGCCAGGTGTTCATCGATCGCACGCAGAGCATCATCAACCAGGTTTCCGCTACCTCCGACGTCCCGTTCGACTGGACGATCAACCCATACCGCGGCTGCGAGCACGGCTGCATCTACTGCTTCGCCCGCCCCTATCACGAATATCTGGGCTTCAATTGCGGACTCGATTTCGAAACAAAACTCATGGCCAAGCCCAACGCCCCCAAACTTCTAAGGCAGGAACTCGCCTCCCCGAGCTGGAAGCCCCAGCCGATTGTGATGTCCGCCATCACCGACATCTACCAGCCCATCGAACACAAAATGCGCATCGCCCGCCAATGCCTGGAAGTCCTGGCCGAATGCGGCCAGCCCGTCTCTACGATGACCAAAAGCGCCCTGGTCCTGCGCGATATCGATCTCTGGTCGCGCCTGGCCGGGATGAACGCCGGCCGCGTCACCATCACGCTGGTCACGCTGGATGCCGACCTCGCCCAAAAGCTCGAGCCGCGCGCGTCCTCCCCAGCGGGGCGATTGAAAGCCATCCGCCAGCTCACCGCCGCCGGCATCCCAGTTACCGTGAACATCGCCCCCATTATCCCCGGCCTGACCGACACCGAGCTCCCGCGCATTCTCGAAGCAGTAGCCCAGGCCGGCGCCCTCCGAGCCGCGTGGGTTCTCCTGCGATTGCCCTATCAGCTGAAAGAATTATTCCTGGATTGGCTTCAAAGATCCGTCCACCCCGACCGCGCCAAGAAAGTAGAATCGCTGATCCGCCAATCCCGAGGCGGAAAGCTCTACCAGGCCTCCTACCCAAACCGCCGCCGCGGCAAAGGCCCCATCGTCGAACAACTCGCCCAAACCTTCGACGTCTTCACCAGAAAATATGGCCTGAACAGAGAGGTCCGCCCCCTCTCCACCGCTCATTTCCGCAGACCGGATTTGCATGGGCAGATGTCGCTATTTGAGAGTGAACGACCGAAGTAAGGGTTTCCAGCAAAACGAAAGAATTATCACGCCCGCGGTGATTTGAAACGCGGCATTTTTCTTCTCCCAAGACGAGGGCATTTCAACGATCAAAAGCGAGCGATATTTGTGGACCAATGAAAACCAAATTAATCGGCAAGCGATTCAAACATTTTCAAATGATCCCCGCCGTCGAAGCAGAACCCCCGCGCCAGCAACCATCAAAATTGACGCGCTGGCCGGCTCGGGAACAGCCGTCAGCTCAAATGCATGGGTATATCCTCCAATGAGTCCGAATCCGACAATCACACCGCTGTCGTTAATGCTGGCCGCTTCGAGAAGATCCCAGCCTTGGGCGTGAGAGATCAAGGTATTAAGGTCGGTCATGATGCCGCCACTGTACAAGAACGCATCGATTGACGTGCCGCCACTCGTGACGGCGCCGACGACCTGCCCTGAAGCATTGATCGCAAAGGCCAAACTATCCGTCCCCTTCAATGTCCCCAGGTCAAGCATGCTTCCGCCGCCATACAAGAACGCGTGAGAATTCCCGCTGCTGGTGTCAGCATAGCCCACCACCTGCCCAGAATCATTGATTCCGAACGCGCCACTATACCGGCCCCCAAACGTACCCAGATCATTCTTGATGCCACCGCTGTACAAATACGCATGAGAGGAGATTGGGGTTACGTCAGCAAAGCCCACCACCTGTCCTGAAGTATTGATCCCTCTAGCGAAACTATTAAATCCTCCAAAAGTTCCCAGATCAATCATGCTTCCACCGCTGTACAAAAACGCATGGCTGTAGCCGCTAATGGTATAGGAATCACCCGCGACTTGTCCGGTGGAATTAATCCCAAATGCCGCACTATATGTTCCCCCTAAAGTTCCCAGATCAGTCAGGCCCGCACCGCTATACACAAATGCATGCGATGTGGCGTCACCGGCGAGATTGGCGAAACCAACTACCTGCCCCGACGAATTAATGGCATTCGCGGAGCTTGTTGATCCCCCAAAAGTTCCCAGATCGGTCATCGCCCCCGCGGTGTAGAGAAATGCATGGTTCGCACTATTTACAGTGCTCTTTCCTGCTATCTGCCCCGAGGCGTTGATGCTGTTCGCCTCACTGATGTAGCCACCCAATGTGCCCAGGTCGATCACGTTGTAGCGAATCGTGGCCGAGGCAAAAGGAACGTTGAAGACGAAGACCGACAAACCGACAAAAAACGATTTTGTTAATCGCGAGCGAATTTTAATACGAATCAATTTTCCCCCTTTTTGGATTACCAATGGTTCATCGGCCTTCAAGACATCACCCAATACAGACCAAGGGAGACTAACTTAAGACGTCCAATAATACAAATTTCATGCGCCAAAATAAGATGCGACAATGCCGGCCGTTCAGAGCCGATGATCTCTATTTTGGCGAAATACAGAAAATTTCCTGGTAATTCTGGCCTAAAGTCCAGGGCAATATGCGTCTTAATGATTAAAAAATGCGACAAATTTTAAAGGAGAGAGCCATTTTCTGCCAGCATCAAATGTAATTTCCATCACCGCGAATTCCGTCGCCTTACCCCCGGTGTGCCTGTGACTAATCTTTCCCTCCGGACCCCGAATATGAATCGTAATCAGATGATCGGTGATGCCCTCCAAAAAGCTCTTCCGCGCGCGGGGCAATCGCCCGCGCGACAGCGTTGGCGTGCCACGGCTCGACCTCGGCGTCGGTGGTGATCACGCCATCCCGATCGACACGCTGGCCATGACAAAAAACGGCTGCGGTGCCTCCCGCACCAGGCTGCTGAGAATAAACGGATCTTTATCGCGGCAATGGTTCGGCGTAATCGGAATGCCATGCCCCGCCCCAATCGAAGCGACTCCGCATTGGTGGATGTCTACAACCGCGCATCGACTGGCTCGCTCTCCATGGCAAGCACGCCGAACACGCATTCATGAACCCGCCGAAGCGGTTCATGACGCACAAACCGCTCCAGGGCCTCAATTCCGAGAGCGAACTCACGTATGGCGAGTGCTCGTTTAGTGCCGACGCCTCTGGATCGTAGTCTGCTTATATTTTCTGGTGCGTCATACTCAGGACCATAAATGATCCGCAGATATTCCGGTCCCCGGCATTTCACAGCCGGTTGCACCAGGCCGCGATTGCCGCGCACCACAAAATCAAGGGGTTTCACGACCATTCCTTCGCCGCCCCCGCGTGTAAGTTCGCTCCACCACTCGACGCCGTCAGCTTCGCTCTGAGCGTCAGTGACATCAATGGTTTTGTAACGCGTCGAGATAATCGGGGACGGATTGCCTTCCCGGAATTCACTTAGGCGCGCAAGCGCCTGCATGTGCCATAGATGATCCTTGTCAACATGAACTTTTCCTTCGCTCGCTAGTAGATGAAACGGCGCAAGCTTCAGGTCCTCAACAGATTGAACGGGCCAGCAGTAGCCGCGATAAGCTGAAGTATATTGGATGGCCAACTGGCGCCGATGGCGATAATGTGCAAGCATGTCAGTGATGGAAAGATCCTGCCGCGCCTCAAACTGCGGTGCCGTCTGCTCTAGCAGTTCCAATGCGGCGGTCAGCCCCGCGCGTGCGGCGGAACCAACAGCCGCATATTGATTCTTCAATAGCTCTTGCGCTTTCGCCGACCAGGGCATCAACTCACAATCGAAGCAGAACCAGTCGGTGGCAAATTCTTCCCAACAGCCAGCCGTAGTGCACGCGATGCGGACGTGTTCCAGCAAGGCCGCCTCAACTGCTCGATCTTCAAAGAATCGACGGCCTGTGCGAGTATAAATCACGCCGGCCCCGTCTCCCTCGATTCCGAATCGGCGCGTAGAGGTATCAACATCGCGGCACACCACGACGACCGCGCGGGAACCCATATGTTTTTCTTCACAAATGACCTTGCCCACACCATTGGATCGATAGTACGCAAATGCCTCGCTAGGGTGCTCGAGCAGGCCCGGCGTCTGCGTGGTTTCGGTGGGCGACATTGTTGGCGGCAGATAAATCAGCCATTTCGGATTAGTGGCAAAGCGGCTCATTACCTCCAGCGCTGCAATCGCGTTCTCCTCGCGCACCGTAACGTTCGACATCAGCCGAGTATTCACGATGCGCTTTCCGATCACGTCTTCAAGGTCCAGAACGTCGTCGTTCGCCTGTTGAGAAGTCAGCGCGGGCGCTTCCAATCCTGCTGGTAAAAAGGGTTTCGCTGGTTCGGAATAGGTGCGGAACGCCTGAATCGAAACGATCTCATTTTCCGGGTAGCGTAGTGCGGTTAATGCCCCGCCAAAAACGCAGCCGGTATCGATGTTCATCGTCCGGTTGAGCCACTCCGCGTGCGGCACAGGAGTGTGACCATAAACGACATGTCCTGCGCCTCGATATTCCGCAGCCCAATTGTGGCGCACCGGAAGTCCGAATTCGTCGGTCTCACCGGTCGTCTCGCCATATAGCGCAAACTCACGGACCCGACCCGAGCCCCGGCCCTGGTATTGCTCCTTCATCCCGGCATGCGCTACCACCAGCTTGCCCGCGTCAAAAACATAGTGGCTGACCAGCCGATCGATAAATTCGGCGACCGAGACTCGAAATTCTTCAGTTTCTGCTTCAAGCTGGAGCAATGTTTCCGCAAGCCCGTGCGTGATCTGTACGTCTTTGCCCCGAAGTTTCCGCATCAGTTTGATGTCATGATTGCCCGGAACGCACAGCGCCAATCCGGCACCCACCATGTTCATAACTAGTTTCAGCACTTGTGGAACCTTCGGCCCTCGATCAACGAGGTCGCCGACAAAAACGGCCTTGCGTCCATGAGGTGACGTAACAATTCCCGAATTCTCGATGGCATATCCCAGTTTCTCGAGGAGCGCCACCAGCTCGTCGTAACATCCATGCACATCGCCGATGATGTCGAAAGGGCCATGCTCCGCCCGCCGGTCGTTCCAGAGCGGTTCGCGCTTAATTTGTGCCGCACTTACTTCATCGAGCGAGGTCAGCGCATAAATGTGGCGGAATCCTTCCCATCGCAATCCACGCATCGAGCGGCGGAGCTGAGAAATCTGATTGCGGATTACATGCGGGCCAAATTGCCGATCGGGCCGCTGTTTGTTCCGGTCCAGACACTCCCGTTCTGGCAGATTCAGGACGATGGCTACCGGCAAGACGTCATGCTCGCGCGCCAGCGCTACGAGCGGTTTCCGTGATTCCGGCTGCACGTTGGTCGCGTCGATCACTGTCAGTAAGCCACGCGTTAATCTCTTACCGGCGATGTAGTGTAGAACATCGAAGGCGTCGTTCGTGGCGTCCTGCGAATTCTCATCGTTCGAAACGAGCCCGCGACAGAAGTCAGAGGAAAGAATCTCAGTTGGAGCAAAATGAGATCGCGCGAAGGTGCTCTTGCCGGAACCCGAGCTGCCGATCATCACGACCAACGAAAGATTAGGAATGGTCAAATCCATCAATTACTCAACCGTGTTGCAAAGGTAATACGTGTGTACAGTGTTTATGGCGTTGTGAAAACCGCCATCTGTGTAGGCGATCCAACGATCACGTCATCCGGTCCAATGGGCAGAAACCGAACGTTGTAGCCGAATCGCTGGGCGACGTCGCCTGCCCAGGCCTGAAACTGCTGCCGTGTCCATTCGAATCGGTGATCCTGATGTCTGAACTTGCCCGCGGGCAGTGTCTCGAATTTAACGTTGTACTCCACGTTAGGAGTCGTAATGACCACCGTTTTGGGTCGCGCAAACTCAAATAGAATGCGCTCAAACGCCGTCAATCTCGATTTATCCAGATGCTCGATCACCTCGACAATCGCGGCGGCATCAAATCCATTGAGTCGTTTATCTCGATATCCCAGCGACCCCTGAATCAGACTGATCCGCTGCCGTTGCAGCGGCGGCATGCGCTCCAGGTGCAACTTATCCGCCGCGATTTCAAGAGCACGATGCGATACGTCCATTCCGACGATCTGCTCGAATTGCTTCTCGCCCAGCAGGCAACGAAGAAGGTTTCCGGTACTGCAGCCGAGATCCAATACGCGGCGAGCACCGCTTCCCGTGAGAACAGCCATCACCGCGCCAAGTCGTTGTTCGTTTAGGCTGATATTCCGCTCGACGAGTTGCTCGGCGTCAGAGTGCACCCGTTCAGCCTCGTCGGGATCGGGTTGATCCTCATCCAGCAATCTTTCAAGCGCCTGGCGAGTCAGATTCGTCCGGCGCTTAAGGTAGCGATTGACGATCAACTCCTTCTCGGGATGGCCGGCGAGCCAACCCGCGCCATGTCGAAGCAACTTGTCCACTTCGTCATCGCCAATCCAATAGTGCTTGTCGCCGTCCAATGTCGGAATCAGCATGTAGAGGTGCGTAAGCAAGTCGTGCAACGTGATCTGGGCTCGCAATTCGACCGACCAGTATCGACCCTCGCCCCATTCGGGGAACTGCTCATCCAGAGGATGTTGATGGACCTCAATCGTGTAGCCAAGCGGTTCGAACAGTCGTCGCAGCAGCGCCTCACCTCCACGGCAGGGCAGCACGGGCACCCGCGCGATAAATGGCAGCTTCTGTGAAACGAGCTCGGGCCGTTCACGACTGTTTCCAGAAAGCGCGGACCCAAAAACTTCCGCGATAGCCACGCTTAGAAATGATGAGGCTGCATAGGGCCGATCGTTGACATACTGCTCGAGTGCGAAGCCCTCCCCGGAAGGACCGCGCCGGTTTCGCACCAAGCCAACAGGATCGACTTCAAGCAGCAGCGCTGCGGTGCACCGGTTATCGGTGGCCTCTGGATAGAATACGTGAGCGCGACCGAAATTCAGTTCGAAAGTCTGCAACTTCGCCGGGTTCTTGTACAGCAAATAACCGAGATCCGTCGCCGGCCGATGCGTCGTTGAGATCGTCAGCAGCATAAACGCGCCTTTTGACGTGTTCCCAGGGATGGTAATCGTAGCGAATTCAACGGAGAGAGGGGGGATTCGAACCCCCCATGCGGCTTAAGCCGCATACAGCTTTCCAGTGCTGCTCCTTTAGCCTCAACACCTTTGCGGAAAACAGAGCCTGGCATCATGGCGACACGCTCAGATGTGGTCAAGCGCGCGAAATTTCCGTCGCACTTGCACTTTCTATTCAATTTAATTAAATGGGGAATTTGGTCCAGCCGAATCAATGCGTTTCTGCAAATCGGTTCATCACGTTTGTCAGTTGCAGTAAAAACCAGCTCCGCAACGCCAGCAGCAAGTCTGGCCATGTGTCGCGGAAATCGAGGAATTTTGCTGGATCGCGAGGTCCTCGCGTTACTGCACCATTTCGATATCGGTCTGGGTGACCGTGGCGTTGTACCCTCCGATGTTGTTGCTCCATTCGTGGCCGTCCATGACTCCCAGGTACATGCGGGTTGTGCCCGCGGGAACGGTGATTGATTGCTGGTCACCATCGCTGGTCTGGCCGTCGCCCACATAAAACACCTGCTGCCGCTGCGGGGAGATGTTTGTGTAGTCTCGCGAGGCCTGCGTGCTGAAATCCAGCGGGGGCGGAACCGTTTGGTTATCGGGGAGATTGTTATTCAGGAAAACAGCGTTCAGCGCGGTGTGGGGCATGGTTGCGTCCGCGATGCCGTGTTCGGAGACATTATTGGAAGCGTCGTCATCCGCGTTCGGAACGGGCTTGCCGCTGCCCGTGTAGTTGCCTCTGGCCGTCCCGTCGGCGCCCTTGCTTGCCTCATAGCCGGCCGAGCCGGATACATTGGTAATCGTGACAGTGGCGCCGGGGATTACGGTGATGGCCACCTGAATCGGAGATTCATAAGGTTCGCCTGCGCCATTATGGCCGCCGACGGGGCCGGCAATGTCATATTGCCAGGGGTGATTGGAATTCACGTTCTGGCCTCGCCAGCCGGGGTCAGGCTGGCTGGCTTGGGTTCCATTTGGTTCGCCCGCCAGCCAGGGGTTGGAGAAGGCGGACACAAATTGCGTCGATGTTTGCGTATGCAAAAGCGCGGTGGCGTATGCTGTGATGTCAACCGAGTGAAATCCCAGCAAGCTGGCGAACATAAGATTCACCGGATTACCGGTTGCCACCGTGCGCCGACAATAAACGCGGACAGCGTTGGCCTGGGCAGCGCTGGCCACCACCGTGAAGTTGCCCTTGCTCACCCAGTTAATGAATTGCACGTCGCTCGCCTTGCTGATCGCAATCGCGGACCCGTCCGCCTTGTTCAAAAGCGCCATGTTGTAAGCGGCATTCTGCGTGGCGCCAGTCCCATTGACCAGATTCGCCACCGCCGCGCGTGCCGCGGCATCCGCGCCTCGGCGCAACTCGGTCTTCACCATCTGGCATCGCCCGTAATCCACCGCGAATGAGCAAAAGGCAATCATGACCACCATCGATGCAACGACGACGATCATCGCCACCGCCCGGCGGCGGGGATGCTTCTTAAGAATTAGGATCCGACTGGGAGTTTGTGCTGATAGTGTAGACATTGCAATGTTTATCGGCGAGTGAGAGAGCGAGGTTTATCTCCGCGCCGGGTTTTTTGACGCGTAAAAACCGTACAAGGAAACAAAGGCTCGCGCCTGCTCCGATAGGTTTGCTTTTGAAGGGTATCGATAACTCGATTTGCGCAGAAGCGATAGGCCCTGTTCCTACTGCACAAGTTCAATATTGGTTTGGGTGATAGTCACGTTGTAGCCTCCGCTGTTGTTGCTCCATTCGTGGCCGTCCATGGTGCCCAGGAACATGCGGGTGGCGCCCGCCGGAACTGTGATCGACTGCTGGCTGCCACTGCTGGTTAGGCCGGTTCCCGTGTAGAACACCTGCTGCACCAGGGGTGAAATTTTGCTGTAATCTCGGGCTGTTTGTGTGGAGAAATCCAGCACCGGCGGCACGGTCTGGCCGTCCGGAACATTGTTATTAAGGAAAACCGCGTTCAGTGAGTTCTTGGGCATGATTGCGTCCGACATTCCGTGTTCCGAGATATTGTTAGATGCATCATCATCGCTAATTGTGGTGGTGCGGCCATTATTTTGATTAACCCCATCAGCCGACGCATAAGATCCGTATTGCCAGTCGTTGCCCGCTATTCCCGAAACGTTGGTAAGTTGGATGGTAGCGCCCGGGACCACGCTGACAGTCACCTGAACGGGAGACGTATAAGCTTCGCCGGCTGCATTATGGCCGCCGACGGAGCCGGCAATGTCATACTCCCAGGGGTGATCGGGATTCACGTTCTGTCCGCGCCACGCCGGGTCCGGTTGACTTGCCTGGGTTCCATTCGGTTCGCCCGCCAGCCAGGGGTTGGAGAAGGCGGACACATATTGCGTCGTCGTTTGCGTATGGAAAAGCGCGGTGGCGTATGTCGTGATATCGACGGAGTGAAAACCCAGGAGGCTGGCGAACATAAGGTTCACCGGATTTCCGGTTGTCACCGTGCGCCGGCAATAAACGCGGACAGCATTGGCCTGGGCGGCGCTGGCCACCACGGTGAAGTTGCTCTTGCTCACCCAGTTGAGGAATTGCACGTCGTTGGTCTTGCTGATCGTAATTGTTGACCCGTCAGCCTTGTTCAGAATCGCCATGTTATAAGCCGCGTTCTGCGTGGCGGTGGTTCCGCTGGCCAGATTCGCCACCGCCGCGCGTGCCGCGGCATCCGCGCCTCGGCGCAGCTCCGTCTTCACCATCTGGCATCGCCCGAAATCCACCGCGAACGAGCAAAAGCCTATCATGACCACCATCGACGTAACCCCAACGATCATCGCCACACCCCGGCGGCGGGGATGCTGCCGAAGAATTGTGGTCTGACCATGAAGTTGTACAGGTAGTGCTATCATCGCAATGTTTATCGGCGATCCAGGGGGTGAGGTTTACCTCCAGGCGCACGGTATTAACCGGTCCGCGTCAAAATTCGCCAGGAAGTGACACAGCGTGATTAGCTGCGCCTGATTCGAACCCCCACACGGAATTGCCGAGTCCGATAAGAACCCAAAATTGCCCCAAACGTTTGACGATTACGCCAAATGAAATAACGTCGCCACAACCACCCGCGCCACCCACGGCGCGGGTGAGACGGCGGATTTGACGGTTCAAGCAATCAGCGGAGAGGGGGAGAGTCGAAACGGCTCAAATCCACAATCTCCTGCTGCATCTCTATTTACATCTTAAAGCTGGAAATTTCAAGGATTTAGCACGTCTCGTTGATGTGCTGAAGCTACACGGTTTTTTACCGTCTTTTGATGCCCACTGAGGGCAATTTGAGGGCAATGGCGCCCATCGTTCCGACAACCGTCCTTGTGACGAAAGGAGAGTCAGATGAGCAAAGTTTTCCATCGGTTTAGCGGGATTCGCCTTTTGACCCTGCTGATTTTGTGTGCGTTGGCCCTAAGCAATATGGGGTGCGATGGGGGCGTTGGTGAGGTGGCAGTGGTAGACGGCGTCGCTACTGACGCCGCCGCCACGGCAGCGGCGGATGCTGCTGCCGAAACAGCCGCCGACGCTGTGACCGAGACCGCAATTGCGGGGTCAACGGATATCGCCCTCGACCTCGGCGGTGATATAGCCACAGTCGAGCCATTCGGTCCCGCTTTAGAAGCAGGCGATTCGGCAGAAGACATGGTTGCCGGATTGAGCTCTGCCGAACCGGACGGTACGACGATCACCGAGTTGGACAACAAGACTGGCGATCTCCAGATGGTCACTCTGACGACGCGAAGTATTTACCAGGCGGAAAAAGCGTATTTGGACGTTCAACACAACAGATTAATCATGCAAGCAATTGAGAAGCGGGGCGATGCTCCGACATGGGGCTGTTTTAAGCTAGGCGATAAAGCCGTAAGTGACTTGCAGCAGGCAAAAAAGATCGAGTTTACTGGCTCGGACGGAAATCCAGTGGTATTTGAACTCCAGCGGTGATCGGGCATCAACCCTGCTGGAACCTTAGCCAAATCTCGTTTCTTCGTCGCCTTCGCCGTCGGTCGGGGTATGCAGCGACCAATGCCGCAAAGCGGCTACAATCAGGAGCGTACCGACAGTGGACGAGGGCGAATTCAATGACTTTTTCACGTCACTTCAGGGGCTGAGTCAGAGGGAGGGGTTGGATTGGGTACGTCCATTACAATGACGTATGCCGAGGCTCGTGCTCATTGTCCAAATCTCGCCAACGTCGATCACGATCCAGAACGAGACGGGCGCTCTCTTCACAGTCTCAGCCACTGGATGCCTTGCGTCGCCCCGTGCCATCAGTTTCGCTGCCAGACGCAATTCTTCTGGATTTGACGGGCACGGAGCGGCTTTGCGGAGGGTTTGAAAAGCTATTAGATATTGTCCGATTGGGAAGAAACCACTCCATTGTTACATATGTTACGGCGAGGGCACATCCACAAACGTGTGTACGTCGGCAACCGCCAACTTAATCGCTGTCACTGCCACTCGCCGAGCGCTGATATGTCGCCAGGTCAAACGGCGAGTTGAGGTTGACCCAGAAATCGCCTGGCCAATCGGACGGCATTTTGACCACGACGACCTGGGAATTCTCAGTGAGCCGGTGGAGCGCAAGCTGCCGGTCGCTCAAGTGCGAGCGGACGAGAGTCTGCGCGGTGTTGGCGCGAAACGCAGCGGGCAAGGGCTCAATGCGGCCGGGCGCGTGCCCGGGCCGGTCGACCATCACTGCGGCGGCGGCGGGATTTTCTCACAGACGAGCGGCCAACCACGCCAGCGGTGCCCGCGTGACGTTTGGCATGTCAACGGGGACAACGACGACTTCCTCCGTCGAGGCGTGTTCAAGACCGTTGAGAATGCCGCGGAGCGGACCCTCGCCGGCGACGGGGTCGGTCGCCTCGTTGGTGAAGAGTCGCCAGCCGGGCGGATGCTCGCGACCCGGCGCCGTCACTAGGAGCGTAGGCCCCGGCCAGTCGAGGCGGTCGAGCAGTCGCTCGAGAATCGGACGGCCGTCCAGAGCAAGAACACCCTTGGGCGCACCCATCCATCGCCCCTCGCCGCCGGCGAGGACGGCCAATGTTGTACGCGCGCAATGCGAAACTGCCGAATCATCGCTCATGCCGCCCCCACCGCTGCGGGAAAGCTGACGCGCTGCGCGTTGGCGTAGACATTCATTCGCCGGTCGCGGAGAAAACCGATCAGCGTCTGGCCGCTTTCCTGCGCGAAGGTTGCGGCGAGGCTCGATGGCGCTGATACGGCTGCGATGATCGGCACTCTAGCTGCCAGCGCTTTCTGCATGATCTCGAACGAGCTTCGGCCAGAGACGAGGAGTACGTGTCGATCCGGCGGGAACTGGCCGTGGAGTAGGCAGTGGCCGACGACCTTGTCGACGGCATTGTGCCGGCCGACATCCTCGCGGAGCACAACGAGTTTTCCGCTGGCGTCAAACAGCGCCGCGGCGTGCAGGCCGCCGGTGCGGTCGAATGTCTCCTGGGCCGCCCGCATCTGTTGAGGCAGGCTTGCCAGGAGTTCCACGTCGATCCGCATGTCGGATTGAATCGTTGGAAATTGGCCCTTGATGGAATCGATCGTTGCTTTGCCGCACAATCCGCAGCTTGAGCTGGCGAAGACGTGGCCTTGAAACGATCAGTCAGGTAATGGGTCGCATGACCCCAAACGCCGCGCCGGCAAAAGTGACCGCATCAACGCCGGAATCACGGGCATTCCCCGCCCCTGCGACGTCGCTGCACATCCTGGTGGCCGAAGATAACGAATTCAATGTGATTTTGTTGAAGCAGCTTTTCGGCCAGCGGGGTCACAGCGCCCACATCGCGAGTAATGGTCGAGAAGCGGTCGACCTAGCGACGGGCGGTACATTCGACCTGCTGCTTCTGGACATCCATATGCCGGAGATGGATGGCTTTGCCGTGGCGCAAGCGATTCGCAAGCAGGAACGTGCCAGCGGAAATCACTTGCCGATCATCGCATTCACGGCGCGCACCGGGAAAACGGATCGGGAACGATGCCTTGCCTCCGGCATGGACGATTTCCTGTCCAAGCCGGTGCAGGCGGAGGCACTTTGGGAGGTTATTGATCGAGTGGTCGCGGCTCACAAACCGGAAAATCAGGCGGACCCCGGCCTGCTCGACTCCCGTGCAATATTGGGCTCCTGTGGAGGTGAGGCGGTCATTCTCGAAAGGATTTGCCGGACGTTTCAAACGCATGTGCCAAGTCAGATGGCGAGGGTTCGATCAGCAATGAACGACAACGATGCGCCGCGCCTGCGCGAGGCAGCTCACTTGTTGCGCGGTACGTTGTCCGCCTTCTCAACCATTGCCGGTATGGCAGCCTCGAACCTTGAGGATGTGGCGGCACGCGGACAAATTGAAGAATGCATGCCGTTAGTCACGCGACTGGGGTCGATTTGCTCTGAACTCGTCGAACAAACGCGTAACCTCTCCATTGAGAAACTCACGCCTTAGTAAACGAACGGACGCCTTTATGCGGCAACCACTCGAAGGCGTCATTTTGGAACAATCTCGTCTGCCAGTTAAACGGATCACGCACTGGACAGTACGCTGTCTTCGCGGTGTAACTTCTAGTACTGAGGAATTAAGTATACGAAGTTCAATTCGACGCGCTGGTAGGCCATGAAATAACAAAGGGGATTCAACCATGATGCAGTACACGATCGCGGCACAACTCGTCGAAACTTTGGCTGCCTGCGCGGCAAAGAGTTCATCGAATACGACAACCCCTTTGACGTGGGCATGACAGGTCTTCTGGGCTTCAGTTCAGGGTACCACGCGATGATGAACTGCAACCTGCTTCTCATGCTTGGCACGGACTTCCCCTACCGGCAGTTTTTTCCCGAGCATGCCAAAGTCGTACAGATCGACCTCCGCGGCGAACAGATTGGCAGGCGCACCCGCGTCGACCTAGGGCTGGTCGGAGACATAAGGGCTACTCTGTCCGCCTTGTTACCGAGGCTCTCGCCAAAGACTGACGAAAGCCACCTAAATGCGACAGTAGCGCATTACCGGAAGGCACGGCAAGGCCTTGACGACCTTGCGGTTGGCAATCCCGGGCACAAACCTGTTCATCCTCAGTACGTGACCAAGATACTCAATGAACAGGCCAGCGATGACGCGATCTTCACGTGCGATGTTGGAACCCCCACCATCTGGGCAGCCCGATACCTCACAATGAACGGGCGGCGGCGGTTGCTCGGCTCATTCAATCACGGTTCGATGGCCAATGCGCTCCCGCAGGCCATTGGCGCCCAGGCCGCTTTCTCCGGCCGGCAGGTTGTCACACTTTCCGGCGACGGCGGTTTGGCAATGCTTCTGGGCGACTTGTTAACGCTTAGACAACTCAATCTGCCGGTAAAGATTATCGTATTCAGAAACAACGCTCTGGGGTTCGTTGAGCTTGAGATGAAGGCGGCGGGCTTCCTCGATTATGCCACCGAACTCCATAACCCCGATTTTGCCAAGCTCGCCGAATCTGCCGGAATACTCGGCCTGACGGCCGATTCACCGGAACAGGTCGGACCGGCTATTGCCCGGGCGCTCGCCCACGACGGCCCCGCGCTCGTTGAGGCTATTGTGGCGCGACAAGAATTATCCATGCCCCCGAGCATTCAATTAGATCAGGCACGAGGCTTCACTCTTTTCATGGTCAAGGCGATCCTCAGCGGCCGCGGAGATGAGATTGTAGACCTCGTTAAAACGAATATTTTTCGATGATTTATGGAGCGGCCAGCGCGACAAATGTCCACACTGTTAAATCGCTTCGACCGCAGGTCACTCCTTCAGATGATGCGCACAACTGCCGCATCGTTGGCTTCCCTCCTAACCGCCCGTCTCTGTGGCCTTCCGGAGATTCATTGGGCAGTGATTACAACGATAATCGTCATGCAGTCGACGCTCGGCGCCGCATGGGATGTCTCGTGGCAACGACTTGTTGGGACATTCATCGGCGGTGTCACCGCGGCAGCGCTGGTTTCATTTTTCGCACCGGGGCTGCTCGCATTTGCTATCGGAATGCTGGCGATGGGCCTGCTCTGTGCTTTCCTGCCTCGGCAGAATAGTGCCTACCGCTTCGCCGGAATCACATTGGCACTCGTCATGCTTCCGAACCAGACCACGCCGATCTGGTCCGTCGCCCTGCATCGATTCTTAGAGGTTTCCATGGGCATCTTGGTGGGCATGGCCGTAATGGCACTATGGCCGGAACGGAGAGGTTCGGAGGTGGTTTTGCCGCCGAAAGAATCACCAGCCTCTGATTGATCCCCATTCTAAAGGTTTGGCGCCCGGCGCAATGAACGCCGCGGTTCTGAAACCCGTTTTACGCCAAAGGCTCCGCCATCGTGCGCATTTGGATTTCAATGATGCGCGATCCCGGCGACTGCGTGCATGCCAGCAACACGGCGGATGCCACATCCGACGGTTCGAGCATTTGGGAATCCGCCACGCCCTGTGTCGTTCGCCCGCGACCGATCGCGAATTCTGTTTTCACACCACCGGGGCAAATGACGCCGACTTTGATGCCGCTTGGGCGCAGCTCGTTATCGAGCGCTTGCGCGAAACCGACCTGTGCGAACTTCGTCGCGCAGTAGACCGCTTCCCCGGCGAATCCGTAGATGCCGGCCATGGAGGAGATCATGAGCACCAAGCCTGCTCGCTGCTTGAGCATCACCGGCACCGCGTGCCGCGTGAACAGGAAGGTGGATCGCACGTTCGTGTCCATCATGTCGTCATAATCCTCCGCTGAGGTATCGACGAGGTTCTTGTAATTCCCGACACCGGCGTTGTTGATCAGGATGTCGATCCGGCCGAACGAGCGGACAGCCGCGTCGATGGTTTTCCGTGCGGTCTCTTCCTGCCGCGCATCACCGGCGACGATTGTCGAATCGGACCCGATCGCGCGGATCTCCGCGGCCAGGGTTTCGAGCCGATCCTGCCGGCGGGCGGTGAGCACGAGGCGAGCGCCTTCGCGCGCCAGCGCACGAGCGGATTCCGAACCGATGCCGGCGCTGGCACCGGTGACGATCGCGACTTTTCCGTTTAATTTAACAGACATAGAGGCTCCTCAGTTATGAAGATACGACTTGCACATTCCCCTGTTGTTCCAAGGCTTTGATCATCGCCGATGCGTTCTCTTCGCCCCATCCTTGGTTGACGGCGGATTTGATCGTCTCGCGAATTGCAGCGACGGCGGGGATCGGAGAATTCAGATCCTGCGCGAAGCGGTCGATCAGGTTGGCGTCTTTGAGCAGGTGCTTCAGCGCGAAGTTCGTACTGAAGTCCCGTTTAACTAATGCAGCGCCCACACCCGAAAGAATTGGAGAGCGGAAGTCGGTCACTTTCAGAACCCCGAGCACGTCCTCCGGGTTGAGGCCGGCTTTGGTGGCCAGCACCAGGGCTTCACCCAATGCCTGCAGTTGCGAGGCGACAATGAGATTGCCTACGAGTTTCATCGCGCTGCCTTTGCCGGAATCACCCATGTAATGAACGGTTTCGCCAATAGTGCCCAGGATCGGACGAATGCGATCAAACACGTCTCGTTTTCCACCGGCGAGGACCCATAGCCCGCCAGTGGCGGCTTCGCTGCGGCTTCCGAACACGGGGACATCCATGAATTCGACTCCTGTCTTCGCATAGGCCTCTGCCTGCCTGCGGCTGGTCTCCGGGTGCATTGTCGAGCAGTCGAGCACAATTTGCCCTGCACTGACGGATGACAAAACACCGCCAGGGCCGAAGACAACTTCTTCGATCGCGCGGTCGTTGCTGAGGCTATACATGACCACTTCCACGTCTTTCAAAGCAGCGGCAATATCCGGCGCGGCTTTCGATCCCCGCTTCACGAGCGGCTTGCCTTGATCGGGATTGCGGCTCCAGATGGTAAGGTCATATCCTGCGTTCAAGAGGGTTCCCGCGATTCCGCCGCCCATCACGCCTAAGCCGATAAATCCAATTCGTTTCATGTCAGTTTACTCCAGTAATATTTGACGGTTCTCATCCGTGGGCGTCCACACTCCATCCGCCGCCCAGCGCCTTGATCACATGAATACTGGCGGACATCTGTTGATTAACGTCCTGCGACAACGTCAATTGATTGGCCAGCAGCGTTCGTTCCGCGTCAACGACGATCAGGTAGTTGACCAATCCCTGATTGTATTGCACGCGAGCAATCATGAGATAGTTTTGGGAGGCTTCGACCGCCGCGCGCATGCGATCAACTTCATCGGCCAGGGCATGCAGGTCGGTCAGGGCGTCCTCGACATCGCCGTAGGCGATCAGCACTTGATTCAGGTAAGCGGCCACGGACTGCTGATACTCTGCCTTAACCGCGGCGAGATTGGACTGCAGCCGGCCGCCTTCGAAGATCGGGACCGAGATGCTCGGGCCGATTGAAGCGACCTTGCTCTGCCAGTCGAGGATGTGCTGGGCGCTGGCGCTTTCAAATCCGGCCGTGCCGGTCAATGTGAATGTCGGATAGAACTCGGCGGTTGCCACACCCACCTGCGCGTTGAATGCGATGACATTCTGCTCCGCCTCGGCCACATCAGGCCGGGACGTGAGCAGTTGGCCAGGTAATCCGGCGGGCACGATCGGTGCCGCGGGCTCCAGCAGCGGGTTGGCCGCTACGGAAAACGAAGACGCTGGACGGCCGCACAAGATAGCCAGGGCGTGTTCTTCGTCCGCACGAGCGCGTTGCACGTCACGCAATTGGGCCTGAGTCGCTTCGAGTTGGGCCTGGGCCTGATACAAATCCGGCGGAGCCACCAGGCCGTTTCTCAGTTGCGCTGAAACGAGCCGTAGCTGATCCGAATACGCCGTGACGGTTTGTTGATAGATTTTCTCCTGAGCGTCCAGCGCGCGCAAGGCGTAGTAGTCCGTGGCAACGTCGGTCGTGACCGTCAGACGCACGACCGCCATATCGTCGGCGGTGGCGGCAGCCTGGGCGGCCGAAGCCTCAACCGATCGTCGCACACGGCCCCAGACGTCGATTTCATAGGCGAGATCAAAGGGAATCTGCCAGCTGTTATAGGTGACCGAACTGC
Organism: Planctomycetota bacterium; assembly: GCA_030775485.1. Taxonomy (GTDB): domain Bacteria; phylum Planctomycetota; class Phycisphaerae; order Tepidisphaerales; family Tepidisphaeraceae; genus JALYJB01. Next base: position 18,955 of record JALYJB010000015.1, on the reverse strand, counting down.
CTGACGGTTTTCCGGTGAGCCCGCTGGGCTGATTGGCAGACGTATGCACGCGCGTGTAGCTCGGATCGGCGGTGACCGTCGGCAGCAGGAAGCTGGCGGCAACTCGGGCCAGTGCGCGGGCTTGATCGACACGGGCGACGGCCTGCCGCAGATTCTGGTTCGACTCATTCGCCGTCGCGACGAGTTGAGCCAGTTCGTCGTCGTGGTAGAGGCGCCACCAATCTGCGGTGATTGGCGGCGCGGGCCGGGTCTGGGGCTGTGACTTGAACACCACAGGCTCCTCGACCTTTGGCCGGGCATAATTCGGTCCGACCTCACAACCCACCAGTACCAACGCCAGTGACACAAGTGCGTAAGGAAAACTGTTAATTCTTTGGCGCATGTTGTGCCTCGACCGGTGTAATGACTTGTCCATCGTGCAGAGACACGTCCGGCTGTTCGACAATAGTCTCGCCACCGCTCAGTCCCGCCTGGACGTCAATCGTGTCGCCGAAATCGCGACCGACAGTCACTTTTTGAAGGTGCAACTTGTTTCCAGTTCCGACCAACATGACCTGAGTGCCGTCGGTATTGAAAATCAGCGCAGTTGCCGGGAGGTTCCAGCGCCGCCCCGATGGCCTGATCTTGAATGCCACATAGACGAATTCCCCGGGAAGCAATCCGTGCGAAGAATTGGGAACGTCTACCTCGGTCAGGAGCGTGCGTGTGCCAGGATCCAGCGCATTGGCGGTGCGCGTGACGGTCGCCTCAGCGGGCGCCGTGAGTGCTCCGCGGACCGCGACCTGCGCCTCCATCCCGACCGTTACGTTCGGGGCGGCCACCTGGGGAACGCTGACAAATACGCGGAGCGTATCGAACTGCGAAACCTCGAAGAGTCCAGTGGCGCCGCCGGTCACGCTGGTGGGCGCGACGCTGGTGTTGTTGGTGGGACTTCCTGCCGTGATCAATGCGCCCACGTCAACATTCCGTTGGGTAATGATTCCATCGAACGGAGCCAGGACGCGCTCGAAGGAGGTCACAGCTTCATATTGCCCGACTGTGGCCTGGTTGGAAGCAACGCTTGCCTCCGCGGCCGCGACCGATGCCTGGGCGGTGCCGTAACCGGCGACCGCCTGGTCCACCGCTTCCTTGGCAACGGCGTTTTCCTGGTCCGCCCCCTTGTATCGGTTCATCGTCGCGCGCGCCAATCCAAGGTTGGCCTTTTGTAGATCCAGTTGCTTTTGCGCCTGCTGCAAATTCGCCTTGGCCTGGCTCAGTTGCTGGTCGAGTTCGGGCGATAGAATTTCTGCCAGCAACTGTCCGGCTTTCACTCGCTCGCCGATGTCCACGTATCGCTTGCTGAGGTAGCCGCTGACGCGCGCATAGATGATGGCGTCCTGGACAGCCTGCGTGCTGCCAGGAAGGGACCAGACCGACGCCGCGGCTGCAACCGGGTAAACGACCGTCACCTCAGGCGGCGTGTTCACAGTGACGGAGGCGTCCGCCGCCAGTGCGTGATCGCGCTCAGACCGGTAAACGATTCCCAATACGAGGAAGACGATCAAAACAGCGAATACGATGAATGCGATCACCAGAATCGTGCGTGTTTGAGCTCGCGGTGGAGCCTTTGCGGGCGCACTATTCAATTGGCGCCCATTTGTTTCAGATTCGGAAGGATGAGATTGTACGGTCGTCGCGTCCATGATCAGCCCTCCTGCTGGGCGTCAAAGTTCTTTGGAGCCTGGCGTCGCATCAGGCTGTACATGACCGGGACAAAGAAGAGCGTATAAATGGTCGCCACAGCCAGGCCGCCGATTACGGCGCGTCCCAGCGGCGCATTCTGCTCGCCGCCGTCGCCAAGCGCCAGGCTCATTGGCACCATGCCGATCAGCATCGCCAGCGCAGTCATAAGGACGGGCCGCAGCCGTGTGCGGCCGGCAATCAGTGCTGCCGCGACGGCGTCACGGCGTCCGAACGCGGGCAGGCGTTGCTCATTGGCGAACGTGACCATCAGAATGCTGTTCGACGTAGCGACGCCAATCGACATGATGCACCCCATCAGTGCCGGCACACTGACGGTTGTGTGCGTGATAAACAAAGCCCAGAGAATGCCTGCCAGCGCGCCCGGAAGGGCCATAAGGATGATCAGCGGATCCGTCCAGGATTGGAAATTCACCACCATCAGGAAGTACACCAGCAGGATGGCAAAGCCGATCCCCAGGCCCATCTGGAAGAAAGATTGGTTCATGCTCTGCACCTGGCCGCGCACGGTGATGGTGCTGGCCTTGGAAATCGTGCCGTTATACTTGGCGACAATCTTGCTGACGGCGTCGGAGACCGAGCCGAGATCGGTTCCCTGCACGTTGGCGTCCACGTCAAACACGGGCTGCACGTTGTAATGATTCAGAGACAGCGGTGTCGTGGTTCGGCTGACCGTGGCGAGATTGCTCAGGAGCTGGGGGGTGACCTGGCCCGCCAACGCTATCGGGGTGCGATTCAACTGGTCCATCGAGTTCACCTTGTACTGCGGCGTCTGTACTACCACGGGGTAGCTAACCCCGTTCTTGTAGTTCAGCCAGAAGTTGGTTGTGGCCGTTCCGCTTCCGGTTAGCGAGACAGACATGCTGTTGGCAATGTTGCTCTCGGTGAGGCCGGTCTGTTGAGCCACGGTGCGGTCCGTATTAATTGCGATGCGCGGAGCCTCCGTGATCTGTTGCACATGAACGTCCACGGCGCCGGGCACGCCGCTCAAGTCCCTGGCGATCTGCTGGGCAACCGCAAAGTTGGCGTCCGATTCCTGGATCGGCCCGCTCACCTGGATATCGATCGGAGCGGGAAGCCCGAAATTAAGGATCTGGCTCACGATGTCCGCGGGTTGGGTGAATAGCGTGAGATTCGGAAATCGCTGCGGAAACTCGGCGCGAATCCGCTTGAGGTAGCCGGCGGTGGGACGATGGTTGGCGCTCAGCGCCACCAGAATCTCGCCATCGGAAGGGCCAGCGGTGACGCTGTCGCTACGGGCCAGGTTGATGTTGTTTGGCAGCCCGATGTTGTCGTCAATGACGCTCAGTTCGGTCGCCGGGATCACCTGCCGAATGTAGTCTTCGACCTGTTGGAAGTAGACCTCGGATTGCTCAATGCGGGTGCCGGGCGGGCAGCGCACATGGAGGCGAAGCGTGCCGGCATCCACGGAAGGGAAGAAGTCCCGGCCTACAAACGGGTAGAGGAACAGGGACGCGATGGCGAATGACATCAGTGTGGCAGCCACCGCAAGGCGATGTACCAATGCCCATGCGAGAATACTCTCGTAAAATCGGGTAAGCGCTTCGAACCGCGCTTCGAAGTGGTCGCCAATCCAGCGAAAGATGGATCGCCGCGTCGGGCGCGGAGCCTTCTTTTGCCGCTCCTCGGCGGCCAGGAGATACAGAACCATCGTCGGCACGAGGGTTCGCGAAAGGAAATAGCTGGCCAACATCGCGAAGACCACTGCCAGAGCCAGCGGCGCGAACAGGTATCCGCCCACGCCGCTGAGGAACAGAATCGGCACGAATACGATGCAGATGGAAAGCGTGGCGACAAAGGCCGGCGTCGCGACCTCCGCGGCGGCGTCAAGGATTGCCTGTCGCAGGGGCGTGCCCAACTCAAGGTGACGGTAATCATTCTCAATTTCGACCGTCGCATCGTCCACAAGGATCCCGACGGCCAGTGCAAGGCCGCCCAAAGTCATGATATTCAGCGTCTGATTCAGCGCATGAAGCACGCACACCGAGACTAAGATCGACAGCGGGATGGACGTGGCGACAATCACCGTGCTGCGCTATGACCGCAAAAACATCAGAATCATCAGTCCGGTGAGACATCCGGCGATCACGCCCTCGCGCACAACTCCCGAAATGGAGGAACGGACGAAGACGCTTTGATCAAACAGAAAATCTACGTTCAGGCCCTTTGGCAAGCCGGCCTGGATCTTCGGCATGAGTTGCCGAACGTCCTTCACGACCGATAGTGTTGATGCGCTGCCGCTGGTCAGGACCGGCAATAACGCCGACGGTCGCCCGTCCCGGCGCACGAGGTTTGTTTGCGGCGAGTACCCGTCATGCACGAAGGCCACGTCTCGCACATAAACCATCGCCCCGTTCGCGTAACGAAGCGGGATGTTGTTCAATTCCGCCAGCACCTCGGGGCTGCTGTTCATCGCGACGTCGTACTCGATGGACCCCATTTTCACCGTGCCGGCCGACAGGATGATGTTCTGCGCGAGAATGGCGTTGGTGACCTCTTGAGGAGAGATTCCCCTTGCGTAGAGCGCGTCAGGGTCCAAATCCACATTGACGACGCGGCTTTTCCCGCCGTATGGAACGGGCACCGCGGCGCCCTGGACCGCCACGAGCTGTGTGCGGATGAAGTTGTTTCCCAGGTCGCTGATCTCTTGCTGCGAGAGCGTTTTGCTTCCCAGGCTGATCTGGACCACGGGTACGTCAGCGGCGTTGTAGCGAATGACCAGCGGCGGTGTGATTCCCGGAGGCAGCGGCTTGACGATTGCCTGGCAAAGGGCCGTCACTTCCGCCTCGGCCGCGTTCACATTCGCGCTGGGCTGAAAATAGATTTTGATGACGCTTGTCCCGCGGAGCGATTGTGACTCCATGTGCTCAATGTTGTTCACCGTCGTCGTCAGCGCCCGCTCGACGACCGTCGTGATCCGATCTTGCATCTCCGTCGGCGATAGCCCGCCGTAACTCCAAATGACACTGATAACTGGAATATCGATCGCGGGGAAAATATCCGTCTGCATCGTGACGATCGAAACGATACCCAGCACGGCGATGAGCAGCGCAACCACCACGAACGTGTAGGGGCGTCGAAGAGCTAGTCGGACGATCCACATGGTTACGGCTGCTTTCTGTAAGCACCTGACGACAAAGCAAGGGCCGGGCCAGTCCGCGAAGTGAGGGTCAATACGGTGTGCGGCCGGTGTATTACGGGCGACGTTTCGCGGGACTGGCCAAGGAAGTTGCCCACGTGAATGGTAACTGACCCAGTTTTCCCCGCGGACGCGAAGTGCGCCCGCAGTTTGGCCGGAAGTGAGGGTTCTTCTGTTTGGCCCGGATGTTGCTCTGGCGGTTAGGCGTCGCCAAACACGGCACGCAAAACAGGTGAGAATCTATGACAAATACCATCACACTTTCGGTTGCTTCCCGCGATCACCGCATGAAAATCCTTCCGAATGCAATGGCCTCGCTCTGGAGCCGCACGAGCATGTTGAAGGAATTCTGGGATGTCGTGCAGGCGGTCGGAATTTGGCCGGGCGCGGCGGCCACGCGCGATCGCCGCGGGCTATGTCTAACGCTTAATGGCGTGAAACTTGGACACCTGGATTGGGGCGGACGGCTCGTTCTCCCATTCGGGCCGGAAATGCGCGACGAACTCCCGGTCCGAAGAATGGCCGATCTCTGTCACGACCCGGCTGATGCAGGTCGCTCCATTTTCGATGTTCGGACGGCTGCTGATGTCAGTCGCGCGCTTTGGCTGCTTCGATTTGCTTACTTGATCGCAGATTCGACCGAGGACACCTGCGCCAACGTCGCGGCGCAAGAGCCACTTATTTAATTGTGACTATTCGCATCTATGCCCACGGAGGTTTGTCATGTACCCAATCTTCCAAGCTCAAAAGTCGCGTCCTTCGCTTTCCCTCGGATACCTCCTTGCGTTTCTGTGGCTCCTGTTGGGGCTGGCCGTGAATGGATGCGCGGCGCAAAACATGCCGGCGCCCCGGGCCGTGACCTACTGGCCGGTCGCGCTGGATGCGGCCGATGGACACATTGAAGTGTATCAGCCTCAGCCCGAGGCGATGAAAGGCGACACGCTCACCGCCCGAGCGGCGGCGTCGCTCTTGCGGCCAAGCGCATCGCCGCCGGTGTTCGGAACCGCATGGTTCACGGCGCATGTAATCACCGATCGGGACACGCGAACGGCCACGCTCAGCGGGCTGACAATTAACGATGTTCGGCTTCCTGGTGCGACGGCAACGGAACAACAGGACTTCGCCAGTGCAATCCGCAGGCAATTATCCACGATGGAGGTGACGTTCCCGCTTGATCAATTGATGACGAGCCTCGACACGGCCCAACAGGAACATACTGAGGCAGCGCACATTGAGACGTCCCCGCCGCGCATAATCTTCAGCACGACGCCGGCCACGGTGATCTCGGTGAACGGGCCTCCCCGACTCCTGTCAGTGGATGGGCAATCCGGCGTTTCACGCGTGGCGAACACTCCCTTCATCCTGCTCTTTGATAACACCAGCCGGCGTTATTACTTGAAGGCGGGCGCCCGGTGGGTGACTGCGCTGGATCTACCAGGCCCATGGCTGGATACGACGAATATCCCGCCCGCGATTGGCGCCGCCGGAGAGGAGCTTGCGATTCTGGCAACGCAACCATCGGCGCCAAAGGCCGTCGAGCTTGCGCCGGCCGCGGCCGACGCAAAAATCATTGTCGCGACCGATCCAACCGAATTGATCGTCACCACGGGTGATCCCCAGTTCACGCCATTATCCGGCGGCTCGCTTCTCTACGCGAGCAACACGGCATCAGACCTCTTCCTCGATCAAGCTGACCATCGTTACTATCTTGTGCTATCCGGACGATGGTACGCGGCCGCCGGATTCCAGGAACCTTGGCAGTACGTTGCATCCGACCGGCTGCCGCCGGAGTTCGCGCAGATTCCAGCCGATTCTCCCAAGGCCGACGTGCTGTCGTTTGTCGCGGAAACGACCGAAGCGCGAGAGGCGGTGCTCGACGCGGGCATCCCGCAGACCGCCACCATTCGCCGCGATGCGGGCGCCGATCTGACCGTCGCATACGACGGCGAACCAAAGTTCCAGAATGTTCCCGAAAGCCCCGGCGTCTCATATGCCCTCAACACGCCCGAAGAAGTGCTGCGCGTGAACGGGCAATACTACTGCTGCCATCAAGCTGCCTGGTACTGGTCCGACACGCCAACGGGTCCCTGGACAGTTAGTGCGACGGTGCCACCGGCCATCTACACACTGCCGCCAAGTTGCCCGGACTACAACGTTACGTTCGTATATGTCTACGACTATTACCCAGACTACGTCACGTGTGGCTATCTACCCGGCTACAACGGCACGTTCGTGTACGGCTCGACGATTGTCTACGGCACCGGCTACGACTATCCGGGCTGGTACGGAACTGCCTACTTCCCGCCGGCCTGCACATGGGGTTTCGCTGCATATTACGACCCGTTCGCGTGTGATTGGGGCTTTGACGTCGGCCTGTACTGGGGCGGCGCAGCGTGGTTTGCTCACCCGTGGCACGAACGTTGGTGGTCCGATCACCCCTCGGAGCGCTGGGGCTCGCACGGATGGTGGGGGCCGGGTGGATTCGTCCATTCGCATGAGATCGGCAGTCACTTGTCGGATGCACGAGCGGGCGGCGCCTTCCGCGAAGGCGGACGCGATGCCGGTCTGGAAGCTCGAATGCCCGGCACTGACCACGGCGGGCCTGGCTGGAACAACATCTACGCCCGCGGCGGCAACGCCGGCCGAAACGTATCGCCCGCGCGAATCCACTCGGCGTCGCCCGCCAGGGTAGTCAACGGCCCAAGAGACAATGTGTTTGCCGGCAGCGACGGTGGCGTCTTCCGCCCGTCCAACTCGGGTTGGGAACAGTATCGCGGCGCCGGCAGCACATGGTCCGGAGTTGATCGAGTGCCGGACGCAAATCCGAAATACCGTCCGGCGCCAAGTCCCACCCACGTCGGCGGATCATTTGCCAGGCCCCAGGCTGGACTCGACCAGCATTTGGCCGCTCGCTCTCGTGGCAATTTCCGATCCGGGGCGTCCCACAGCTTTGGTGGGGGCGGATCCCACGGCGGCGGCGGGTTCCATGGAGGTGGGGGCCGACGTTGAAACACAATGACGACACTTTTGTTGAATTCCATCAATTACCAATCCATTTATAAAGGAGATCTCATCATGAAAACGAAACAGCTTGGGAATTCGGATTTATTTATCACACCCGTCGGATACGGGTCCTGGGCCATTGGAGGCTCCGGATGGCAATTCGCATGGGGAGAACAAAACGATGACAATTCCATCGCCGCGATCCACCGCGCGCTCGAATTGGGCGTGAATTGGATTGACACCGCGGCGGTGTACGGCTTGGGCCATTCCGAAGAGGTAGTAGCTCAGGCGCTAGCGGACTGGTCAGGATTTCAGCCATATGTATTCACCAAATGCGGCCTTCGCTGGGACGCGCAAGGGCAAACTCGTAAGGTGTTAACCGCAGCTTCCATCCGGCATGAATGCGAGGACAGCCTGCGCCGGCTCAAGGTGGACGCGATCGACCTCTACCAAATTCACTGGCCGGTCGATGATGTCCTGGAACTTGAGGAAGGGTGGGACATGATGGCGCAATTGCAGCGTGAAGGCAAGGCCCGTTGGATCGGCGTTTCGAATTTCAACGTGGAACAGATGAAGCGCGCACAAGCCATCGCACCGATCACCTCTTTGCAGCCACCGTATTCTCTTGTTCACCCCGATGTGGAGCGGGACATACTTCCCTTCTGCAAGCACGAGGAAATTGGCGTGATCGTTTATTCACCAATGGCCTCGGGGCTGCTGACGGGCGCCATGACGCGGGCGCGCATCGCCAGCTTGCCCAATGATGATTGGCGCAAAGACAATCCAGATTTCAATGAGCCGAGATTGTCAACCAATCTGGCATTGGTCTCACGGTTGCGGGGAGTTGGCAAGCTGCATGGCTATGTGCCGGGAGCAGTTGCTGTGGCGTGGACCTTGCGCCACTCCGCCGTGACTGGCGCGATCGTCGGTGCTCGCAAGCCGGAGCAGGTAGACGATGTGGTTGCGGCCGCAACGATTCATCTCACTCAATCGGACCTTGCGGAAATCGAATCAATCGGCGAACTCGCCGGGAGGATCCAATGAAAATCGGATTTATTGGTCTGGGCACTATGGGCAGCCGCATGGCTGCAAACCTGCTGAAACATGGCCACTCACTGGTCGTCTTCAACCGGACTCGCGCAAAGGCGGACCCTTTGATCGCTGATGGTGCGACGTGGGCCGACTCACCGGCCGGCCTGGCCGCACAAGTCGAAATCATCTTCACGATGCTGGCTCGACCCGACACCGTCGAAGACGCGGCCCTGGGCAAAGATGGGTTTCTTTCGCGCCTGGCAAAAGGCTGCATGTGGATTGATTGCAGCACGGTTGACCCCGCGTTTTCCAAAAAAATGGCCGCAGAGGCACAGGCGCGCGGAATTCGGTTCCTCGGTGCCCCCGTGACCGGCTCCAAAATCCCGGCCGCGCAGGCAAAGCTTGTCTTTTGGGTGGGCGGCGACGCGGCTGATTTGGACGCATGTCGGCCACTGCTGCAATGCATGGGAAGCAGGATTGTTCACTGCGGCGGACAAGGCATGGGGGCTTCCCTCAAGATGGTGATGAATCAAGTGCTTGGAACGGAACTAGCCGCTTTTTCCGAAGGGTTGGTTCTTGGCCAGTCGCTCGGACTTTCTCGTGAGGTTCTGTTCGATGCATTATTCAACGGGCCGGCAGCCGCTCCGGTCGTCGCGGTTAAACGCCAGCGGATCGAAGCCGGGAATTACGGGCAGCCGGACTTCGCGTTACGCTGGTTGCAGAAGGATTTGGAACTAGCTGCGGAGAGCGCTTACCACAGCGGTGTGGCAATGCCATTGACGAACCTGGCGAAGGAAATCTATCGGCTGGCAATTCGAGAAGGCCATGGCGATGAAGATATTTCGGCCGTATATGGCTACCTCGCGCGAAGTCAGGACGTTCAACCAACGCATACTTCATCGCCGGAATAATGTTACTGAAAAGCTTCGGTGGCGCCGTTTTAGGCCATTGGATAGATGTTCTGCGCAACCATGTAATGTGGATGGAAACGACATATGCCAACTTTGCCTGAACTTATTCTAAAACAAGACCCACCACACGAAAGGAACCATATGCCAGATCCCCATTATGCAGCGAGCTTCGTCTATTCCGACCTCGATTGTCATATAGAGCTTGCACTTCGCGTCCGCGCTTACGAGCTTTGGGAGAATGCAGGCCGCCCGGATGGCCTGGATCCCGTGGGTAAATCGTGGGCTGATCACTTTTGGCAACTGGCTGAAGCAGAACTCCACGCACCGGTCGCAAGTGAAAGGAAAGGAAGCTTGCACGACGCTAAAAAAACCCTCTTAACGCTACCGACGCGGAAGAATACCGGGACCGGTGAACAACCACGATGATTTGCGCGTAGAGGGTGCACCTCGAATACAACGCATTAGATCGGCGAAGATCGACCTTCTTTGTGTTATATCGCGTGTAAACGCTGAGGAACTCATCTGGGTTGCCAACACGTTTGAGGGCAATTGGCCAGTCAACAATCGAGAATCAATCACAAGTTGAGGCCAAGCAGTTCGTTACAAAACTGCTCGGCGAGGAAACGGAGAGGGGGGGATTCGAACCCCCGATACGGTTTAAGCCGCATACAGCATTTCCAGTGCTGCTCCTTCAGCCACTCGGACACCTCTCCAGAAATAGAGGGTGGCATCATGGCAATGCTTGCAGATGCGGTCAAGCGCGCGGAATTGCCGCTGCTTTCGTTTTTTGGCGCGAATCAAAGGGAGAAAAGACGCTTAGGCAACCTTGCTCAGGTCCGGCTCGGGAACATTGGCCAGTTCTATATTGCGGTGGGACACCTTGCGGTAACCCAACTGGTTCAAAACTTCCAGGACTTCCGTCCAGGTGGGATACAGGCGCTTGTTTACCTTTTTATAGGTCTCAATTGCCATGACAAATTCAAATTGTTCCGTGGTCATTTCTCCCTCTTCAGCGGCACGGCGGTCGTCCGAGCGTCGTCGCCCCGGGCCGCGGCGGCGTTCGAGACCTGTGTCAATCCTGCGCTCGGCCACCCGGCGCTCCGCGCCCTCGTAACCGGAGGATTCCGCCGTTTGCGTTCGGCGGTCCAGGCCAGTCCGGCGGTCCACCACCGTTTGGCGGCGGTTGGGTCCCTGTTCGCGGTGCTCCTTAACGCTCTTGCAAGCGCTACCTTCGGGCCGATCCGGTTCTTGTGGCATTGTCTGCATGAGCGTACCTCATCCCCTCCATCGAGTTACGCCGATGCGGACTTTAGGTGTTGCCCGCTTTTATCGTTCATTCGGACGTCACCAATCGAATTGCCTATTATTTAATTGGGATTTGACGCCCGAATTCCGATTTAATGATGTTGGCGTAATCCAGTGCGGCGGCGGGAACGACGATTCTTTCCCGCTGATTTTTTGATATAAAGGGTTATTGATGGCCGGCCTGTCGCCCAAGACGCGGTTTGCGTCCTCGAAGAAAATCGGCGTCCTGGTGGTTGCCTACAACGCCCAGGCCACCCTGCGCGATGTTCTGCTTAGAATCCCGCCCGAAGTAAGCAATAAAATCTCCGAAATCTTTGTCTTCGATGACGCCAGCCAGGATGAAACCTACAAGATAGGGGTCGAATGCCAGCAGGAACTTCATGAGGGCAAGCTTTCAATCTTTCGAAACCCCGTCAATCTCATGTACGGGGGCAACCAGCAAAAGGGCTACAAGTATGCCATTAGCCGCGGGCTCGACATCGTCGTCCTCCTTCACGGCGATGGCCAATACGCCCCCGAGGTGATGCAGGAATTGCTCACCCCCCTTGAAAACAATCAGGCGGACATGGTGATGGGCTCGCGCATGATGGTTAAAGGCGCGGCCCTTCGAGGCAACATGCCCACATACAAGTACGTAGGCAATCGCATCCTCACCACCATCGAAAACCGATTGATCGGGACCAATCTCTCGGAATTTCACTCCGGCTATCGCGCCTACTCTGTCTCCGCGCTCCGCTCGATTTCCCTGGAAGCGCTGACCACCAACTGGCATTTTGATACCCAGATCATTCTGGAATTCCTGAAGCGCGGCTACCGGATTAATGAAGTGCCGATCCCGACCTATTACGGCGATGAAATCTGCTACGTGAACGGAATTCCCTACGCATGGAACTGCATCCGCGAGACGATGCATTACGCGTACGCCCACCGCTGGAGGCCGCATGCCGCATTACCGGCTGCACCGCGACCTCAGGAGTAGTCATCAGCAAATATCCCGCCGCGTCCGCGTATTGGGTATGGGTCCGGTGCTGGATGTCGGCGCCGCCCAGGGCATGCTCGGCCAACTCCTCACCGGAAGCGGAATCGCCATCGATGCCGTCGAGCCCAACCCGCAGTGGGCCGATGCCTGCCGTCCCAATTATCGCAATGTCATCGTCGGCACCATCGAAGCGGCCCCGGTCCCTGATGCGAAGTATCGCGTCATCGTCTGTGCCGACGTTCTTGAGCATACCGCCGATCCAGTGGGCGTGCTAAAAAAAATCCGCCCGGTTGCCGCCGATGGAGCTGTCTATCTCATCTCGGTTCCCAATGTCGCGCACCTGGCGGTCCGCGCCATGCTTCTGGTGGGAAGATTTCCGAAAATGGAGCGGGGCATACTCGACAAGACGCATCTGCAATTCTTCACGCGCGACACCGCCCGGCAAATGCTGCAAAGCGCCGGGTTGCGGGTTCGGCGGGTTAGCGCGACCGGAGTGCCCCTGGATGAAGTCTTCAAAACAGAAACAGAAGGATTGCTTCAAAGATTTCTAACGCGTTGCCAGCATATCGCAATTTCAATTTTGCCCCGACTGTTCGCAATGCAGTTCATATTTGAAGCGGAACATGCCGATGCAAGTCCTTCCGAGTAGCCAACATGCGTGATCATCCGATCGAAAACATCGCTGCAGCGCCTTTGCCGCGCGCTGGCCGCTTTGCCATCGCCGCTGGCATGGTCCTCACCGCGCTCTGCATCGGATATGCGCTTTTTCTTGACGAAGGCAACTACAGCCGCGGCGCGCTCGTCTGGCTATCCCTGGGAGCCATCTTCTGCTTCCTGACCGTCACGTTGCCCGAAAACCAGGCTGCCGAGGCACTGTGCCGCCGAAGGCTGACAATGCTGCTGGTGGGCGGAATCATCATCGAAGCCGCGCGGTTTCTGCAAAAGTGGGGGCACGACGACAGCAGCATTACCCTGGGAATTTGCGTCATCGTCATTCTTGGTCTCCTCCAGGCCACCCATTTACGTCGCTTGCGCACCCCTCTGTTTCTGATTATGATCGGCACGTTTTGCCTGGTCTGGTCCATCGGGTTTCGCATCTACGCGGCCCGGCCGGGCATCGATGTTTACGTCTTCCAGCAGAGATCCGCCAATGAACTGCTGCACGGCCGCGACCCTTACGCAACGCGCTTTCCCAATGTCTATGAGCCCGACACCCCGTTCTATGGGCCCGGCGTGGTTGATGCGAATAACTGGCTCACATACGGCTTTCCTTATCCTCCGCTCAGCCTTTTGATGGTGATGCCGGGATATATTCTCGGGGGTGACTGCCGCTATGCGCATGTCCTGGCAATGTCGCTGGCCGCAATCCTGATGGCCATGGCTCGGCCTGGGCGGTGGGGCGCCCTGGCGGCCACTCTCTTTTTGCTGACACCGCAAACGCCGTTTGTGCTGGACCTTGCCTGGACCGAGCCTTTGCTGGCGTTCAACTTTTCCCTTGCCATGTTTTGCGCCTGCCGCTGGCGCAAAGCGCTGCCCTACGCCCTGGGTCTGTTCTTTGCGACCAAGCAGTACACGGTTTTGGCGCTCCCAGCCCTCTTTCTGTTGATCGATGGCCCCAACCCCTGGAAGCAGCTTTGGGATATCGTCTTTCGGGCCGGAATGGTCGTCGCGGTAATTACCGTGCCATTTTTCCTCTGGAACCCGCATGAATTCATCCGCGCTGTCGTCCTCTGGCAGCTCGTTCAGCCTTTCCGCCTCGATGCGCTGAGTTATCTGGTTTTCGTTTACCACCACAATGGGCACCATCGGCTTCCCGTATGGACGCCTCTACTGGCGGTCATCCCCGCCATGGGAATTGCCTGCTGGCGGCTGCGCCGTTCGCCCGCGGGCTTTGCCGCCGCGGTGACTTTCATCAACCTGGCTTTCTTCGCGTTCAATAAGCAGGCTTTTTGCAATTATTACTACTTTGTGGTCGCCACCGCCTGCTGGGCGATTGCCGCCACCGGGGCCGGCGAACCCGAATCAGCGCCCGTGCCCGCCGAAGTGACCGCGGCACGTCTGGCGGAGGCTCATGTTCCTTCCTGATCTGGCCGATAAACAATTATCGGACCATGATCAGACGCCTTGCCATCAGTTTTGCCTGCGCTCTAGCTGTTAATTGCGGTTGGCCCCATGCTGCGCGGGCCGGGCCGGCGGATGTCAGCCGGGTGCTTAAATCCATCACCTTTGAGGAGCGCCGCCTCGGCAATCGCGAAGACCTCCCGATGAACTGGATCAAGCTCCAGGGTCCGGGTTTACCCTCCTACGTCAACGGCAAGCTCAGCGACGACCGCGCCCGAACCGGCGAATTCAGCTTCAAGCTCGAGCTCAATGGGGGTTCCCTGGTCTACCGGTATGATCCCCTGGAAATTCCCGTGAGGCCGGGCTCTCATTACGAGGTTGAATCCTTCGTGCAGACCACGGTCCTGCCGCACGCCAAGGCGCGAATGACGGCCTACTTTACCGATATCGATGGGCACACCCTTGCCAGCTCCATCGTGCATTCAGATCTCTACGCCGCCAGGGCGGATACTGGAGATTGGCACAAGTTTGTAATTGATCTCACCGCCAGCGACCCCAAGGCCGCCTTTCTTTCGATTGAACTGGAGCTGTTACAGCCCAGCGTATATGCGCCCACCGGGCTTGGCGAGCGCGCCCTTTTTGATCAGGACATTCGCGGCGCTGCCTGGTTCGACGACATCACCGTTTCCCAGGTTCCTCAGGTCATTCTCAACACCGCCAGGCCCGGAAACATTTTTCGCCGCGACGATCCGCTTCAGGTGGAAGTGCAGGTGAATGATCGCTTCACCGATGACCTGGCGGCGCAGCTCGTCATTCGCGACGCAACCGGGGCCGCCGTTTTCCAGCGCAGCGGCGCGCTTGATATGGCTACCGCGAAAACTCTGGGTTCGCAAAGCAAGCAGGCGCAACTCGATTTGCCGGATCTAAAGGCCGGCTGGTACGACGCTGAGCTTGTGATGACCAGCCGCGGCCAGTTCGTCGGCAAGCAGGATCTCTATCTCGTTCGCCTGGCGGATGACGGAACTTCCCGGCCCGATCCGCGTTTTGGGGTGATTGCCACCGATCTTCCGTTTGAGGGGTGGCCGCAGTTGCCCGGCATCCTGCCCTTGCTGTCCGTCGGCCGCGTGAAGCTGGCGGTGTGGAACGATGCCGGTGATATCGTGCAGGCCGATCCTGCCGCGTTCGATTCACTGCTGGCGCAACTTGAATCCCTGCACATCACGCCGACTGCTTGCCTGACGGCGTTGCCCCCTTCCATCGCGAGACAAGTGGGTGGCAGCTCATGGGCGCAGCTGGACAAGGCTTCGCCCGATCTCTGGCAGTCCGAACTGGCATTCCTGGTGGCTCGGCACGCCAATCATCTCGATCGCTGGCAGTTCGGCGCTGACCGCGATGCCTCCCTGTTTGTCGAATTGCCGCAAATGCGCCGGGTTTATGATCAGGTGTATAAGGAATTTGTCGGACTCGTTGAAAAACCCGACCTGGCGATGCCCTGGCCGGCGTGGTACGACTTGTCCGGAAATTTACCGGCCACCATCGCGCTTTCAGTCCCGCCCGAGGTGCTTCCCGCGCAGTTGCCGCTTTATTTGCAGGATATTCGCAGCCACGCCGCCCGCAACCTTTCGGTGAGTTTGCAGGTGCTGGATGACCGCTACGGCCGTGAAGAGCAGATTCGCGATTTGGCCCAGCGCGTGACTTACGCCCTGGCCGCCGGCGCTGACCGGATTGATCTCCCGCTTCCGTTTATGCTTCGCAAGGAAGGTGACCAGCTCATCGATGAGCCGCTGGAATTGTTCATGGTCATTCGCACGCTTATCACGCAGCTCGCGGGGGCTAAATTCATGGGAAAGGTGCCGATTGCCAGCAACGTGGAAGCATTTCTTTTCGATCGCGACGGGCAGGGCGTGCTGATACTCTGGAACCGCGGTGGCCAGGCTTCAAACAAGCAATTGGCGCTGAACCTGGGCGACCACCCGATGCGCGTCGACCTGTGGGGGAACGTAACGCCGCTGCTTCAAACCGCGGGCGCCTCCGCCGGCAGTGTAAGTCTGCAAATCGGCCCCATGCCGATTTTTCTGGTGGATATCGACGGGGTTGCCGCGCAAATGCGCGCCAGCGTTGGTTTTGACCAGCCGCTGCTGGAATCAAGCTTTCAGCCGCATGCGCGGCGCATTCATTTTGCCAACCCCGGCCAAACCACCATCGGCGGCGCGATAAAGTTGACGGGCCCGGCCGGCTGGACTTTGTCGCCTTCGGTGTTTTCCTTCTCCCTCAACCCTGGGGAAACGTTTGATCGCGCGGTGACGATAGAGTTCCCCTACAACAGCTTCGCCGGCCTCAAAACCGTGCAGGCGGATTTCGAGATCCAGGCCGAGCGAAACACCAGCTTTTCCGTGCCGATCAGTCTCAGCCTCGGGCTCAGCGACGTTGGAATGCAAACCATCGCGCTCCGTGACAAAAATGATCTGGTCGTCCAGCAGATGATCAGCAATTACGGGAACGCGCCCATAGATTACACGGCATTCACCATCTATCCCGGCCAGTCACGCCAGGAGCGCCTCGTCACGCGCCTGGGACCGGGCCGCACGACGATCAAGCTTTACCGATTCTCCAATTTCAAGTTCATCCCCAACGCAAAAGTGCGCAGTGGGTTGCGACAGATTGAAGGCACCCGAATCCTGAACGACGAAGTCACTGTGCAGTAGAAGGATTTATTGCCACAGATGAAGACCGATGAGCACAAATGAAAGCTGAAAAATTTATCTCTGAACTGGGCAATCCTATTCGGCTTTTCTCATCAGTATACATCGGTCTTCATCTGTGGTAAAAATTGTTGATTTCAATGGAGGTTGAATGCTTCGACATCGAGTAAGCCGAGGTTTTGCCTTCATAGAGGTCCTGATTGCGGCTTGCCTGATCATGATCATGGCGTGCATTCTCCTGCCAACGTCTAAGAGCAATTTCCGCGATTTAGCGGTTTCTGCGCAAAAGGATGAGCCGACCACCACCACCGCTCCATCCGACTTTGTGGAGCTGCTCACCCCAGCGCCACCCGCATCACCCAGAATCAACGGACCGCGCGTGGTGGGCTGTCGCCCAGGCCATCCATTTATCTTTCGGATTCCAACAACAGGCCAGCGCCCCATGACGTTTGCCGCCGACCATTTGCCGCCAGGTCTCATGCTTGACTCGGCCAGCGGAATCATCACCGGCAGTTGCGCCACCGCCGGCGAATGGATTGCATCCCTGACAGCGACCAATTCGCGGGGTCAGGCCACCGGCCGCCTCCGAATCGCCTGCGGCGACACGCTGGCGCTCACGCCGCCCATGGGCTTTAACGATTGGTACGCCTTCTACGACCGCGTAACCGATGAGACGATGCGCCACGCTGCTGAGATCCTCGTTTCCAGCGGCATGGCGGATGTGGGGTATCAGTATGTGAACATTGATGACTGCTGGGCCTTCGCCCCCAGCAATCGCGATAAAGACCGCGTCGGCCCGCTAAGGGATGAGAAGGGCAACATCCTCCCCAACCGCCACTTTCCCGATATGAAAGGATTGACCGATTACATACACGTTAGGGGCCTGCGGGCGGGAATCTATACCTCGCCGGGCCCGCTGACGTGCGCCCGCTTCACTGGTTCCTGGCAGCACGAAGCCCAGGACGCGCGCCAGTTTGCCGACTGGGGATTCGACTTCCTAAAATACGATTGGTGCAGCTATTCGCGCGTGCTGAATCACAAACCCACACTGGAAGAACTCAAACGCCCCTACGCCCTGATGGGCCGCCTGCTCCGCCAGCAACCCCGCGACATCGTTTTCAACTTATGTCAATACGGCATGGGGAATGTCTGGGAATGGGGAGGCGATGTCGATGGCAATTCCTGGCGCACCGCCGACGATCTTGGACTGGCCGGCCTTTCCAAAATCTTTGATATCGCCCTGACCAGCACCAACCTGCGCGCCTATGCGCGGCCAGGCCAGTGGAATGATCCCGACTATATCCAGATCGGCCTGATCGGCAGCGCACGGCAAATGGGCAAGCCCCACCCGGCCCCGTTGACCGCCACGGAAGAATATGCCTTCATGTCGCTCTGGTGCCTGAGCGCCTCTCCGCTCTTTTACAGCGGCGACATCGAACATCTCGACCCCCTGACAATCAACGTGCTGACAAATCCAGAAGTAATCAACGTCGATCAGGATCCCCTGGGCCAACCCGCCCGGGTCGTGCAAATCACCGACAAAAGTTTCATCCTGATTAAAAACATGGAAGACGGCTCAAAAGCCATTGGCTTCGCTAACCGCGGCACAATCCCCATCACCCTATCCGCCGATTGGCCCACCCTGGGACTAAACGGCAAACAAACCGCCCGCGATCTCTGGCGGCAAAAAGACCTCGGCACATCCGAAGGCCAATTCTTGGCCGAAGTCCCCCCGCACGGAGTACTCCTGCTGCAACTGCGACCCGCGAATTGAAGAGGAGAAGTGTATGCCACAAATGAAGACCGATGGATACTGATGAGAAAAGCCGAATAGGATTGCTCAGCTTCAGAGATAGATTTCTTCAGCTTTCATCTGTGGTAATAGCCGCTCGAAATCATGAGTGATACCGATTCCCCAAATTACCCGCGCGCGACGGTCAAAGATATGGCATGATGTGATCCATCCTGATCAAGGAGGATCTCTTTATGCACGTCGAGGCCCATTACCCTGTCGAGCAATTGCAGCAGTTGGCCAAAGCCCAGAAGCAGGCGCGGATGCGGA
>JALYJB010000014.1 GCA_030775485.1 Planctomycetota bacterium | reverse complement strand
CCAATGCCAAGGCGGCCTTGACGCCCTGGCTGTTTGGTGGGGATGGCTTGTATGACCCTTCGACGGGGTGGACCTATCAGCTTGCCCGATACCGCAATGGGTTCTGGTTTACGCAGATGGATTCTTACGGTGGAGATAGTGCGGACCCGCAATCGCTCCACAAATACCTCTATGTGGGAGCAAATTCGGTTAACAACTGGGATCCGAGCGGACACGATTTGGTCGAGACTCTCATCGTTGCAACGTTAATTGGAGGGATTGGAGGCGGCATTGTCGGTGGGATCGCCGGCGGTGTACGTGGGGCAGTTTACGGCGCGCTGTCTGGCGCAGTTCTCGCACCCGCGTTCACAGCCGGTGTTGTAGGCGGGGGCATTGCGACCTCAGCGACGCTCCTCTATTTCGGCCTCGTCTTCTCCCCCCAAGTCGCGTCGTTTGTTATCGGTACGGCGCTAACAGCGTATTCGACTTACAGAATCGGACATCATTTTGACGAGATCGATCTAAACGATCCAAATGCATCGCGACAGATCGCGGCAGGAGATACGGAGTTGGCGTTCACCATGATTGGTTGGGCCGTGGGTGCGGCTGCGCTTGGAAGATCGCAATACCTTCAGGATGTTGAAGCCGCACCTCTGAGGCAGGTATACCGAGAGGCTGCGGCGGACGCGGCCCAGGTAGGGAACGCAAACCCCGGTGCAAGCGGTGCTCAACTAGAAAGCATGGCCAGGCAGGCGTATCAGATCCGAAGTACGGCACGTCTCCAAGTGCGAGGAATGATGAGTCAGTGGATAAACTTGCGAGTGCTCCAGGCGCGCGATCTTGTTCAGTACGGTGATGCGGACGGTCCGTCATTCGATTTTCTTGTCCAAAAAGCCAAAGCGATCGGATACTCTGGCGACGACATTTATCGGTACATTATTAGCGGTAGCGCAAGAACCAGTGCAGCCGTTGATAGCGCGTTTAAACCCAAAGGTAGTTAGTGTAATGGCACCGACTATAACAATTGATCTCGACGCGGTTTCACAGATCATCGTCATCTCTAATGATGCCTTAGGACCTCCCAGCAGGGCCATTTGTGTTACGATGGTCGGAAGGACGCCAATATTCTTAGAGAAATCCACCGATATTGCGAACTTTGTAGCGCGGCTTGATGACAAGATTCCAGAAGTTGCGCAGGCAGTGAGCCAAGAGCTAAAGGCGAAAGATCGGCCATCAAACTATGAAACAGTCATTTTTGATCGAAACTGGTAATATAGGAAGCTAGTTCATGCCGACCTCGATCGTCTTGGACTTTTTCCAGTGAACTAGTTCGAAGGGCCGTCTTTGCTGCCAAATTCCGGATAGCGGTCGGGAGTTTAGATGCCAATCGTATCCCGTGAGATAAAAAAACTCATCCGCGCACAATCAGGCTGCCTTTCGATGATAAAACATTAACAATCCTCCGCGACGTTTGTGACAAATGATCGCTCCGTCGCGCGGTTCGGGATCAGAGGTACTTTGAGGAGCAGAATGAATTGTCTTTTCCCTGTTGGGGTCGCTCGGCGTGGTAATGCTCGATGAGTTCCGTAATTGCTCGTTGCAAGGAAGTTTCGCTAAAGAGGATCATCAGCAAGGACGTGATCGCGACGCGATACAATCGCAACAGGACTATATTCTCACAGACCGAGGTGGCCTGGATGTACGACGGCCTCGGCCGCATGACCGATGAAACGCTGACCGTGCTGAACGACGGCACCGGCGGCACGAGCTATTCCCTGGCCTTCACCTCCTCCAGCGA
The DNA here is from genome assembly GCA_030775485.1 of Planctomycetota bacterium. Lineage (GTDB taxonomy): Bacteria > Planctomycetota > Phycisphaerae > Tepidisphaerales > Tepidisphaeraceae > JALYJB01. Next base: position 122,072 of record JALYJB010000014.1, on the reverse strand, counting down.
TCAGAAATCCTGGCTGATCAAATTCACCAGTGGGACGATTAACAACTCGCTGCCGGATGGGCAGTACACGCTGTCGGTGCTGGCGTCGGCGGTCACGCTCGTGGGGGGCGGGACGCTGCTGACGTCCAACCAGACGTTTTACTTCCACCGGTTGTACGGAGACTTCCAGGGGACCGGAACGCTCAACAGCGTCGATGGCACGGTGATTACGGCGATGAGCGGCTTGCCGGTGAATGCCCGCACATGGATGGCGGATTCCGATGGGGCGAGCACGATTGACTACGCGGATTACGTGGCTTTCAGCAATCAGACCGATGGCCCTTACACCGACCCGACGAGCACGGCCCCGATCATCCGCGGGGTTTCCGGCAGCGAAGGCATCGGCATCGGCAGCGGAGATGTGGCGGCCCCCTCGGGGTCATTGCCAAGGCTTCTTTACTATTCCAGCCAATGGCAGGTGATCCAGGAGAATGCCCCGTACGCTGGCACGAGCACCATGGCGGTGCAGGACCAGCAGGTCTGGGGCATCGCCTATGTGAATGAATTAATCCTGCGGGATGCCAACTCCACCGGCTCGACCAGCACGGGCAGCTACGGCCAATCCGGCTCAGGCCTGGATGAGCGGGTGTATGCCGAGCAGGATGCCAACTACAATGTGACGAGCCTGACGGATACCAATGGCAATGTGGTGGAACGCTTCATGTACGACCCGTACGGCAATGTCACGGTGACGGACTCCAACTGGAGCACGAGCTTGGATGTCTACAGCTGGAACTACCTCTTCCAGGGCGGCAGGCAGGATGGGGGGACGGGCAACTATGTGTTCCAGAGAAGGGTGTATGATCCGAGGACCGGCACGTGGCGGACGGCTGATCCGGCGGGGTATATTAATGGGGCGGATCGGTATCAGTTTGTGCTGAGCAATCCAGTTGCTTATCTCGATTACACGGGACTGAACTGGCTTGGCGATGGATTGGGACTGAATGGAGGTGCTGTCGCGGGCGCTTTCTGGAACGGTGCCCTACATGGTGCAGGGCAGGGAGTAGCAAACTCGCTCAACGGTGCTCAGTCCATCGCAACCGGTGCTTTGAATCTTGTGCCACGGGCCGCAAACTTTGGGCTCAAACTTGCCCATTCCAAACATCGAGTTCCATCTATTCCTAACCCTGACTGGTCCAACGGCTTCTTTGTGCCCGAAACTTGCTTTGATCACAATTTATCGAAGTATCTTGGCGGAGCTGGCATATTGTCATTGGCGGCTGCCGCGGCCGCGGCATTTGGTGCGGCTGCAGGAGGTGGGGCAGGAAGTGCAGGAGACGCCGCCGCGGGTCCCGCGGAAATCGCCCCGTACGATTTGGCACCGGCTGATCCGTCGCCGCCTCCGACTCCGCTCGATCAGCTAGGATATGGGCCGTCGGGTCCACCTGCGCCTAACGAAATTCCACCATTTGATCCAACGACACCTCGCTTTACAGGTCCGCCGGACGATTGGTATCCTGAGAATAACTAAAAGCCATAGATGATACCTCCATTGTTACATCGACTTGTTAGCACATGCGATCGCTATAATGGTGATGCATTCATAGCTGTTGGGCATACGGCTTACTTGCGGGCTGCGAAGGAATTTAGACAGATGATAATGCCGCCCGTGGAGCAAGAAGCATTGGTATTTGAGGAAGTCGAGAGATTGGATGATGCGCCGATCCATACGGTTCATTTTGATGGAACCACAAATATTAAGTATCGACTTGATATTTTGGGCCGACCTGCCGTTGCGGCGTTCCTAACGCGTGTTACAAAAGACCGTCCGCTGGACACTAAGAGCCCTTTTTCTGCAAATCGGCCCACACCCGGAATGAACGAGCTGTTTATGGCCTGCGAAACGAAGCCCTTGTGTTATGGATTCTCGCTCATTACAGGATGCTCTCCCGTGTTATGGACTGGGAGGGGAGCACTTGTGTCGCGCTCAAAGCCCCTGGATTCAAATAAGATAATTGAGATTGTTGGGCTTCGACGGAACAGAGAGAAGTATGCTGCCGCTTCTTCTGGAGATGGGCTGGACATTTCGATACAAATGCCGGCAGGCACACTTTACAAGATGATAGTTTTCGAAGCCCCTTTGACGGTCGTCACCGTTGTTAGAGACGTGGCGTAAAAACTCAGCCACAGAGGGGATGTAGGGTAAAAAAACTCATCCGCGCATAATCAGTCTCGTAGGGTAAAAATATTCATCCGGGCATGATTAGGCCGCCTTTCGATGATAGAACTTTAACAATCCTCCAAGACGTTGACGGCTGATGATCGGTCCGTCGCGCGGTTGGGGATCGGAAGCGTGCTGCGGGAACAAGATGATATTGTCTCGTCCCTGGTGAGGCCGCTCGACGTGGTAATCCTCAATGAATTCCGTAACGGCTCGGTGCAAGGAAGCCTCGCCGAAGAAGATCATCCGGTCGAGGCATTCATCTTTAATGGATCGAACGAATCTTTCAGCGAAGGCGTTCAAATTCGGGCTTCGCGGCGGCAACGGCAGTGTTTCGATGCCGACCGAACGCAGGATCATGTCGAAGCCAGTCGTAAACTTGGTGTCCCGATCTCGGATCAGATATCGGCATCGGGAAAGCAATCCGCAGCCGCTGGAGGTGAGATTGCGAGCGGCCTGCCGCATCCATGCATCAGTCGGGTTGCGAGTGATTCCCGCCAGGTAGACCTTTCGGCTGCCGACATGGATGAAGAAGAGGCAGTAGTAGGTTACCAAGCCGAAAGCGGTCCAAACTTCGGTGGTGAAGAAGTCGGTGGCGAGCAGGCAATCCGTATGGGAACGGATGAAGTCGGACCAACTTGTCTTGCCCTTCCGATGCGGCGCTGGGTCGATGCCATGTTCTTCGAGGATGTTTTTGACGGTCTGATGGCTGATGTCGTGATCCAGGGCGATCAAGGCGCCAGTGATTCGGCGATAGCCCCAGGTGGGATTCTCCCGCGCCAATTGCAGGACCAGATCGACAATGACGACATCGGTTTGCGGTCGTCCGACGGCTTTAGGTTTCCGACAGGCAGTCCCATCGAACTTCTTGGCGACCAATTCTCGGTGCCATCGAAGAATCGTTTCGGGCGTGACGATACGGGCGACAGCTTCAAGCGCTTCACGGCCGAGCTTCTTGCCGATGGTCGCAAGCGTGATTCGCTGGCCGTTAGTGAGACGGGGGCCGACTGGGAATCTGATCGCGCAGAATTCGGTTCTCCGCAGCCAGGTATTCGACCTTGAGCCGGAGTTGTTCATCGACTTTCCCCGAAACCCAAGCCAGCAATTGTTCCCAACCCATTACCTATCTCCTGGAAACGGTCGAGGGTACCCGCTGGCAGACACACAGGGCAATTGCGTGTAGTAGAAGTTCATGCCAGAGCTACTTTTAGAAGATAGTCGTTGTCCCAACCGCAGATTTTTCGTTTTGTGGCGATTCCGATCTTCTGGCTCGTTTCCCTTTTCAGCAGGTTCAGCGCTATTCGGCTCAGCCGGCTGAAGTTCTCGGTGCCGTGGCCTTTGCGGATTCTGCGCTGGTCTTCATTGAAGCTGACGTCCAGTTGCCAGTGCAGATTATTTTCCACGCTCCAATGCCCGCGAACGTAGTCGGCAATCTGCCGGGCGTTTCGGCGGGCATCCAGCGAGCTGATGTAATAGTGCCATTCACTGCTCTTGCGGCCGTTGGTTTCGCGCTCGCGATGAACCGCGATGATGCTCTTGAGGCCCGGCCATTTTTTGGCGATCTTCCCGAGGATTTGCACGTCCCACATTACGTGCACCGTGCGGGTTTCGATCCGGCCATGGTCGGCGTCGATCTGTCGGTCGCTCTGGCTCTTGAGTCCTCGGAACCCTTCCAGCCGGGCTTCGTTGATGGTTTTAACGATCCCCTTCTGCAGCAGCGACTGATTCGCCTTCACCTGCAACACATAATGAGCTTTGGCAGCGCGAATCTTCTGGGCGATCGTCCGCTGGCAGCCGATGGCGTCGATGGTCACCACCGCGCCTTCGAGTTCGAGCATCTCCAGCAGTCTTTCGATCGCCGACAGTTCTTTTCCTTTTGCCGTCGGTCTTCTGCTGGGCGAAGACCATCTGGTTGGCCGCGACGAACGCGCTGGCGATATGCGCCATTCCGCTTTTATTCCATCCATGCTCGAAGCTGCGGCGGATGCTCTTGCCGTCGATGGCGACCAGCTTGCCGCCGGAAACGTCCACCATCGATTGCATCCAGGATCGAAAGCAGGCTTCGAAGGCATCGGGGTTGAGGCGGGCGAAAACGTCGCTGAAGGTGTCGTGGCTGGGAATGCCGTTGGGCAATTCGAGGAAGGTCTTCAGCCAGGCATATTTGGTTCTTCCGTAAGCGGCCACCGAACACCAGTCATCGCAGCCGCAGAGAACCGCGAACAGCGCGATGGTGATGATGTCCAGAAACTTGTGTCGAATGTTATGGCGTCGCGGATCGGGCATCGTTTCAAAAGCGCGGGGAATCCGCGCGGTCGCTAGGGCATCCATACCAAAGCTCCTCAGGATCGAAGTCAAATTGTTGAAAAAGCGAAGCTTCGCGACCAGCGAATGAAACTACCGAATGAGGGGCGAGGGCGCAAGCGCAAGATTATGATATGGGGGAACTACACGCGATTGCCCTGGGCAGACACACCAGTATTGGTTTCAGAAATTGCTTGCAGGGTCGCCATTCGATATGATTAGGAGCGATAACGATCTTCAAGTCCAAGCACCCCCTTGGACTCCCTCCCGTAACTCGGGAGCACGAGCCCCGGTCCCCCCGCCGGGGCTTCTTTTTTTAAGTGGGTCAATCCCGCAATTCAACACCGGACTTCCACAACACACGCTCGATTCTTCTGGCCATAGTGGCTCGTGAATATCGATTGGCCCGCATGCGCACAGCTTGCTCGACATACACCAGGATGAGTAACTCAATCTGGCCACCCGTTTCGTTAGTGAAGAGGTCGGCCGCAATCTCTTCTGCGAGCCTCCGGCGGGTAGATCTAGTTCGGCCCCTGGTTTTCCCTGTATGTTGAATCTGGTTCATCGACGTATTTTAAGGACGCAAATGCCGCGTAGAAATGCAACCTGATGTTGTCTGAACTGATCAAAAGGCCGCGGCCAGGTCTCGTGAATCAGACTTGCAGCCGCCGGGGTCTGATAAAATATCATTTCAATATCAGCGTGAATTGAATAGACAATTCAATGCCTCTTTAGAGAGCTCCTGCGCTGACCTGTTCCTGAAGCTGGCGATGTGGCAGAGTCGCGGTTTTAGAAACTGAAAGTCAGTAACCGCGCGATCCCACACAGCACAGGTTGGTCCCGCGAATCGACAGGGACATGTGCGTAACACAATGCGAGTTCGTCGGCGAGTTTGCCGGGGACTCCACATGTGACCAACTCGGCGCCTATAGAGCGCCTACGGCAGTCCCGGATGCACTTTTGGCATGGAACCTTGGCAAACACTGGATGGTTGCCGATTACGTAAACAATCCACTGACGCTACGGTTGATCCTCGGGGTGGATCGACTGGTTTTTCTCGACATCCACGACATTCTTGTCCCCGCGGATTGCTTCCAGCATCTGAATGCCGCTTCCCGGTCCTTCGACCTGTAACTGATAAAGCCCACCGCCGATTGGCTTGTTTTGTAGAAGCTTTCCGCCGCTGTCTTCAATGGACTTCCGGAGGTCCTCGATCGATTTTCCCTGTTTTAAGCGGACCAACAAATCTTGGTTGGCGACGCCCGGATTATTCTTCGTCACGTTTCCTCCGCCGGCCATTGCGGCGTTTCCAAGTACAAATAGGTGAGCCCGTTTCTCGTCGGTCAGGGCATTTTGAATCGATGCTGCTTGTGTCGGCGACACCGACTCCAATCGTAGAGAGACGGAATCCGGAAGCGGTAATGTTCCCAGCGCCCGTCCCAGATTGATGCGGCCGTTCTGCACCTTCTCAGCGCTTTGACCGGCCAAGCGATCGCACGTTCGAAGAATTATTTGCCGCACCTCCGACACTGAAAGGCTAGGGTATTTTGACATTAGGAGCGCGGCTTCTCCAGTAACCAGCGCCGTTGCCATCGATGTACCGGTGAGGGCAGCGTAGCCGCTCTGGGGTCGAGAAGTCACCCCGTCCCAAAGCGGCACAGTGCTCATAATCGCCTCGCCAGGCGCACCAACATCAACGGTGTTGGCGCCATAATTCGACTGGTCGATGAGCTGGTCTTTATTGTTAGTTGCTGCTACGCAAATTAGGTTGGGAAGCTTGAAACATGCTGGATAAAAGTAGTGTCCATTGTTTAAGTCTTCCCCATTATTCCCAGCGGCGACCACTACCAAGATACCAGCGCTGTTTGCTCTGGCGATCGCGCTAAAGAGTTCGGCGGAGTAATCCGACAGACCCCAACTTATATTTATGATCCGCGCCTTGTGGGCAACAGCGTAGTTGATCGCAAGAAGCGCGTCGCCGACGGTTCCCAGATCCTCCGGGCCATCGAGGACCTTCAACGGCATCAACTTCACAGACCATGCAACGCCGCAACCGCCAATACCGTTATTTCCGATGGCCCCGATTAACCCGGCTACGTGCGAGCCGTGGGTCTCAAAAGCCTGATGGTTGGGATCGAGCACAGCGTCTTGGCCCAGAGCTGGGATCGATGGGAAACTGACGACAGGGAAGAGTTGCGGACTTAGATCGTTTTTGTTTCCCGCGAAGTTCCATCCAACTGAGTCCTCTGGATAGTAGGGCTCATCTGCCGGCAGGGTCGCGGGGCGAGTAGACGACGCGGGGCTTGGATTAACCCAAAAATTGCCCTTGAGATCTTCGTGGTCGAGTTGAATTCCGCTATCAATTACGGCAACTAGCACGTCGGCGCTTCCTGTTGTCTTGTCCCACGCTGCCGGCGCACCGATGACGTTCAGGTAGCTCTGTTCAGCAAACTTTGGGTCGTTAGGCGTCGCACACGGGCGGATGTATCGATTGGGTTCGAACGCAACGATCCGGTCACTCTTCGCCAACGCACTTCGAAGGGACTTCAATGCATTTGAGTCCTTTGGATTGACCGAGATCAAAACAGTGTTCTCGGTTGAGGATAGCGACGATACCTTCGCCCCTCCGATCCCCGACGCCATCGCTGAGATTTCCGCGGGGGGCGCTGCAGCCTGCTTGAGGGTTACGATGAACTGTCCCGGAACCTCCTGGGCAGGGATTTTCTGGCTCCACAACAGCGACGCAACGCTGAAGACTATGAAATTGCCAGCTAAAGATTTAAAATTCATGGTACGTCCCTTACCGTATGGAGTTTTCAACTCTCCGGAATTAGCGGTCATTGCCCCGCGGCTTTCTTTAACGCAGCCTGCTGGTTCATTTCGGCAACCTGTTGGGTTAGCAGGCTGACTTTCTGCGTGAGAAGATCTACCTGCGATTTGACAATCGCCTGCTGCGCGATGATCTGCGCTGTCGCTTGGTAATTGGTAACGGCCTGCTGTGCTTGCAACGTCGCGACCTGTTGGTTCGCGTTCGATTGTTGCACTAGGAGAGGTGCATTTAGCGCCTCCGATTGAGTGGCGACCTGAGATTGTAACGTTGCGAGCTGCTGATCAAACTCTTGCTTTTGGAGAAGAAGCTTCGCATCAACGTGCTCGCCCTGATTTGCAATCTGCGCATCCAGAATGCTCTTCTGCGACTGCAATGTCGCGAGTTGGCTCGCGAGTTGATTTGCCAGAATCGCTTGCTCTGTTTTCTGGTTGTTCTGCTCCTGCGTCAGAGCAGACCCGTAGGTTGTCAAGCCCGTATCGATGGCGCTAGCGATGCCGGCGGCCGCCTTGGCGGCGGACGCAGTCGCCCCCTGGGACACACCAGTAAGGCGCCCCTGAGCGAAGGTCAAGGCTAACTTCTGATCTGAAAACGCTTTTGAGTCGTAGGCGATGAACAACGTGGGAGCGTCCGGGGAAATCAGTGGAATAATCTTCTGGTCGGTCTGTGTCAGCTGGGACTTCGCAAGGTTTTCGTTGGGGCTAATCTTTAAACTATAGGTGGTCAACACGTACGGCACAGCTTGGCGATATGCCAACCTCGCGGTATTGGTATTAACTGGAACTGGAGCATCCCGAGCGACCGAACTCGCAGCATTATCCGGTTTGATGGTCAGGAAAACTCCAGTGTTCTGCAGTAGCTTCCATGCAGGCTTATTTTTTTCCAGCGAAAAGGAAGCGATTGAGGTGTTCTCGGAGTGCGAGAGCCTCTTCACCAAGCGAGGCACATCATCAAGCACTTCTTTCGCATCATTTTCGTTTGCTAAATCCGAGATTTGCAGAACCGAATTGACCGTTACCACATTCGCCGCAGCCGGACCTAGATGTTTGTCAGCGACGAATTGATCAAGAGCGGCCTGAAATTGAGTCTGCATCTTGTCACGTTGGTCCTGAACGATCGCGACTGCATTACTCAGCGCCGTCGCCTGGGAATTAAAAACATCGATTTGATCTTTAGCTGCCTTAGCCGCCGCGGACAATGTGTCGATTCTGTTTTGGATCAACTGCGTTAATTTCGCGTCTAAGTTACTGCGTTTGTCCCAGAGACTCATTCCGCCCGCCGAATAAGCCAAGAAGTAAATTGTGAGCGGGGGAGTGGCCTTAAATGACGCAAAGTCTTCATCGTATTGCTGTTGTGTTGAAGGCTGCGATGTGCTGATATTCGCTTTATCCTTAATTCCGAGCTTGGTAAGCTCAAATGCCGTTTTCACAAGATCCGGGTCTACGGCTGCGGCCTTTAGGCTAGCACCAACAAACGTCCCGGCGACGTCGGCCGTGGCTTTGGCTATACTTGAAACAGTCTCAGAGATTCGGTCTGTTCCGAGATAGTTGACGCTGGTTAACAGCCCGTCAGGACCCACAGCGATATCAAGCGTCTGGTCTTTGGAGCCGTTCGGCGCGATATTCAGCATGAAGTACTTGGTGGAATCCGCCACAGTTGTCACGGCTATCGTTGCCGTCGATGTCTGCTCATGGGTAGTCGTCAGCTTGAGCTTCTCGTCGACGGTCAACTGATCCTTGATTGTCACCGTTGCGTTGACAGCGATTTTGTCAACGGGTAGGTAATAAGCGAGCCCCTCGCTGGGAAGCTTATTATCCTTATCAGGCCAAGGACCGTTTGCTATAAGGCCCGGGCCGCAGCCAGCGCACAAAAGGCTGGAACTCAAGATAATGGTCGCTGTTTTAGCGGTTTTGACAAGTCTCATATTGCTACGCCCCGCATAGAAGAAATGTACCCTTTAGCCGTTCGCGGTTTCGCCGCCACGGTCACGCGTGCCCTCGGGTGAATAGAGTAGCAATCGCCGTTCGATCTGCTAGTTTTGCGGAGGTTCGCGACAGCCATTTCGCGACGGACAGATCCGATCATTTTGTATACGTCTTCAAATCGACCGTTCATGTTGCTACTGTGAGTAAGTGCCGTGTGGATTGTCGGCGGTGCCGGTCATGAAGTCTGCGAAACTGGTGCGTCGTCCACAGTTTGATTGGATTGTATATCATTTGACCTTACTACCGCGTCAGTTCACTAATCGCTTTCGCATCACCCGAATGTGCCGCCTTGATCCTGTCGATGACATCCCGTTCAAGCACCGTCGCGCGCCGTAGCCATCTCGCTTGCCCCCAAATGATGTCCCAATGAGTGCGGAGCCATTTGTTTGCTTCGACGCCCCGAAGGTGGATCGCGGATTGAACGCGATAATAGGCGATATCCTGGATGCCGACGAATGCATCTTCGTTGCCGAGGATGCACGGCGACAACATTGACAGCGATCGTTCGAGCATCACAAACTTCAATTCAAACCCAATCGCGTTGGTTGTCTTCTTAAGCAGTCCCTCCATCTTGATTAAGCGATCTGGATGGATCAAATTGGCGACCATCTGCACGCGCCATCGGTTCTGCCCGACAGAATTACAAGCATCCGCCAACAGACGACCGAACTCTTGTTGTGCCGAAGGTTCTTCGTCAGGTTTCTCAGGGTGTCGCTTACGCTCATCGACCCCGTGAAGTGCGCCAAGGAACCAATCCTTGATGCCATGGGTTTTGTTTAGACGAGTAATGACCTCGCATAGTCGCGTATACGCCGCCTCTGTCGTCGGGAGAACGTCAAATTCTGCGGCGAAGTTTACGATGTCGCGGGTGTGGGGCGGCCTGTGCGCGTTAGCAGCGTTCAACAGGTCTTCCCAATCGTTATAAGAATACGCCTTTAATAGCTTCCCCCGCGTCGTGAAATTTGGATTCGAGAGCCCGTTCTCGATCCGCGATAAAGCCGGCGCATCTATCCCATCTTTAGCGGCCGCCTTTTCAAGTGAGAGGTTGCGCTTCGCCACCCGCAAGTGCTTCAGAAATACGCCCAGCTGCGCAAGGGCTGGATCAATGCTTTTCTTCTTTCCTTGCATCTGTCCCACATTCTCTTGGCACAAGCTTGTAAGGGCAACAATCAAGCACACCGCAAGGCGATATCGCTCCACTCCTGCTTTGATATTCCGGTCAAGTCAGCACTGAAGCTGACTGCTCTTTTGACAACCGAATAGGTGGCCGAGAAGCGAATCGATCGGTGGGCAGGAGAACGCCCCGCGAAGTCGGCCCGCAGCTCACGTCCAGGTCGTACCGGCCGTCGGTGTTCGGCGGCGGGAGTCGGACTTTTACAGACGAAGGAGCAACCCCGTGAAAATCGCATCGGGCATTAATCGTCGCAACGCATTGGACATCGCTCGCTCGCTGGGCTGTGACATCGCGCATCTTCGCCGGACCGGCGAAGTGCTGGTCACGCACGCAAGCTTACCGCGACCGATTCGCTTGAACAATCGCCGGAAGGACGCCGCACGCATCTTGACCACGACGCTGCGTCGGCTGGCGGCGACGGTCTGAATATCTCGGCGGCCAGGCTTAACGGTCTGGTCGCCGCTTTGGGCGGTCGAATGTTGACTGCCTTCTCCTCCCCCATGCTCGAAAGGAGCATCTTATGTTCTGGTCGAAGACGAAGCAGTGGGACGGCGGTTCGTCCCACACCAACGGCAACGCGCCGGCCGCGAACGGCGCCTTCAAGGGCATCCAAACTGTCGGGAACTCACCGGCACAGCCGGTATTCGGGGAGCCACGATCATCCGCGGCGAAAGACCGACAACGAGCCTTGAGGGCACATCTCATGGAACAAGTGTGCGAGACAGAGAACCTCAACCGTGCCTACGCGCGGGTGAAGGCCAACAAGGGATCGCCCGGTGTTGACGGCATGAGCGTCAACCAACTGGGCGCGTGGATCAAGCTCCACAAGCATGAACTGATTGCCTCTCTGCTGGACGGCGGTTACCACCCTCAACCGGTGCGTGGGGTGCAAATCCCCAAACCCGGCGGCGGTGGAATGCGACAATTGGGCATTCCCACGGTGATTGACCGTCTGGTGCAGCAGGCGATCGGGCAGGTGCTGGAGCCGATCCTCGACCCATTCTTTTCGGCATCGAGCTACGGATTCCGACCCGGATGCAGCGCGCATGACGCGCTGAGGAAGGCGAAGCAATACGTGGCCGAGGGGCGCGTCATCGTCGTGGACATCGACCTTGAGAAGTTCTTCGACAAGGTGAACCACGACATTCTGATGGCGCGTCTGGGCCGATGGGTGGGGGACAAGCGCATGCTGCGGATCATCGGTCGGTTCTTAAGGGCCGGCATGATGCAAAACGGCGTGTGCATGTCACGGGAAGAAGGAACGCCCCAAGGCGGTCCGCTCTCCCCGTTATTGGCCAATCTGCTGCTTGATGATCTGGACAAGGAACTGGAGAAACGCGGGCATAAGTTCTGCCGCTATGCCGACGACTGCAATATCTATGTGCAATCCCAGGCGGCGGGAAAACGGGTGCTGTCAAGCGTGACGACATTCCTCGAACAGAAACTCAAGTTGCGCGTGAACCGGGAAAAGAGCGCGGTGGCATTCGTGGCGGAACGCAAGTTCCTGGGCCATCGCCTGCTGTCCGGCGGGCGGTTGGGGATCGCTCCCCAATCAATCGAGCGCGCAAAAGAGCGTCTCAGACAGATCACTCGGCGCAACCGGGGCGTCAGTTTTGAGCAGGTGATCGGCGAGATCAATCAGTTCGTCGTCGGCTGGGTGACATTCTTCCGCCACGCGGCGTGCAAGAGACATCTGGTCGCGATGGACCAATGGCTTCGTCACCGCCTGCGATGCTTGCGCCTCAAGCAGTGCAAAGCGCACCAAAACCATTGCCGACTTCCTGCAACGGCTGGGCGTGCCCAAGCGGCGCGCCTGGATCGGGGCATCGAGTGGCAAAGGCTGGTGGCGCACTGCCGACACTCCTCCGGTCCACGAAGGGATGAGTGCGGCATGGTTCGAATCTCTTAACCTCGCAAGCCTTACCGAGAGATACGTTCTGTTAAACGGTTGAAAGAAACCGCCGGATACGGTGAGTACGTCCGGTGGTGTGGGAGGACGGGGGCCGAGAGGCCCCCTCCTACCCGATTTTGTTTACTTCAACCGAGAGGACCAACCAATATGAACGCTAATGATCTCGCCAATCTGCTTGCCGTAGTCGTCGCCATTGGTCTCGCCGCTGCCGTGTTGGCGACGATATTTGCTTTGACAACCTACAACCGCTTGACGAAGCTGCTCGGTGAAGTGAAGCGGCGACAAGCCGAATTGGCCGCCGTTCGTCTGCGGTCAGGACAGGTGAAACTCCGCGGTGGTTCTGGCGGTGCTGCGAGTCAAATCGCGAATCGCCACGAGCAAAGAATCGTGGGTCGCGCGTCTCGCAAGTCTGGCTTTAGTGTACTCGCCAGCCACAGTTGGCCAGACAACAAAGCGGTGAACATCACCGGGAGCGCCCTCCAGACCGACGTGGGCGCCGCGGACCAAGAACTCGCCGCGCGTCAAGCATTGCTCCAAGCGATACAGGTTTACAACACCGCACGAGTTGAATGGCCGACGTTACTCGCCGTATGGGCGATGCGAGAGATTTTCCCACATTGGCGAACGGACTTGAAGGGTCAACAGAATTGGAAGCAGCGCCGTCAACCGCCGAATCGGTCGCGCCGCTTTCACGGTAAGTAAAACGTGTGTTATGCCAATAACGGACACATGCTCGCCCCCTCCGTCCGATCGTCGGGGTGCAATGTTCGAGCGATGTACGCCTTCAAGCAAAGTGTGCAGGGCCTGCTCGCAATTGAATAACACCATCAGGCCTGAGAACATGCCCGCCCGATGCGAGACACCAGAAGCGCGGTGATGTCGATCTGTGTTTTCTGGTCAAATTCGCGGATTCCGCGAAGGAAAAGTTCTATTGGCATCCCGCTGGCTCCATTTTTTCGCATTGCGAAAAAATAGAGCAGTGGAGCATTGGAAAGTGGATCAGTAGAGCAAAAGAGTGCTCGAAGTCGATTTGCCCCACTGCGGTCTACTGCTCTCCTGCTCTACTTTCTTTCCAAATAATCCATCAACTGACAGCCAATGAGTTCAATTGCTGTCTCGCCGCCTACATTTTTCTGAAGCGAAGAAATAGCGCAGTGGCGGCAATGGAACTGGGCGGACGATGATACCCGGACGAATATGTTGATGGAGTTCGATTGGATAATCCCCGTTGTTTTGTCCGGACAGTTTCTCGCTTGACGCGGCATCGCGGATGTTACTATTTACAGGATGAAGAGCTACGTCCCCTTCAATCCTTTTTTGAAGCCTGGGCTTCCGTAAATAATTCCATTGATATCAACAAGCTCATATCCGGAGGGTATTAAAATTAAGCGCCTGATGCCGTTCCTAGCATTGACCCTCCTCATCCCGAGTCTCGGGGCAGACCGAACGCATGCTATCTCTGCGAGTTCGCGGCCAACTGTTTCTGAACGACATCGCCTCGCTCATCAGCTACTCCACAAGGCTGACGAGGCTTTTAATAAAGATCCAAATACACGATTTATCGGTGACTTCGCTGAATTGCTGGCGCGGGTGGGTGATGTTGACAATGCCGAGCGAATTATTCGACAAACAATTCCTTTCGGGCGCCTGGATGACGCCGGTAGGCAGATTCTCCTTGCTGACTGTTACGCTCTCGCCGGTGACTTGCCGCGTGCGAAACAAGCGATTGAACTCATTCCCGGCCCTCGTCCGAATTATGATGATTCAAAGCCCCCGACATGGCTGTCGGTTGGACGCACATTTGCCAAACGAGGCAAAAAAACGGAGGCGGAAATGGCGTACGTCGAGGCTCGCCAGTTTGTCGTCGAACATCCTGACGCTTGGCCAATGATACAATGTCAATTTCTGGCTGATGTCGCGGAATCACAATACGCGCTGGGTGAAAAATCCGAGGCGTCGATTACATTTCAGACGGCCGTCGAACGAGGTTTAACCGCTGATCCCAGAGAGCAATATGTCGTGGGTGACGTCGCGGCAGTGCAGGCAAAGCTGGGTTTGCTCGACCAGGCATCCCAAACTGTCAAACGAATGGATGAGAAGGATCAGAAAGTCGCATGGAGTAATGTGATCGAAAAATTGGCGAATCTGGACGACATAAATAATGCGCTCCGAATTGGAAAAATGACGGGGTCTAATGAGGCTATGGACGGTGATGCCTTGCCAATAGCCAACGCATATCTCCGCGATGGTAAGCTGCCGGAAGCGCAACAATGGTTAAACCAAGCTGAAGTAAATTGGAAAAAGATCAACGACTTGGAGTCGCGGATCACACTTGCATGTCACATTTCCGATTCCTACGCAACGGCACATGATAAAAATGCAGCCGCTCAATGGCTCGATCGTGCATTGGAGTTGACGGAAACCGGCACCGTTCCTCAGAAAGGGGCCTTGCGTGCCGTGGAAAAAATACCAGGAGCTGTCATGCGGCAATTCTATTTAAGACAAATAGCCATTGCCCAGGCAAAGATCGGTTTGATCGACACCGCTAAACAAACGTTCGAGCGCGCCAAAGTCGCGGCGGGCGGAGAGCAGCCGGGGATGTGGCAGGACTCAGCTCTGCGCGTGATAGCGGGCGACGAGGCCAAAGCCGGCTTTCTTGACGATGCGTTGCGTATGTTAGAGGCAGCTCACGATTCTTCACCCGCATGGCAGACTTATATTGAGATTGCCACAGCCAAGGCAAAACAAGGAAAAATCGATGAGGCGGTGCACATTGCCGACGCGCACGGCGGCATCCACATCGGCGCACAATACATTGCAAAGGGGTTGCTCGAAGCGGATGATCTCAAAAACGCTCTGAGAATCGGCCTGCAATCAAATCCTCCGGAATTTGCCCTGCGTGACATCGCTTTTCAATACGGTAAAAACGGCGATGTGCAGCCGATCCTGGATGCCGTCGGTAAATGCACAGAGCCGCAACTGCAAATGGCGCTTCTGCTCGGTGCCGCGGATGGTTTGCTTAACTAATCGATATGTTTCGGGATTCCTGGTGACTCTAGCAGCTTCAACAGCTGGTGGAGCTATAACCGAAAGTCGTGAATGGTTGGCGGCTGAATAAAAGCGGCGTACCTTCGGTGGAGCGTCTCAAAAGTCTTTAAAGTCATGAATCTTACGATTCATCCCGGCGTTCTAAATGTCGGTGATGCCACGCAGCGTTGGCGATGGATCACCGACATATTCTACGGTCAATTTCCTTATTTTCGCTATTGGACATTTTCCAACAATAACATTAATTTCAATCAGCTCATCACTGGAGGCTATACATAAATCATGTCTTACTTGCTTAACAATTTCCACAATTGCAGAGTAAAAATGAGCCCAAGAATTCTGTTAAATGTTGCTTCATTGCTAACGTTATTACTATGCGCCTGCGCGAGCGAAGGAAAACGGTATTCAAATCCACCCGCTGATGGGTCGTCGTTGGTGGGCAAGACGCTATCGACTGCCGTAAGCGCTTGTCCTTCTGGCCTTTATTTAGAATTATTTCAAACTCGCGAATCGATTAAAGGACTCATTGAACCTTGGGAAGAAGTGCCAGGCATCCCGGGAACACCGTCCGGAATCCTCTCCGATGACTACACTGATTTTCGGGAGCAGGTGGTCACCTTACAGCTACCCGATGGCCAAAAATTCTCTCATTGGACCAAGTTCACAACAATAATCCTTGCTCGTGAGAAGCTGTATAGCGTGAGCTGGGAACCATTGCGTCAGCCCGAGACATTGGTTAACACGATTGAATCGCTGCAATCGATATTGGCCGATTGGAAGATCGAGCCGACCGGCGATGTGCTTGAATTGATGAAGGACATGAAGGCTGCGTTAATGCACCAGAACCAACCAGTGGCCGCCCCGACGCCGGAGCCGGGCGTGACTGTTTACCGAGACAACCATGTGTTTCGGGGAAATTGGTCCGGAGGCGAAGCTCATATGGATATTCCCGGCGATGCAGTTTTTGAACTCCAGATTGTGCCGTTCGCCGGAGAGCAGGATCGCTATGCAATTAACATGGGCATCTGTGCAACGCAAGAATGGCTCTCCGAGAAGATTCCGAAAGCCGCGAGCAAGCCAATTCAGTAATTTGGCTTTAGGAATCTCTGACCAACCCCGTACCCGTACCGCGTAGGGTAAAAATATTCATCCGTGCGTCATGCGGCTTTCCTTTCATAAAACTTCAACAGCCCGCCAAGGCGTTCGTGGCAAATCACCGGCCCGTCGCGCGGATGGGGGATCATAAGCGTGTTGCGGGAAAAGGATTGTATTGTCTCTACCCTGGTGTGGCCGCTCGGCGTGAACACCAGCATTCCCGGCTGGACGGTAAACCCGATCGCTGATTCTAACAGCGATTTCCCGAGTGCGGTCACGATCGCCACCGGCATCGCCAACACTCCCGACGGCAATCAGGTTGCTGAGATTGCTGGAAACGGAACCATCAGCCAGACAATTACATTAATTTCAATCAGCTCATCACTGGAGGCTATACATAAATCATGTCTTACTTGCTTAACAATTTCCACAATTGCAGAGTAAAAATGAGCCCAAGAATTCTGTTAAATGTTGCTTCATTGCTAATGTTATTACTATGCGCCTGCGCGAGCGAAGGAAAACGGTATTCAAATCCACCCGCTGATGGGTCGTCGTTGGTGGGCAAGACGCTATCGACTACCGTAAGCGCTTGTCCTTCTGGCCTTTATTTAGAATTATTTCAAACTCGCGAATCGATTAAAGGACTCATTGAACCTTGGGAAGAACTGCCAGGCATCCCGGGAACACCGTCCGGAATCCTCTCCGATGACTACACTGATTTTCGGGAGCAGGTGGTCACCTTACAGCTACCCAATGGCCAAAAATTCTCTCATTGGACCGAGTTCGCAACATTGCTCATCGCCCGTGGGAAACTTTATAGTGTAGAGTGGCATCCATTTCAGAAGCCCACAACATTGATCGAAACAATCAAATCGCTGGACTCAATACTGGCGGATTGGAAGATTCAGCCGACCGGTGACGTCCTTGAATTGGTAAAAGAAATGAAGGCAGCCTTGGTAAACCAGAATCAGCCGCCCGCCATTGACACCCCTCAGCCTAACGTCACGGTATACCGAGGGTCACACCTCTCTTTGGGCGATTGGTCCGGCGGTAAGGCTCATATGAATATTCCGGGCGATGCGGTTTTTGACTTGCAAGTGGTCCCATGCGGGGTTCAGGATCGCTATGGAATTGACATTGGCATCAGTGCGACTCAAGACTGGCTTTTCGAAAAGCAGACGTTACCTACAAGCCGACCAGCTCTATAAGTAGTTCCGGTAAGCTGGAATTGTTGATTCAATTGAATAAATTGATAGTCCTATCGCCAATCTATAGCGCGCTATAAAAATATTCATCCACGGATCATGCCGCCTCCTTGTAATAGAAATTGAGCAGACCGCCGAGGCGTTTTTTGCAATGGATCGGGCCATCGCGCGTCGTTGAATCGAAAGCATGCAGCGAAAAGAGCAGGCGATTTCCTTTGCCCTGATGAGTTCTCTCATGATGGTAATGCTCGACATATTGACCGACGGCATGTTGAAGCGACGCTTCGCCGAAAAAGATCATACGGTCGAGGCATTCCGCTTTAATAGATTTCACAAATCGCTCCGCAAATGCGTTCAAATTGGGACTTCTGGGCGGGAGGACGAGCGGCTCGATTCCGACGCTTCTCAGAATCATGTCAAATGCGGAAGAGAATTTCGTATCCCGGTCGCGAACGAGGTATCGACATTTGGCCAGCAGGTCGCAACCACTGCTGGTGAGGTTCCGCGCAGCTTGCCGCATCCAGGCGTCGGTTGGATTGCGAGTGATCCCTGCAGCATAGACCTTGCGGCTGCCGACATGAATGAAGAACAGACAGTAATAGGTGACCAAGCCGAAGGCGGTCCAGACTTCGGTGGTGAAGAAGTCGGTGGCCAGAAGGCAGTCAGTGTGAGACTTGATGAAGTCGGACCAACTGGTTTTGCGTTCTCGCGAAGGCGCCGGATCGATGCCATATTCTTCGAGGATATTTTTGATGGACTGGTGACTGATGGTTTCCCCCAATTCCGCGAGGGCGCCGGCAACTCGGAGGTAGCCCCAAGTTGGGTTTTCGCGGCTGAGCCGCTCAACCAGCTCCACAATTGCGGCAGCGACTGGCGGACGGCCCACAGCCCTGGACTTTCGGCGATGCGAGGTGTCGAATTTCCCGGCGATAAGTTTCCGATGCCAGCCGAGAATCGTTTCGGGCATAACGATGCAGGCGACACCTTCAAGCGCTTCCCGGCCGAGCTTCTTGCCGATGGTCGCAAGCGTGATTCGCTGACTGTCGGTCAGCCGGGGACGACCGGGAATTTGATCACGCAGAATGCGGTTCTCCGCAGCCAGGTATTCGACCTTGAGACGGAGTTGTTCATCGACTTTTCCCGATACCCAAGCCAGCAACTGTTCCCAGCCCATGCGTTCCCTTCGAATTATTTCCGGAGGGCAGGATAGCCGGACAGTTTGTCAGCGAAAGGAGAGTAGCCTGCGTTTTTGAAGCAATATCGCGGATTCCTGAAATGAAAAGTTCTATTGGCATCCCGCTGGCTCCATTCGACTCGCTGCGCTCGCTCATGGCAGGCCAGACTATAGAATAGACAGGGGGCATCGAGGGCGGGGTAGTTACCGAGAAAAATAAGCAGCGAGCCGAATGCCCTGAGTAAGCGACCTGGCCTGAGCGTGTCGAAGGCAGCGCATCGAAGGGCTCTCCCCATGTTCGCATCTGCGCCAGCAGATTCCCGTGCCCCGAGTTCATCCAGCGGCGGGAGATTGTCGGTGGTCGGCTAAGCGACCTTCAACCGAGCAAGCGCCTTCGCCGAAGCAGCATCGGCAGAGACAACAGCCAAATCGCGGCGCACGCAGGCTCTGGAACTGCCGCTCCGCCGTAAGTGATATTGTCTACGCAGAAAAAGCCTGTATTGCCGCCGAGCCATTCGATCCTGGAAATCCCCTGCGGCTCAATGAATCCAACGAACGAAGGGCTCCCGCTCTTCGTGGGGAGCTGCGCGGTTTCAAGCAGGTTGCTGGTCGGTCCATAGACGTTAACCGTGAGATTGGTGGGCCCACTACCAAGGGAGAATGTGCGGCCCCAGGCGCCCACTTCCGTTATGTTCGGGGAAAAGTTTGAAAAGAGATCGGTATATCCGCCGGCGGTACTTGCATCGCCGTAAACCTGATTTCCGAAAAGCACCTTGCTGAATGTCGAATCCGAATTCCCGTAAGGTGTAAGGGTTACCCCCGGCACGCTCGGCAGGGCAGTTGATCCGGTCTCGAAAGTGATGACTGAGTCCGGACCGACGAAACTACCCGGCGATGTCACCACAGTTGCGCCGCCGATCGGCGCAAGAGCAAAAACAACACTGACGACGACCACCAACCAGGCGGACCAGCCTCGACTCGCTGTGCGCATCATTCCTCCCTTTTTGTAATATTCCCGCAGGCGGATTTGTAAATCAGCAACACACGCCGCAGACCAGGAAGATTATTTATGTAGCATTCACCGCGCTTTCAAGCGCAAAATCGTCATTAGCGGACTCTACCGCCAATTTTTTTCGCGCGATTGCATATCAGCGATCCCTGACGTAAGCGTCGCCAGATGTTCGTAATAAATATTGTTGAATGGAAAACTTCGCTAGAGAATTCGTACCAGATCGGGATTCAAAGGTTTACTGTGTCGTAAATACATCCCAGCAGTACGCAAAGGTTGATGTCAATCTAGGAAGAGCAGAACCCTTATGGAGATTTAACTGATTTAAAACTAAAGGGGGTCAGCGCCAGTTGCATGTGGGTGCTGCAATGTTCAGCCAAGAGAAATGGATAAGGGGACTTTCACCCAGAGCTGTCAAACGTGCTCGGCACATCATGAAAAAAGCCGCGCGATCGACATCGCGCGGCTTTTAATTCTTCGCACTCAATCAAAATTTACCCGACTTCCTCCAGAATCGCCGCCTTCACATTTGCCGGCACCTGGGCATAGCGCAACGGCTCCATCACCGAGCTCGCCCGGCCCGTGCTCATCGAGCGCAGTTCCGTCGTGTAGCCAAACATTTCGCTCAGCGGAATTTCCGCCTCCACGATTCGCGTGTTGCCGCGCTGGTCGCTGTTCACGATTAACCCGCGCCGGCGGTTCAAGTCGCCCGTCACGTTGCCAACAAATTCTTCCGGAGTCGTGACCACAACCTTCATGATCGGCTCCAGCAGTGTCATGCCAGCCTTATGACACGCATCCTTGAAGGCAATGATGCCGGCAAGTTCGAACGCGATCTGCGAGCTGTCCACCGGATGATAGCTGCCGTCAACCAGCGTCACCTTGCAATTAATCATCGGGTAGTTGGCCAGCACGCCCGTCTTGGCCGCCATGCGGGCGCCGTATTCGATCGACGGAATGTATTCCTTGGGGATGGAACCACCAAAGACCTTGTTCTCAAAAGCGAAGCCGTCTTTCCAGCCCCACTTCTTAAGTGTTTCAGCCTCGACGCCCGTTCCATCAAACGGCTCAAGATTGATCGAGCAGTCACCAAACTGGCCACGACCGCCGGACTGCTTCACATGCTTGCCTCGAACGTTCATCACGGTCTTGGTGATCGTTTCCTTGTACGCAACCTTCGGCCGGCCGACGATAACCTCCACCTTGTGATCGCGCGTCAATTTGTTCCGCAGAATTTCAAGGTGCAGTTCGCCCATGCCGGCGATGATGGTCTGGCCCGTCTCTTCATCGTAGCTGGCCTGGAATGTCGGGTCTTCGCGCTTAAGAGTTGTCAGCGCCTCGCCAAGCTTTTGCTTGTCGGCAGCGGTCTTCGGCTCGATCGACATGCTGATGACCGGCTCCGCAAACGTCGGACGAACCAGAATAATGGGATGATCCGGATCACACAGAGTATCGCCGGTAAGAGCTTCCTTTACGCCGATGCAGGCGACAATGTCGCCCGGCTCCGCAACGTCCACCGGATTGCGATCCGCAGCATGCATCTGGAACATGCGGCTGATGTTTTCGCGCTTGCCGCGGTTGCTGTTCAAAACACGGCTGCCCTTATCCAGCCTGCCGCTATAAACGCGAACATACGTCAGATCGCCATGCTGATCGTTAACGATCTTAAACGCCATGCCGCAGAACGGTTCCTGGTCATTCGGGTGCCGCTCAATGATTTTGTCCGGGTCCTTCACGTCGTGGCCCTTAATCGCGGGCATGTCCATCGGTGAAGGCAGGTAATCGATAACGCCGTCCAGCAAACGCTGCACGCCAACATACTTCAGCGCCGAACCCGTAAAGACCGGATGAATTTTGAACGAAATGGTCGCCGCCCGAATAGCCTTGCGCATCTCATCCTCGCTCGGCTCTTCATTGACGAGATACTTTTCCATGAGCAGATCATCAGTCTCGGCGATCTTCTCAATCAATTCATGCCGCCACTTCTCGTAGCGCTCTTTTTCATCAGCGGGAATGGGCTTCTCTACGATGGTCTTGCCACGGTCCTTGTCGTCGCCCACGTTGTAATACATCGCCACGCCACGAACCAGATCGATCATCCCCTTGAATGTGCTGGCCTGGCCGATCGGTATCTGCACCGCCACCGCCGGGGCGCCCAGACGCTCGCGAATCGAGTTAAAGCTGAAGTCAAAATCCGCGCCCACCTTGTCCATTTTATTGATGAAGCAAAGGCGCGGAACGTTGTACTTGGTCGCCTGCCGCCAGACAGTCTCCGACTGCGCTTCAACGCCTTCCTTGCCGTCGAACACAGCAACCGCGCCGTCCAGCACGCGCAGGGAACGTTCCACCTCCGCGGTGAAATCCACGTGACCCGGCGTGTCGATCAGGTTAACCGTGTAACGCTCACCATTGCGATCCCACGGACAGGTCGTAGCAGCAGAGTTGATCGTAATCCCGCGCTTCTGTTCTTCTTCGTCAAAATCCATGACAGCGGTGCCTTCGTGCACCTCGCCCATTTTGTGAATCTTGCCGGTGTAATACAGGATTCGCTCGGAAACGGTGGTCTTGCCGGCGTCAATGTGGGCGGCAATGCCGATGTTGCGAATTTTGGTGATGTCGCGAGCCATAACAATCCCTTTCAGAACTTGCGATCAAATTAAAGGACACTGAATCAAACCGGCACCAGAAGCGCTGTTACTTTGGAAAATCCCGATGATTAAAACAAATGTGAGGACGACCTGAGGCAGGCTTGGTTTCCCAGCCGACTGCAGGGTCCTCTCATGCCGACCCGCAGCGCTGTGGAGTTTTGATCCACTTGGGAAAACCGGGCTTTCAAAGGCGCCAGCGTTCCACTTCGGTCAGCATGAGCCGTTATTGCGGCAACTGCTTCATGTTCGCTCCTTGTCCGAGCAATCTATCTACAGTACGAAATTCGGCACTCAATTGTTTTGAATGCCGATCCGCTGTGGAAAGAGTGGCGTACTGTAATGAACGGGTCAACTGCGTCAAGTTACCCCGTTTGCGTAGGGCGCGCCGGTGTTTCATCAGCCCCCCGCTTCCCAGACGGCGCCGTTGCCGCGCGGGGAGCCTAAAACCGATCAGAAAACCCAGGCAATCGTGCGAGGAAACCTGTTCCCCGCCACTCTGGTTAAAATTTATGGAAAATCAGGCGCAAAATGTCCGTGAAAATCATCACAAGCTATTACTAAATAATAGCTTAGGCAATTTGATTAAGCCAGCATTTAGGCTAATCATTCAATAGCGATGGACCGATAAGAAAAGAGTCGGATGGGTGCTGGAAATGGGCAGGTTGCAAGTGCATCAGACAGAGGCCTGGCTAACTCAAAATGCCACGGCTTCCCCAACGCACCTTGTTCCCGCATTTTCGAAGTCGGTTCGAAACGCCAGACGTGCCGTTTACGTCTTTGGCGGCCCAAAAACGAAATGTTGCAGTTGTTGAGCGTGCCATGAGAAGAGTTGTCGTCGCCATCTTTTTGCTTCTCGCTTCCCTGTGGATTGGCCAGCCCCACCGCTCGCACGCAAAAAGCGTTGCCTTCGATCGCGCCGCAACACAGCCCGCTGAAATGGCCGAGCAATCCGCGCCACCGGCCACTCAATCACAATTCCAGAATGTTCGCGGCAATGTCGGATTCTGGAGCTTGGTCCAGGATCAGGATGGGGTCTGGTGGTTCCGTGCTCCAGACGGTCGCCTGGAATTCATGAATACCGTCACCACCGTACAACCCTTCCAGCAAGGCTTCAGCGCCGACGGAGAATTTCGTGCCCGCGAATGGAACGGAAAAGATCTCACCGCCTGGGCTCGGGCCACGCTTCCGCGCGTCCGTGATGCCGGCTTCAAAGGGCTTGGCGCCTGGTGCAATCCCGCATTCCACCAGCTCGACGTCCCCATGACGCGCGATCTGAACTTGTGGATGTGGGTCAAGGACGCATCTAAACGCTTCTATACGCCCGATTGGACCGAAATGGCCGACCACGCTGCCAGCGAGCAGGTCAGCCCCCTGAAGGACAACAAGAACCTGGTTGGTTATTTCATCGATAATGAACTGGACTGGGGCGAAGGCTTCGCCGGCCCAGGGGCTTATTTCGATCATCTGCCTGCCAGCGATCCCAATCGCGTCGAAGTCGTGAAGGTGATTCATTCGCTTTGGCCGACGGTCGCCGACCTGAACATGGCCTGGGGTGCCAAGCTTTCCGACATTTCGGAATTCGACAAGCAGCCCACCCTCCCGCGGGAACCGGTCGCAACCTACACCCGTCTGGGGCAGGCCTGGCTCTCACACCTGGCCGAGGACTACTTCAAGCGAACCACCCGCATCATCCACCAGTATGATCCCAACCACCTGATTCTCGGTGTGCGTTTCCAGGGATACGCCCAGGAAGAAGTCGTGGCCGCTTCTCGCAAATACACCGATGCGCAGTCGCTGAACTTTTATGCCGCCGACGCGCAGCTCAACCAGGCAATGTTTCGCATGATGTATCAGCGCTCCGGCCAGCCGATTGTCATCAGCGAGTATTCCTTCCATGCCCTCGACGGACGAAGCGACAACAAAGACCTCGTGGGCTTCCCCGCGCAGGTTCCCGATCAGGCCGCCCGCGCCGACGGCTATCGCCTGATGACCACCCGCCTCGCCCGAGTGCCCTACATCGTCGGAGCCGATTGGTTCCAGTGGGCCGATGAGCCCAGCGCCGGCCGCACTGACGGCGAAGATGTGAATTTTGGCATCGTCGATATTCACGATAAGCCTTATGACCAGCTCGTGGATGCCGTTCGCCAGACAACGCCCATGCTGAATCCGCTGCATGCCAGAAGCGCATCAGATCCCCAGCAGAATATTTGGCGCGACAGCTACGCCAACAAGCCCGTCATGCACGTCCCCTACCTCGCAACACCTCCCCTCCTGAACGGCGACCTTTCAACCTGGGCGCCAGCCACCCATTTGAAAGACATTCGCCGCGAGCACATCGTCGATGTCGAGCGCCGCCCAGTCCCAACGCCCAACGTCTGCATGGGCTGGACCGAGCAGGGCATGTACCTGGGAATGGAAGTGTTTGACGACCATCGCCAGGCCGTGCCACCCTCCGGCGCCTGGTGGACGCGCGATCAGGTGGAGCTGTGGCTCTCCACCCAGCCCGTAGCCTCCGACCAGCTCCGCTACGACACCAATTGCCATCAATTCTTCTTCGTCCCCGCCGGTGGCCCGCTGGGAACCGGAGAACTCGGCCAATGGCACCGCGAGGGTGACGGCCTGAAAGATAACCTGATTCCCTCCCCAGGCGTTAAGCAAACCGTAAAGCTTCTTCCCGATCGATACATCGTTGAAGCGTTCATCCCCGCCGCCACCTTGCACGGATATGATCCCATGCATCAGCCGGCAATGGCGTTTAACCTGCACATTCGAAACTTCCACGACGCTTGCGATTTCTTCTGGTCGGCCCCCAAATGCATGCAGACCCAGTTCAGGCCCAACACCTGGGGCACCCTCTATCTCGACGCGGCGCCGCCCGTTATCGATCTCGCCGGCACCGCCCAGGCCAACGCCGCCAGGTAGGTCGCCCATCCGCTCTCACCAATATCTCTTGCTGAGGTGACGAACCGCGCGCTTGACGCTATAAGTTGCGGGTCGATTGATCTCAGTGGTTTTCAATTCGCGCGTTCTTTACCGGGCGGGAGACCTGTGCTGCGAAAATTGAAGAAGTTCGCAAAGACCGCCGCCCGGCAACTCCTGCCCGCAAAACTCCATACCTCCACGCGCCTCTGGCTGCTGACGGAATGGCCCGATCGCGAGCCACAGCTCATTGATCAGTTCACCTCTGACCCAGTCCTGATTCTGGCGCCGCATCAGGATGACGAGGTGATAGGCCCGGGCGGCGCGGCCCGCCGCCACGTGCTCGCCGGCGCGACAGTAACAGTGGTGGTTCTGACTGACGGCCGCTATGGGGGTTACAACCCGGACGGAAAACTAACGGAGCGCCGCAAGCAGGAGAGCTGCGCCGCCGCCAAAATCGTGGGAACGGCTGAGCCCATCTTCTTCGACGGGCCGGATACTCATCTGGCGGAAACACCCGACCAGGTCGATCGGCTGGCCAGGGTGCTGATCGATTCCAAAGCGCGTTTTGTATATCTGCCCGCCCTGACGGATTTTCACGTCGATCACTGGGCGACCAATCGCATCCTCCACGCGGCGCTTCCGCGTTTGCCGCAAGAGCAGGCGAATAATCTGGTGATTCGTGGATACGAAGTCTGGAGCCCCACGCTGGCAAACCGAGTTGTGGACATCTCATCCGTCGCGGAATTGAAGCGCCAGGCGATCGAAGCATTCCCCAGCCAGACCAGCATCGACGACTACACCAACGCGGTTCTCGCGCTAAACCACTATCGCGCCCTGCGCCCTCTGCATGGCCACGGACACGCTGAGGCGTTTATGGAATTGTCGGTCCCGGAATTCAACCGGCTGTTTGCAGCCGCGAATCTGCGGTCAGAAGCGGCTACGTCCACGGCACGGTAACCTTTTCCATTTAGGATGCGGAAAAACCGTCCCGCTCACCGGTCAAATCGTAACGCTGGAAAAAGGGCGGCCCGCATTTGATCCAGCGTGACAACTTTGGAATTGACGGCGCCGCCGGGCCCGCTGCGCGGAGTCGCGCGCTCATCGGCTGCCGGACTATTCGCAGCGTCAAGCGATGACCCGCCGGTCTTTCCAGACGAATGAACTGAACTCTTCGTTTCCATGTTGTGTCACCTGGGTGATTAAGCGGAATGGAAAATCCCGCCGATTTTCAAATCCATCAAAACGTTAAAATATCAGGCCAAAATTAGTCCGCCGGCTGACGGGCAATTTTGGTCGCGCTCGAAACAAGGCCCAAAACCGCAAACAGAAAGACACTGCCAAACGCGGCCGAGGGCAGCGCCACTATCGGGTCCGTGGAGGGAATTTCCTTTAGATCAAAGTTCGTGACTGAGTTTGCGTCCCGTTTGGTTTGAATCACCAGGCTTCCTCCACCAGGGCCGCCCCAGCTGGCGGTGCTTCCGCTGCCCAGCGTTCCGCCGGTGAGATCAATCGTCGAGGCGCTGAATGTCTGCGTGGTGAACGGACCAATGTTCGTGAAGGTTTGCGAGGCGGAAGCAAACCCAGCCCCTCCGCCGCCCCCATCACTGATCAGCAGGAACTGGAAGCCGGCCCAGTCGCCGCTTGTGTTGTTGGTGATCTGCTCGGAATCGATCGTGACGAAAGCCACCGCGGCGGGCGAAACCTGGGTGAACGTAATGCTCAGCCCTTCATTGGTGTGAAACGTGGCATTCTTGATCAGATCGATCGTGGTGTCCGAGCCGGTCCCCACGTCCGTAATCATGATTCCCGCCGGATAGGTAATTTCCCATCCACCGGCGGTGCCACCGCTGGGAACGATTGTAGATGCCAGGGACTGCCCAGCTCCCGCCCCAAACGCTCCTCCGCCAGCCAAGGCCGCCGCCAGGGCGGCGCTGATTCGCTTGATTTTCATTTTTGATTTCCTTTTGAGAGCACGGCGCCAAGAATTTTGGGAACCCAGGGCTCGGCGAGAACATCACGCTTTGCCTGCTCGGCGCCAGTACCGATGCTGAAAATCTCTTTCGACACGAAGGCGATTTGCTCTAAAACTTAGATTTTGATTTGCCAGGCGGGCCTAATGGAGAGCGTTATCAGACCTGCCGCCACACTTATCGGACGCGCAACTTCCGCGCCTGTGGCCCGGTTGCGGCTCCCCTTCCATTTCCCCCCGTTGCGGCGCAAACTTGCGCATCTGTCAAACCAGGCGCAATCCAATCTTGTTGGCGATGATGTCGTTGCCGCGGCCCGCTCGCTGAGGCGCTCTGCCGTCGAAAAACTGTTGCGCGCCAATTACCCGCGCGTTTGCCGCCTGGCTTTTGGGCTGTGCGGGCGCGAATCCGCCGGAAAATCCGTCGTGAAGAAGATCATGACGCGAAGCCTCACCGCCTTGCCCAAGTGGCGCAATGAAGCAGAGGCGATCAACTGGTTTTCGCGCCACACCGTGCTGGCCGCCCGGGAAATCGCCCCTTCGCCCCCGCCGCCATCGGAAGATTGCCTCCTGACCCGCATCGGCCGGCCATCACCCCCCTACCTCGCCTTCGTAAGATCGTTGCGCCAATTGCCTTCCCAACAGACAGAGGCATTCATTCTGTTCAGGGCCGAATGCCTCGAGCCCCGCCAGGCGGCAATTTCAATGGATTGCTCAACCCAGGCCGCCGCCAATCACCTTATCGCCGCCAATAAGGCCCTCGCGGCCGTCGCGGCCGATCAGTTTGATGCCCAATCCGATACCCTCGTCCGCGTTTATGCGTCGCTAACCCCAACCGAAGACTTCATCCTCGGCCAGGTTGCCTCCGTGGGCCGTCGCCTCACGCGCCGCCGCTTGCGAAAAACAATCTTTCTTCTGATTACGCTTGGCCTTGGCGGAGTCCTGGCGTGGGTGATCTGGCGCATTTCTCAAATGGTTGTGATCTAAGGACAGGCACGACCGGACATCGGAAATTAGAAATACTGCGCATTCGCCCGCTGGAAAATGCAATTCGGCGCTGAGTCATAAACTTCCTGCGCAAAAGCGGTCCCCAGCCCAATCGCGATCGACATGATGAAACTTTGATTGGCAATCAAGAGCTGCGACCCCGCCAGAATGCGCGCGATTTCCAAAGCGTCAGCCCCCTTGTGGAAATCAATTTTGCAATCAAACGTGTACTCGAAAATCTCATGCTCTTTTTCAAGCCCCATGAATACCGCCTGTGCCAGCAATGGACGAATATTCAGTTCCCACCAGTGATATTTCGATTGATACCTGACCGTGCGATTTACGATGATCGGCTTGGGCAAACTGATCGGAGAACTTTTCAAGCTCAGCCAGGATTGATGAACGACCGTTTCATCCAGCCCAAACGCGCGCATGTAAAAGACCGCAAGATTGGTGCGCACATCCCCCATGTGCAGCCGCGACGAATCGAGATTGTATTGGATCGGCTCACCCGACCAGATGCGAACGTCTTGCAGATAGGGCTGTTCCATCAACAGTGGACGAATAAAATCGTAGCCCGCCTGATTGAATTTACATCGCCCTCGAACCGTCTGCTGCTGGACGATCGGGTCTGATTCACCCCCGTTCACATCCAGATAAAGCACCCCACCGCCCAATGCCCGAACCGCTGGCAGCGAATAAATAATATCGCCAAGATCCCCGGAGTGTTTGAACGAGGCCGCGCTCATGGATTTGCCTGGCCAGTCGCGGAATCAGGCGGATCGGAAATCAGGTTCTTCACGTTCCGCGTTTGCAGCGCCGGTCCATTTTTCGCTTCAATGTGCACATCGCGCAGCGTGATGTCCCGACCATCCCAAATGGTCCCGCCGCTTTCAGCAGTCAGCCGGACATGCTCCAGCGTAATCCCTTCAATCGGCAGTTCCTCCAGCCCGCGAATCTCCAGCGCGTTTTTGGCGCCCCGGCAAACGACATTGCGAATATCAAACTGCCGGAAGATCGGCGTCCGCTCGCTCACCGGCTCGGGGTGCGGCTGCTTTTCCATGTAATACATGTCAAACAAAATTGCGGTGCTCGTAATGTCCGACATCACAATATTGTTAACGCTCACATTTTCCACCGTTCCACCCCGCCCCCGCGTCGTTTTAAATCGCAGGCCGATGTCTGTTCCCTTCATTATGCAATTGCTGACCAAAACATTCCGCACCCCGCCAGACATTTCGCTGCCGATGGTAACGCCGCCATGCCCCCATCCAATATCGCAGTTGGAGATGGTGACGTTTTCCGTGGGCTTCCCACGCTTTCGCCCCTCTTCGTCCTTCCCGGATTTCAGGCAGATATCGTCATCGCCCGCATCAATCGTGCAATCCGCGATTGTCACGTTCCGGCAGGAGTCCACGTCAATCCCATCTCCATTCTGAGCATACAAATAATTAAAGGCGGTGACGTTTCGAACTGAAACATTGTCGCAGCAAAAAAGATGGAGATTCCAGCAGGGCGAATTCCTGAAAGTGACCCCTTCCAGTCGAACATTCCGACAATTCGACAACAGCAGCAGACAAGGACGCAGAAGATCCCGAAACGACACATACTCCTGCATCCGCGCCGGCCGCGTCGAAGCCCGAAGCCGCGCCAGGTCGGCCCGCCCTTCCATCGCGGACTTGCTCGGATACCACGTCGAGGCGTTTTCATCGACAAGCCCACCGGTTTTCACCAGATCATTCCACTGCTGACCCGATAGCTTGGATTTTTTTACCGATCGCCACGCATCCCCCTGCCCGTCGAACACGCCGCTTCCGGTGATCGAAACATCGTGCAGGCTGTCTCCCGAAATGGGAGACTGGCATTCGATCGTGTCGCGCCCCTCCCAGTTGACCGCCACCATCGGATAGAGATCAAAATCGCGGCTGAACAAAACAATCGCCCCCGCATCCAGATGAAATTCAACACCGCTGCGCAGAACAATCGGCCCCGTCAGATACGTCCCAGCCGGAACCAAAACCCGCCCGCCGCCGGCCGCGTCACACGAGGTAATCGCGCTGTTGATGGCGTTCGAGCAAAGCGTCTTCCCATCAGCAATCGCGCCGTAGTCCACAATATTAAAGGTCGAAGACGCTTGGCCCGCTATCGGCGAAATGCGGAACTGTCCAAATGCTATTGGACAATGCCCCACCAATAAACCCCCAAGGCAAATCGCCAAACTCACCAAGGCCCGCCGCATTCCACTGCCGCTGTAAGTTCCCATCCGCCAGATCATAAACGCCAGCCGCGCCGAAAGGCAGGGTCCCCACATTTCAGAACTTTTCCGCCCGACGCCAATCACTTGTTAGGATCTCCGCCCCCCCCTCGCCCAGCACTTCGCCGACGGCAACGTCAACAAGGCGTCAACAGGTACTACTACGACGCCCCCATAAAAGTCTGGGGCAAACTGCACGTCTACATCCGCAAAGACCGACGGCATAATCAATAGCATCTATCACATGGATGTAGACAAAGTAGAGCCGATCGAGAGCTAAAGGCAGGCGGCCGAGAGTCTTTGTCAATCAACCTACATAAGAAGATTTAGCAGGGTCTGCTGAATAAGCCTCGGGCGGTTATTCGCCCACCTGATTACGCCCCCAGCTTATTCTGCGGACCATCTTTTTAAATTTCCCTATTCAACTTCCCCCTCCACCCCCACCTGCAACCCCATCAATTCATCCACCGTAAACTTACTCCCGCACTCCGGACACCAGCATTCACTCAACCCCATCAGGTATATCCACACATCAGACGGCCTCAAATCTGCCAATTCAAAACGAGGCGATCACATCAAAAATCAATTCAGAAAATTTTCAAATTTTCTCCTTGACGTGGACTTATTGTTAGGGTAAGGTTTGGTTTAAGGACTATCGATGATTACTCAACAGTATTCCCCCTTTCAGAACGGAAAAAACTGCGGGAGGTCCGGACATCAATTCTCAAAACGCAAGAACCTGAAAAATGCCCCACCATCACCCCCGGTGCGATTGGGGCATTCTGAGGCATTGTGGGGCATTCCGACGGGAAGCAACCCAGCAAACATAAAAATGTCTCACCCTCCGGGGGGGGCCGGTGGGAATTTTTGAGACATTTGCGTACTACCCCGCTACTTGCCCTACGGCTGCGTCGCCGCGGGCAACGTGGCTGGCACTGAAATCGTCGGCATTGTCGCCGGAGCAGGCGCCGCCGGCTCCGGAGTCGCTGGAAGTGCCGGGGGGGCCGGAGTCGCAGGCGCTGATGGAGCCGCCGGCAGCGTCGGCATCGAAGGCAAAGTAACCGGTAGCTCTGGCGCCGAAGGCAGAGTCGTCGGTAGCGCCGGCATCGAAGGCATCGTCACCGCGGGCACCGTCGGTGTACTCACCGCCGGTGCGGGTGGTGGTGGCGGCGCGGCGGGTTTTTCAATCGTCTCGCCCGGCGCTTTGAACCGCAAAATCGGCCCCGGTCCGTCATAAAGCAGCAAAATTCCCATCCAGACCTGCCCGGCCATGATGAGGATCAACAGCCCGGAAATAACCCCAAGCGGCACATGCTTACGCGGCGTCCACTGCGCCAAAATCGCCAGGATCAATATGAGCAGGAGAATACTGACGCCGAAAATAATGTGCAGCGCCATCCGCCGCTCGCCCGGCGACTTTATCATGCCCAGCGTGCGGTTCACCCGGTCCCAGTCCAGAACCTGCGGCATCTTCACAAAATCACCGGCATAAAAGCCGCCAAGAATCGTCAGCAGCGCCAGCCCGGCCGCCAGCACCCAGAACCGCGCGCAAGGCATCTGCGGCGCAATCGTGCTGATAACCGTCGAATTGGAGGGATCATGAGCCAAAGGCGTCGCGGAAACCGTTTGCGGATCGCTTGAGCCGACTTTGGAAACGGAGGCTAGTTCCGCGGCGGCATGTTCGGTGGGCATTTGCCGCACCACCAGATCATCCACCAGCCATGATCGCCGCAGCGACAACCCAAGTGCCGCGGCCGACATGGCGAACACCAGGCCTGCCATGATGATGTGCAACTGCATTCTGGGCGCGTAAAACTCGATTTTGTCTTGCAGCTCCGTCGGCGGTGTGGCCTGCGGCTGAAGAACGCCCTGCCGCCCTTCAACCCCAAAACCCTGGCGGTAGACCATTTCCCCGCCATGCCAGGCGCCGGCGGTTATAAGCCCCATGGAAATCACCAGGGCCGCCATGCCGGGAAGATAAAGCTTGCGGCGCCAGCGATCGGATGATCCGATCCAGCCCACAACCGCAATGAGCGCCAGGGCAGCACCCAGGCTGTTGAAAAGAATGTGATTCCGCGCCAGTTGCCAGTCGGTGGCGCTAAAACCGCTGCTGGCTTTCAGATCGGCCCAGGAATCCGTCTCCGTCTGCCCATGCCCGACAATATCAAAGAACGCATAGATGCCGCTGGTGGTCGCGGGCAGCAAAAGCAGCGTGCCCAGCAAAATCATCCACCGGCCGGCCAGCCGGAAAGAGCTGCGCCGCCAGAGAAAGCTGAAAATTTCGATCAGCAATCCAAATCCCAGAAACGCCAGCGGGAAATGGATCAGTATGACGTGAAAATTCGGAATGATGAATCGCATGAACGGCTCTCCGGTTTGCCCACCGGCGGGAAGAATAGCCAATCATCGGGTGGGATGTCTATGGGTGACGCCAACGGTTTTGCCGCCGGTCTGGTAACAACCCAAATGAAAATGCGGAAAACGTTGGACCGCGCCGGCCAGCGGCGCGAAGTTCTAACTTGCGATTACGTTCGTGCGCTGCCGCAGTTGTCCGCAAGCCGCCGCCACATCATCCCCGCGCGCGATGCGCGGATGAACAACGACGCGAGCTTCGCGAAGAATGGATGTGAACCGCTCCAGCCGCTGCGCGCCAGGCGCGCGATATTCCACGCCGCTAAGGCTCGATCCGATCGAGTTATACGGAATGAGATTCACATGCGCTGCAAACCCCTCAAGCAAACCTGCCAGCAGTCTGGCCTGCTCTTCAGAATCGTTAACCCCTGCCAGCAGGCAATATTCAATATTCACCACCCGCCCGGTTTTCGCTTCAAACCGTTTCGCAGCATCCAAAACCGCAGCCACATTCCACCGCCGGTTGCTCGGCACAATCCGGCTCCGCGTAGCATCATCCGGCGCATGCAGAGACAGCGCCAGACAAACCCCAAGATTCGCATCCGCCAATGCATCAATGCCAGGCACCACGCCCACGGTCGAAACCGTAATATGCCGCCACCCCAGATTCCCCATGCGCGGGTCCGCAATGCGATTGATGGCCGCGATGACATTCTCCAGGTTATTCATCGGCTCCCCCATGCCCATGAACACCAGGGAGGAAATCCGCCGCCCCGTTGCCCACGCCTTTGCCTGGAGATGCAGAAATTGCTCGACAATTTCCCCGCTGCTCAGATTGCGCCAAAGCCCGCCCTGGGTGCTGGCACAAAAATCGCAGCCCATCGCGCAGCCAATTTGAGAGGATATACAACCCGCCGAGCGGTCCGCCCGAAAGGCAGGCATGAAAACCGATTCAATCGTTTCACCGCTGCTGGTTTGCACCAGCAGCTTCACCGTTCCGTCAGTGCTGACGTGTTCTTTAATCACCCGCGTCTGCATGGATTGGAACTGCCGGGAAAGTTCTCCCGTCAGCACCTTGCCAAGATCAAGCCCCGCCATCTCGATCTGCCCAAAGCCGCCATAAAACGCGCGAAGCAGCTTCATCGCGTGGCTGGGCTTGGCGCCGCGCTCGCGCAGAAACGCTTCCAGGCCCGCGACATCAAAATCGGAATAAGCCAACATGTTGCCAGCAATTCAGTTCGAAGTCGCGGGATGGTCCTTCAGGTCTTTCATTGCTTCTTCAAGGGCAATGGCGGTGTAAGCGCTGGCCAGAATGGGGTTGTCCTCCATCCATTTTCGCTGCCCGGCGAAGCTGCCATTGGGCCGCTGAAGCGTGGAAATTTTCCTGATCAGCTCCACACGCCAATCATGCTTGTTCCCCTGCGGATCAACAATGACAGGCTGCCCATACGCCGAGAGCGCGTGCGCCATCGTGTAGTAATAATAATAGATTCCCCCCTGCGCCGCTTCCGGCCCCATGGCAGACATTCCCGGATTCTCATCCACGGTGAAATTCTTGCTGATCCAGTCCCACGCCGCCTTCACCCGCGGATCATCATGCGAAACGCCTGCATAAATCATGCTCTTCAGCCCCGCATAAGTCATCGAGCCATAACTGCGCAGCATCCTGCGTCCGCCAAGCATATATTCCCCAGCAGGAGAGCTGCCGCCATCGCCCGGGGAATAGATGAATCCACCATCATTGCCCGCCCACGATTGATCGTTCGTTTCGGAATTATTCTGACAGCGGCTCACAAATTTCATCGCCGCCACAAACGCCGGATCATCCTGCTTCACCCCCGCATCGTGCAGCGCATCCAGCGCCATCTGCGTGTTGCTCAAATCCGGCCGGGCGCGCTTGCCGTAACCGAAACCCCCGTAACGCGCGTCCTTGTCGCTCTCCACCTTCACTTCGTTGGCGACGCCCATGATGGTGTCCGTCCACTGCAACTGATGGAGATACGCCAGAGCCTTTTGAATCGCAGGGGTAAATCCAGTCTGCTTCGATGTGGCCAGCGCGCTAACCGCAATCGCGGTGTTGTAACTGGCCAGCACATCTTTATAGATGCCGCCGTTGGAAACCTGATACGAAAGGAGTTTTTCGTACCCCTTACCCAGAAAGGGTTGATCGCCGACGAACTTTTCATCAGCGCTAAACGCGCGAAGCACCAGCGCGCTAAGCCCTGGAGGATCAACTTCCGTTTGCCAGCTGTAATCCGCCTTCTGCTGGGCCTTGAGAAAAACAAATGCCTTGTCAGCAGTCGATTGCGCAAGCTGAGCGGATTGCGACGCGGAGACGGAAGGCATCGTCGTAGCCGGCGCATCCGCCGCATTCGCCCAGTGCGGGAGCGCCGCCAGAATTCCCATCGACAATGCCACGCCGCCAAGCTTGACAAAACGCTTCATACCCAACTCCGGAATGCGTTAAGTGTTTCTCGCGTAATACTCTTCTTCCAACTGCTTGAGCTTGCGGTTCAGTTCTTTGTACTGATCGTTCATCCTTCGGTTGCGGTCCGCGTCTTTTGTTACGCCGGCATTGCTGAATTGATTCTGAAATTCGCCGATTTCAATTTCCGTTGCGCTGATCTGCTGCTCAAGCTCCTGAACCGTAAGCCGCCCAAAGGGTCGCGCCCACGCGTTATCCGCCTTCTGCTTCTTCTGTACAACCGGCGGCGGAGGCGGCGCCTTCTTCTGCTTCTGCGGCTTCTTCGCTTCAGCCTCTTTCTTCGCCTGGGCAATCTGGTAGCTCGCCCATTCCGTGTAATTCCCGGTGAATTGCAGCACGCCCGGCGGCTCGAGGATCAGCAGCCGATTGACCGTCTTATCCAGAAAATATCGATCGTGGCTGACGCAGATAATCGTCCCCTGGAAATCCCGCAGCGCCCGTTCCAGCGCCTCGCAGGAATTAATATCCAGATGATTCGTCGGCTCATCCAGCACCAATACGTTCGGTTTGTCGATCAGAAGCTGAGCCATCGCAACCCGCGCCCGCTCACCGCCGCTGAGAAGTCGAATAGGCTTTTCGATGTCGGTGGAGTTGAAGAGCATCAGCGCCAGCACCGCCCGCAAATCCTGCGGCGATACATCGCGCCCATCGCGCACCTCATCCGCAATCGTATTGTCCGGATTGAAATCCCCCAGCCGCTGATCGTAATACCCGATGTTCAGGTTCGCCCCCCAGCGAATTTCTCCGCCGTCAGCATCCGTGCGGCCCAGCAGTACCTCAAGCATCGTGGTTTTTCCAGAGCCGTTTGGCCCCAGAATTCCCATGCGGTCGCCGCGCTTCATCTCCAGCGAAACGTCGTTCCAAAGCACTTTCGTGTCGTACGCTTTTTGCAGTTCCTTAACCGACAAAACGCGGTCGCCCGCCCGCTGATCGGTGTTAAGCGACACGCGAATCTTGTGGTTAATCCCCACCGACTGAATGAGGTCTTCGCTCGCCAGCAAACGGTCGAGCCGTTTTTCCCGCCCCTTGGCTTCCTTGGAGCGCTGCCCCGCGCCAAATCGGCGGATGAATTCCGATTGTTTATCGATGTCCTTCTGCTGCTGTTCGTACGCGCGTTGCTGCGTCAGCTCCTGCAACTGGCGCTGCTCCACGAACGCCGAGTAATTTCCCGGATAGCTTTTAAGGCGCGATTGCGTCAGCCAGACTATCCGTGTCGCCAGACGATCCAGCAAATACCTATCGTGGCTGATGATCAGCACCGCCCCATTAAAGCTCAGCAGATAATCTTCCAGCCACGCGACCGCGGTAAGATCCAGATGGTTGGTTGGCTCGTCCAAGAGAAGCAATTCGCTCTGTGCGATCAGCAACTTCGCCAGCGCCAGGCGCGATCGCTGTCCACCCGAAAGCGTGCCAACGTTCTGCTCCCAGGTTTCGCGCCCCAGCCCAACGCCCAACAGCGTAGCTTCCAGCCGATGCTGCCAGGCATATCCGCCCGCCAGGTCAAATTGATGCTGGACGTCCTGATACTTGTTGAGAATCTTCTCCAGCTCATCGCCGGCAAGGTGGGCCATCTCATGTTCGAGATCGCGCATGCGGTGAGAGAGGGCATGAAGCTCCGCGAAGGCAAGCTCGGCCTCGTCAATCACCGTGTTGGTCATATCAAACGTCGGGTCCTGCTGGAGATAGCCGAGCTTCACATTCTTGGAGATGGCAACGGTTCCCAGATCGATCGGCATCTGCCCCGCCAGCACACGAAAGAGCGTGGATTTACCGCTGCCGTTGTCACCGATCAATCCAACCCGCTCGCCGCGGTCGATGGAGAATTCCAGCTTGTCGAAGATGACACGGTCTCCGAACGTTTTTTCGATGTTTGCAAGTGATGCGATAGCCATAAGAAAAAGTCTGCGCGGTTAGTTGGCGCGTGAACGGGTCTCGATTTCGTGAATCAGGGCGTCGGCCCCCTGCAAACCAGCAGTCCGCGCGATTCGCGCCGCTGCCGTCGCGCCGGAAAGATCGGGCGGCGCCTGGGTCATCAGGCTCACCGCCTTGCAATAGGCGGCCTCCCCCGACATGGGGTTACTCATCAGGGCGGCATCCAACCATTGGACAGCCTCTGGATAGCGCTTCTGTTCCATGTATACGCGAGCCAGCGTCGTCATGCACTGCTCGCTGGCACTGAGGGCCTGTTTAAATTCATTGCCGGCTGAGATGGCCTGCTCAAACTCCCCAAGCTGCAAATACAGCAACAACAGGTTGTTGAGCGTAACGGAGTTGGCCGGATTGGTCCGCAGGCTGTTGTACATCTGAATCGACTGTTGCAACAGCTGCTGCTGCGATTCCGCCATCTGCTCACCAAGCTCTTGTGGCGAAGTGCGGAATTGCGCCCGGCAATTGGAACATTCCGAAAAGGTATGCCGGCTGCTGATTGGCAAGATAGGGACAAAGAAAAGGGTAAACCATCGCCGAAAGCTCTTCCCCTGCATCATCGTTTCCCGCTGGCAGCGCGGGCAGACGGATTTCACCACTTCGCCCTTTTTGTTAACGAGATCGCGCGTGCCGAAGAACACGAAGAATCCTCGGTGCCGGCTGCGGTGTTTGGGAAATTGATATCGCGTCATTGCTTACTGCCAAGGGGGTTTAATGTAATGGAGCGACACCTATAAGAATAGGGCGGCCAACAAGTGGTTTCCCGCTGTGTTCCCCAACTGCCTGTCGCCCCTTAAGATAATTGCATGGTGAAGGAACTTTTTTCAACGCTGTGCCAGGTCGGCCTCATCTTAAAGCCATCGCCTGTCCAATCCCGGTCTTTCACTTTCCCTCCCCTGCTACGCCGGGGAAAGGCCAGGAGAGGGGGAAATTTGGGGCGCGTGATCGCGGTGGCATTTATTATTTTGGGGTTGGCCTTCTGCCAGGGATGCGCGAGCTACGAATTTGATATCGTTCAGCCCCCTTCCGCCTCCAGGCCTATCGGTAAAGACGAAATCTCCAAGATCCACATCGACCCTCTCGATTTTGCTTTCCGAACCGTTGAGGGCCGCCTGGTCATGTGGGTTCGCAACGACACGAAGGACCCGATCGAAATTCTGGGCAGCAGAAGCGCCGTGGTCGATCCGAACGGGCAGAGCCACCCGCTGCTGGGCCAGACCATTGTGCCGGGGTCGTTCATCAAGCTGGTGCTTCCCCCCTTCCGGCCGCGGATTGATCAACCTTCGCCAGCCATCGGCATCGGCATCGGCATCAGCTCGGGCGGCCCCGACGGGCCGGGGTATGTGCGACCCAACGGATTCGGGGGAGGCACAGCTCGGATGGATATCGACGAAAGCGCCAACCCTTACTACTGGGACTGGGAAGGCGAAACCGAAGTTCGTCTTACCCTCGTCTATCAGCGCGGCGACACCATCAACCAGATTTCATTCATCTTCCATCGCGTAAAAAAATAAACGCGCGACCTGTTCTCTTTTGAACCTATGTTTTGGTGGGCTGTCGTCTTTCTCGATATTTTCCTGATCGGCTTAACCAAAAGCGGATTCGGCAGTGGTGTCGGCATCATGATCGTCCCGATCATGGCGATCGCCCTGGGGCAAATTCCCGGCCAGCATTCCGAAGCCGCGCTGGGGCTGCTGCTGCCGCTGCTCATTGCGGGTGATCTTTTTGCGGTGTCACAATATTGGAAGCTGCTGTTCAACGAGCCGTCTTCCGAGAATGCCTCGCCGCCTCCGGAATCGGAATCCCTTAACCCCCGCGCAGAAGCTGGCGGCGCGGTAATGCAGGTGGCTTTGCCCTCGACGGAATTGACGCAAGCGTCTCGCGCGCGGGCCGTGTTGCTCCGCCTCATGCCCGGAACAGCCGTGGGTGTCGTTCTCGGCGGGTGGCTGCTATGGGTGTTGCACCATCAGGCCAACCTTGTTGGCGCGCTGATGCGCATTGAAATTGGGATCGAAGCAATCTTTCTGGTCTCGCTGCATTGGTGGCGAATTTATCGAGGTGTTCAGCAGCGTCTCATGCCCGAGCCTTGGCGCTCGCACTTTACGGGCGGTTTTTCCGCGATCAGTTCCACGCTGGCTCATGCCGCCGGGCCGATTATTGCGATGTATCTGCTTCCCCTGCGGCTCGACCGGCGGCTCTTTGTCGCGACCTCAGCCATGTTTTTCTTCATCCTTAATACCGCCAAGCTTCCCGCCTATTACGCCAGCGGGCAGTTCGGGCACGCGCGGTTTTCCTTTACCCTGCAATTTCTCCCGCTGGTCGTAGCAGGCGCATTTTTTGGGCGATTTATTAATCGCCGGCTAAACGACAAGCTCTTCACGCGCATTGTTTACATCGTCACCTTTGTGCTGGGATGGTACATTCTGGCCGACGGCATCCTTCGACTGTTTGGAAAACAACTCGCGTAGGAGTCAACCCCGGAGACATTTTTTATGGCCAAAGAATCCCAGACCGCACTCATCACCGGCGCGTCCCGCGGCATAGGCCGGGGAATCGCCCTCGCGCTGGCGCGCGAAGGATTCAATGTCGTCATCAACTACGCCCGCAGCGTAAACGCGGCACAGGAAGTGAAGCAGCAGGCTGAGGCGGCAGGCGCGAAGGCTGCGATCATTCAGGCCGACATTGCATCATCCCCAGACCGCAAACGCCTCGCGAAGGAGGCATGGGATGCTTTTGGGAAAATTGATCTCTTGGTCAACAATGCGGGCATTGCGCCGGCCGTTCGAGCCGATCTACTCGACGCCTCGGAGGAAAGCTTTGACCAGCTCATCAACACGAACCTCAAAGGACCGTACTTCCTGACGCAGCTGATCGCGCGGCGCATGATCGAAAACAGCGGCGCCGGTTCGTCCGCCAAAATTATCAACATCACCTCGGTCAGCGCCTACGCCGCCAGCATCAATCGCGGCGATTACTGCGTCGCCAAAGCCGGGCTGGCGATGATGACCCAGCTTTATGCCCTGCGCCTGGCCGAGCACGGAATCAACGTCTACGAAATAAGGCCTGGAATCATCGAAACGGATATGACCGGCCCGGTGAAAGCCAAATACGACAAGTTGATTCTGGAGGACGGCATTACCCCGATCCGCCGCTGGGGAAAGCCTGATGATGTGGCCAGGGCCGTGATCGCGATTGCAAAGGATCATCTGCCTTTCAGCACGGGTGAAGTGATTAACGTTGACGGCGGATTTCATCTTCGCAAGCTTTAGCCTGCAAAATTAGTTCAAATGCTCATTGGAATTCTCAGCGATACGCACGACAACCTCGCCGCTGCGGCAGCGGGAATGGCGGTGCTGCGCGGCGCTGGCGCGGAATTCTTCATCCACTGCGGCGATGTCGGCAGCGAGCAAATCCTCGATCTTCTGGCCGGCGCCAAATCCATGTTCGTCTGGGGAAATAACGATTACGACAGGGCCGAACTGGCGCGTTATGCCGCCGACCTCGAAATAAAATGCGGCGACAACTACGGCGAAGTGGAAATCGATGGCAAGAAAATCGTCGTCACCCACGGCGACGAACCCCGCATGCTCGCCCGGGCAATGGCGCCGCAAGCGTGCGATTACCTGCTGATGGGCCACACCCATGTGCCCCGCGATGAACGGGTAGGCGGGCTCCGCATCATTAACCCGGGCGCGCTGCATCGGGCCGCTAGAAAGACTGTCGCCGTGCTGGACCCCAGACGCGATCTCCTCCGGCTTCTCACCGTGCCGGAACCCCGCTAGCGGTTTGGTTGCTCCAGCCAAAAATTGACCGCAACAAAAATCTCAACTTTTCTTCTTGACGCCAAACTATTGTTAGGGTAACGTTCGGAAATGGAAAAGTCCAACTTCAAGCCCTGATTCCGCGCGGTGTTGAAATCAAGGTGTCTGAGAAACGCAACAATCTAAAAAATGTCTCAAAAACCGGGGGGGGAGATGGGACATTATGAGATATATTGCGATATCGATAGAAAACGCGGTATGAATATTTCGCGAGCATCCAAGATTTCGGAACAATTTTGATGGCACCAATCATGCGCTGCGCCTGGGCCACAACCGAGCTTGGAATCGCCTATCACGACTCCGAATGGGGAATCCCCGTTCACAACGACCATCGCCTTTTCGAATTCATCGTCCTCGAAGGCGCGCAGGCAGGCCTGAGCTGGGAAACCATCCTGAAAAAGCGCGCCGCCTACCAGCAGGCATTCGCCAAATTCGATCCCCGCATCGTCTCCACGTTCGATCGCAACAAATTCGCCAAGCTCATGGGCAACCCCGGCATCGTCCGCAATCGCCTGAAAATCGAATCCACCATTCAAAACGCCAAAGCCTTTCTCGACGTACAAAAGGAATTCGGCAGCTTTGATGCCTACGTCTGGAAGTTTGTCGATGGCAAACCGATGAACGGCCGCAGGCGCGCCATGAAAGACGTGCCGGCCAGGTCGCCGGAATCCGACGCGCTAAGCAAAGACCTCAAGCAGCGCGGTTTCAACTTCGTCGGCTCGACAATTTGTTACGCATTCATGCAAGCCGTCGGCATGGTGAACGATCACATAATCGATTGCTTCCGCTACAACGTCAAACCGCGGCGAAAGTGATTGCCGCTTCGCATGATATACTCGTGTATGAATGGAACACGCCAATTCCAAAAGCCAGCAGATGCTCGAAGAGCTTTCGCGCTACGTGGTGGCCGACCCGTATCCTTTCGTTCTCGATCTCGAGCGCTGCCACGGCTCATGGCTCGTAACGCTGGAAGGAAAAGAGATTTTCGATTGGGCGGGCTACTTCGGGGCAAAGCTCATCGCCCATAACCATCCAGGACTTTACGAACAACCCTATCTCAAAGAACTTGGAATCGCCGCCAACAACAAGATCGCCAACCCCGATTTTCTCACGCCGCAATGCCTGGATTATTACCGGCTTTTGCACGCCCTCGCGCCGTCGGCCATGCGCGATCCGCGATTGGAGGTCTATGTCGTGAACTCCGGCGCGGAAGCGGTCGAAAACATGATGAAGTATTTCATCAATCTGCACCACCACCGCCTGAAAAACGCCGGCAATACCAATCCGCATGGCCGATTTATTTATTTCGACCAGGCATTCCATGGCCGCACTATTTTCGCCCTGAATGTTACGCAACTTACCGACGACCCGATTATCACCAAGGATTTTCACGGCTTCGTTCCCGGCAATCTGAAGGTCCCCTTTCCGTGGATCGACAATTCGCAGCCCGCTTCCGAAAACGAGGCGCGGACCGACCAAAGCCTGGCGATCATTGAACGATTGATGGTGACATTCAAAAACGAAATCGCCGGAATCATCGTTGAGCCGCTTCAGGGCGCCGGAGGCCATCGCGCCGCGTTGCCACGATTTTTTCGCCAATTAAGTGAGCTGGCGCACCAGCATGAGGTGTATCTGGGTTTCGATGAGGTGCAAACCGCCGGTGGCCAAAGCGGCACGTTCTGGGCAATCGATCAGTTCGATCTCCCTCACCCGCCGCATGCCGTCGCCTCCGCAAAAAAGCTCGGCAACGGCGTCGTCTACATGCTCTACCCCATGGAAGACCACGGCGTGCTCGACAGCACCTGGGGCGGCTCACTGGTCGATATGGTCCGCTTCGTCCAGGAAATGAAAATTGTTCGAGGGGAGAAACTCATTGAACAGGTGCCGGCCAAGGCGGCCAAAATTCGTGCGGGCCTCGAAGGTTTGGCGCGGCAGTTTTCGCGGGCAATCTACAATCCGCGTGGCTTGGGACTTTACCAGGGCTTCAGCCTGCGCCCGCCGCTGATCAAGCGCGCCTTTCTCGATACCGCCCTGGAGGACGAAGCGCTGCTCCTGCTGGGCGCTGGAACCAATAGCATCCGGCTGCGCCCTTCGCTCAGCGTAACGGGTGGCGAAATCGAGCTTCTGATGCAAAAGCTCCAGCGGGTCTGCGCGAAATTGGCGGGATGAACCGGCTGCGATCAAAGAAGACTGACCGGATCGACATCCACCGCGACAGATTCCGCCTTTGCAAATGCGCCTTTGGATCGAAGCAGGGCAATGACCTCCTGAATCGATCCGGCTTCCTGGCTGTTCAGCACAATCTGATTTCGGTAATGGCCCGCGATGCGGGCAATCGGGCAAGGCATCGGGCCGCGCAAGCGAACCGCGGCGTGCGTCTGGGTAATGGCGGCGGTCAACTGCTCGGTCAGATCCTGCGAAATTTTGTGCATCTGGTTCTGATCTTCGTGCCGAACGATAAACCGAGCCATTCTGGCGAAAGGAGGCAGGCCAACCTCGCGCCGATGCTTTAATTCTTCTCGGGCAAAACCCGCATAATCCTGGCGCAAAGCCGCCTGGATGGTCGGATCATCGGGAAGAAAGGTCTGCAGCACGACGCGACCAGGCGCATCGCCCCGACCGGCGCGGCCCGCAACCTGCGTGATGAGCTGGAAGGTGCGCTCGGCGGCTCGAAAATCGGGAAGCGCCAGCGCCGTGTCGCCGCTGATGACGCCGACCAGCGTAACGTTCGGATAATCCAGCCCCTTGGCGATCATCTGGGTGCCCAGCATGACCTGGATTTCACCCTTCCCAAAGCGGTCGAGGAGTAATTCATAATCGCGCCCGGTGCGCATCGTATCGCTGTCCACGCGGGCAAATTTCAGATCGGGAAATTTATGCTTCAGCTCTTCTTCCACCC
Organism: Planctomycetota bacterium; assembly: GCA_030775485.1. Classification (GTDB taxonomy): domain Bacteria; phylum Planctomycetota; class Phycisphaerae; order Tepidisphaerales; family Tepidisphaeraceae; genus JALYJB01. The sequence goes on along the minus strand of JALYJB010000014.1, from coordinate 77,882 downwards.
GCTGCGTGCCCAGGCCAAAAAGCGTCAGGCGCTTGTGGCAGACAGGACAATCCTCCGGCAGGGGATTAACGGCCAGGCAATAATGGCAATGCAACTGGCCCGTGTGAACCCCCTTCGCGCTGGCGGCGCTGCCGACATTCACCCCGGCAGCGCGGTGGTAGGTCATCGTTGCATCGCAATATTTGCACTTGATGACGTTCGCGCACGAAGGGCAGTAAACAAAATTCGAATACCCGCGGCGATTCAGCAGGATGATCGCCTGATGCCCCCGCGCCAAGGTAGTAGTCAGCAGATGCTGCATCCGCTGGGAAATGAGATGGACGCCGCGCCGTTGCCGCTTTTCATTGCGCATATCCACAAGCTCAACCGCGGACATGGCCAGCCCGCGCACGCGGCGCGGCAGCGAAAGATAATGGTAGGCCATGCTGGAAGAGGATGGCATTTTTCCCTGGCCGGGCTCGTCGCCCATCTTGCGCGTTGCCCGCCAATAAATTTCCAGGGACGGCGTGGCGCTGCCGAGAATAATGGGAATATTTTCCAGCTGCGCGCGTTTGATGGCAACGTCGCGCGCGTGGTAGCGCGGCGCCTGGTCCTGCTTGTAGCTGGCTTCGTGTTCTTCATCGACAACGATCACGCCCAGATCGGGCAGCGGCGCGAAAATGGAGGATCGGGCGCCCACCACCACATCCGCCCTGCCCTGGCGAATCTGCTGCCAGAAACGGTGGCGCTGCGTGGCGCCCAGACCGCTGTGCAGCACCGCGACATTCTGAAACCGCGCCATGAAACGGCGAACGGTCTGCGGCGTGAGGGCGATTTCGGGAACAAGAACCAGCGCCCGCTTTCCGCTTGCCACCGCCTGGGCGATGCACTGAAGGTAAATTTCCGTCTTACCGCTGCCGGTAACACCGTGAAGGAGGTTGACGCTGAAGCCGCCGGCGTTCAGCCGGGCTGAAAGCAAATCGAAAACACGCTGCTGGTCTTCGTTCAGCTGGATGGATTTTTCATCGGCATCGCCAATGGGCATCTGATTGGTCAGTCCCGCCAGATCGACCTCCGAGCGAATGGAGATCAGCCCCAGACCGACCATCTTGCGGATCGTGGCCGGTGTTGCGCCGGATTCACCGGCAAGGCGCAGCAGATCGATTCCCGCCTCTTTTTCCAGCTGCAGCAAGCGCGCGAGAACCGCCCGCCGCTTCGGCGCCTTGGTTTTTTCCAGAATCTCCTGTGTGCTGGCAGCGTCTTTCGCGAGGCGAACAATTCTGTTGTATCCAAGACCGATGCGTTTCTTCACGGCGGCGGGAATCACGCTTTCCAGCACGATTCCCAGCGGCGTTGCGTAATAGCGCGACATCCAGCGCGACAGTTCCATCATCGCCGGCGGCACGAGCACGCGGTCGTCCTCGATGGCGAGAATGCTTTTTATTTTGGGGTAATCGCTGGTGGGTCGAACCGCCACCACATAGCCGAAGGTCGCGCGATTCCCCTTTCCCAGCGGAACACGGACGCGCTGCCCGATTTGCAGCGTGGGCATCAGGCGCGCGGGAATGGAATAGTCCAGCAACCGATCGATCCCCTGCTCGAGCGCGACGGCGGCGAACGGACCTGCCGGACGCGGAGCCGCGGGCGCAGCCGGTATCAGCGGCGCTGGATCTTCCAGATGCGGAAACAATGTCGCTGGATCACTCACGTCCAAGGCAGGCTCCATGGAGAACTTTACGCATGCGATGCGTGTTAGGCAAAGGTTCGCATTCGTTAAATTTTTGCTAAGCGTTCGATCTCTTTCAATGACTATAACATGCGGTCCGGCTTCCCTTTACCTCGATCGCGTGTAGACTCGAAAAAACCATGAGCGATACTTCCTTGGCTACGCCGAAATTTATTGACGATGGAATCTTCGCGCGCGGCGCCCTGGGAATCTGGACGACCCACGGTTTGCGTGCCCGCATCGGGCTCATCATTGCCGCGTTAGTCAGTTGTGCCATTTTCATTATCGGCTCGCGATGGCTGGAAGTGCCTCCGCTGCTGGGGTTTGACGGCAGCCTCTTTCGGGAAGACTCACCCGTCGCGGCGTTGCTATCCGTGGCGGTGTTGCTTTTTGTCACGACCGTTGTCGGCACCGTTATCGCCGGTAGAGTGAGATTTGAAGCTGGCCTTTTCGCGGCCGCTCTCGGAATGATGTGCATCTCTCTGCGCGGTGGCACCATGCAGGCGGTGCTGCTGGAAGTGAATGGCGCCGCCGGTGTCTACTATACGATGTTCCTTGAGCTTCTCGCGCTTGGGGCGATATTGGTGGGCCTTTGGGCAATGCTGGTGGCGCTGGGAAAGGCGAACTTTGTGATTCCCGCGCCCGAGCCCGCGTTTGTTGACACCAATGCTCCGGAACCTTTGGCGCCTGGCGGAGATTTGACCGGGAACCTGATTGCGCTGGCCACGCAGGTGGTCGCCACGATAATTCTGATGATGTTTCTTTGTCAGTCGGAAGCGAAGGACCAGGTGCTGGCCTCGACCGCCCTGGCTTCGATCCTGGGAACCTACGTCGCCTATATGGGGTTTCCGACACGTCCGAGCATTTGGTTTTGGACCGGGCCTCTCATTGTTGGGTTGATCGGCTATTTGATTGCCGGGGCCGGTCAGAATACGGACCTGGCGATCGGTTCGTCGCAGGGCGCTTTTGCGGCGCTGGCGCGGCCCCTGCCACTTGATTATGCCAGCGTCGGACCCGCGGCCGCGATGCTCGGATATTGGATGTCGCGGAAGCAAGTCGTGCCGACGGCTGATGACAATACGAACTAACGCCTATTGATATATCGTCGGGTCCGCAATTCCGGCTTCGAGGAATCCTTTTTTTCGCAGTCGGCAGCTATCGCATCTTCCGCATGCGCGACCCTGTGCGTCTGGGTCGTAGCAACTGTGGGTCATCGCATAATCCACGCCAAGTTGAACTCCCTGCTGAATAATCTGAGCTTTGGCCAGATGGATCAGGGGCGTGTGGATCGCCAGTGGCCTTGCGCCAGGAATGGTCGTCATTCGCGTTGCCAGGTTGGCCATCGCCTCGAAGGCGCGAATGAATTGCGGGCGACAATCAGGGTAGCCGCTGTAATCGACGGCATTGGCGCCGATGTAGATATCGCGAATGTCCAGCACTTCGGCGCACGCCAGGGCGTAGCTCAGGAAAATGGTGTTGCGCGCGGGCACATAGGTGATGGGAACGTCAGCGCCCATCTCCGCCTCGGCGCGGTCTTTGGGAACGTCAATTTGCGCGGTCAGCGCGCTTTTGCCGAACTGTCGAAGATCGAGAAGGATTTGCCGGTGTTCCCGGACATGCGCCGCCGCCGCGATTTTGGCCGCGGCTGCGAGTTCCTGACGGTGGCGCTGCCCGTAATCGAACGCCAGGGTAACCAGCGGCGCAAAGCCCTGGGCCTTGGCGATCGCGAGGCACGTGGCGCTATCGAGGCCGCCGCTTAAAAGGATGATTGCGGGATAAGGTGACGCCATCGGATTTTCCGAATCCTATGGATGGGTGTCTTTCACGCAAGAACAGGTCTTTGAATACAACGGTTGCCGACCGGCGCGCGCGGCTGTATCGTCCCATGCCTAAGCGTAAGGCGAGAACACACATATGAAAATTCATGAGTATCAGGCGCGACAGATTCTGACCGAGCAAGGTATTGCGGTTCCAGCGGCAGAGGTAGTTCGATCGCCCGAGCTGGCGGCAGAAGCGTTCAAGAAGTTTGGCGCGCCGATGTGCGTTGTTAAGGCGCAGGTTTATGCGGGCGGACGCGGCAAGGCAGGATTCGTTAAACTGGTGAAGTCGGCTGACGAGGCCTGGGCCGCCGCCAAATTCATGCTGTCCAATCGAATGATCAGCAACCAGACTGGCCCCGAGGGCGTTCCGGTGAATGTGCTGCTGGTCGCTCCTGGAGTGGAAATCGCCAAGGAATTTTACCTGGGGATTACGATCGACCGAAGCCGTCAGACCACGACGATGATTGCCTCGGCTGAAGGTGGGGTTGAAATCGAAGAGGTGGCCAAGAAGTCGCCGGAAAAGGTGTTGAAAGTTCCGTTTCATCCGCTGCTTGGACTCCAGGCTTTTCAGGCGCGCGATCTGGCTTATAAGCTCGGTTTTAAAGACAAGATGGCTGTGGAAGCGGCCAAGCTGATGATGAACCTCGCCAAGGCCTTTAAGAAGACGGATGCCTCACTAGCGGAAATTAACCCGCTGGTGATTACCAAAGACGGCAAGCTGCTGGCCATCGATGCCAAATTTAACTTTGACGACAACGCGATGTTTCGCCACGCGGATATCGCGGCCATGGGGGATGAATCGCAGGAGCGGCCGCTGGACGTTCGGGCGCAGAAGGCGAGCCTGAATTACATCGCGCTTGACGGCAGCATTGGCTGCCTGGTAAACGGCGCCGGCCTTGCGATGGCAACGATGGACATCATTAAGCTGCACGGCGCGGAACCGGCCAATTTTCTGGACGTGGGCGGCAGCGTGACGGCGGAAGGGGCGATTGAAGCGTTCCGCATCATTCTTTCCGATAAAAAGGTGAAGGGGATTCTGGTTAACATTTTTGGGGGGATCGCAAAATGCGACCTCGTCGCCGAGGCGCTGGTCAAAGCAGGCCGCGAAGTGGGATTCAGGATTCCGGTGGTTGTTCGACTGGAAGGAACCAACGTTGAGCTGGCGAGAAAGATTCTCGCCGCCGCTCATAGTGAAATGCCGACTCTCCAGACCGCCACCGATCTGACCGATGCAGCGCAAAAGGTTGTTGCCGCCGTGGCATAGGACGGAAGGAGATTCAGGGATTGGGGAAACCTTCGGGAAGGAATCGCCCATTTTCACTGAATTTCAATCCATCGATTTCGATATAGCCGCCCTGTCGCAGGTCGACCACCATATCCCAATGCAGGCCGCTCTGGTTGTTGTTGCCTGTTTCCGGGTAGCCGGCCCCGAGCGCGAAATGAACGGTCCCACCGATTTTTTCGTCGAACAACGTATTCTTTGTGTAGCGCTTGATGCTGTAGTTGGTCCCGATGGCACATTCTCCCAGGAATCGACTTCCGGCATCCATGTCGAGCATTGAAATCAGGAAAGGCTCACCCTTGGCGGCCGAAGCATCGACGACCTTGCCGTCCTTGAATTTCAGTTTGACACCCTCCACTTCGCGGCCGCCGTGCACGGCCGGAAAGCTGAAGCAAACCAAACCGTTCACACTGTCGATGACGGGGCCTGAGAAGACTTCACCATCGGGGAAGTTCTCGTGGCCATCGCAGTTGATCCACTTTTTTCCCGCGACTGACATGCGAACATCCGTGCCGTTGGATGCAACGACGTGATAATCTGATTTGCCATTGAGAAAATCGACCAGACGCTGCTGGCGCCGGGAAATTTCTTTCCATGCGGCGACAGGATCGGGCAAATTTAAAAGGCCAGCGCCGAAGACGAAATCCTCGTATTCATCCAGCGACATTTCGGCGTCCTGCGCGCTGGCCTGGCAGGGAAACTGGGTTGCGCTCCACTTAAGCTTTCCCTCGGCCGCGCGGTTCATGAAAGTTTCGAAGATGGGCTTTCGCGCCGAACTGGCCATGGACATTCGTTTGGGATCGCAGCCGGTCAGGGACCTGGTATTTTCTTCGGCCCAGATGCCGATTGAGCAATCGATTGTCTCGATTTCGAACTTTGCGATGGGGTTAACATATTTAAGCTGGGCGTCCGAGGCGTTTTTGAAAAAAATCTCTTTCAGGGGGTTCAAATCCAGCCGCAGCAATGGATGCGCGCCCGCCAGGATGACCTGGGTATAAAGTTCGGTGACAAGGGGAGCTGCGAGGTCGGGTCCGTGAATTCTGACAATCTGGTCTTTTGTGACGCCGACACTGTATTTGACCAATACTTCCGCAAGCCTGGCAATTCTGGGATCGCGCATGGCCGAATTGTAGTAGGCGTCTGGTTTGGTGTCTTGCTTGTGTTCAAGCGGTTGAAGAAGGATAAATTTTGCCCGTGGACGTGGCACGCGAATTGTTCGTATATTCGACCTAACAATGTGGAGGTTCTTATGCGTTTAATGAAGGCAGCGGCATATGCCCTTTTGGGCTATGTCCTTTACGAATTGTTCCTTGGAATTGCTGATGAAGCATCCAGCGGCCGGCCCGATCGCAAGGAAAAGGCATCATCCGCGGCAAGCGGAGAGCGGGCTTCGCGCGGGTCTCAGGGGCGAGGCCCCGAACGGCACGGTCGCGCGGTTGAAACCAAGGACGCTGATGGCAGCTCGACACGGCATATCGTCGGGCGGGGCGTCGTAGGGTCTTAACCGGCCCAGCACGCGCCTCGGGGAAAAATAATGCAACGCAAAATCATCCACAACTCCTGGATGATTTGCGTCTGTTTTCAGCGCGCAAGATTGCTGGGGTTGCGCGAAGCAACAGTTTGGCGGCGCGGGTCATTGTCCTATCTCGTGCGGCTATTAGAATGAGGAAAAGGAATTCCTCATGCCCAAACCCGTCCCCTGTGCAATTGTCATCTTTGGAGCCAGCGGCGATCTCGCCCAACTGAAACTTATTCCAGCCGTCTATGAACTTTGCCGAGAAGGGCTGGTGACGGAAAAATTTGTGCTGGTGGGGTACGCGCGAACGACGGAGAAGAAAGATGGCACGAAGCTGAACGATCAGCAATATCGCAAAGATTGCTACGACTCGATCAAGAAAAATGCGCGGCATCAGCCAATCGATGAAGCGGTCTGGGCAAAGATGGAACAGAACATCTTTTATATGCCTGGCGCATACGATTCGCCTGACGATCATGCCCGCCTGTCGGCCAAACTCAAGGAGCTGGACAAGACGCATGAGACGGGCGGCAACCGGCTGTTTTACATCTCCACGCCACCGGAGGTGTTTGAGGGGATTATCCAGCGTCTTGGGGAACGCGCGATTGAACAAACGCCCGACAAGCCGGCGGGCTGGCAGCGCATTATCATTGAAAAACCCTTCGGCCGTGACCTTGAGAGCGCAAGGCACCTCAATACCGCGCTGCACGAATATTTTGACGAAAAGCAGGTCTTCCGGATCGATCATTACCTGGGCAAGGAGACGGTTCAGAACCTGATGGTGATGCGATTCGCCAATTCAATTTTTGAGCCGATCTGGAATTACAAATATATCGATCATGTGCAGATCACCGTCAGCGAGACGCTGGGTGCTGACGACCGGGCCGGCTATTACGACAAAAGCGGCGCGACGCGCGACATGATCCAGAATCATATCTTTCAGCTGATGGCGCTGGTTGCGATGGAGCCACCGGCGGCGCTGGATGCGACCAGCATTCGCGATGAAAAAGTGAAGGTTTATAAATCGATTCGGCCGCTGGGGAATGGACCGGTGGATGCATTTGCGGTTCGCGGGCAATATGCAGCCGGTGAATTCAAAAATAAGAATCAGCGGAATAAGACAGCGGGATATGTCAAGGCGCGGGGAGTGGCGCCGGGATCCACCACGGAAACGTTTGTAGCGATGAAATTGTTCATCGACAACTGGCGCTGGAGCGGCATGCCCTTTTACCTGCGGACGGGGAAATGCCTTCCGGAAAAGCTAAGCGAGCTTGTGGTACGGTTTCGGTCGCCACCGCTAACCCTTTTCCAGAAACAGTGCGATTCTCCTGTTTATCCCAACGATCTGGTGATCCGGGTTCAACCGGAGGAGGGAATCAGCTGGCGGTTAAACGGCAAGGTGCCAGGTGGATCGATGCTGATCAAATCCGTGGCGCTTGATTTCCTTTATAAGACGGCGTTCAACGTGGAACCGCCGGAGGCCTACGAGCGCCTGCTTTACGATGCACTTCTGGGAGATCAGACATTATTTATCCGTGGGGATGAAGCTGAAGCAGCATGGCAGGTCATCGACCCCATCGAGCAGGCCTGGGCGAAAAGCAAAACTCCCCCCTACCAATACGCGCCCGACACCTGGGGGCCGAAACCGGCGATGGACCTGATCGAATTGGATGGGCGGCGCTGGCTACAAAATGGCGACGGCGAAGAACCGGTGGTGGCGTGCTCCCTGTGATGGGAAGGATGGTCTTAGAGCATTGCCACGCGGCTATTCGGGATGTTCTTCGGGCTCGGGCTCGCGGGCGATGACAATGGTGCCGCCGGGCAAATCACCGAAGCGCTGGTGAAGGGGTGAGAAGACGATCATCAACAGAGGGACGATCGGAAATACATCCACGATACGCAGGACATTTCTGAGCGCCAGCGTTGAATGGGTGACGGGTTTGCCGTCGGCGCCGACGACCCGCAGGCCCAGCAACATTTTTCCGATACTCTGGCCACAGATTACTTCAGCGATGGTGGTATGCACGACATAGGTAAGGGCGGCCAAGACGATGACCTGAATAAGCGCCGGGAGATCGGCGGGGGGAACGATGTTGTTGGGGGCGACTTTGTGCGCCAGGGCCAAGACGGCCACAAACGGCACGAGATCGACAAGACCGGCGGCAAACCTTACGCCAAGCGGCGCCAGAAAGGGACGGGCATCCGGCCGCGCGGGCGGGGAGGAATCTTCATTGGGAAAGCGGCGCTGCATCATGGCTGAGCCCGTGGCAAGCAGGATGAGCGCCAGGGCGGCGATCCAATATGGTTCAACCGGGATTGCATCGGAGGTCATACCGGCGACGGGCTGCTGAACGTCCACGGGTTGGCCGTCAAATTTATAGGCCTGCTCAAACAGCGTTTTGTGGTCCGCGGTGGCCAACCAGCGCAAATAACCAAACGCCACTTCAATGGTTTGAACACCGGCGGTTGGGGACGAACTGGACACGCGCAGCGGGATGGGCCTGGAAAAGTTAGGGCCGCCGTACAGCATTCCTGCCGAGCCGCGGAGGGAAGGCTGCGATGTTGCGTTATTGCGCGCGTTGCCGGTGGACGCATCGGCCGCTGTCCACAACATGGGCTGGCGGGCGTTGCAAAGCAACTTGAAGTCCGAGCTGTTGCTTAATGAAACGATTGGCATGGGTTTGGACCAGACGTGATCCGCGGTTAAGCGGCTCACCAAAATTGGACCACTGGAAGATTGCCAGGCAAGTATGGGGCGCTGGTCCACGACAGCAATGGAAAATGCCGGGAGGGGATCGCTTAATTCCGGCGGCAGCTCGCGCGCGTCGACCCAATTGCCGGCGTCGAGCCGATAAACCATCAACCTGCGCTGAGGGGTGGATGGCTCGGTTGAGGGGAATGTCGTCGGCGCGGATAGCCGGGGCTGAGCGGAACTTACATCCGTGGTGGGACTATTCACGAGCATAATGGCCCAAAGGGCATCCTGATCGTTGGCGATGGCCACCATGGCGCCGCCCTGGGGCAGGCCCGGCGCCAGGCGGAGATCCTGGTCGTCCACAATCATGCATTGGCCGTTGCTGAGCACGACAAATAATTCACCTGCGCTACTGGCGAGGCTTACGGCGCGTGACGAGATGGTGGGCAACGGTGTCCAGGCGGTGTCGCCGTGGCCACGGGACATGAGATCGGTTTGATCGTAGGCGCCTTGATCACCGGTGGCGGTGGTAACGCGGGCAATCCAGAAATGTTCGTCATCGGCATGCGCCAGGAGCGCGCGTGGCGCGGCGGAGCCGGAAATGGCGGCATCTGGCGCAGTCGCGGGCGAAGGCGCGGACCAAGCTGGTGTAATCCGGAGCAGTGCCAGAGTAAATAATATTAAAAAGCTAAGGGCCGGTTTCCTCATCGATATCGATCACCTTATTCCCTGATTCGCTTAGCTGCTGCAGGCTGGGCATTGCAAAGCTTGCCGGCACTGGGAATTTGCCGTTTTTCAAACTGACATCCGCCAGGTCAAAGACCGCGTGCGTATTGGTTTCCGGAAAAAAAAGCTTGAAGTGGGTTGCCACTTTTGGCCTTTGATCCGCTGCTGAATCCGCGGATTCAACCGGCACGAAATTCGACAAATACGCCCGAAGCATTATCCGCCCGTTCGCGTCGAACAAAACGACGGTTTCCGGAAGGAACGTCCGCCGATCGTACCAGATTTCCTTTTGCGCCACCCATCTGTCGTCGAGGTGGGTCTGCCAGACGATGGTGTAGGCATCGGCATCGTTGTTAAATCGCAGGACTGGAACGGGTTCCCGCGTTAGCTGGGACTGAATGGGCCGAACACCGAGAACCTCGACGACAAGATCGGGCCGGATGGGGATTTCCACGGTGTGGGGCTTATCAAGGTTGGCATAGGCACCTCGGTAGAACAGGTTGTCGTGCTTCTGCCAGAACCAGTATTGCTGCCCGTCGGACCCCATGATGAACAGATCGGCAACCTGCTTGTTGACGGTGAGCCGGATGGACTGGGGCGCGGTGTAGAGCAGCGTGCCCTGGTCGCCGTTGACGAATTGTTCATTGCCGGTCTTGCGATCAACCGAATTGGCTTCAAAGTACCTGATGTGGGTCCAGAGAGTGGGCACACGCGCGTTGTTTGCGTTGATGTGGTCGATTACCTGGTCCAGCGGCAGCGTCGGCCCGAAATAGCCGCGCGGCAACTGGGATGGCGCGGCGGAAGGCCCGCAGCCAAATAACGAGAGCGCCGCAAGGATTTGCACGCCGATGAGAAATCCTGCTGGCTTCATAGATCGGCGCTCAGGATTTCGCCCAATTGGGTGCTGACTTCCGCGACCTGCTGCTCGTCGAGCTTTGGATTGAGCAATTCAAGAGTCTCTTCCCTGCCCCTCAGGCGCATGGTCCAGATTTCCCTGCCGTCCTTTACCGTTGTTGAATCGTAAATAAGGCGACGTTTGCGCATGAGAATGAGCCCCAGCACAAAGCGGAAATTCAGCTTTGCGGGCTCGACGGCATCGGCCAGGCGCTCAAATAGCTCACAGAGCACTTCGTCGTCAATAAAGAGTGGGCGCTTGGCTGTTGCGTGGGGCATGGTCATTTGCCAGAAGCCCAGGAGGCCGGCCTTTTCGAACTTTTCCCAGCAACTGGAGCAGAGATCCAGGCGCTCAAGGGCAAGGGGAGTTTCGCGCAGGGCGGCAAAGAATTTTTCGCCCGGGATAATATCCTTGGCGCACCCGAAGCACTTGCCCCGCGCCTTGGCCAAGGAATAGGCGCCGGAATTAGAAGCGGGCTTGGGAGATTCGGTGGTGGTCATAGATACCTCGATGTCCTTGGAGCGGGCAACGCCTCTGCGGTTGCCAGGCTGCTTTAGTATGCGATGAAACTCCTGGAACTGGTTCCACCGGGGCCGACTTCAAACCGCACCGACTTGCCGCATCGGGGGCAACAGCCCTGATACGCATTGCCGGAGGGATTGCGATAGACCCGAGCATATACGGAGCAGCAGGCAAAATGAACGCTGAGGAACGGGCGCTTTGTGCTGGCGCTTTCCGCGCCAGGAGCCATTCCTGAGATATCCAGCTTGTAATCCGGTGAATCGCTCACGGTCAGCCTCCATGCTGATTCGCGCTTCGGCGCCAAACAAATTCCAGAGATCAGTTTATCTAATTTTGTCCACCCGCGGCAATGCGCCGCCAGATTTGTGGTGAAACCTGCTGGATGAGGGTGGTGCCGCGCGACAGGAGCTTTGCGCTGGTGGATTCGATTTCGGTTCGGCGCTGGTTGTCCGCGATTTCGGGAAGATTGACGCGAACGTTGCAGAGGGCACAGCGGAGGGTTGCCATTGCAAGATCAGCGCAAACCGCAAGATCGGACAGAAGATAAAGATTGACCTTCTCGATCAACCGACTGCTTAGATCGAGAATGGTGATGGCGGTGGCAGCCATTGCCTGTGGGACACTGATGCAAAGGTCCACGGCCTCGGTCATTGCGGCCCCCCGCCCGGTCGGCGGCATCTTCTTGGCGCTGGTGAGCTGGGCGTAGGCGGATTGATCTTCAATCATCAGCTCCAGCAGCATAAGCCTGGCCGCGTGGAACTGGGCGAGCGCCGCAGCCAGTTCCGGCGCGTGCTGTTCCAAACCTTTTTTGCCGACGCTGTAATTCACGGTCATCTCACCCATGGAAGCAGCCAGCGCCCCCACCAGCGCGGTTACACTGCCGCCGCCGGGGGTCGGCTGTTTAGCCGCGGCGGCATCGAGGAACTGACCGAGGGTTGCGTGTTGATCGTGCACGGTGATGCGCCGTTACTTTGCCCCGACATCGTGCTGCACGCCCCGCGGCGTGAGATCGACGGTGGGGAAACTGGCATATGTTCGTTCGCCGGGTTTAATTTCAACGCGCTCGGGGGCGGGCGTGCAAATCGTTACCACGCAGTTGCGCAGTCGAGAGCGCGCCAACTGCTGAACCTGAGGAATTTCGACAGCGTTGATGCGATCAGCAAAACCTTCGTGATAATTGAAGCCCATGCCGAACAGTTCTTCCGTGGCCGCCTGCAATGCCTGCTCGGCCGGTGTTTCGGTTTGCATGGCTTCGGATGTGGTAATCATATCCTTGCAGCGGGAGAACCAATCCTGCTGGATGTCATCAGGTATTCCCTGCAGACGGGCTATGTTTTCCAGAATGGTGTTGACGACCTCGTTCACCTTTGCCGGGTCGCAACCCGCGTAGGCGATGAACGCGCCGGGCAAATTGCCGGCTCGCCCCACCGAGTTTGCGGTTGCGGCTTCGTAGACCAGTCCTCGTCCCCTTAGGATCGTGAAGATGTAGCCGGTGGGATATCCGTAGCCGCCGGTGAGGCATTGGGCCACCGTGAAGACGGGCTGGGACGACTCACCGACCACGCTGTCGGATTGGAAGCCGATGACCACGCCGGCAACTTCCTGGTCGGTCTTTTGAATCTCGACGCGCTTCACGTCAAGCGAAGGCGTTGACGCAGGCGCATCCGCAACAGCCGGGGCCGACGCGACTGCCGGCGGCGCGGGAAGTTTTTGATCGCCAAAATATTTAGTGGCCATCGCGATGGCGGTGTCTTTATCGACATCACCGAAAATTGCCAAAACGCGCGGGGCGGTCAGGATTTTTCGGGTGTACCAATTCTTCAGGTCATCAGGGGTGAACCGAGCGACATTTTCGCTGGTTCCGATGGCTTCAAATTTATAAGGCGATTTCATCGGCCCAAAGAATTGCTGATGGAAATAGCGGAAGGCCTGGCCGTCCCAGGCGGCGTCCTGACCGGCGATTGCCGCTTGCAGGCGGGCTTTCATTTTGTCGAGCTGATCCTGAGCAAATTTCGGGTGATTAATGACATCCGCGTACACGTCCATTGTCCTGGGGAAATCGTCCTTGGCGCAGGCGACGTTCCAATACCAGGTGTTTCTGCCGCAGACGGTTTCAATATTGCCGCCGGTGAGATCGAAGAAATCGGAGAGGTCATTGGCGGAGCGCGTCTGCGTGCCGCGACGAAGCAGCGCCATGGCGATATTTCCGAGGCCATTGCTTTGCTGATCTTCGGCGGTGACGCCGCCCAGGGCGTACATATTGATCTGCACGAGAGGGGTGGTTGTGATTCTACGGTGCAGCACGATCAATCCGTTTTCCAGCACCGTGCGCGTGATGGCGGCGGCGGATTGCGGCGCTGCCTGCGTTGTGGGCGCGGCGGCGCGCATCAAATCCTCGGCCTTGGGAAGGCCCTTGGCTCCGACAGATTCCCGCGGCAAAAGAACGGTCGTTAGAAGCCTTCGGCGATTTAGATATTTTTTGGCGGCAGCCTGAACCTGTTCAGCCGTGACCTCACCGATGCGCACCACGTATTGATCGCTGAAATGGGCATCGCCGGTCGTCATGTAATCCATTGCTAGAGAGGCGGCCACATCCTGGGATGTTTGCATTGCTTTCAGTCGATTAATTTTCATCTGCGCCTTGGCGCGGGCCAAACGGTCGGCATCGACCCCATCGGTCTTCACTTTTTCCAGGTCCGCGAGCACGGCCCGCGTGGCGGCGCCGACATTGGCGGCATCAAGCTGCAAATCCACCTCGAAAGATCCATCTGCGTAGGCGGGGGTGTCGTCGCTGCAACCGATGGCGGTGCAAAGTTGCTGACGGTCGCGGATGTCTTCAACCAGCAGGGCGCTTTCGCCGCCGCCGAGAACTTGAGCAAGCAAGTCCATTGCGAACATGTCGTTGCTGGTCACCTTGACGGATGGAAACGCCAGAAGCAGTCGCGCCTGCCCCAGCTTGGGAAAAGTGGCGACGACCGTCCGCGGCGCTTCGACCGGGGGCTCCTGGGCGATATCCCGCGAAAAAGCGCGGCCGGGTTTGGCATCCGCCAGGAAATGCCGCATCGTTGACAGCATCTCTTCCGGGTTCAGATTTGCCGATACGGAAAAGACCATGTTATTAGGCTGGTAGGCCATCTGGTAATAGCTATAGACATCATCTCGCGTGAGGCCCTGGATTACTTCCTGATAACCAATGACCGGAACGCGCGCGGGGCTGACTTGATAGCGGTTGCTTTCCATTAATTGCCAGAAGACCATGTCCGGGTTGCCCTTGTTGCGCTCAAGCTCGCGCTGGACGACCTGATATTCGCGGCGATATTCGGGGGGAGTAATCTTCGCGCCCAGCATCCAGCCGGTCACCAGATCGGCGGCATCGGCAAAATGCGGGGTGGTGGTATTGACGAAATAGGCCGTGTGATCGTAGGTGGTATAGGCGTTGGAATCATTGCCGATTTTTTCGAGCAGGCTTTTGTTCTGGGCTTCGGTGCGCCGCTCGCTGCTGCCCCCAGCCACCAGATGTTCCAGCAGATGGCTCAGCCCCCCACCGAGCCATTTTCCCTCATATACGCCGCCGGTATAGACGTAACCGCGCACGGCGGCCACGGGTGACGGCACGCGCTTGCAAATTATCGTGGCGCCGTTGCGCAGGACCGAAATGATCTCGTCCTTCGCGCTGACAATGCGATAGGATTCGATCCCATACCCCGCCATTGCGGCTTTGCTTTCCAGAAGTTCCCCACCGGTTGCGGGCTGAGTTGAAGCGGTTTGACCGAACACCATTGCGGGCAGCAGAACCAAGAGGAGCAGAAACGAAAGCGATGGCGCGAAAAAATGACCTTTCCCCTTTTGTGCTTCCGTGCTCCCGCGATTTGAATTATTCGAACTTTCCAGCGACGAACTGAAATGCTTCATGTCTCTACCTCGCCTCTTCATCCTGCTCAATTTCATTTAGATATGTCAGCGCCCTCTCCAGCTCACCCTTAAGATGCCGCACGCGCAGAAGGCTCTTCACCCGAGTCAGCAATTCAAATTTATTGACGGGCTTGCTGACGAAATCATCGGTGCCGCATTCGGTGGCCTGCTCGATATCGCCCAGCTCATTCAGGGCGGTAACCATCAGCACCTGGATGTCCTTGGTTTTGGGGTCCGTTTTGATTCTTTTGCATACCTGAAAGCCGCTCATTCGGGGCATCATGATGTCCAGCAGAATGAGATCGGGATTGTGCTGGGCGACTTTCTCCAGGGCATCAACGCCGTCGGTGGCTGTCACAATTTTTGCTGGCAGGCTCTCGAGGAATGCCTGCAATAATTCCACGTTCTGGGGATTGTCATCGACGATGAGAACGGTGGATTGCGGGAGGAAGGATTCTGTGCTGGTGTTCTGCCCCGCGGGGGGATTGGAATCTGTCATAAAACAACTCGATCGGGCACATTTGCCATGGGCTTGCGCATCATCTTGGGACTATACGACTCACCCACTTTTAAGTAAAGCAATCCGGGCGGTGAGGGAGCAAAAATGGCGGGAATTATGTCGGTCGCAGTGTGCTGCAGAATTGCACAAAAGGCACGCGGGCTAGAGCGCGAGCGCGGCTTCCAGCGCATAGGCTGTCAGACGGTAGCGAGCAATTTCCTGCCCGTCCACCGTTACCACTGGAATGGCTGATTTATATTGCTCGTGAATGGCTGGGTCATCCAGGATGTTTTTATGTTCGATGCGAAACCGGCGGCGATGGGCTACTTCCCGCACCACCTGTTCAACCTCTTCACAGAGGTGGCAGCCCGGTCGGCTGTAAATGGTTACGACCTTCATGCGTCGCCTTTCCTTCCCGCGCTTTTGCAATCTTTGTCGGAGGCTGATGCACCTGCTTGCTACTCATTGAACAGCTTACTGAGAAACCGATAGCTTTGCTCGGCGGCATACCGCGGGTTGGCCGTGTGCGTATAAAGTTCTACCGTTAAGAATGGGCGATAATCGATTGCCTTCAGGGCCGACTTTACACTCGCCCAATCGATCGTTCCTTCGCCGGGAATCAAATGATAATGCTTGCGGCCTGGAATATCCTCGACATGTATGTTCCAGATTCGGTCGGCCAAAAGTTCAATCGCGGCGGGAATTGATTCACCAATGACCTGGCAATGGCCAATATCCAGATTCGCGCCCAGGCGCGGATGATCCAGGCGATCGATCCAATCGCGCAACTCAGCCACATATTCCACGAACAACCCAGGCTCGCATTCGATTCCCACATTGATATTAAACTGGTCCGCCAGCGCGAGAACCGCGAGGATCGATTCTTCAAATTGCTTTGTCGCCCTTTCGGGCGGCATGCCCGCGAGCATGCGGCCGGTGGTGATGCTGATATTCCGCGCTCCCACGGCCTGGGCGAAATACATTGCGTTGTGAAGGAGCGCGAGTCGATCGAGCCGGTGCCTGGGATTCGGGGAAATGAGGCTGGGTTCAAAATAAGGCTCCGCCGGCGCATCGGCCCAATAGCCAAAGCTGCAATTCGCATTGATATTGCTGACGACCAATCCCTGACGGCGCAGTTCATCCGCGACAAAATAGGCCTGCGGGCGCGAAGTGCCCGCGGGATATGCATGGGGCAGATCCGCCAGTATTTCCGCTCCGGCAAACCCGGCGGCACGGATTTCGCGCAAGGCGTCGTATAGCGAAAATCGTGTAAAGGCATTGGTCGAGAACGCTAGCTGCATGGAAGGGATTGTATCGCATCGATCTTTTGCGTGCTGGCAAAGCGACTGCCGAGGTGAGCGCGATTTCAATGCCCTGGCGATATTCCGCAGCCGGAGATCAACGGTCGCATTCCAATTTCCAATTTTCTACCCATTTTCTGCGTAATGTCCAAACTTGACACCCCCGCAAGGCAATATAAGATGAGTAGCTCAAGATCGCGGGGTAGAGCAGCCTGGTAGCTCGTCGGGCTCATAACCCGGAGGTCGGAGGTTCGAATCCTCCCCCCGCTACTGCCGATGGATAAGGGACTTGCGACATCGCGAGTCCCTTTTCTTTTGCCCATTTTCGGCCCGGTGTACACAAAACTGTACACAGGCTTGACAGGAAACATGGGAAGGTAAAGTGATTCGCCAGGAAGTTATCTCTTGCCGCGAAAGGCAGAGGACATCATGGCGAGCCTCATTCAGCGTCCCGATTCTCCGATCTACTACATCCAGTTCATGGCGGGCAGCCGCGCCCGCCGAGTTTCCACCGGCACTGACCTACTCCAGATCGCCAAGGATAAGCTCCGGCAATTCGAGTCGGCCCAGGCACGGGGAGCGCAACTCCCCTTGGCCTCCAAAACCTCGACGCCCGAGTTGCTTGGCGCTTACGTCCGTCACATCCGTTCGACGAAAACCGCCAAGTCCGCTCAGACCGACATCTATTACCTGCGCGATCTATTTGGGCCTGTCTGTGACGAGTTGAAAGTCACCAGCCGCAAGTTGACGGCCAAGAAGCGACCGAGGAAGGAGGGCGAGGATCGCCGCCGCAAAAAGACCGTTTTGGATGCCGCTTATTTGGAACAGGTGACAACCGCCCAAATCTCTTCCTTCATCAGCGCCCAGGTCCAAACCCGCGGGCTGGCGCCTAAGACCGCCAACCGCTACCGAGAAATCCTGTCGGCGCTCTTCAATTGGGCGATGACTCAACGAGGTGTGCGAATGCCCAACGACAAGAATCCAGCCGCGGCGGTGCTGCGCTACAAGGAACAGGCGCCGGAGATTCGCTTTCTGACCCTAAAGCAAATCGACGAGCAGTTGGAAGCGCTCACGGAAAGCATCCAAATGCAGGCGATGGCGGCGGTACTCATCTACGGCGGGCTTCGACGCGAGGAAATTCTTTGGCTGACTCACGACGACCTCGATTTGTCAGTCAAGCCGTTCGGCGTAATTCGTGTTCGCGCGAAAACCGTTGAGGGCGAATCGTGGGAACCCAAAACAAAGAAGAACCGCGCCGTCCCCGTTAGTTCTCGGCTCCGCTTCTACTTGGATAAGTGGCAACTCAAATCAGAGCGCGATAAATGCCCCTGGCTTTTTCCGAGTCCCCAAGGCAAGCGTTGGGACCCGGACAATTTCTCCTCCGACCTTCGGGCCGCCAACGAGAAAGCGAAATTGGCGTGGGGTTGCCTGGACTTTCGGCACACCTTTGGAAGCCAGTTGGCGATGAAAGGCGAGAGCTTGTACAAGATCAGCCAATTGATGGGCAACTCCCCGGAGATTTGCCGCCGGCATTATGCGGCGCTATTGCCTGAGTCGTTGGTGAATTCGGTGGAGTTCGCGGTTCAAGCTTCGCCGACCCAAGCTTGCGCTGCCACGGCTTGAGAATCGCCGAAATACATAACAAGACCGCTCCGGCAACTTCGCGTCACCGGAGCGATTTTATTTTCTACCTACACCAGAGGTCCACTAAATCGTCAAGCCTCAGCCGGGACTTGTCGCTGCGCCTCGAACGCTTCGACTTCTTTCCGGCTGTAGCGCACGATTCCATTTCGGCCTTCACCGAGGCAAAAGCGCGTCAGACCGGCGCGCCGGGCGATGCGGTCCACGCTGGAGCGCGAACAGCGCCATCGCTCCAGCAATTCCTTCGGCGAAAGATATGGGGGATCGGCTGTTTCCATCGCCACGCCAAAACTTCCATTGCTTCTCATCGTCGGCTCGCTTTCCAACGCATAACCACCGCATTGCATGTTTGGGATATTTTAGGTACACGGTATATTCAAAGTCAATGGTATTATTCAGCGAAGAAGAGCCCACGGTTGTTGGGTTGCACTTCCTTCGGTATCCAGGAGTCAGGATCATTTCTCGGCCATGCTGCGAGGAAAGGGCGCAGCAGCGAACGAGGCGTCGTCTTTTTGGGTTTTCGATATGGAACGCGATGGCATCAACTCGTAAAGCGACGGGTTGGCTCAGGGCCGCAAGGGCCGCCATCGTCCGATGACTTTCCCAATCCGCACGATGGTTTCCGGGTCCAACCGATGCCGCGTTCCATCAGTGGTGATGACGATTGCCGCGAGCGGAAGCAACATGACGCGACCAAACCAACCTTTGGCCTCGCATCCATCCCAGGCGTAAAGCGCCGCTTCTCCTTCTCGAAACTCCCAGGCTGGGATGTTGTGGAACACCACGCACTGCTGCGTTCCCTCGATTTCCATCGCGTAAATGTCAAAACCCTTGCCGAATCGCGCAGGGACCCGCCGCCCCCATTCTTCCTGCCAATCCTCATCCGCTTCCGCGGTTCCGTTTGATCTGATGCGTCCTACGAGCGGCGTGCCGCGATCTTCCGGCTTGACCTCTTTCGGCGTCCAATACGCGGGGTCATCCTCGTGCCGGGGCAGTGGCCGGCCCCGCACATCAACATCCACAACATGGTCATCGCGGATCGACTCAATCTCCCCGCTATCGAGTTGTTCCAGTTTGCGCAGCGACACGCGCAGCGCGGCGGCCAGCCAGCGCCGTTCGGAACGGCTTAACAACGTAAGCGAGCCGACGGTGTTCATATCCTCCAGCGCATCTTCCGATACGCCCGAGTATTCTGATAGATCCTTCCGATTTTCAAGTCCCACCACCTCCATGCGATGGTCGAGCCATTGTGTGAGCTTCGACATCGTCTTTTCCCTTGTTGGAACAAATCACTTCTTGCGGATCAGCACCCCCACGCAGAGCGCGACCCGCGCAATTTCACGGCGATGAACCGTGCGATCGGGAAACCGTTCCCGATCCGGATTGATTTTTTGCAATATCAGCACGTCGCGGTCGTCGTCACTTTCGGTGACGCGACTGAAATAGCATTCTTCATTGGTAAACCAAATGAGGTAATCCTTCCCGAACGTGAACTGCTGTCCTTCAACAGCCTCGAACAAAACGATGGCGTTGTCCGGGTACTCAGGTGTCATCGACTCGCCATCGACGCGCACGGCAAAGTCGCCAAAGTCTTGCGGAACCTTCACGGTCCCTTGCTCGACTGCTAAACGCTCATTGCGCATGCCGGCACTGATTCCGTGATATCGGGTGACTTCGCGCAGGGGCTGCGCCATTCCCGACACTCCCACCAGGCGATCACCGCCGCGCGAAACGCGGGGCGATGCGCCGCCAGCGACATCATGTTCAAGCTCGTTTTTTCCTGCTAGACCAATTCGGATGCGCAATTCGTCGGGGGTGGTCTGAACTGCCTCAGCCAAGCGGCGAAAGTTGTCCGTGAACATTCCATGTTCCCCCGGCTGCATGAGCCGGAGGAAGCCGGATCGTTTCATGCCGATTTCGTGCGCAAAGGTTTCCTGTGACATCGCGGACTCGCGCCACAGAGCCGCCAGCCGCTCGCCGGAAACCTTCACCGTCCTTGATGCGCGTTCCATATCACCAGTAAACACCATCGCTTGGCGTCCGTCAATCGAAAAACAACTCAGAGTAGATTCAAAATGGATTCAAAATAGACATTTTGCTCTTGACTCTGACAGAATTGTTAGGTTAATGTTCTCCCCGTCGAATTGCAACAAAAAAAAGAGGTGTCGCTTGCGCTCTAGCCACTTAACCCGTTTCGTTTCCCGATACGTTCCGCACTCCAGCCTTGAGCGCCTCTGCTTTGGCGCGCCGGCCAACCAACACGATGAACATGAGGGACAAAGCGTATACCACTTCCACCCCGGTCAAATCTTTGGAGTTGTTTGGTGGCGGCGGTTTCCGGCAGATCGTCAACACCGCGCCGTCGCGATTGTCGAAGCCCTGCGAGACGATCAAAGCGGGCATGACTTGCCAGGCATTCACTCAGCCGTGGCCGTTCATGCGATCGTAGATCAGCATGGGCCGGCAGGACAGAACGGGACGGTTGATTTGCTGCTCGACCTAATCGAAGACGTGAAGGCCCGCGGGCAAGACCCGGCGAAATTGCCGCCGAAATACTGGACGAAAGTTGTTCATCGCATTCTCCTCCATCCGCACGTTCGGACCCACTCCTTGACGAAGTAATTCCATGCCCAAGTTGATCGGTTCCAGCGCGCCCGCCACATCCGCTCGTCGCGCGCGGTCCCGCCGGTTATTGCGGCTGGCGCTCGGTGTGATGGGTTTGTGGGCGATCCTTCCAACGGTTGTCGGCCATCGCGTCGTCGTCATCAACACATCGCCGAGCGTGGCGCCCGGTCTGTATCTTCGGTCCGCGAGCGAACCTGCCGTTGGGCGAATCATTGATTTTCGGATACCGGATTTCGCGAGGCCCTACGTTCAGGAACGCACCGGGAACAACGGCGAGAACTGGTACATCCTCAAGCCCATCGCCGCCGGTCCAGGAGATCGCGTTGATACGACAGGTGAATGGCTCGTCATCGACGGTCATAAAATGGCACGAATGCCGCCACCAACGGACAGTAACGGTCGCCCGCTGCCAGTCTGGCGGCAGAGCCGCGTGCTTGGTGCTGATGAATTCTTCGTTTTCTCTGATCGCATTCCCAACAGCTTCGACAGCCGTTGCTATGGCCCCATTCGCAGGCAATTCATTGAGACGGTCCGCCGCGCCCTGCTAACGTGGTGACTAAACAACAAAGCGCGAACGCTTGAATCCGACATGTGCAGACTTGTAGTTGCCAATCACGCGGCTTGCTTCTCCGCTTTTTTGTCGTATCCATCGATCGCGCGCAGGACCTCAATCAGCGATTTGATCTCGGCGGCGATAGCCTCCATACCTCGTCCTGCTTTGATCGATTCTTCGGCGCTGACAGCAGGCTGGGTCACGGCATCAAAGCCGTATCCGCCGCTCGCACCCCGCAGCTGATGGACAACCTGCTTTAAGGCGCCCAGATCATTGCGCTCTAGAAGTTCGATCATCTTGCGCACCTCACCGGGAAGCCCCTCAATGAATTCGGGGATAATTTTCATCATCCGCGGATTGCCAACGAGGCTGCTCGTTATGCGGTTGGAACTGCCGGCAACGGCAGCCTGCGGCGTGGATTCGGCGGCGTCTGCTTTGGCGCCTTTGTCGGGCATGGATGAATTTTCATGTCCAAATTGTTGATTGACGGTGTTCAAAAGTATCTCCTCATTAATGGGTTTGGTTAGGTAGGCGCTGCATCCACTGGCCATGCATTTGGCGCGATCATCCGCCATCGCGTATGCCGTGAGAGCTATGATGGGGATTGTTATTCCCCTGCGACGCAGCTCAATCGTGGCGGCATAGCCATCCATGACTGGCATTTGCATGTCCATCAGGATCAGATCGAACGGCTGCGCAGTCGCCAGGTCAACGCCGATCTTACCGTTCTCAGCGATAACCACCTCTGCGCCCGCGTCGCTCAGTTGCATCTGCAACAGCCTTTGATTGTCGCGTCCATCCTCGACTAAAAGAATACGTCCTTTAAGACGGACATCAGCCTGCGGCGCCCGATTTAGCACGGTCGGTAATGTTGCTTCAGTAAGATCTTGTAGCATTTCCACCCCAGCAGAGGGGCCGCCGTCGACTTTCATCGTGAAGACGCTTCCGACCCCGAGGCTGGAAGTGACGCTGATATCCCCATTCAAAAGCTTGGCGAGCCGACGGCTGATGGTCAGGCCTAATCCAGTTCCGCCGAATTTGCGGGTGGTGGAACCGTCGGCCTGGGTGAAGGGCCGAAAAAGCCGTCCGAGTTGTTCCGGCGTCATACCCATTCCGCTGTCGATCACATCAACGCGGAGCACGATGTTCGGGCCGCCGGCACCCTCATTCTCAATTCGGATGTCGATTTTCCCCGCTTCGGTGAACTTCAAGGCATTGCCGGTCAGATTGACCAGGATCTGGCGCAGCCGCATCGGATCGGTTTGAATCAGATGCGGGACAGGACCTTGAAATGTGATTCCGAACGCCAGCCCCTTCTCTATCGCCCTTGGCCGCATGAGCGAGACGATCTCCGACAGCAGCGCCGGCAGATCGAAAGCGATTCGTTCGACCGTCATCTGCAACGCCTCGATCTTGGAAAGGTCCAGGATTTCGTTGATCAGCTCAAGCAGGTGCTTGGCGTTACGCTGGATGATATCAGCCCACTCCATTCGCGCAACCTTGCCCTGATCCTTGTGCAGCACCATGTCCGCAAAGCCGACGATGGCCGTCATCGGAGTTCGAATCTCGTGGCTCATGTTCGCGAGAAACTCGCTCTTGGCGAGATTGGAGGCATCGGCGCCTTCTTTCGCCTTCTGCAACTGGGCGTCGATTAGTCGGCGCTCGGTGATGTCTTGTATCATCCCCGATGCTTCAACTGCGTTGCCATTCACATCGCGGATGATTTCCCCGCGAATGTGAACGAACTGAACTTTCGCGTTCGGACAGCAAACTCTGCAATCTTGCGCAATCAGTGTTGAATTTGAGGACTCCATGTGTGCCCGAATTGACGCTCGATCATTGGCATCGAGGTAACCTAGGAACTGTTGGAATGTCAGACCTATGGTTCCGCTATGACACCCCAGAATTCGGCAGGCCTCATCCGACCAAACGGCGATGTTGTTTTCAAGGTCCACATGCCACGTTCCCAGATGGGCGAGGCGCTGTGCATCGGCGAGTTGGCGCTCACCTTTTTCTAACAGCCGTTCTGTATGTGCGGCTTTGTTGCGCGCCTCCGCGTCATGCAGTTCGCGATCTATTGCTGGCAGCAATCGCCTGAGATTGCCCTTGAACAGGTAATCATCGGCGCCAGACTGCATGGCTTGGACGGCGGTTTCCTCACCCACCAGGCCGGATATGAGAATAAACGGGATGTTCGGCGATCTTTCGCGCGCCATAGCCAGCGCGGCAGCTCCACTAAAAGAGGGCATCGAGTAGTCTGCAATGATCAATTCCCAGGGATGCGCCTTCAGCGCGGCGGCCATCCCCTGGGCTGTATCCACGCGTTCGGAAGCCACATCCCATCGGCCTCGCCGCAGTTCCCTCAGGATTAGAGCGGCATCGTCTTCGGAGTCTTCCACGATAAGAACGCGCAATCGACCGGGCGTTTTGTCATCGACATGATTTATAATGGTGGCACCTCATTGAGCATGAGCCAGTACAGTCCCAGTTGCCGAACCGCCTCGGTAAATTGAGTGAAATCCACCGGTTTACGGATGTAACTATTGGCGCCCAGATCGTAACTCTTGATTACATCCTGCTCCTCTTTAGAGCTGGTCAGAACAACCACGGGCATGCGTTTGGTCCTATCGTCGGCGCGAATTCGCCGAAGCACTTCGAGTCCGTCGATCTTGGGCAATTTCAAATCAAGCAGAACTAAGCCAGGAAGAACCGCCGTATCTCGCCCGATGTAAGCTCCCGTTCCGAATACGTAATCCAGCGCTTCCACTCCGTCGCGCGCCACCACAAGGTCGTTCGTAACGTTGTTTTTCTTTAGCGCCCGGATCGTGAGCTCTTCGTCATCAGCATTGTCTTCCACAAGTAGAATAGTCTTTTCGAACATATGAATTCCTTCCTATTGCGATTGCCGCATAAAGTTAAACATCCTTGTTGCTCTTTATGTGCTTCATAGGGTGAAATGAAACGTTGCCCCTTGTTCGACTTCGCCTTCTGCCCACACCCGACCGCCTTGGCGCTGAATGATGCGTTGAACGGTCGCCAGGCCAATTCCCGTTCCCGGGAAATCTTTTACTGCATGCAGGCGCTGAAAGGCCCCGAACAACTTGCCCGCGTACGCTTGGTCGAAGCCGGCGCCGTTGTCTCGCATGAAGTACTCCTTGCTGCCGTTCTCTCCAGTAGAGCCAAATTCAATGCGGGCGTGCGGTTGCTTGGCGGTGAACTTCCAGGCATTGCCGAGCAGGTTGGTCAGCACGATTCGCAGCAAGCGCGGATCGGTTTGAGCACTGAGACCATCGGCAACCACAAATTCAGCGTCGCGCTCTGGCGCGGCAGCTCTCAATTCGTCTGCCACTTCATGAGCCATCTTGCTTATATCGACCAACTCCCGGGTCATCTCGCCGCGGGAAACGCGCGACAAGTTCAGAAGATCATCTATCAGTTGTCCCATCCGCTGGCTTCCAGCCCGAATGCGTCGAAGATAATCCTGCCCCTGGGCATCCAACTTGTCGGAGCAGTCCTCCAACAAGGCCTGGCTAAATCCGTCGAGACTGCGAAGTGGAGTACGCAAGTCGTGGGACACGGAATAACAAAAGGCTTCCAATTCCTTATTGATAGTTTGTAACTGCGCCGTGCGCTCGACTACCCGTTGCTCCAGTTCGGAGTTGAGTTGTCGAATCACCTCTGCGGCCCGCTTGCGCTCGGTGTTATCGGTGCCAATCAGCAGAAAGCCGATGATGATATCCTGCGCGTCACGGAGCGCCGTGACGGACACCACCGCTGGGAATCGGGTCCCGTCTTTGCGGATGTAGGTCAGCTCGTAGATGTCCTCGATACCGCGGGAGGCCTTGTACACCAATGCCTCAAAGCCCGGGGCAATCGGGGTTCCGAGTTCGAGGCTCAATGCCTGGGCGCGGTCTATCACCTCTTGCGGGTCGGAGATGTCGGCCGGTGTGATCTGGTTCATCACTTCGGCAGCGGTGTAACCCAACATCCGCTCGGCGCCGACGTTAAAAATCTGAATGACGCCCTTCGCATCGGTGGCGATGCTCGAGAAATTGGCGCTACTGAAGATCGCGCGTTGCAGGGCGCCTGCCTTGAGCAATGCCTCCTCTGCTTGCTTACGCGCCGTGTTGTCGGTGCCAATCAATAGATATCCGATGATGGCATTCTGCGCGTCGCGCAAAGCCGTGACCGATACCACCGCCGGGAACCGGCTCCCGTCCTTGCGGATATAGGTTAACTCGTAAATGTCCTCGATCCGGCGCGAGGCCTTGAACACCAATGCCTCAAAACCTGGCGCGATCGCGATTCCCAGTTCGACGCTCAATGCTTGAGCACGCGCTATCATCTCGTGCGGATCGGAAATGTCGGCAGGTGTGATCTTATTCATCACTTCGGCGGCCGTATAACCCAGCAT
The DNA here is from genome assembly GCA_030775485.1 of Planctomycetota bacterium. Classification (GTDB taxonomy): domain Bacteria; phylum Planctomycetota; class Phycisphaerae; order Tepidisphaerales; family Tepidisphaeraceae; genus JALYJB01. Next base: position 51,776 of record JALYJB010000014.1, on the reverse strand, counting down.
GCGCTCAGCGCCGACGTTGAAGATTTGAATGACACCTTTTGCATCCGTGGCGATGCTCGAGAAGTGGGCGCTGTTGAAAATCGCCCGCTGCAGGGCTCCCGCCTTGAGCAACGCATCTTCGGCCTGTTTGCGCGCAGTATTGTCGGTGCCAATCAATAGATAGCCGATGATGACGCCGCGCGCGTCGCGAAGCGCCGTCACGGACACCGCCGCCGGGAAACGGCTGCCGTCCTTGCGTATCTTGGTCAATTCGTAGATATCCTCAATCCCGCGAGAGGCCTTGAAAACCAGAGCGTCGAAACCTGGCGCTATCGGAGTGGCGAATTCCAGGCTCATCGCGGTTGCACGCGCGGTTAATTCCTGCGTATCGTGAAGGTCAGCCGCCGTGAGTTTGTTCACTACTTCGGCGGCTGTGTAACCCAGCATGCGCTCGGCGCCGACGTTGAATATCTGTATGATGCCCTTTGCATCCGTGGCGATGCATGAGAAGTTGGCGCTATTGAAGATCGCCTTCTGCAGGGCGCCCGCCTTGAATACGGCCTCTTCAGCTTGATGATGCTGGGGCGTGACAATGTCGGCACAATTCTTATCGGAGGGCTTTTCTTTCATGATTGTCCCACTTTTCATGTGCTCGCGCTTGATGTCCATACTACTGAGCGAAGCTTAAACTTGCCGTGGCTTGGGCAGCAGTTGACATCAATCCATAATGCCTTAGACCAGCAAGCGGGCCATCAATTCATTTAGAACCGGGTGCTTGTCGGCGGGATTGGGCGTAACGAACGTCCGATCTCTCACTCCCTATCGTCTTCACAGCACTGTATTTCGCACAGGAATAAGTTTTATTGTTCCTTTTCTTACCAGTGATCCCCGATTTTCGATTCAGCCTCATCTAACGAAATTGAGTTAGGAAAGAACATTTTATGGCATGAGGTTATGCGCCGGGGATCAGCAACTATTACGCGGCCGCCACGCGCTGGCTCATCCAGCCCGCGCCGGGCAGCGACCAAGTACAACGATGGAGCGTGGAACTTCTTCACGGTCACGGAGGACAGGTCGGGAAAGTCCTTCTACTGGAGGTGGACCGTGAGACACGTGCTTTGTGCATATCTGCGCCACTGGCCGATCGACCGGCTGCGCCGGCGACGGCCCGAGCTACGGCGTAAGCCGCTGGTTCTGATCGAAACCAGCGGCAACCGGCAGACCATCGTTCAAGTCAGCCCGGAAACGCCGGCCGATATTTATCTTGGAATGGCGCTGGCTGCGGCAAGAGCACGTCATGCGGCGCTGTTGGATCTTCCGGCGATGCCGGCGGCGGACCTGCGCTCCCTCGAAGCGATGGGATACCGGCTGATGCGATTCAGCCCAGGCGTGTGCGTTCATCCAGTGCGATGAAGTTCGTCCGTTTCATGTTTGTCTCCTGGCCGAATTAAGGTCATTCGTGACCGAGAGACAGCGTATCTGATCTACAGCCCCGCACTTCTTACATCTTCAGTTGAACTTTTCTGCGTTCTTTGTTCAGAAATGAGGGTGTTGAGCAGCTTGCTGCATCGCCCGTCGTAACGTCCTGGTCTCGCACTTCCCGGACAGGTTACGCGGCGGTCACGCCGACGGCCAGCGATTTGCCGTCTATCTGGGATGTTGTATGGAGCGGACATTCCTATTATCGCTGGGTTTAAATCCCCGTGGCCCCGGTTTTTCAAAAAAAGGCTTATTGTAGCAGGCGGTTCCATGCTCGCCGTGGGCGAAATACGACGATCAGGTTACCGTTGGTGTCGCGTCCGTCGTTCATTTTCTGGCCAATGTTGCCACCGTCACGATTAACTCCCTAGCATCAACCGGCTTTGCCAGATGCATCTGATATCCGCTTAGCATCGCCTTGGTCCGATCCTGTAGTCGCGCAAACGCAGTCAGTGCAACCGCCGGAAGTCTCCCTGCCCCTTGCCCGAGCATCCTCACCTTGCGAATGAGGTCGTACCCGTCTTCCCCTGGTAATCCAACGTCGCTCACGAGTACGTCCAATGGACGAGTCTCGATGACTTGGAGTGCTTCCGTAGCCGAAGTGGCCGTGTACACCTCGGCCCCGGCGGTCGCGAGCACGCGCTGCACCATGGCCCGCGCATCCGCCTCGTCGTCCACTACCAGAACCCTCACTCCTCGCAGTGAAATCCCACGCACCTCGGTCGGGCTGGACGCAACAGCCGAGCGGGGGTGAACTCGTTCGGAATCGGCATGTTCAGGATGCACCACCGTCACCGGGAGGCTGATCAGAAAGGTTGATCCCTTCCCGATGCCCTCGCTCATCGCTCGAATGGAGCCGCCATGCATCTCAACCAGGCTCTTGACGATGGAAAGACCAAGGCCCAAGCCCGTGGTTTTCTGAGTCTCACCAGAATCGGCCTGCCGGAATCGCTCGAAGGCGTGAGAGATGAAGCTGGGGTTCATGCCCTGACCGCTGTCAATGACACTGACCTCGACATGCGAGTTCACGCGCTGCATGAGCACGCGCACAAATCCGCCCTTCGGAGTGAACTTTACCGCGTTGGTCAACAGGTTCCAGAACACCTGCTGCAGCCGTCCCGGATCGCCGGATACGATCACCGTTGGGTCCATCACCTTCTGAACCCGCACTGCCTTGGCCTCCGCCGCCGGCTTGATCGTGTCTATCGCCGCGTCAACGACTTCTATAAGTGTGATCTGCTGAACATTCAGGCGCATCTTGCCCGCCATGATTCGGCTCATGTCGAGCAGATCGCCTATTAACTCGGATTGGACGCGCGCATTGCGTTCAATGACTTGCAATCCTTCGCGCTGGTCGTCGGTCATCCCCTCTTCGCTCTGGAGGATCTGCGTCCAACCCAGAATAGCATTCAGCGGTGTTCGTAGCTCGTGCGAGACCATCGCGAGGAATTCATCTTTGATGCGGCCTGCAGCCTCCGCCTGCTCTTTCGCGGCACGCTCAGCCTTTACGGCTTCCTCAGCTCGCCGGCGCGCCAGCAGCAATTCCTGTTCGTATTGCCGGCGGTCGGTTGCATCGAAAACCGTCATCAGCGTGAGAGGCTCAGTGCCCTCGATAGACTTGCTGACCGCATTCACCAGAACCGGCAGACGGTGCTGGTCCTGCCGAAGCATGTCGAATGCTACTTCCTTGACGAATCCCTGCATGCGCAGCAATGGGCCGAAGTGCGTGTCGTGATAAATTCTGCCGGGAATAGTCAGCAGTTCCGCGAAGCGCCGGCCGGCAAGCAGCCATTCACGGGCATAGCCGGTCATAGCAATAAAGGTCTGGTTTACCTGTAGGATGGCGCCGTCGGGACGTGTCGCAACATAGCCGCAGGGAGCGTTTTCAAACAACTCCGCGACTCCCGCGCTCAAAGGCGTGGGGTCACTTGCCACCAAGTCCTCCGGTATTAGCAAGAAACTTCTTCATTGCCTTAACCGTCTCAGCTGGCTCGCTCAAATGCGGGCAATGACCATTAGCGTTCAGGATTGTCAGACGACTATCCGTTAATTGGCCATGCATGTATTGGCCGACGCAGGAAGGGGCAATTATGTCATCGGAACATTGAATAATCAGCGACGGAACCGTGAGCTTTGGAAGGTCTGGCCGGGTGTCAGAAAGGAACGTCACCCTGGCAAACTGCTGGGCTACTTCGGGGTCTGTCCTGCAAAAACTGCTTGCCAGCTCGGCTCCAAGTTCCGGCCGCTCGGCATTTCCCATGATGACCGGCGCCATGGCACTCGACCACCCGAGATGATTGCTGTCGAGGAACTCCAGCAGCTCATCAATGCTCCCACGCGTGAAGCCGCCGACATAATCCCCGTCGTTGATGTAGCACGGGGAGGGACCAACGAGGATCAGCTTCTGAAATCGCTGTGGTTCGCGGATGGCAGCCAAGATGCCGATCATTGCACTCACCGAATGGCCCACGAGGACGACATCATGGAGATCCAGCTCCTCACAAATACCCAGAACGTCGTCGGCGTAACCCTCCAGGGAACTGTATCTGGCTCGATTGTACGCAGAGAAATCCGACCGGCCGTGGCCGACATAATCAAAGAGCACAACCTTGTAATCGTTCGCAAAGTCAGGCGCGATCAGACGCCACATGTTCTGGTCACAGCCGAAACCGTGAGCGAACAACATTGGGGTTGTTCCGTTCCCCGTAATCTTCACGTTGTGCCGAATTAACGCACTCATCAATGATCTCTTAGTTGGGCCGCATTGCGTGCGACTGACGTTCGCATTCACGCGCCGGGAGTCTACCTTCATCGGACACGAAAATCGATTGGACCAGCTGATGGTTCTTCGGTCGAAATGGCAGCCGGCGTCGCTTGTCTTTCGAGGCCCCACCCAGTGTCAACTTAGCCGGTCCGTCCAGCGAGGCTCGCGATAACCGCGGTCAGATCATGCAGATCGACGGGCTTAGGGATGTGGGCCTGAAAACCCGCGAGTACTGCCTCCCGTGCGTCGTCCTTGTGGGCGAAGCCGGTCAGCGCGACGGCGGGAAGGTCGCGGGCTTGGTGCCCGCGACGGCGGATTTCGCGGATCAGGTCGTACCCGTCCTGATCGGGCATTCCCAGATCACTGACCAAGACGTCTACGGCATGTTCGTCGTTTATTTTTGCCAAGGCATCAGCGGCGCCACCCGCCACGACGACTTTTGCTCCAACGCTTTCGAGCACTTTCGAAAGCATTCGTCGTGCATCGGCTTCATCGTCCACAATAAGCACGCGCAGGCCGTCCAAACGCACTGGCGGCGGACTCGGATTCTCGCGGAACGCACCCCCGTCATCGCTGGGAAGGCCACCTGATTTGTCGTCATGTTCCTTGATCTGCGCCGACTTGACGGGCAGGCGGACGGTGAATGTTGAGCCTCTATTTTCGCCCGCGCTTTGCGCCTCAATAGTTCCACCGTGCATTTCGACCAAATGTTTCACGATGGAAAGCCCCAATCCTAGCCCACCGAACTTTCGCCGCGTTCCTCCGTCGGCTTGGCGGAAACGGTCAAAGATGTATGGCAGAAAATCGGAGCTGATGCCTTGCCCGGTATCGCTCACTGTAAGCAGCACGTCCGACCCGTCGCATCCGGACGTTACACGAACGATTCCACCCTTGTTCGTGAACTTGATCGCATTGGAAAGCAGGTTCCAAACGACTTGCTGCATTCGTGTGCTATCGCAGAATGCGCGGCTCGCGAATGGGTCGAGTTTTACCTCGAGCGTGATGTCGCGTGCTGTCGCGGCAGGACGCACCGCATCAATACCGGCGTCAATCGCGCTCCGTAGATCGCAATCGCAGATGTTCAGGCGAAGCTTGCCGCTCACGATGCGCGACACGTCCAACACGTCCTCGATCAGTTGGACCTGCGCTCGGGTGTTTCGCTCGATTACGTCCAGTCCCTCGGCAAGGTCCGCTTCGTTGCGATCAGCGGCGCGAAGGATACCCATCCACCCAACGACGGCGTTGAGCGGCGTGCGCATTTCGTGGCTGAGGGTCGCCAGAAATATATCCTTAGCGCGGTTGGCGGTCTCGGCTTCTTCCTTGGCTTGGCGCAACTCCTGGGCCCGTCGTGTTTTCTCCGCTATCGCGGCACGGCGGTCTCGATCGACCGCTTCGGCGAAACTGCGGACAGCCTCTGCGAGCGACTGGTCGATGGACTCGTTAAAGCGGGTTAGGTCGTCAAGGTCAGAGAGGCCGCATTGAGTTGCCTCGCTGCGCCAAAGCCGTATTACGCTGGCGCGCAGCGCGCGGTACTCGGCCACCACCGCCCATAATTCGAAACCCGAGCTGACCCTGCCCGACCCGTGCTGCTCGGACGCCTTGTTAATCCGGACGCTCTCCACACCGCCGCCCTCATCGCCCTTGGATTTGTCGGACTGCTGCACTGCCGTTTGAGGGGAGAGCATGTTCTGCGCCGTCGCGCGAAGGATGTCTTCAGCGTGGTCCCGTAGCTTAGCCGGGTCGTTGACTTCATCAACTAGCGCATGCGGCCAGATGCTGCGGGCAAAGACTTCCCACTCCGCGAGGATGGCTTCAACGTTCGCGAGGATAAAATCGGAAAGACGCACGACGAAATGCTTTCATTCTTAAACCTTCCATGCGTGCTCCTCGCCGGGGAAGTGCAACGCGGCCAGCACATGATGTTAAAGGGTTGTCACAGACAAAGCAGCGCGCATTTGTTATCCGCGTGCGAAGTAGCACGAACGTGACATGAGAACCGCCTTATGAGTGCTTTCGCGACGCGACAAGGCCTTGCATCCTGGGACGGTAGATCATCGTGCCACACACGCTCCCAGCGGTCGAACAGATTTATTGTGGGTGTCTCGGACACAGATGAATTCCTTTCGACGCGCATGACACGATCACGTCGGGGCAATCTCACCATACCAGTAGGCCGCAGTGACGCCTCCGTCCATCAGGAAGTCGCTCCCCGTGATGAACGCACCTTCCGGTCCCATCAGAAGAGCGCCGACATTGGCAACTTCATCGGGTGTACCGGCGCGTCTGACCGGGCACAGGTCGATCATCCGCCGGTATCCCGCTCCACGCGGGCCGCTCAATTCGTCTTTGGCCAGGGGCGTGATAATGATGCCGGGACTGATCGTATTGATCCGTGCCCCTCGCTTTCCCCACCTGATGGCTTCGGCCATCACCCGTAGTGAATTGCCGCGTTTAGAAATCTGGTAAGCATTGAGCGGATCTGTCACGCGCTCGCACTGGAGCATGGGCAGCGCAAGAAGCTCGTCGGCGGGTGTCGTTGCCAGGGCCTTGTTCTGCTCTGCCGAGAGAGCTGGAAGGCGATGCCCTGACTGCGACGCGATGACCACGCCTGCTCCGCCTTGGCCGATCACGTTGCCGAACTCCTCGAGTACCAGTGCCGTCCCGTAGAGATCGACCTTTAAGATTGTGGCAGGTGTTGCTTGCGACGGTGATACGCCGGCAGCGTGAATAACTCCGGTGATAGAGCCCTTCGCCGCAGCCGCCTCCACGAGAGCGTGGACGGATTCTCGCGAGGAGATATCGACCGTTGTCGTGCTGGTCTCAAAGCCGGCTTCATCGAGCGTCTTTGCCGCCGCTTCGGCGTTCTGTGGTCGCAGGTCCGCAAGTAATATATGTTTTCCAGCACTTACCCGCCTGGCAATGGCTTGGCCAATCGAACCCGCTCCGATGACGACTATGACATTGTTCATGACCAACTCCAAAACCTGCATTGTGCTCTAAGCGCAGCGAGTCTATCTCGGTTTAACAACATCACACAACGCATCATAGACACGAGGCTTGGGGGCACCGCAGTGGGCGACGGCAGGAAGGAATTCAGGTTACGCGAGAACAGATGAATTAAAAACGCCAGACGTGGGTTGTGGGATTACGCCACTCCACCGGCCCTGGGCGGTAGGTACAATGGTGAGTTTTTCCACCGAAAATCGGAGCGACGGGATTTGAACTCAAGCTGTAGTCTTGACCCAACCGAATTGCTCGAACGGGCCCGCGATGTTGATCGCTTTCCTGGCCGGTGGCCGCTGCAAAATGTCGATCCGTTGGCCAGCCCGTCGGCGACCGCTATCCCTCAGAAATCTGCGGACCGCAGGTTTCCGTGCCAGCCTTTGCGTGATATCGCGCGGATTCCAGCACATGACATAGAACGGCCACCCTGGATTCGTTCGCCCAGCCGACACGCCGCCGATTCACCCCCGCGCCGCGCGTGAGTGGATTCCCGCCTTTCGCCAAACAGCCGCCGGTTCTCCACTGCGCTCTGGTCGCTCCTGTGCGACGCTCACGCCACGCCGATCGCTCGATTGCATCGCGGCTGCGCGGACCACGATCCGCGTGTCATTCACTGTCGCTTTAGCCTTTGGCCCGTCGCTTCCGGCGCTCCACTGCGCCCCGGCGGCCAGCTCCTTCAAGGGTTCGTTTGTCCGTCAATCGCCTTGCGAACGGAACAACCAAACCCTTTTTAAGAGAGGAGCTTTTTATGGCGAAGCAGAAATCCACCAACAAGCCCGTCGAGGAAGTTCGGATCGGCAGCGTGAAAGCCGCCATCTGGAAGAACGAAACCGAAGGCGGCACGCGTTTCAATGTCACGTTCCAGCGGATCTACCGCGATGACGAGAAAGGCTGGCGGAGCACCGACAGCTTCGGCCGCGACGACTTGCTGGTGCTGGCGAAAGTCGCCGACCAGGCCCACGGCCGGATCGTCGCACTCAGTCAGCAGCAGCGGCCGCAGGAAACATCGAAGTAGCGGGTCAACATCGCAGGTCCGGTCGGGCATCCGTTCCCCGACCGGACCTCGTTTATGCGCTGAAATTTGTCGTTGCAATGCTATCATCATTGCACAATGTGCGCTCGCTACCATTTGAAACTTTCGCTCCGACACATCGCGGAACTACTCGGTCTGAGCGTGACCGAGCTATTCGAGGAATTTTCAGAGCGGCCACGGCTGAACATTTCAATCTCGCAACGAGTGCCGATTGTGACGCTCGACGGCGGCCAGCGAAAATTGGCCGTGGCTGAATGGGGATTCCTCGCGCCGTGGGACAAGTCTAAACGAATTTTCAACGCCGCGGGCGAAACCGTGGCCGTCAAGCCGACGTTCCGCGAATCCTTCAAAGCCCGCCGGTGCTTGATTCCCGCCGACGGTTTTTATGAGTGGCCGAACAAACAGCCGACGCTCATTCACTTTACCGATGATCGGCTCTTTTGCTTTGCCGGGCTTTGGTCGGGCAACGCGATGACGATGATTACCTGCGCGCCGAACGATTTCATGCGGCCCATCCATCATCGAATGCCGGCGATCCTGCGCGACGAGGATTGCTCGGCGTGGCTTGATCCACAATCTCCCAGCACCGAGTTGCAATCTCTTATTGCCACGCGAAATTGGGACGGGATGCAAACAGATCCAATTCCAAAGCTGACACCCGATAGCCCGTCGTCAGCCCCGAAGTTCACGCGTGAACATTAACTGGTGATGCAATTGCTCGGCGCGAAGCGCGAGCAGTGCCAGGAGCAACCCGCCGCCTGATCGCAATCTCTTCTCAAACCCGGCGGGGCGCTCCGTTCCCCGGCCGGGTTTCTAGTTGAGTGTCAGAACGGATTGAACCAGACCGGCTGAGGATGCAATCGAGGCTTGCGAAGCTCCTTCGCGCGCTGGACATCGGTAAAATGCCAATGGAAAAACCCGCCAGGGTCGGCGGCATCGGGCGGCGTAACTTTCTCGATCGCGGCTGAACCGACCAGCATTGCCGCAGTGTTGGTTGCCCACTATCCTTAGAAGATGGTTCTTTCCAAGTCTTCAAGTATGGTTGCGACTGTGAAATCGCGTCAACGCATCATCGACCACGGCGAGGTCTTCACCCCGCCGGGTCTGGTCAACGACATGCTCGACCTCGTCACCCACGAGTGCGAACGCATCGATTCGCGCTTTCTTGAACCTGCCTGCGGCGATGGCAACTTCCTTGCCGAAGTGCTTAGGCGAAAACTGCTCACCGTCGACAAGAAGAACGCCGGCAACCGAGGTAAATGGGAACGTGACGCGATGCTGGCAGTGTGCAGCCTCTACGGAATCGATCTGCTCGCCGACAACATCGCGGCCTGCCGCGTTCGGCTGTTGGAGATTGTCAGCGCAGCCCACACAGCCTGCTTCAAAGCGCCTCTGCCTGAAGAGGCCGCCCGCGCCGCGGGCTACATCCTTTCCAAGAATGTCGTGCAGGGCGATGCCCTCACGCTCCGCACCACGGCTGACCGTCCGATTGTTTTCCCCGAATGGTCGCCCGTCAACGGTACGATGCTCAAACGCCGCGACTTCGCCTACGACCACTTGCTCCGCCACGCCCATATGTCGAATTTGCCGCTGTTCAACGACTTGGGAAAAGATGTGTTCGTTCCCACGCCTGTCGGCGAGTTTCCGCCGTGCCACTATCTGAAAGTACCGGATGCGGAGGCTGCGCTTGAACGGCCATAATCCCGACATCCTCACCTGCCTTGCCAACCTCAGCGCCGACGAGGTCTTTACCCCGCCCAAGCTCGCGGCCGCGATACTCGACATCCTGCCGCAGGATTTCTTCCGACGGCCCGAGACGACATTTCTCGATCCCGTCTGCAAATCCGGCGTCTTCCTGCGCGAAATCGCTCGCCGGCTCAACGACGGCCTCAAAGACCAGATGCCCGATGACCAGGCCCGCATCGACCACATTCTCACCAAGCAGGTTTTCGGACTGGCGATCACCGAACTAACCGGGCAGATCAGCCGGCGATCAGTTTATTGTTCCAAAAAGGCCAACGGCAAATACAGCATCGCCACCGCGTTCAGCAAGCCGGATGGCAACATCCGACTGCCGAAGGCCGAACACACCTGGAACGCATCCGGCAAGTGCGAATCGTGCGGCGCGAACCAGAGCGAGTACGAACGCGATGAGTCGCTCGAAACCTACGCCTACCCCTTCATCCACGGCATTGATCCGACGGAGGTATTCAACGTGAAATTCGACGTGATTGTGGGCAACCCGCCGTATCAGTTGAGCGATGGCGGCTTTGGCCGCAGCGCCTCGCCGATTTACCATGAGTTTGTTCGACAGGCGAAAAAGCTTGAGCCACGCTACTTGACGATGATCATTCCCTCGCGGTGGTTCGGCGGTGGAAAAGGACTGGATGACTTCCGCGAGGAAATGCTTGCGGACAGTCGGATTCGTAAGATCATCGACTTTGAAAACGCGTCCGATGTGTTTCCCGGCGTCAGTGTTGCCGGCGGTGTTTGTTATTACCTTTGGGACAGAGACTACAGCGGCCCGTGCGAGATGGTGAACGTGCAAGCGGGCGTTGAGACATCGACGACGCGGCAGCTTAATGAGTTCGATACCTTCATTCGCGAAAGCAGAGCAATTCCAATCATCCGGAAGCTGTTGGCGAAGGACGAAAAACGGATGAAGGAGCAAGTCTCTTCCTACAAACCATTCGGGCTACGCACGTACGTCCAACCGCAGGAGAGCGGCGACCTAATCCTGTATTGGCAGAAGGGCCAAGGCCCATACAAGCGGAACGACATCACCGCTGGACTTGAGATGATCGATCGGTGGAAGGTCATCGCGTCCCGCTCTGGTCATGAGCACGCCGGAAACCCGGGCACGGATGGCACGCGAAGAGTATTTTCGCGTACAGATGTGCTTCCGCCCGGCACGATTTGTACGGAAACATATCTAGTGATCGGCCACTACGAAACCGAGGCGGAAGCACGGAACTTGCATCTCTACATGAAGACGCGTTTCTTTCGTTTTTTAATGTCGCTGTTCATGTATTCGCACGGCATCACGAAGGATACATTCGCGTACATCCCAATCCTCGACATGACCCGTCGATGGACCGACGCCGATCTGGCCAAGAGGTACAAGCTGGCCGACGAGGAAGTCGCATTCATTGAATCCAAAATCAGGGCTTGGGAGTAACGAATGGCGATCGATGACTTCTTCCCCCCGCGCCCCGCCGCGACACCGACGATCTACGCCTTCGCCAGCACGCACCCGGATCATGCCGGGTTGTTGAAAGTCGGCTACACCGAACGGATCGCCGCTGATCGGATTGCCGAGCAATTTCCTTCGGGCGTCAATCCGTATCGAATCGAATTGATCGAGCCGGCGATGCGCTCGGACGGCTCAGTGTTCACCGATCATGACATTCATCGGTATCTGCGGGCGCGCGGGATAAAGAACACCTCGCACGAGTGGTTCAAATGCACGGTGGCGCAGGTGCAGGCGGCGATCATCGCCGTGCGCGAGCGCACCGCCAACGTCGAAGACCGTACCTTGAGCTTCGGACTTCGACCCGAACAGCGCGACGCCGTGGAAATGACCGCGGAGTATTTCAAGAAGGCCAAGACCGAACAGCGCGGGCACACGCCACATTTTCTTTGGAACGCGAAGATGCGTTTCGGGAAAACCTTCGCCGCGTATCAGTTGGCGAAGAAAATGGATTGGAAGAAGGTACTCGTCCTGACGTTCAAGCCGGCGGTGGTGCATGCGTGGTCGGAAGATTTGCAGCGGCACATCGATTTCGAGGGTTGGCAGTTCATCACTCGCGACGGGGAGTTGACCTACGAAGACGCCAATAAGAAAAAACCGATCGTCTGCTTCGGCAGCTTTCAGGACTTTCTCCAGCGCACGTCGGGCGGCGCAATCAAGCCGCGCAACGAGTGGGTGCATAAGACTGAGTGGGATTGCGTGATTCTGGACGAGTACCATTACGGCGCTTGGCGCGAAAACGCCAAGGGACTGTTCGGCGCGGATGAGGAAGACACCGGCGAGGTGAGCGAGGAAGTTACGAGGGTTGAGGCGGAGTTTGACGAGTCGATCTTGCCGATCAACACGGATCATTACCTCTACCTATCGGGCACACCGTTCCGGGCGCTGGCATCCGGCGAGTTCATCGAAGAGCAGCTTTACAACTGGACGTACAGCGACGAGCAGCGGGCCAAGCGCGACTGGAAGGGGCCGGGGCCGAACCCGTACGCGGCACTGCCGCGATTGGTGTTAATGACCTACACGCTGCCTGACGACATCAGGCAGGTGGCGGAAGAAGGCGAGTTCAATGAGTTCGATCTGAACGAGTTCTTTCTGGCAGAAGGGGAAGGCGACGACGCGAAGTTTGAGCACGAAGGTGAGGTTCAGAAATGGCTGGACCTGATCCGAGGGGCGTATCGCGGGACTACGGTGGACGATTTGAAACTGGGGAAGGACAGGCCGCCGCTGCCTTTCTGCGATGCCCGGCTGCTGGGAGTGTTACAACATTCGTTCTGGTTCCTGCCAAGCGTGGCATCGTGCTACGCGATGGCGAAGTTGCTCAAGGCGAAGAACAACACCTTCTATCACGACTACAATGTGGTAATCGCGGCGGGTTCAAGAGCGGGTATCGGCGCGGCGGCGCTGCCGCCGGTGCTCGACGCGATGGATGAGCCGTTGGCGAGCAAGTCGATTACGCTTTCCTGTGGGAAGCTGACAACGGGTGTGACGGTGCGGCCCTGGGCGGGGATGCTGATGCTGCGCAAGTGCAGTAGCCCCGAGACTTATTTTCAGAGCGCGTTTCGGGTGCAGTCGCCCTGGACGGTTGCCGACGAGACCGGGAAGGAGATCGTCGTCAAACCGGAATGTTATGTGTTCGATTTCGCACCCAATCGCGCGCTGCGTCAGATCGCGGACTATGGATCAAGATTGGCGACCGACGACACGACACCTGAGCAGCGGGTAGCGGAACTGATCGGATTTCTGCCGGTGCTGGCCTACGACGGCAGTAGCATGCGCCAACTCGACGCGGAGGCGATCCTCGACATCGCCACCGCCGGCACGAGCGCCACGCTGCTTGCCAAGCGGTGGGAAAGCGTTTTGCTGGTGAATGTGGACGACAGCACGCTGACCCGACTCATGAATGACGAAGCCGCCATGGCGGCGTTACAAGCAATCGAGGGGTTTCGCAACCTCAACACCGATCTGGAGACGATCATCAACCGATCGGAGCAAATCAAGGATGCCAAGCGGAAGGCCGGTGAAGGCGAGGAGCCGAGCGAGAAAGAAAAGAAAGAACTGACCGAGGCCGAGAAGGAGCGCAAGAGCCTGCGCAAACAGGTCCAGGAAAAGCTGATCAAATTCGCGGCCCGTGTGCCGGTGTTCATGTACCTGACCGACTTCCGTGAGCAGCGATTGAAAGATGTCATCACGAAGCTGGAGCCGAAGCTGTTCAAGCGCGTAACCGGTCTGACGACAGAAGATTTCGAGCGATTGGTGAGCTTGGGTATCTTCAATAGCGCTCTGATGAATGACGCGGTTTGGAAGTTCCGCCGGTATGAGGATGCGAGCTTGCGGTACATGGGTGTGAGCCGCCATAAGGGGCTGGATGTTGGCTTGTTCGATACTGCACTGACGGAGGAGGATTTCAAGGCGACGTTCGAGGGATTGGCGGAGGAGTGATCCGCAGCGATCGCAAGGCGCCATTTTTGGCTAAATCGCTCGGAATTTGGGCCAGAACATTCAAATGTTCATTTCAAACTCCCGAACTTTCAACGCGAACGGCCGAACTTTTGATTCAAGGTCTCGAACGTTCAATCCTAAAACCCAAACTTTCGGTTCAAACGCCAAGCTTTCAATTCAAAGTCTCGGACTTTCGGTTCAAACTCCCAAACTTTCGATACGAAGTCTCGAACTTTTCGACGAAGATATCTTCGCACTTCCCGTCAAGCGCCGCATGACTCGTTTTGGTTGACCCATCTGCTTTTCCAAACACTCGCAACAAAATCTGTGATTTCGGCTTTTCAAGTCGCAACGGGATGAAATCCTCATTCAAGAAAGCGAATGCAGAGAAGAGGACCTCCAGGGCCGGTCCTCTCCTCCGCACCTCCTCTCCTTGGCCCTAAATCCGGTGTGTAGTGCTGTCGGAAACAATAAGGATGGCGCCGGGAACACGGGGGGAAGGTAGGCCCGCTGAATTCCTGAAGGTCGCCAGCGGCAGCAGCAGCGGGCCTACGGCATGTTGGTTCGACTGCGCTATCGAAACGCCACCAGCCGAGTACGGCCTTGCCATGCTCGCCTCCTCGGGGAAATCCGACGGTGAAGCTGAAATAGGTGTAGAGACGGATTTCCCCTGCGGGCCTGCGCGTGGCATGGCGTTCGTCCGCTGCGCTCACGTTCCCGTCGCCAGCAGAAAGGATTTCTCTTTTTAGACCTCCCGGCGTGCTTCTTTCGAAGCCGGGAGGTCAAAAAATTGCTTGGGCCTTTGTGGGCCTAAGCCATCCCGGTTTGGAGTTTTCTTCCTTTTCGGGAGGTGCTTTGTGGCACACGAGATCGACCAGACAACGGGACGAGCGGCAGTATTCGTGACCGGCGAACCAGCTTGGCATCGCTTGGGCACCGTGATCGAACAGGCGACCACCAGCGCCGAGGCTATCGGCCTCGCGGGACTGGATTGGCGCGTCGAGCAATGGCCGGTCCGGGCTTTCGACCCGGACAACAATAGTCAGGAGGCGGGCATATCGGACACGGTGGCGAATGTCCGCACGGATACCAAAGCGGTGTTGGGCGTGGTTGGGCGGCGCTATCGGGTGTTTCAGAACCATGAAGCTTTCGACTTCATGGACGGACTGGTTGGCGACAAGCTGGCCATGTACGAGACGGCGGGCAGTCTGCACGGCGGCAAGCGCGTGTGGATGATGGCCAGCATTCCCAAAGAGTATCGGGCCGGACCGGACGACCTGATTAAGCCTTACGTTCTCTTGACCAACACGCACGACGGTAGCCAGGCGCTTCGGATGATTCCGACGACCGTGCGCGTCGTCTGCCAGAACACTTTGAATCTGGCCCTGCGGGAATCAGGCGTTGAGGGGTTGACCATTTCCCATCATCCCCGGCTCGAAAGCCGGATTGCCGAAGCGCGGGCCAAGCTCGGCATCATCGCGGCACGGTTCGACAAGTTTGACGACGAGTTACACGCGATGCTTGCCAAGGAATTGAGCGTGACCGAGGCGGGCGGTTACTTCCGAGGATTGACCGGGGCGGACCTGCCCCACGGCACGGACCGGCAGAAGAAAACCCGTGAGAAGGTGTTCGGGCAAATGCTCGACAACTTCGATAACGACCGCAACACCCTTCCCGGTGTGAAGCACACCGCATGGGGCGCGTACAACGCGGTCAGCGAATGGGCCGACCACCAGCGGAAATACCGCGGCGCTTCATCCGCCGACAAGCTGGACCGGCAACTCGATTCAGTTTGGTTCGGCCAATCCCATCAACTCAAACAGGCCGCGTATCGCGGAGCGCTGGAACTGGCGGGCATTCTGTAGGCGACCCCTCCCCGAACCTGCCCCGGTTGTGTTTCGCCGGGGCGGGCTGGGGAGCGGTTGTCAACGTGACGCCGCATTCACAAGTGGCCATTTCAATCGAAAGGAGATTCATCATGGCCAGCTACAACAAGGTGATCCTCATGGGACACCTGACCCGCGATCCAGAGTTAAAGACGCTGCCCAACTCGGATACGCAAGTGTGTGATTTTGCTTTGGCAGTGAACCGGCGATGGAAAGACGCCAGCGGCAACGACCGCGAGGAAGTCTTGTTCATCGACTGCGCCGCGTTCGGTAAGACCGGACAGACCATCGGCGAGAGCTTGACCAAGGGCCGACCCATCCACATCGAAGGCCGTCTCAAATTCGAGCAGTGGGAGCAGGAGGACGGGCAGCGGCGCAGCAAGATTCGCGCGGTTGTCGAGCAATTCCGGTTTGTGGACCGCAAGCCGACCACTGGCCAGCCACCCGAACGCAACGGACGCGGCAAGCGCCGCACGAATGCCAAGAACAGCCGCCCCGCGCGACAACCCGAAGGTGAGCCGGTGGGCGCGGGTGTAGGCAAGGAGGATGTTCCTTTCTAACCGAGGTGTCCCATGCGTGAGCAATTGATGATTCAAACGGATCGGGTCTACAGCATCCAGCGCACAGCACAAGGCGTAGTTTGCACTGTCAACGGCAGACCGCTTTCCTTGCGGCTGGACTTGTGGAATCACAGCCCGACCGGATTTGAATTCGGCTATGGCGGGAGCGGACCAGCGCAGTTGGCGCTGGCGATTCTCGCCGACTGCTGCGGGGACGAACTGGCGGTGACGTATCACCAGCCGTTCAAGTGGGCAGTCATCGCCCGCTTTCCCGCCGACGGCGGAAGTCTGACCGGGACGTTCGTGCGCGACGTGCTGGCCGGACTTCAAGCCAAGCGGGAATCGCAGCAGTACCGCAACAACTGAAAGCGTCGGGGCCGTGTGGTCCCGATGTTCGATCAATAGGAATTTCAAACAACAACTGAGGTATGTTATGAATCGCAATCTAACTCAATTTCATGGTGTTCAGATTTCCGTTCCGTTGTCGAAGCTGATTCCAAACAAACGGAATCCCCGGCGCGTCAAGCCCGAGCGGGACGCCCACCGGCAAAAGGTCGCATCCCTCCGGGCGTTTGGCCTGATTCAACCGCTGGTTGTCCGGGCGGATGATAAAGTAACCGGAGGCTATCGCGTGATCGTCGGCAATGGCCGTCTGGCGGCGCTTCGCGACGTGTACAAGGATTCAGCCAGACCGCCAAAGGTTCCGTGCGTTCTGCGTTCGGTGGACGACGACACCGCCGACGCATTGGCGCTTGCCGAGAACTTCATCCGCGAGCCGATGCACCCGCTGGACGAGGCGGAAGCCTTCGCCAAGCTGGCGCGGGAGGAAGCGAAGGGTGTCGAATCCATTGCCGCCGAGTTTGGCGTCAGCCAGCCGTATGTTCGCCAGCGCATGAAGCTGGCGACTCTGGCCGAGCCGGTGAAGGCCGCGTATCGCCAGGGCGGAATCGACACCGCGACCGCTGAGGCGTTCGCGTCCGTTCCGGCGGATCGGCAATTGGAAGTCTGGCAGGAGGTCGGTGGCAACCCGCAGCATGCGCAGCACGTTCGCAACGTGATCGCCCATGCGTGGATCGACGCCAAATCCGCCACGTTCGACGTGTCGAAGCTGCCGGAATCTGCCGTCAGCAAAGACCTGTTTGCCGAGCGCGTGTTGATCGAACGTAAAGCGTTTATGGAGGCGCAGGCCGAAGCGCTTTTGGCCGAGCGGCAAAAGCTGATTGAAGAAGGTTGGGGCGATGTCATGGTTGGCCCGCAGGCCGACGTTCAGGACAGGCTCTACGCAATGTCCGATGCTCCGCAGGAGTACGACCAGCAGACCACCGCCAAGCTTGAAAAGCTGGCGGAGAAGCGGAGCAAGCTGGAAGCGAAGATCGAGGAACTGGAAGCCGGACCGGGCGAGTTCAGCGAATCGGAGCAAAAGGCGTATCAGGACGTTCAAGCGAAACTGGAAGCGCTGGACGACGACGAACAAGCCTTGACCAAGGAAGCCGACGTTCACTACGCCGAAGCGACCAAAGCCGTTGGCACGGCGTTCCTGTTGCTCGACCCGGATGGTCGCGTTCGGCGCGAATGCCGCATCCCGCGTAACCGTCGCAACGCATCGGTGAACGGCAACGGACACGCCGGCGATGGTCAGACGGAAGCACCGAAGCCGCCGACTTCGGATGACCTGAAAGAGCCGCAGCTTGCCACGACGTTTACGCATCAGGCGTTGGCCGTGCGTGAACTGCTACTCCATGACGACCGGGTTCGCAGGCGCGTCTTGGCCCTGATCCTGCATGACAAGGTGCGCGGCGAGGCGCTTTCCATCCGGCATGATGCCAACGGGACGACGGTTCACGCCGACCGTACCGAAGGATTTGCGTCAACGGCGCTCGACACGCTCCGCAAGCGTCGGACGGAGTTGGACCCGCTGCATGACCAGCACTACGTTGAAGATCATGCCGCGTATGAAGCCGTGAAGCGTCTATCCGAAAAGAAGCTGGACGCGCTGATCGACCTACTGACGGTGGAGTGCGTCACCGCCCACCTGCAACGCCGCACCGAACTGGTCTGGCAACTGGCGGCAGAGTTGGGCGTGGAGTTGCGCCGTTACTGGCGTCCCGATGAGCGGTGGCTGTCGGGCTACCAGAAGATTCAGCTTGCCCACCTGATCGGGGAGTTGCGAGGTCCGGTGTACGCTAAGGCCGCCGAGATTAAGAAGAAGTCGGAGCTTGTTTCGGAGCTTGCCAAACTCTTCACCGACGCCGCCGAAGGCCGCATGGAGGATGCCAAGCTTGCCGCCAAGTTGAACGCTTGGCTGCCGTCGAACCTGCGGGAAGAGCCGCAGCCCGATGACAAGGAGCGTGCATCGGCGGCATAGATATCGTGTGCCAAGATCGAAAGAAGAAGCCGGATCGGGCATCCCTGATCCGGCTTCTTTTTTGGTCTCATCCCCATTGAGGATCATTCCCAAGAGTGAGGCGGACGCACGACGGGGTAGCGGACGACGGTTGAAAACCACTCCGCGAGCGCTCGCCATTTACCGCCACGCTGCGCAAGTCGCAGCCAGGTGAACTGCCATAACGCGACTTGAATCGCCACAAGGAACGTCGCTCCAAGCGGCATCAGCAAATAGCTCGCCCTGTCGTGAGTTTGCCATTCGACGAACGCGATTGCCCAAAGCGTCAGCACGCCGACGACTTCGCCAAGGCAGAACAGCACCACGACCCATCGTGCCAGATACAGCACGCCGAGCCAGTACAGGAACTTCAAGCTGTCGCCAATCCATTGCAGCATCGTGTCGTCCTTTCCTGTCAGAGCTTCGCTCTGCCGGGCAATGACATACACTATTATATCTGAGCAATCCTCACGTCCTCAATAGTTCTTTGATCTTCGACACGGTTTTCTTGAATGCGTTTGATTCTGGCCCGACAGATTCCTGTCTGGCTGGATTCAAATCTGTCTGGCCAGACTTGACGTTCGGCATCTGTTCGGTATAATCGGGATGATGCAAACCGTTGGGTTGCATCATATTTTTGAATTTAAGAAAGGAAGGCAAGGTAAAAGGGCCAAGGTGTGGGATTCGTAAGTCGCAATTCCACGAAGGTTTGCCGCAATGTATGGCCTATTTTGGCACGTTGTTTTTACCTTGCGAGTTTTCGGGCCATTTGATTGCTCAAACAGAGCGGAGGCGGACATGCCGAGGAGATTCAGACGGCAGGCGGATGGCGTTGATTCGGACCAGATCGGCCGGATGGGTGGGCGCCGGTCCAAAGAGCGGAGCGTCAACAGCGAGCTCGCCAAGCGGCTGCGCGGTTTCAAAGGGCGCACGCGGAAGTACCTGTCGGGCGACTCGTCGGGCCGCGGAATGCGCCAGCGGGTGGTCGTCAAGGCGCACGTCAGCCGGCACAAGCCCGGCAACGCGCGGGGAACTCTGGCGCGCCATGTCTCCTACCTGGGACGGGAAAGCGCCAGCGCCGATGGCAAGCATGGCGTGTTCTATGACGCCGCGCGAGACGGTGTGGACGCCAAGCAGGAGGCGGTGCAATGGGCGCAGGACCGCCACCACTTCCGGTTGATTGTATCCCCCGAGCGCGGCGGCGATATCCCCGACATGACCAGCTACATCCGCGAAGTCATGCGCCGGGTGGAGCGGGATCTGGACACCAAGCTCCAATGGATCGCCGTCAATCACCACAATACCGACAACCCGCATGCGCATGTTCTGCTGCGCGGCAAGCAACCAGACGGGACCGATCTGGTCATTCCCCGACAATATATATCGTATGGCATCCGAGACCGGGCCTCGGACGTGGCGACCGAACTATTGGGGGAACAGAGCGCACAGGAAGTGCAGTTGGCCAAGTCCAAGGAGGTTGAAGCCGAGCGATTTACCTCGCTGGACCGGATGATCGAGCGGCACTTGGAGAACGGTAAGATCGACGTTTCCCCGTCCAAGCACATCGGCTATGGCACGGATGATCGGCACTTGGTCATGGGCCGCTTGCAGTTCCTTGAACAGATGGATTTGGCGCACAAGGGGCGCGGAACCACCTGGCAGGTTGAGGGGGATTTCAAGCAAGCGCTGCGCGAACTCGGCGATCGCAACGACATCATCAAGCAACTCTACAGCCATTTGGGGAACGAAGCCGGGCGGGTGGAAAGGATGCTCGGAGGCGCCGAGCCGTCGCCACCCGTGGCCGGAATCGTCATCGCCAAGGCAAGCACCGATGAACTTGGGGAGGATCGGTTTGTCGTCGTCCGTGATGGAACGGGCCGCGCCCATTACGGAAGGGTCCGGGACAGCGAGGCGTATCGAGACCTCGATATTGGCTCTGTCGCCGAACTGGGCGCGGCGACGGAGCGGCGGCGGCTGATGACAGACCAGATCGTGGCCGTCGCCAAAGCCAACTCCGGCATCTATTCGCCGGAGTTGCACGAGGCATATCTTCGCACGTCACAGCCGGGGGCGACCGAGCGAGACATTGACTCCAAAGTGCGCTCCGCGACATCACGCCTTAGTTTCGTCGCCGGATTTGAAGGGGCCGGCGTGCGCGCATCCGAGGGCGGCGAATACGCCGTTGATGCTGGTGCGTTCGCGCAATTCAGTCAGCGAACCGGCCAGCGAACGGACGTGAGAGTGATCGCGGAGCATTCCTTAACAGAGCAAGTCGAGGCGCACGCGACGACATGGCTCGACCGGCAAGCATTCGGCCAGTGGCCCGATGCGCGCACGGCGGACAATCCAATGATCTTGGAAGCGGTGCAGCAACGGCGGGAGTGGCTGGTTCAAAATGGATACGCCCAGCGCTCAGCAGAGAACGGAACGACTGAACTACTGCCCGGCGCGCTTGAAAACCTTGCCGCCGAAGAGCGCGCCGACGTGGCTCAGAGGCTGTTCGACAAATACGGACTGCCCGTAAACGAACTGCCGCAGGGTGGCTCGGTCGAAGGCAAATATCACGGCACGGAACATCTTCATGCCGGCAAACTGGCCGTCGTCGTGGCGGAAGAGAGCGTGTACGTCTCTCCCATTAGGCAGGACCCCGATGTTGGGACCGGCAGCGAAGTCAGTCTGCAGCGCACGTCGGCGCAGGATGCGACGGTTGAAGTGGCGGCGGGACAAACGCTGGACTTGGATGCCGGTTTGTCGCTGGACGGCCCCGGAGGTGACTGATGAACGCTCGACGAACCATCATTGCATATCTGATCGTGTTGCTAGCCGGCTTGATTGTGGCGACTCAATGGGTCGCCTATCGACTGGATTATCATCCGGCATTGGGCGGATGGCGCATTGGTGCGCACATCGTCTATCCGCCGTGGGCGCTATTTACCTGGGCTCGCGACTTCGGCCCGAACATCCCTAATACGCTCAATGAAGGTTACGCCGTCATCGGCGGCGCCTTCATCCTGGCCACACTGTTGATTGTGGGAGCTCGTCAGTTGCGCCGCCACATTCCCGTCCGCGAGATCGGCAAGGACCGATGGGCGACGAAGCGCGATATGAAGCGGGCGGGCCTTCTGTCCGGCCAGGGGACCGTAATGGGACATGCTTTCGATCGCTATCTCACCTATGACGGGCCGGAACACCAGCTTGTGTCGGGCGCCAGCCGATCGGGCAAAGGCGTCGGTCACGTCATTCCCACGCTATTGAATTGGAACGGCAGCGTACTTGCCTATGACGTGAAGAATGAACTGTGGGATGTCACCGCTGGCATGCGCGCAAAAAGAGGCTACTGCCTGTTCTTCAACCCCACCCGACCCGACAGCGCTCGCTTCAATCCGCTCTTTGAAATCCGCAAGGGCGACAACGAAGTGCGCGACGCGCAGAACATCGTCGAAATGCTGGTCAATCCGACTGGCGCGAAGCACACGATGGATATTTGGGACCAGCAGGCTTGCCAATTTCTCGTGGCGCTGATCCTGCATGTTCTCTATGCCGAGCCGGACCAGTTCAAGAACCTGGCGACGGTGCGGGCGAGGTTGCTGGATTTCAAGCGAACCGCGCTGGCCATGATTACCACGCCGCATCGGCTCAACCCTCAGACCGGGGCTCCGGAGGTTCACCCAGAGGTGGCGCTGGTTGCCAACGAACTGCGCCGCCAGCCGGCCAAGTTCCAGTCCAGCGTGTGCGGCACCGCGGCAGGCTACCTCACCCTTTGGGGTGACAGCATCATCGCTCGCAACACCGCCACCAGCGATTTCCGGCTTAGCGATCTGGTTTGCGCGGATCGGCCCATGACGCTCTACCTTCAACCGCCCCCGTCAGACTCCCCGCGCTTACGGCCACTGGTGCGCCTGATGATTAACCAGGCATGCCGTGCGCTGATGGAATATTTGGATCGGGATAATTCGGGCCGTCCGAAGAATCACCGGCTTTTGTTGTCGCTGGACGAGTTCCCGACACTCGGACGGCTGGACTTCTTCACCATGAATCTGCGCCAGATGGCGGGTTACGGGATCAAGGCGCACCTGATCGTCCAGTCATTCAACGACATCATCGAGCAGTACGGCACGAACAACACGATCCTCGATAACTGCCATATTCTGACCACCTTCGCCGCAGCCGACACGGTGACCTGCCAGCGTATCAGCCAGATGGTGGGCACTGTAACCGAGTACCGAGAAAGTTATTCCCAAGGCGCGCGGAACCTTGGCGCCAGAACCGTCAGCCACAGCGAACACGTCAGACCCTTGTTGTCGCCGGGGGATATCCGGGAATTGCCGGTGGACGATCAACTCATGTTCGTGACCGGCTACAAGCCAATGCGCGTGAAGAAGGTGCGGTACTACAGCGATCCGACCTTTATGAAACGAGTGCTGCCAGCGCCGGACCAATCGGCGTATCTGAATGTCCCGGCCAAATCCAATATCGACTGGCTGCACGAGCGGCCCAAGGGACCACAGTTGACATTGCCCGCTAACGACGGCTCGGCATCCGCAGGTTGTCCACCTTTGGGATCTGACGATGAGGTTGGCAGGGAAGTTTCGGACCAACGCCCGCACTCCGAGAGTGAATACACATGAAGCGCCTGGCCCAGGTAACAATCTATCTGGAACCGCAACTGCTGCTGGCGGCCAAGGAGCGATCGACCAAGATGCAGGTGTCGTTGTCGGCGGCCATCGTCGATGCGTTGAAAGAATCGCTGTTATCCACCTACAGAAGCGAGCGCGAACAGGAAATCCTCAAAGCAGTCGAGCGCAACTTCTACGCGCTGCGCCGGCTGGACCAGCGATTGGCTCTGGAGCTTTCGGTTCTCAAGGAGATGGTTGGACTTGGCATGCGCTCCTTCTTCAATCACACCACGCCGATTCCGGATGCGACCAAGGCGGCCGCGATCCTCAGTGGGAAGCAGCGCTTTCACGGCTATCTGGACACGCTGGCCAAGAATCTCCGCAAGGGGGAATCGATTCTAAGTGATGTTCCATTGCCGGAGTTCGACCCGCCGAGCGAATCCAAAACAGCGAAGGACGGTTCTATCGCTGAGCAGGCGGCGCCGACCGACCACGTTCAAAGCAGCGATCCTCATCTGGTTGCAGGAACTTCACCAGAACGTCCATCAGTCCGACCGGCGGAATCGAATGGCAAAAAGGGCCATCGCAGTTTGGGATTGTTCGACCCGCGGGGAGAAACGTAATTCAAGAAATAAGGAGCTCAATCATGGCGACAAACGCACATTCCGTTCACCACCGGCAGCAGGAAAGCCTCTATCACGCACTCGGACCATTGATCGCCGATGCGCTGGCCCGGCCAGATGTCGTGGAGATCATGGCCAACCCGGATGGAAGTCTATGGGTGGATCGAGCCGGCGTCGGACGCGAGAGAGTGGGCCGAATCGAGCAGGCGGCCGCCGAAACCACGATCCGGCTCCTGGCAAGCCATATGGGCGAGACGGTTACACCGGATCGTCCTGCCGTCGCCGGCGTTCTGCCACGAAGCGGGGAACGCTTTCAGGGATTGTTGCCACCGTTGGCCGAACGCCCCGTGTTCACGATTCGCAAGCGAGCATCCATCGTTTTCACGCTCGATGATTATGTTGCAAAGGGAATTCTGCCAGCGGCCGGCGCCGAGGTAATTCGCCGGGCCGTCGTCGATCGGAAGAACATTCTTGTGGCCGGCGGCACCGGATCAGGCAAGACCACGCTGGTCAACGCCATACTGGCCGAACCACCATTCAAGAGCGATCGCATCGTGCTCATCGAGGATACCAAGGAGCTTCAGTGCCCCGCGGACGACAAGGTTGAGCTGCTGACAAAAAACACTGAACCGCGAGTCACGATGACCGACTTGCTCCGCATGACGCTTCGCTTGCGCCCCGATCGAATCATCATCGGTGAGGTTCGCGGGTCCGAAGCTCTGGCAATGCTCAAAGCGTGGAACACCGGCCATCCCGGCGGCGTTGCCACCATTCACGCGAATTCCGCTGTCGATGCTTTGCGACGCATCGAAGATTTGGTGGGCGAAGCGTCGCAGATTATTCCCAAGCGGTCCATCGCGTCGGCAATCAATCTAATCGTATTTATCGAACGGCGGAATGAAATGCCAGGACGCGCCGTACGCGGCCTTCTCAAGATCAAAGGATTTGTTGATTCTGAATACGCCGTGGAAGACCTGATTAGCTCAAATCTTGTTGATGTCGCGTAAGCCACTTTCCGATGGAGTTGGCAAGTCGTCTTGGATTATCTCGCGCAGTGCGTTCCAAATTTGAAAGTTCCGTTTTCGGATCGGCCAGAAAGACATCTGAGTTCCCTCTTGGACACATGTTACGAAATCCGTCAGAATGCTCGCCAGAATTCACCGAGGACCTTTGATGGGCGACAACAGCGGCTTTTGGCGGTCCGAAACTCTCACAACCAAGTTCGGGGAGCTCATTCCCGTCCCTTGCCCTAAGACACGAGTCGACAGAGTTGCAATCGAGCTTTGTCTAGGGAAGGAAGTGTTTATCACGGGACAAACGACGAAGCGGTTCGTTCAGCCAGGCGAACAGATATCCATTCCAACGGGCCAGATGGCGCTACTGTTAACGGAAGAGCGTATAAAGATACCGTCCGACGCCTTGGGATTCATTTCCATGAAATCGGGCGTAAAGTTGCACGGGCTGGTAAATGTTTCAGGATTCCATGTGGACCCGGGTTATGACGGACACTTAGTGTTTTCCGTTTTTAACTCCGGGCCGGCAAACGTGCCACTTACTAGAGGCGAACCTCTTTTCATGTTGTTTGTTTGTTCGCTCGATGGGGCAACGGCGAATCTCTACGATGGCTCCCGCCTTCATTTGGATACCATTAAAGATGAAATGGTACGCGGACTTCAAGGCACGTTCCCATCGCCCCCAATGCTCCAAGAACAAATAAAAACGGTTAGTGACAATCTGACCGATGAGATCGGTCGGGTCAACGAGCGAATCACTTCCATTAGGGCATGGGCAGGTACGATAGGCGTTGTTCTGGGCGTTCTATTCAGCGGCATCGGCTACGTGCTTTGGCACGCGTTTTTAGCTCGAATGAATAGGTAGTTTTCCGCGATGGGGGTTGCGTCCATTCCAATGTCTTACTTAGACGAACGCCGTCTCGGCATTCGGATCTATTGTCCATTCCTCCCCATCTAGCTTGTAAAATTCAGAAAATCAGACAAAAGGACATTTCGTTATAAGCGAACACAAAATCTTAGTCTTATGGTTCAATCTAGCCCAGAAAAGTCAGTTTTATCTTGCAATGGCCAAAATAACGCTTGATTTTCGGACAGGATGTTGGCTATTGTCTGAAAATCGGACAAAGCTATGGCGACAATACCTTCGACTGCTCGTTCCACTACTACGGCCTTCCCAACCGCCGAGGTTGAAAGTCGATTGCGACAAGCGATTACACGACTTGGCGAAGACACATCGGCGATGCGCGAACCTTGGGAACCGAACTTCGATTCGTTGGCTGTCGTCAACGTAATCCTTGTGGTGGAGAGCGCGCTGCCGGGTCTGACGATTGCACCGGAGAAGGTGGTGCGCAAGGGCGGATACGGAACGGTCGACGAAGCGGTGGACGACATCACAAACCGACTTCGACGCCAATGGGAACGACACAAATAGGAGTCAAATATGGATTCAACACCAGCCAAACATCTACAGCGGGACGAGGAAGCCGAACGGACGAAACTCGCCGAGCGATTGCGTGCTGCGCGCGAATATCTCGGCTTCTCGCAGGACCAGGTTTCACAACATCTCGGAATTTCACGTTCGGCATTGTCGAACATTGAGACGGGCCAGCGCAAGGTTGAGGTCACGGAGCTCACGAGGCTTGCGTCACTCTATAAGCAACCGCTGACGCACTTCACCGGTGAGCCAGGTCCGCCGGGTGAGGCGTTGCCACCGGATGTCGAACATTTGGCGCGGAAAGCATCGAAGATGACGGTTAAAGATCGTGAAGAACTAACGCGATTTGCGGACTTTCTTCGGTCACGTACGCAAAGTAGCGGTAGCTCGGGGGGAGGTCAGTAGTCATGCCCGATGCGCGCAAGTCCATTCTCACCGGCACCTATGAGGCCGCCCGTACCCATGAAGCGCTTCGCTCGCGTGAGCGATGGGAACGGGACGGTGGCCGCATCGACGTGTTCGACGCGATCGACCACTTCGGACTGCCGCTCATGTTCCAACCCATGGAAGGCTTGCTAGGCGCTTACCTTGTCAAGCCGTCGCCCGGCGTGCTGATCAATACGCGACGGCCACTCGCTGTCCGCCGTTACACCGCAGCACACGAGCTTGGACATTTCCGGCTCAAGCACGAACCGAGTTTGGACGGCGAGGACATGATCAGCCGCACGCCTTTTGCTGGCAGGCTCGGATATGACCCGAAGGAAGCTGAGGCGGACGCGTTTGCAATCGCGTTTTTGCTACCCGTGTGGTTCGTCAGCGGTCAGATGAAGCGGCACGGCTGGGCAGCCTCGAACATGCGCGATCCGTCCAACGTCTACCAACTGGCCCTGCGGAGCGGCGTGAGCTACGAGGCAACTTGCTACGCTTTGAAGAACCACAAGGTCATCGACGCCGCCACTTGCTCGAATTTAGTTGAGGTCCAGCCAAAAGCGATTAAGCAGTCGATTGTTCCCAGCTTGCAGCCGTCGAGCTGGCATCTGGACGTCTGGCACCTCGGTCCAGGCGACGACGGCCTCTTCGTCGAGGCTTCGCCGGGCGACGTTCTGGACGTCGCACTTTTGGAGCATTCGGGCGGCGGTTATCTCTGGGACGTCGGTGGTATCGCGCAGTCCGACTTGGAATTGGTTAGTGATCGACGTGAGCGCATAGACCCACTGGACGCTGTGGGCGGGCACGTAACTCGCCGGCTTACCGCGCGGGCAAAGGCGCCGGGGGTTGGCAGCATCCAGTTTGTTGAGCGCCGACCGTGGGAACGTGACGTTGCACCTCTTGCCTCGTATCAGTTTTCATATGACATTTCCACAATTGGACAACCCGGCCTGTTCAAGGCGCAGTTGGATCGCATGGTGGGGGATGGGCGATGAAAGTTAGCGCAGTCCGCGATCTGCGACCGGCGTTCGGCCAGGCACGCCATCAGGCCAGCCGGCCGACGTGTTGCGCTTTCGCGTGCAGTGACCTCCATGCGTCGTGCCGCCCACCATGGGTGCCGCTGTCATGCGAATACGCTTTTTTCCATGGTGCGCGACGCCAAGGCACGGGTCCAAATGGTGGCGTGTATTTACGACACATGTTCGACGCGATCGAACAGGACGGACAGCCGGTAGAGTCCGCATGGCCGTATTTGTCCGCTGTACCTGCGGACTCATCACTCTGGGCTCCGCCGAAGGATGTCGGCGAATTATTTCGCGGTAAAGGCGCTCGATCAGCCGGTGAC
The DNA here is from genome assembly GCA_030775485.1 of Planctomycetota bacterium. Classification (GTDB taxonomy): domain Bacteria; phylum Planctomycetota; class Phycisphaerae; order Tepidisphaerales; family Tepidisphaeraceae; genus JALYJB01. Next base: position 23,539 of record JALYJB010000014.1, on the reverse strand, counting down.
GCGGGGACGATCAAAACATGGATCGACCAAGATTGCCCGGTGCTTGTCGTCCTCACACTGTCGGACGCATTCTACGCCGGTCCCGACAGCGACGGCGTCATCGACTCGCCCGAGGCTATCGATCCGATCCGTGTCCATGCTTTGATCGCCGTGGGCCATGGCGAGCGCGGCACTCATGCGTTCACGTTGGTCCGTAATAGTTGGGGTGATGGTTGGGGAATGTCCGGCTATGCCTGGCTTTCCAACCGTTACCTATCGCCCCGGATCTTAGAGTTCGCATCAATGACAAAGGTAGCTTAATGATTCATCCCATCCCTGCCGCAAAAACGTGCGCCGCCGCTTGGATTGCCGCCACACAACATCTCGTCGCAGTCGGCGATGACGCCTATAACGTCGTCGTTGATATCGACGATCCCATTCGACATACGCCGAAAGACAAATCGGTCATTATGGGGCTGGATTCCTTTTTAAGAGACCGGCGAGTAAACCCGATTGCCACCGTCGCCAATACTATCTTCCCTCAGGATCTGTATCGCCGACATGGAGTGAAGGAGTTCCGGGCCGAATACCTTCGCGCATACGATTCACTTCGTAAGAAGGGTTGGGGGAGATATTTCGAACGAATGGTGCGGTGGCCTGCTAACGGAGGTCAGACGACAGATCAGCTTAGCGATCTCATTCAGCGACTTTCACAGCAGCTCGCGTCGAAACAGACTTATCGCAGTGTGTACGAGATGACATTGTTTGATCCTGCTCGCGATGCAACTCGAAACCGCAATCGTCAATGCCTCAGTTTCCTCAGCTTCAAATTGCACCCCGACCGGGGCCTTATGCTTACGGCGATGTACCGCAACCATCACTACATATCCCGTGCATTGGGCAATTTCATCGGCCTCGGAAACCTGATGGCCTACATCGCCGAACAGGTCGGCACTTCAGTCGGACCGTTGACATGTGTTTCGACGCATGCGGAGATCGACACCGCATCCGCCCAGCCGGACAAGGAAGGCGATGGAGCGCCTTGCCGGGGCTGGACGATCACCGAAGCGCGTGACCTCATCGAAAAGCTTGCGACTTTACGTTCGAACGGCAGCGTGACGGACGAGAGGGTGGTTCAGCGGTCGTAGTCGAACCACCGAAGAATTTCTAACATGGGACTCCAATGGAACTCGATGCGTATCAGTTACAGGCTGTGCGAACGGAACAGAAGCCGAAGGTACTCGGCGGCGCCGAGGTGCTACCATTTCTCGGTCTGGCAGGCGAGACCGGCGAGCTGTTGAACGAATACAAGAAATATCTTCGCGACGGTTCCGCTCATGAGCGGTTCCGTGACCGGTTGAAGGAGGAACTAGGCGACCTTCTTTGGTATTTAGCCGATGCTGCGTCTAAGTTCGAGCTTCGTCTCTCTGACGTGGCCACTTTCAACCTCAGAAAAGTTAGTGAGCGCTGGGGGGACCACAGACAAAACGATCAGCTCACGCTGTACGGTCAGTCACGTGTCTTTGACGCCGCGTTTCCTCCGGCCGAGCGCTTGCCCCGAAGGTTTGTCGCCGAGTTCTACCAACGCATGCAGGGAGAACGGATGCATGTCCGCGTCGCCGTAGACGGTCAGCAGATGGGCCAAGAACTGGACGACAATGTTAATGACGAGGACGGCTACCGCTTCCACGATGTCTTTCACCTAGCATGCGCAGCGGTCTTGGGGTGGTCGCCAGTCACGCGGCGCAACCTGAATCGCAAGCGGCGGAGCGTTGACGCTGCGGATCGCAATGAAGATGGCGGGAGAGCCATTGTCACCGAGGAAGGTATCTCTGCATTGGTGTTTGCCTACGCCCTAGATCATGCGCGCATGGAAGGCGTTGGATGGCTTGACTACGATTTGTTGAAGGCGATTAAGACGATGACGGCCAAGTTCGAGGTTGCCATATGCACAACTGGAGAATGGGAAAAAGCAATCCTCCTCGCTTATTCCATCTGGCGGCTCGTCGAAAAACATGCCGGTGGCAATGTTGTGGTTGACTTGGACCGCCGTGACCTTGCTTTCACGCCGCCTCAGCCTCGGTAACCGCGCGAGAAGCAATGTAATGTCAGGGTATCGGCACAAAGAGATTGCGCTGAATTGTCTTTACGGAAACATTGTCGACGGCACTATGAATTTTCGCATTTAGTCCCCACTTCGGTGGAAACCAAGGGGGTATCGATGGTTCCCCTGGCTCATATCGCTGTTTGATTCGTGTACGGCCCGACACCCCGACCACGTCGGGGTGACGGACGCGCGCGTACTTGTCGACTTCGCATAACAAATTTTGACAGTCGATCAATTGCAACCGTCGGCCCCAGAGTGATCGAAAAGGTAGCCGAAGCCGATCAAATTCCTTTTCCTGTCTTTCAGCAATCCAACGGATAAGATCCGGCTCAGAGTAGCCGCCAGGATCGCAGAAAATCTTCCGAAGTCCGTCTCGCGCGCCGGGACCTGGCACAACAAATTCAAATTCGGAAAAGTTTGTCAGTTCACTGTAGTTCAGGTCAATCGTGTACTGAAATGCTAAAAAATCGCCCATCATCGGGTATGTTTGTAAAATCGCGAATACCTCGGCCAGGTTTGTTGCTCCTTCTAGTCGTTCCGCGACCCCGTCAACAATCATTTTTTCGATTAATCGGAGGTGACCGCGGTGTTTGCGACCCGCACCGAGAGCGCTACAGGCGGGCATGATGTAGGCCGGAGAGTAGATTCGCTTGCCGGAATCGATAGCACGTGTGAGCAACCGATCGCAATCGGTGAAAGAATAAGTCGACCACCGGATGCCGCCCAAAGATCGGTTCAAAAGCTCCCAGGTATCGATCCGGTTGAAGAACTTGAAGATCAAGATCCTTAGAAGAACGTCTTTGGCACTCCTGAGGCCGTCGGCGTAAATCACATTTCGGATCAAATATTGACTGACTCTGTCTGCGGCGCGATACGCATTGGTGAACCGGTGGAGTCGGATAATTGGGTCCGTCGTCCAAGGGGATGACCGGCCTTGAAGCCTACGAAAATACACCTCTTGACGTTCGTAAGCGAACTTCCAATAAGTATCGAAAACTTCGCTTGTGACGGGTTGCGCAGAGCGAACAACCGGAAAAGGGCCGTCCTTTATTCGTTGCTGCCGATTTTTTTTCAAACCATTTGTTGGTCGCTGAAGGTGGGAAGACATCCTTGTCATATCAGTCACTCTACTCGATTAACGAATGGCAGGCGATGCACGATCGGCAAAGGCTGCTGAGATTGTTGACTTCCCGACACTGCCTGGTCCTTCGAAGACGAAGAGCACAAAGCCTCCCGCACTGCGACCGCACCCTGTCATTCGCGCCGATGTTGATTGATCCAAGTATGCGCGTCATCAGCCGCCTTCGCCAGCAGCAGCAGGTCGTCGGTTCCGAAACTGGTGCTCTCTTTCCAGCCGTTTTCCCCGTCCCTGTAAGAACGACTGAATGTAACGCAATAAAGTGGCCGGCTGGCGTTGCCGTTGTCCGCCATGTTTCGCCAGATCGCGGCACGGACCGAGCCATAACGGATGGTCTGAACCGGACGATTTGCCGTCTTCTCAGTTTTGATCGCATTGTTCGTTGACTGCGCCATATCGCACCTCCAGTTTGAGTGGGTTCATTCAGGTCATTGCGGCCGCAAGAGAATCCAATTCTTCCGCCGTTCCACAAACAATGCGCTCGCACACGGGCACGAACTCTGCCACGCCGAATTGTTTGAGGAATCCGATCCGTGGCTCCCGTGCCAAACCGCGCTCCGTCGCAATGCGAACGGCCTCGTCGTACGTCGGCAACGCCGGCGCGATCGCGTCGTGCGGCCGGATATCCGCCAGATCCGTGAGGATCGTGACGACTTGAATCGTGGTTGGTGACGATTGCCGCTTGAATACGGCAAAGGTTGCAGTGGCCGCGATCATGGTTGCTCCTTCGGCGCCGCCACTGAAGGCGCGGCGGGTTGGCGGGGAGTGCGCGATCGGGCCTTGAGGCCGTACTTGGCGACTTGGAATTCACGGTCGCCATCCATGAAACGACGGGCCATTTCGCGGAGTAGATCGGATTCAGACACGTCCGCGCCATATGCCTGCTTGTAAAACGCCCTATAGCGCTCCAGGTCTTGCGCCAGTTCGTGGTTGATTTCTACGGTCAACTTCACGCGAGTTGTCTGGTGGAACGGATGCAATGCAATCTCAGGCATGGGTATCTCCGTCAACGTCAAGGGACATACGGTTCAAGGATCATGTCTTTGTTCACGAGGACGCGCAGGGGCCAGCCCTGCCGGATGGTGATGGTCGGCTGCACGTCGAGTTCGCGGTCAATCACTTTCTCGCCGATCCGATTGACTTGTTGAGCCACAGTATCGCCAACCACGTCTTGGCCATTGTTGCCGCTGCTGCTATTGGGATTGCGAGCCAAGTTACCGCCATAGGCGAGAGCAGTGGTAAGTGCCGTCGCTTCCGCCAACTTGTCCAGGTGGTAGTCAACCTTGTCCTGCAATCCCGCCGTCCCTGTTTCATCCGCGCCGGGCATCCCATCCAGCACAATCGAATTGCCGTTGGGATAGATGAGTCTTTGCCAGACGACAAGCGCCCGATTCTGGCCGTTGGTGACAAGGCTTTGATATTTGCCAAGCAGCTTCGATCCCTGGGGAATCAACAGATAATTGCCGGTGACAGTGTCGTAGACGTTTTCCGTTACCTGGCCGATCACTTCACCAGGAAGATCCGTGTTGATCGCGGTGACGAGAGCGCCGGGGATGATACTGCCCGCCTTGAGTTCATATTTGGAGATCGGATTGAGCAGCGGCTTGGACAGGTAAGGTTCCACCGCAGCGCCTTGAGTCAGAAATGCTTCCTTCTCCTGCTGATGATTTTGAACGACGCCGCCTGCCGGCCCCACGTCAGCGCCTCCGGCGCTCTGGTCTTGGCCGCTTGCCCCCATCATTGAAATGCGGCGCCCATCGGGACCAAGCATCAAAATCGTTGGCATCGTGGTTGGATTCCCCGACGTTGCAGTGGACGCCGCACTAGATTTTGCGCCGCCAAAGAGCAACGGCGAATCGAGGGCCGCCTGTTGTTCCTTCTGCTGCTGTTCCAGCAGTTTTCGCCGCTGTTCAGCCAGATCGCGCATCGCCTGGGCAAGAGCCTGATCTTGGGCAGATGATCCAGCCGGTCGGGTTGCAGGCGATGCGATCATTCTACTCGATCCGTCATAACCAGCGCCGAGACGATTCACGTCAAATGAATAGTCCTGCGGTAAGTTTTTCACGGATTCGATTGGTCCCGATGGCCGGATCGCGTTTTCGTCGGCGGGTCCATCTTTTCGCGGCGCGCTGTGGTCGCCGAAGCCGAGCATCAGAACAACCAGGCCGAGCGAAGCGCCAAAGACGCCGGCCAGCAACACCGCCCGGCGACTCACCCGCGTGACCGCCGGAGGCGTACCGTGAATGTCGATCCGATCTTCGCCGCTTCCGGCCGATGGCGTCGCCTGTCCGATACCGCTGTTGTTGTTGGGAATCATTGCAGTTCTCCTCAGTCTTTCGCGTCGGCACGCACAATCGCCACCACTGTCTGCGGCGCTTGCCCAAGACGCAGTTCCGCCTTATCGAACAGTCGATCCACGATGTACCAGTCGCCCTTGACCCGATAGTTCACGAGCTGCGCGTCGCCGTTGCGCCCCATGACAAACAGCGGCGGCGCTTCGGTCACTGCCACTTTCGGCGGGAACTGGATGTAGGTTTTTTGACCGTCATCGAACGCGCGAAGCGGGCACCATGCGGGCGTCGCGCTATGCTTCTGGCGAAAGATGAGGTAGTTGAAGTTGGCCTTGGACAGATCCAAACCAGTCGCCACGGTCGCCTGGGCGACGGCTTGCTGCGCCGCCACCTGATTGCGGATCATCACGACATCGCCAAAGGGATAGTTCCAGGCGATCATGGTGTGGTACGTTCCCGAATCGGTGCTGCTGAGGTCCAGCGAGTAGGCGCGCTGATCGGTTGTGATGAGCAAATTCGTTTGCAGGGCCGCCTTGCGTGGCTTCACGAGCAAAAGCGTCTGCGCTGTTTCGCCTGAACCGGATTGCACGCTATCCACAAGCCATCGGATCGTATCACCTGCCGCGGCGGTGATGAGCTTTTCGCCGGGACGCAGCGCGATTGTGGTGACGTATCCGGGTGACGTAATAGCCGTGTAGACGACGCCCGGCGCGTAGTCGTAATACTGGATGGCGTTTAGAAAGCCGTCGGTCGTCGGTTGCGTGGTGGCGCCAGCTTTGGCGGCGGCGATTGCCGCCGCGCCAGTTTTTGTCGCTGGCGATTCGCTGCCCACGCCGAGGGGCCGAAGCTGCGGACTTAGCACAGGAACTTTGACCTCGACAATCTTTGGCACGGTCCCAAAATCGTCCGCGATGAGCGCCGCTGGTTTCAGCCGCGGGTCCGGCATCACTGGCACGGTTGGCGTTTCGCACGATTCGCAGCCGCCAACCGCCAACGCGGCGATGATTAGGCCACACAGCAACAAGGGCCGTCGGTATTTCATGGTGTACCTCCGTTATCAGGATTATTTGGGTTGAGAGTCGTCGGATTGGGCGCGGTGCGCAAACTGTCGTCGCGCATGACCGCCCCGGAGAATTCCCTGCTCCAGGTAAAGTTTGTGACGTAGACCCCGATGGGGTTTTTGAAGGAGTCCGCCTCATCGCGCGGCGGCATCAATTTGACCTGAAAGAGCCCGGTGTATTCCTCGCGGGAGCGGCGCAGACCATTGGCATAGGTCGTTTCCACCCACCGAATCTGATAGGTGTCGTTGGCTTTTTGAAGGATGCTGCTGATTTCCACGGTGCGGGCCGTCGCGCCTTCGCCGGGCAAGTTCTTCATGCCGGCGTCGGACGCGGCGTATTCGTTCATCGCGTTGACGGCTTGGCCGGCGAGGAATTGGTATGCCTTGGTCCACTGCTGGCGCATGACCACCGGATCAAGCGGACGTTCGCGCACCAATCGCACGACCTCCCCAACGAAGTATCCAACCTGCGCCGTCGCCGGCTGATATATCTGGCTGGCCAGAGTGATCCGACCAGGCATCCCAGCCTTGTCCACTTCAACAACGTAAGTGGCGACTTGCTTCTTGATGCCCAGGACGACGGCGCCGGTCGTGGAGATCAACGCCAGCGCCATCGACGCGAAGGCGATATATCGCCAGTTGCGGGCCTGTACACGCGCCGAGCCGATCCGGTCATCCCACGCGATCGCAGCGCGAGCATAAGGATTGTGACTTTCATCCGATCCGCCGTTCTTGCCGTAACTCGTTGTCATGTTGGGAAAGCTCATGTTGGAGTCCCTCCTTTATTAGTTGGACCACCCGTTCCGCTTGAAGGACTGTTTGACCCAGGCACACGGCCTGCCGCATTAGCCGGCACCGTACCGCCGCCCGCTTGAGTTGAAGTTGAACCAGAAACAGCCGATGCGACTGTGGTTCCGGTTTTGTTGCCTGCTTTGCCACCGCTGCCAGTGATCTTTCGGACAACTGCCGTTCCCGCCGACGCGACCAGCATCGCGCCCTTGGTTGGCACTGTCGCCGCCATCTTCACGGCCTTCACAGCGGCGCGCGATTTGTCGGCGGCCGCCGCCGTCGTATTGACCGCCACGGCGGTCGTATTGAGCGCCGTACCGACGCCCAGGCTTGGACCCCCAATAATCATGTCGGTGGCCAGGCGCGAGGCGACCAGCGACAAGACCATGAGCAATAGCGCCGCGAGGGCAATGCAAAATGCTTGATACGTCGTCACCGTCTGCCCCGAGGGAACCTTCAACGATTGGAAAATGTTGTTTCCCACCCCCAAGACGAGAGTGAGGACCATCAGCCGTACACCCGAGCCAACGACCCATCCGAGCGGACGCTCCGCGATGAACGCGGTTTTGGATAAGACGGCAAACGGCACCAGAACGAACGCCGCAAGACTCCCAAACTTGAAAGTGAGCAGTGCAACGACGACTTGAATGGTGATGATGCAAAACGCCGCGACGATTGCGCAGATAGCGAGGAACAGGAAAGCGATCTCGACAAAATTCTTGAAGAATGCGACGGGACCGGTCAGCCGCGCAATCTGGTCCATCAGCGGCTGCGCCGTGGTGTAACCCAAATAGGCAATGTTCCCCGGCTGTGCCGTGTAGTATGTTGCCCCGTCGAAACCACCCGCCTTGAGGCCCAAATCCATGAAGGATCGAGCCAGCTTGTCGGTTAACGTCTGCCAGTTTTGGACGATCCATGCGAACAGGCCGATATACACGATCTTCCGGGCGAAATGGACGATCACATGATCGTCGCTCAGCGCCCACAACGCCGCCGACCACATGATGCTCAGGATGATAAGGACGTTCAGAATCCAGGTGACATCGCCCTTGATGAGGCCAAAGCCGCTATTGATCGCGTTGATGTATTGGTTGGCCACGTTGTTGATGAGATCGGGGCCGTAATCCAGAGCTAGAATGTTCATCGCCATCATCGCGCTCACCTCCTTTGAGTCATTCGCAAAGTGAAAACTTCTATCTCTATTGGTCCGCCGTCGGGAAAGCGTTCGCCAACGTCGTGCTTGGTTGCTGAGGATTGGTCCAGTCGCCGCGAACAGCCTGGCGCTGTTGCTCCGCGTATGCCTGTTCCGCCTGATCCTTCGCATCGCGCTCCACGTCGCCGCGAGCGTCCGTGATTTCTTGGGCCTGCAGCGCTTGGAGCTGCGCCACCAGAGTCGCCACTTCCTCATTGCCGGCTTGCATGGCGGAGGTCGCACCGGACGCGGAATTGGAATGTTCGACGTAGGATTGAATGCGCTGCGCGGTCGGTTGCAGGTTCAAATACGTCTCATTCTGGACGGTACGGTTTTCGACCAGGACGCTTCGCTCTTCCTGATCCCATCCACTTCGCATCGACTGGATCGCGGTGTCTGAGATATTCGCGTAACTGGTCAGATCGGAGGGATACTGACTGTTCAGCGTGTTGCCGGGATCAGTGGACGAGTAGGTTGCGCCGGCCTGCCCGAACACCTGCTGCCAGATGTTCATGCTTTGCAGAATTCCGGGTAGCTGGGTGAAGTTCCAGCTTTTCAGCATGGCCACCTCGTTGGTGACCTCCTGGTAGAGCTGGTCAACCATTTGCACATCGTCGGCCACCTGGAGTACGGCTTCGGCGAAGTTTGTCGGATCAAAAACGATGTCCGCGAATGCGGCTGCTGGCACAAACAGAACTGCTGTTGCAGCAACAATGAGAAGGCGTTTCTTTGAGCGTGTCATGGCGAATCTCCTGTTTTCAAGACTCTCTCGATTGTGAATTACGCGTGCCGGTCAATTCTGGAATGGATCGACGACCGTTTCTGTCGGCGGCGCTGGGTTATCCCAACCCATGCGAACCCGTTGCCGTTCAGCCTCCGCATACGACGATTCCGACTGCTGTTGGGCCAGCCTTTCGGTTTTGAGTCGGGCGCGAGCGATCTTTAGAGATTGCAGCTTGGCCAGTTCCCCCGATGCCACCGCCAGCAGGTCGTTGTGCGCCTGGACCGCCGATGTCTCGCCGGACGCCGAGTTGGACGCATCCACGATGTCCTGTACTTGTTGGGTCGTCGTATCCATGTCCTGATAGACCTGATTCTGTAATTGGCGGTTCTCCACCAATGCCTGGCGCTGGTTATCCGTCCATGTCGATTCATCCGACTGGTATTGCGCCCAGGTGGTGTTGGTCATGTCCGCCGGGTAGCGCGTGTCGAGTTGGCCGGCCGGATTCGGTGCGCTGTAAAGGCTCGATTCCAATTGCCCTTCCAGTCCAGAGACGATTCCGGCAATGTTCGGCACGGCGCTCAGGTTGAGATGCTCCAACTCCTTGACTTGGTTCTCCACCTGCTGGACTACCGCATCAATCTGCTCGCCGAGGTCCACCACCTTCAGGACATTTTCGACCAGCGCAATCGGGTCTAAAACAATGTCGAACAAGAAGGCGTCGGCCCGACGCGCTGGGAGAAACACCATCGCGGCGCCGGTGGCGAGAAAAACGGCGGTCAGAACCTTACGTCGCTGCCGCAGACGCTTCGGACCCGTCTGAATTGCCGCCATACTCGGGGATGAGTTGTTCATGGTCTTTCCTTTCGGTGTTGAGTGTGTTCAAGCGCACTGCCCAATGATCGAGGCCCCGTTCGTTCAGGTAAGCGGCGGCGAAGCGCTCGCGCGCGTGCTCTTTAAGCACATTGGTGATTCGCGCTTGATCCTGCGGTGAACCGGCGGCGCAGAAGGCCAGAGCCAATTCGCCCAGGCCAAGTTCAAAGAGCCGATTGCCTTCCCGACTCTGGTAGTAGTAGTCGCGCTTGGGAATCGACTGCTGGAGGATTTGCAACTGCCGTTCGTTCAGCCCAAACGATTCATAGACTTTGCGCGTCCGCTCCTCGAGCGCGTTACCATTAGGTAGGAAGATGCGGGTGGGGCAGTTTTCGATGATCGCCGGCGCGATGGCGCTATCGGCGATATCGGACAGGCTTTGCGTGGCGAAAATAACCGCCACGTTCTTTTTCCGAAGCACCTTGAGCCATTCGCGGATCTTGGCGGCAAAAAGTGATTCAGTCAGATACAACCACGCTTCATCCAGAATCATCAGCGTGGGCGAGCCGTCGAAACGCTTCTCCAACCGGCGAAAAAGATACGTCAGCACCGGCAAGAGCGCGCCGCGCGAGTGCATCAGGTGTTCCATCTCGAACGCCTGCCATCGCGCGCCGCGCTCCACGTCACCGTCGCCGAGTGTGTCCTGATTGGCATCCAGCAGCCGCCCGTGCGGTCCGTCGAGTGTGTAACTCCGCATCGCTTGGCGAACATGGGCGTCTTGAACCAGACCGAGGAGCGTGCTGAGCGTGCGCTGCACCCGCGGCATCGAAGCCAGGTTGGACAGCGCGGCCCAAAGTTCCTGTTTTGTCGCCGGAGTGATTTCCGCTTTTTCGCGGTGCAGGAGGTCCGCGATCCAATCCTGCGCCCAGGCCAGTTCTGTTTCGTCCTCGATCCCAGCGAGCGGCTGGAAACAAATCTCTTCGCCTTCGCCGCCAAGATCGAAGAAGTCACCGCCCATCGCTAGCGTCATAGCCCGGCAGCTTGCCCCTTTGTCGAAGATGTAAACTCGGGCATCGGGATACCGCAGCCATTGGCAGGCCAGGAGATTCAGAAGCGTTGACTTGCCGGCGCCGGTGGGACCGGCAATGATCGTGTGGCCGACATCGCCTTGATGCAGGGACAATCGGAATGGCGTCGATCCTTTTGTGCGCGTCACCAGCAACGGCGGCCCGCTGAGGTGCGCACACCGCGCCGGCCCCGACCAAACGGCGCTGAGCGGCACAAGATCGCAGACGTTCAACGACGAGACGAGAGGCCGGCGCACATCGGCGTAAGCATGGCCTGGAAGACTCCCCATCCATGCCTGTACCGCGTTGAAGTCTTCGATTTCGGTGACGAGGCCCACGCCATCCACGACCTGCTGAACTGCGCGGGCCTTTTCGGTGGCCGTTTGTTCATCTTCATCCCACACGGTTATGGTCAGGGTGAAGTCCCCGAACGAGCAATGATCGCCGCCGAGTTCTTGTAACGCATCGTCCACATCTTCGGACTTGTTCAAGCTGTCGGAATCCTCCAGCTTGGATTCCTGTTTGGTGATGGCTTCTTTCAGCAACGTCACCATCCCCTTGCGCTTGGCGAACCACTGGCGGCGCAGCTTGTTCAGTTGACGGGTGGCATCCGTTTTATCCATCGGCAGGTAGCGGCCGATCCAGCGGTACTCGATCGGCAATTCGTTCAGACGGTCGAGCAAGCAGGGAAGCGTGCGATTGACGTAGGCGCGGATCGAGACGGTTTTGAGGAACAGGCGGCCAAGACGCGGGGACAGTCCGCCGGCCAGGGGCCGATCGGTAATCATTTCGTCGAGGTAGAACGGTACGTCCGGCACCGCGACGTTCAGCCGTCGATCCGAGATGCAGGAATGCAGATAGGTCAGCGTTTCGCCATCGTCCAGCGGAAGCACTTCGGGCATGAAAGACGCCATGAGGTTGACGATCTGATCCACTTGGCCCAGGAAATGATCGAAGTGAGCGCGGTACGAGACTCGCCCGTTTCCATTGCTATTCGGCCGGTCGATGAAGAAATCGCCCAATCGGGTCATTCCTTCGGCTGGCGGCAAATACGTGAAGGTGATGAAACATTGGCTCTCAAAGTGCAGAGCATCGGCTGTAAATGAATCCCGGCGCTCTTGATCGACCAGCGCCGCCACCGCGTTTGGAAAATCACTGGCTGGATAAACGTGCGCCAATCGCCTTGACGCTTCAACATGGACGCACCAGTGAGAACCGAGGCGACGAAGCACGTTGTTCATCCGCGCCCGGGCGGCAACCAGCTCATAAGGCGTGGAACTGTCCAGGTCCGGCCCACGAAAGGCGACGGTTTTCTGCAAGCTGCCGTCCTTATTCAGAATGACGCCGGGGGCGATGAGGGTCGCCCAAGGCAAGTGGTCAGCCAGGCGTTGAGGATGTTTGCGGTATTCGCCGAGGTTCCACATGAACGTCTCTCCGATTCAGGAATCCAAATGTGTTGGCTGGCGGACGTGACGCCGGAAGATGTCAAACCAGTGCGGGTCGCGCTTACTCATCAACACCGCAGCCGCGTGCAACGCCGCCCCAGCCGGAAATCCCAACCACCACAGGTGCAAACCCATCCCGATGACCAGAGCCAGCGTCCCATTGAGGATTGCGAACGTCCGCGGCGCGCCGCCCATGAGGATTGGTTGGGTCAATGCCACATGGAGCGGGACTTCAAAGCCTTCGATTTCTTCGGGGCGCGACATAGTCAACTCACCTTCCGTAGAGCAGGCGAAGCGTCATTTACCACCCAGCGCCGCCATCGAAGCCGAAGAACGTCACGCCGAAGCTCGTGGCCGTGACCGCGATGGACACGCCCAGGAGCAAGCCGAGCATGCGCCGCAGGCCGCCGCCTTCGCTGAACGCGAAACCGAATCCGATTACGACAATCGATAGGATGCACAATGCCTTTGCCACCGGGCCGGTGAAACTTGCCAGCACCTGGTTCAGCGGACCCTCCCACGGGAGGGGCTGGCCGCCGTTCGCGGCAGCGGCGCGGGCCGTGTTCGGAATTGCCATCAATGCCGCGCCGACAAGGGCCGGAATCAACAGCGACCATCGACTCAATATGCGGGCTTTCATACGCTTGCTCCTTTTGTTAGCGACTACCGAATGGCGTTGACTAATTCAATGCCTTTGTTGGTATGGTCAATACCGTACACCTGCCGAACAGCGGAGTCAAGAAAAATGTTCGTGTTTTGTTTGGGATCGCTCGAACTTCTCGCGAAGTCGCAATATTTTCCGTCGTTCGGCACTCAAAAATTATTTCAGCGGATATCGGGAATCCAAGGCGCCACGTTGCTTATGACGCCCGCGATGCTGCCGCTCGGATTAACCTGACAAGTGCTATCCAAGGACGTGAACATTCACTACGCGCTGCGTAGCGAAATCGGATCGTGGGTAGGCGCGGGGCGGGGATTTGCGGCTTTCACCGCTGCAAGGCGATAGGACATTGCCGCAGTCCAATCGGAAAGATGCCTTTGACCGCCAACTAAGGCCGCGAGAATTGAGTTGGCGGACCGACGGCGGCTAATGGCCCTATTCATCGTCGCGCGAGCCAGCCCCGATCCGCTGACGATGTATTTGAGCCATCGCGGCCCGCTCTTCCACACTTGCATCCAACCAGTGCAGTATCAACGCTTCGATTACCCGTTTGGGGTTTGCCAAGTGCTGCGCGCAATCATCTTCAAAGGCAGCGAACGTCTTGCTGTCGAAGCGATACGTCCGCTGGACCGTCTTAGGATGGGGTTCCGGTTTCGACGCGCCACGAGTTGATCGGGGATTGGCCATAGGCTAGACATTGTAAATTCAAGGCAAAGGTATGCAAGATACCAAACGGATAAATCGAAGTTAATTGGGAAGAAATGGTCATGCCAGAGCTATTTTCTGGACGTCTTTGCTCTTTTGGAACGCAGTCACCAACGGCTATTGCAATTCAGGGCCGACTGGGACGTGATCGGCCGTAGCCGGGACGCCGCATAGCTGCACCCACCCATCGGTCGTGTGCCACCCTTAATTCTCTTCATGTGGACTACTTTGACTGACGATATTGACAAGTAGTCCGCATTGAACTATCATCTAAACATCAGAAACATGGTTTTCGGAGATATATGGGCCATAAGACAAAAGAATCAGATGATTTAGTCCAGCTAGCACGATTAGCCCTCGTCGGACGGCCTCAAGACGTCCAAACGTACGTTCAACGTCTTGCACGCCGTTACCGAACTTCAGTGCCCGAACTGGCTGAGCAACTCCACACGCTTCTACAGGAATCGCCTACGCGCCAATCTCCACTCCGTCGCGAGGTGCAGTCGCCGGTGCCGGTTGATCTGGAGTCCCGACTCCAGTTATTGCGCGTCGATGAACATCCGATTATTGAAATCGAGCCCATCTGGGAACCTACTGTTGAATCGGCCTTGCGACAGGTGATTTCCGAACGGCAGCGTATTGAAGACCTGTCCAAACAGGGATTGTCGCCGACTCGCTCTTTAATCTTCACGGGACCGCCGGGTGTCGGCAAGTCGCTGGCCGCCCGTTGGTTGGCTCGCGAACTCGGCCGTCCTTTGCTCACGCTGGACTTGTCGGCGGTCATGAGCAGCTATTTAGGACGCACTGGGGCGAACGTCCGCCATGTGCTTGATTACGCGAAAGGCGTCGATTGCGTCCTACTGCTTGACGAATTGGATGCGATCGCCAAGCGTCGCGATGATGCGACGGACGTCGGCGAACTCAAGCGGCTCGTCACCGTTCTTCTCCAAGAAATTGACGATTGGCCTTCAACGGGGCTGCTGATCGCCGCGACCAATCATTCCGACTTACTGGACCCCGCTGTCTGGCGACGATTTGAATTGCGAGTGGCATTTCCGATGCCGACCGACCAAGCGGTACGCAAGGCAATTGACACGTTTCTTGGCCCCGCCGAAGCGGCGGCACAGTGGCGAGACGTGTTGGCGGTCACACTGCGGGGATTGTCATTTAGCGACATTGAACGGGAAGTCACGCTCGCCAGGAGATCGTCTGTCGTTCACCGCGAAGCGCTTGACGATTCTTTCAGTCGCGTCGTCCGAGGCCGAATGGAACCATTGGCCCGAGCTGAGCGCGGCCAGATCGCGATGTGGCTGACCGAGGCTGGGGTCTCGCAACGTCAGGTACATGAGTTGACAGGTGTCAGCCGCGACACGATTCGCAAAAAGACGAAATTACCTGTTGCCACCGACAAACCCGAGGAGGACTAAACCATGGCTGAGCGCACTAATTTTCTCATTGGGTACGGCGAACGGCTTGCGACCGACCTCGCAGCGCCGGCGGGAGGTGCCGCCAAGAAGCACCCCTATAGCTTCGGTGAAGCGCGCAAGCGGTTGTCTCCAAAAGTGAAGTCGGCCGCAAAGGAAATGTCAAAGCTGGAGAACGAAATCTGCCCCGGCGATCAGGGCGTTGCGCTCGTTACTCTCCACCCAACTTACCTCGCAAAAACGTACTATCCCGCCGATCTGCTCAAGACGTATGGGCTCGACACAGTTGGCAGCCGCGCCCGCGAAGTCTCGCCCGAAAAGTGGACGCGCAAAAAACCACCCGAGTCGGCCGTCACGTCCGAACTATTCGTGGCGGGCCCACGTCGGCGTTTTCAGCAACTTGCCAGCGATATCGACCGCCTTCAAGAAGCCAATCCCGGTGCGGCTGACTTAATTAAGATCGAGGATTTCCGCCTCCAGCCGACGGAAGAGAAGCTCAAACCGCTGCAATCCGACGACAAGGAACCGCTGCTTGAAGTCATCCTTCACGCCCAACCGATCGCGGAAGACGCCTTTATTCTCGAAGGATTTGAGGCATTCGTTGAGACGCTCGACCTCACCCTAAACCTCGACAAGCGGCGATTTTTTGCCGAAGGGCTTTGTTTTTTGCCGCTGCGTGTCCCACGGGAGCTTGCAGCCGAGGTCGTAAAATTCTCTTTCTTACGTCTTGCGCGTGAGATGCCCCGTCTGAGGCAATTTCGGCCAGTCGCGCGCGCTACGCCGGGCTTTTCGCCGTTCGCGTGCAAACTGCCGAAACTCGGTCCAATCGACCGCGACATTCGCGTTGCGGTCTTTGATGGCGGCGTAAAGGCCGACGGAAATCTCGACCCGTGGGTATCTCGCAAGAAAACCAAGAACATCGGCGATCCAGTTCCCGAATTTCAGAACCATGGGACTGCGGTTACATCCGCGCTGCTTTTCGGACCACTCCAGGACGGAACGACCGCTGAGCGCCCCTATGCGAATGTTGACCACTATCGAGTGCTCGATGCCAACACGCAGAATGACGATCAGTTTGAGCTATACAGCGTGCTTGAACGCATTCAGGATATTCTGGACTCCCGCCCGAAATATGACTTCATCAACCTGAGTCTTGGCCCCGACCTGCCGGTTGAAGATAACGATGTTCACGCTTGGACGGCTGTGCTCGACCAGCTCTTCGCCGATGGCCTGACCCTGCCCGCCATTGCGGTCGGCAACAGTGGTGAACGCGACTGGCCGTCTGGTAACGCTCGCATCCAAACACCGGCCGACTGCGTCAATGGACTCGCCATTGGCGGGTGTGACCGTACTGGTACAGGATGGCGACGCGCTCCGTACAGTTCGATCGGACCGGGCCGTAGCCCTGGCATTATGAAGCCCGACGGCCTCGCGTTCGGCGGCTCCAGCCGCGAGCCGTACTGGGTTTTGAATGCTGAGAAACCCGGTGAAGCCATGCCGATCACCGGCACGAGTTTCGCGGCTCCCACCGCCCTCCGCACCGCGATAGGCCTTCGGGCGCATTTCGGCAAATTGTTATCGCCTCTCGCAATCAAGGCCTTGCTCCTCCACGGTTGTGAAGATGGCGGCCATGACAAGGCCGAGGTTGGTTGGGGCCGAATTCCGGCGGACGTAGATGCGATCGTGATGACCGACCAACACGCCGCGCACATCGTTTATCAAGGCGAACTTCGGCCCGCGAGTTGGGTTCGGATGCGGATCCCGATCCCGAGCGAAGCGATGACCGGCATGGTGGAACTGGCGGCGACGTTTTGCTTCGCTTCCGCAACCGATCCCCAAGACCCGCTCAACTACACCCGCAGCGGGCTGGAAGTCCGCTTCCGGCCCCATGACAAGAACCGCAAGGACCCCAAGCAGTTGCACGCAGATTCGAGCCACTTCTTTCAGGCCAAGGACATCTATGTTGACGAAAGTGATCTGCGGGCCGACGCCCATAAGTGGGAGACCACATTGCATAAGTGCCGTCCGATGCGAGGGTCGGGCTTGCGCAACCCGGTGTTCGATGTCCATTACAACGCCCGAGCCGGCGGACGAAATGCCAAGGGTGCTGACAAAATTCCCTACGCACTCGTTATCACCGTGAGTTCATCCAAAACCAAGAACCTGTACGACAAAATTGTGCAGCGATACCAGACGATCTTAGAACCCTTGAAACCTGTTGTTGAGATTCCGATCCGTACGTAATCAGCAATGCTGCCGATGAATTTGACCCTTTTAAGGAGATTCCGCCATGAGTCATAACCACGAAGAACATAACCGTCCGGAACACGACGAGCGCGTCGTTGTGATCGAGGAGATCATCATCGTCGAGGAGATCATCGACATTGAGGAATACGCCAAAAAGAAAAAGAAGCCCCCGCACGCCAAGGGTTACCGCATCCGAATCGACAAGGAGTACAAGGAAGTCCACGTCCCCGAGATGACCGGTCGGCAAATTTTGGCACTTGTCGGGAAGACTCCGGAAACCTATCTGCTCTCGCAGAAGATCCATGGGGGGCAAGTCATTCCGATCGGCGCGGACCAGAAAGTGGATTTCCGCCATCCGGGCATTGAGCGGTTTCAGACTCTAGCCCTAGACCCGACCGAGGGAGGCGGCAATGCGTCGTGAGTTTTCGCTAGCCGAGGACGACCAAGACTGTTTGGCCACCACCAACCTTGATTGGGAAGCGATTGTCGAAGGCAACACCAAGTGGTTGATCCTTCGCCGTTTCCCAATCCCGACCGGCTACAACGTCGCGCTCGCCGACGCGGCGCTACGAATTCCGCCGTCCTACCCAGATGACCAGATCGACATGGTCTATTTTCACCCAGGCCTCGCGCTCGTGAGCGGAGGTTCGATCGGCGCGCTCACGCCACATCCGCTGGAAGGCAAGCAATACCAGCAATGGTCACGCCACCGCACCGCACTGAACCCGTGGCGTCCCGGCCTCGACAATATCTGTACGCATCTACTACAAGTAAACACTTGGCTGAATCGCGAGCTAAGGAAGGCATCGTGAAGCGCATCACATTGCGGCTAACGCAGTCACAGCACGAAGCGCTTCGCCAACACCTTCTTCCGGGCGACGGACTGGAGGCCGTAGCCGTAGGACTTTGCGGGCGAAGGCGTGGAGCCGAAGTGCATGTTCTATCACTGCGTACGCTTGTTCCTATCCCTTACGATGAATGCAAAGTTCGCTCACTTGACAGGGTAACGTGGTCTACCCGTCGCCTTGTGCCGCTCCTCGAAGAAGCGGCGAGACGCGATCTTGCTGTTTTGAAAATCCACAGCCACCCTGGGGGATATGATCGATTTTCCGACACCGACGACGCTTCGGATGCTGACCTGTTTAATTCCGTGTCCTCATGGACCGACAGCCATCACCCGCATTGCAGTGCGATCATGTTGCCCGACGGGCGCATGTTCGGACGAGTTATTCTCGCCGACGGCTCGGTTCGAATGCTTGATTCCGTTTTAGTGCCGGGCGACGACATACAGTTTTGGCCCGCATCACGGCCCGAAGAGCTCCCCGGCTTTGTCCAGCGCCACGCTCAACTCTTCGGGACCGGTACAACACAGCGCCTGAGAAACCTTTCCGTTGCCGTTGTGGGATGTTCGGGGACTGGAAGTCCGCTTATCGAGCAACTTGCCCGTCTCGGTGTCGGTCGTCTTGTACTCGTTGACCCTGACAAGGTGGAAGAAAAGAATCTGAATCGCATTATCAACGCGACACGCGACGACGCCGACCACGAACGTCCGAAGGTTGAAGTGCTGGCCCGCGCAATTGCCGCGATGGGATTAGGAACCGAGGTTCTTCCATTGCGTGAAAACGTCGTATCTCGCCGGGCCGTCGAAGCCGTCGCCGAATGCGATGTTGTCTTTGGCTGTATGGACGGCGTTGAGGGCCGGCATTTGCTCAATCGGCTAGCTGCCTATTACCTACTTCCGTACTTCGATTTGGGCGTCAAGCTTCAGGCGGACGGTCGCGGCGGCATCGACGAAGCCTGCGGAGCTATTCATTACGTCCGCCCGGATGGTGAATCGCTGCTCGATCGCAGGGTTTACACGACCGCACAGCTTAAGGCCGACGGCCTTCGCCGCACTGACCCTAGGGCCTATCGCGAACAAGTTCGCGCCGGCTACATTCACGGCGTTCAGGAAGACCGCCCCGCGGTGATAAGCATCAACACGCAGATCGCCAGCTACGCAGTCAACGAACTGCTGGCTCGCCTCCATCCTTACCGGCTCGACCCAAACGTCGATTCAGCGGTCGTCCGCGTGAGTTTCATGCAGGGAATGACCTATCGGGAGCCGGAGAAGACTTCAAGCGGAGCCTTCGATAAGTCAATAGGTCGGGGTGATGCGGAGCCGTTACTCGGCATGCCCGAACTTAGTCAAGCGGAGTCCGCACAGTGAATTCTATCGCAGCTTTCCTTTGGTGGATCTGGAGCGCTGTCGCGTTCATCCCGCGATGGGCGTGGTCAAAGCTTTTTAAGTCGCGACCGGAGCTTTATCGCGCTAGTCATGTTGATGAATTTCCCGACTTGCTCATGCCGCTCACCATTTACCTCGCAGGCGAACCAGGAAACCTTTGGGCAGCGGCGATGCTATGCCCGTGCGGTTGCGGTGAAAAAATTGAACTGAATCTGCTCAAACAAGTTCGTCCCTGTTGGAGGGCCGAGCAACATGCAGACAGATCAGTCAGTCTTATGCCATCGGTCTGGCGACAGAAGGGATGCAAAAGTCACTTTTTTGTGCGGCGTGGGAGCATTGATTGGTGCTAATCGGCGGAGCGTCATTTGTCCTATTTTACCGATAACTATAACCAGATTCGTTATCCCATCGCGGTTGGCGATGCGCCTGGACTCCGCAAAGCTCAGCTTGGTGCCATGCACGCTATCGCTTCCCACTTCACTCTAAGCCCGCTTCCCGCCATAGTAGTCCTTCCCACTGGCGCGGGAAAAACCGCCGTGCTCGCAGCGACCCCTTACTTACTGCGCTCTACTCGCGCGTTGGTCGTGACACCCAGTCGCCTGGTCCGTGAACAGATTACCGAAGAAATAGAAGAGCTTCGCACGGTCAAACGTCTCGGTGTGTTGCCGGCTGAAGTACAACCTCCTAATACTTATGAGCTGACAACCCGAATTTCCTCTATCGACGAATGGAACGCACTCCGGCAGTACGACATCGTCGTTGCCGCACCAAATGGAATCAGCCCGGCATATGCCGAAGTGCCACCGCCGCCGGCTGATTTATTCGATATCATACTGATTGACGAAGCGCATCATGAACCCGCCAAGACATGGCAGGCGGTGCTGAATGCGTTTCCAAATGCAAATCGCGTCCTTTTTACCGCAACTCCCTTTCGCCGGGACGGCCGCGTCCTCAAGGGCAAGCTTGCCTATGTCTATCACATTCGCGATGCGCATGCGGACGGCATTTTCGGGCGCATCCGGTATGCCGCTGTGGATGTGCAAAATGATACGCCGGATGTCGCCACCGCGAAGGAGACGCAGCGCATCTTTACGGCTGATCGACAGGCGGGACTTCAACATTATGTGATGGTTCGCACGGACCAAAAAACGCGGGCCAATGAATTGAAGGACATCTATCTCGCACATACGACGCTACGATTACAATCAATCAATAGCGATCACAGCCTGACCCACATTAAGCGGGCGATCGCCAAACTCCGAAGCGGTGAACTCGATGGCGTCATTTGCGTTGACATGATGGGTGAAGGGTTCGACTTCCCGAATCTCAAAATCGCTGCTATCCACTCCCCACATAAGTCGCTTGCCGTGACTCTCCAGTTTATTGGTCGATTTGCTCGAACAAATGCTAACGACATTGGGAATGCAACGTTTGTGGCCGTGCCCCAAACAGTCGGTGGGGAGTTGGGAGCACTCTATCGAGACGGAGCGGCCTGGCAGGACATCATCACGGACCTGCACGGTCAGCGAATCATGGCGGAACAGGAAAACCGGGAAATCCTTGAACACTTCGAGGTGCCAATAATCAATGAATTTAGGGAGGAAGACCTTTCGCTCAGTTCGTTCCAGCCCTATCACCATGTCAAGGTATTCTATGTTCCTGACCCCGTGGATATTCATCAAGAGATCGCGTTGCGCCAGCCATTCGAGGTGATCTTCCAGAGCGTGGCGCCTGAAGAAGACGCGGCGGTCATTATTACGATTGAACAACAGAATCCGCAGTGGACAGACTTACCGATCTTTAACCGGCAGGAGTTCGACCTCTTTGTCATCTACTACGATGAGGCATCGAAGCTTCTTTTCATCAATGCGTCTCGACGCACACCTGCCATTTACGAAGAAATTGCCCGGCAATACACGAATGGAAGACACCGCAATCTATCGCTGAGCCGCGTCAACCGGGTGCTTCGCGATATCGAGAATCCCGAGTTCTTCAACGTCGGAATGAAGAACCGCATGCTCAATCCTAATGCCGAATCTTATCGAATCGTTAGTGGACCGCGTGCCGATCAAGCGATTGACGAATCTGACGGCCGGCTCAACCATCGCGGCCATGTTTTCGGTAAGGGCACCGTCCAAGGTGTACCCATCACGATTGGGTATAGCAGCGCTTCTAAAATCTGGAGCAATAATACGTCGCTAATCCCTGAGTTGATTAAGTGGTGCCGCACATTGGCCGGCCGGATCATGAATGAACAGCCGATGCCCGCATTACCCGGCCTCGATAATTTGTCAGTAGGACAAGAAATTACCACGCTTCCCGACCATTGCGTTATTGCCGCAGACTGGCACCCGGACACCTACAAACGCCACATCACCGTCGTGTATCCGGACATCAACGGAACCAGCGCGTCGTGCGAAATTACCGATCTGGAACTGCACATCGACCGTGCCAATACGGACCAGCAGAATGTCCGAGTGATAGTACAAGGTAACGGTTGGACTTTTCCTGTTCAGTTCTCTCTATTGGGAATGCCTCAATTTACGATTGTCGATCCAAATGCCTTGGCTCCGTTGCTGCGGCGCGGATTCAGTGACGAAGCGTTTGTCGATTTTCTGAATGAGGCTCCCCTCAACTTTTATTGCTCTGATTTTTCGCGGGTTGCTGGCGTCGAACATTTTTTGGCCGATGCGGAGTTCGAACCGTTCAACTCCAACTCCATAACCGTTGTTGACTGGGCCGCGGCGAACGTGGATATCGAGGTCGAATGTGGGCCGAATAGCATTCAAGAGCACTTGAAGGCATTTCTGAACTCACCGGATCACGAGTTGCTGCTACATGACCATGGAGCCGGTGAAATGGCTGATTTTCTCACGGTTGGAATCCAAAATGACACCGTGATCGTGAAGTTACTTCATGTCAAAGGATCTGGGGGCGCGCAGCCGGGAAATCGTGTGGATGACGTTTACGAAGTATGCGGCCAAGTCGTTAAATCCCTGATCTGGCTCAGGACACCGAAACAATTGCTGAAGAAGATCCAGGTCCGCCGCGCAAAAGGCTCACCCTGGATTAAGGGAACCGACCAAAGGCTTATCCAAATATTCGACCAAGGTGTCCAACTCGGATTCCAACTACATATCGGACTGGTCCAGCCGGGAATTTCAAAGGCAAATTTGCCTGAAAGAATGGGCGAAGTCCTGGCGTCCGCCCATGCGCACCTCAAAAGCGCGGGTATATCGGAGTTAATCGTGCTTGCTTCGGTGTAGTGAGCCAGCCTCCGTTTCGGTGCGCCGCAAATCGAGTAAAAAGTGACTTCTGGATAAACCGCTGAATTACCGGCGGCGCGGATGCCTTTGGAAGCGACCCTTTTACTGTACACAAAACTGTACACATTTTTTTGGAAAACATGGCAAACAAGGCTATCATGGAGACGTACGGCTCAGGGTTGTAAATCCCTGAGGATGTCAGGAGTTCCAGCTATCGTCAGCACTTACGGTTGTTGAGCGAATTACGCTCATAACCCGGAGGTCGGAGGTTCGAATCCTCCCCCCGCTACTTCCCTTACTCAGGCAGAGCCAACAACTTATGTGGCTCTGCCTGATTTTATTTTAGGGGCACGTTCCGTCACTTCCCCTAAACTTCCCCTGTGGATGTGCACTTCATGCAGAGCCGG
>JALYJB010000013.1 GCA_030775485.1 Planctomycetota bacterium | reverse complement strand
TGGGCAACGCACCATGGGTGACGGCAACAGCCAAGCGGTACGATCTGCTAAGCACATTGCGCCCTCGCGGAAGACAACCAGGCTGGCGGCAAAAGCCGAAGAAACGCAGCGAACCGTAAATAAAGGGTCCTGTCCCGTTTAGTTCGCCCCATCCGTAAATTTCCATTAGCGGGTCGTGGACCGTTTATTTATTTCCATGCCTGTACACAACTCTCCGCCTGTTGCCTGGCGGCAGTCTTCATGTCTGCATCGCTCGGTTGCGAGGTTGTCAACCCGAGGCAAAGCAACATCAGCAATGTCAAAACCATGCGAAGCAAAGCGTCGGCGCAACATGCAAATCTACGTTCCCAAACTAGCTGAAAGATGCGATACGAAAATAATGGGGAAGTGCTCAACTGTTCCTCCTCATGCCATCGGTCCCTGCCCGTTTTAATCGGTCGACGGATTTGAAATCGGTACACACGTTGAATCTTATCTTAAAATAGGATGCCAGGGCAAGCGATAAGGGGACATTCATAATTCTTGTCAATTCGCCCGGTGAATTTCAATTTAGAGGCGCAACAAAGAGCTGGCCTTTCGGCTTTCTCTGCTAGCAGCTTGGGGTGGCGGCGCTCGCTGGCATCGAGAAAGAAGATAGGCGATGGATGGACAGACCGTTTTGGCATTGGGCGGATTATGTGTGTCTGGCGCTTTGGGTGCAATGTGGCAGCGATGGGCGGGTGGGGCTTCGGTGGTTGGCGCTTCGTGGAATGAAGATGGTCCGCAGAAAAGCCGGTTGGGCGGTTTTCGGGTTCAGTGGTGTATCGCCGCTGTTCAGCGGATCTTACGGGATGGGTGGGGGGAGCTTTGGGAAAAACGGAGAGGCCGGGATTCGAACCCGGGATACGAGTTTGACCCCGTATAACGGTTTAGCAAACCGTCGCCTTCAGCCACTCGGCCACCTCTCCAGGTGTTTTTTTCCTCTATCCGAACCTGGTTTTTCCGGGGTTTGGGTGGAGGTTTTTGTTTCGTCGGCGGGCGTTTTGGGGGCCAGCCGCGCGGATGGGGATTATGGCCGAGTCTGGGGGTTGTTGACAAGGGGTTGGGGGTGAATTGAAGAGTTGTGTAACCACGAAGGCGCGAAGGTTGGAGAAGCGAATTTAATTGGTTAATGGGAATTGAAGAGGGTTTAACCGCCATGACGCCAAGGTCGCCAAGGAATTGAAGAGGTTCGGCTGCTTTACTTTACTCTGGGCGCTTCGATGATGCGGAGCTATGAGTGGGGTTATTTGTTTTTTGGGAAGGTTTGTGGTGGCTGGGGGTCGATAATCGGGGGTTGGGATTGTTTTTCTGAAGTGCTCTCGTGTGACTCATGCTTTCGGCACATGCTTATTCATTTCGGCAGAAGTCTCGGCTGGCGATTTCGCTTTCCTGGATTGCGGGGTTTACTAATGTCATTACGTTAATTGTCTCGGCGCAGACGATTTCGCATGTTACGGGGAATACCACGTGGATGGGGCGAATGCTGGTGGGGCCGTGGGATGGGGAAGTGGGGCATACGGTTTTTGTTTTTGGGTTTCTGGTGGGGACATTTTTTCTGGGGGCGGTGCTGTCTGGCCTGATGACGGAGCGGGCGGATCGACAGGGGCTTAGCTCGCGGTATATCGCGCCGATTGCTTCCGAGGCGATCTTGCTGGGGTTGTATTCGATCTGTCTGGTCTACTGGGCACATGGGCATGGGCATGTGATGCGGAGCGGCGGGGCGATTCCGTTGCCGCCGCCGATCTGGATGGTGGGGCTGGCGAGCGTGGCGATGGGGCTGCAGAACGCGACGATCACGAAGGTGTCGGGCGATGTGGTGCGGACGACGCACGTGACGGGGGTGGTGACGGATCTTGGGCTGCAGGGCGTGCAGCTTTTCATGTGGTGGCGGGATAAGACGCGGTGCGGGCAGCCGGGGCGGTATGGGCGGGTGCTTAGGGTTAGCAGGCGCTATCCGACGGCAATGCGGGTGCTGCTGCTGGCGAGCATTTATGGGTCATTTTTTTTTGGGGTGTGCGCGGGGTCGGTGCTTTACTTTTTGATTCCGGATCAGGCGATGCTGGCGCCACTCTTGTTTCTGGTGTGGATTGTTCTGGTGGATTACACGAAGCCGATTGCGTATGTGATGGAACTGGATTTTCTGGAGGATCCAGAGTTGAGGATGTTCGGGATTGTGAAATCATTGCTGCCGGCGGGGCTGGGGATTTATCGGCTGGCGCATTCCCGGAAAAACGCGATTCACCACGCGCCGAATTTTCAGATGTGGGTGAACCGCCTGCCGGCGCATTGGCGGGTGATTATTCTTTCGGTGAGCCATCTGACGCGGTTTGATGGGGAATCGGTGGCGGATTTGCGGACGGCGGCGCAGCGGCTGGAAGCGAGTGGAAGAAGGTTGATTATTTCGGGGATCAATCCGACGCAATATCGATTAATGGATGCGATGGGGCTGACGGATGTGCTCGATAAGAACAATTTCTCCCCAGACCTGGAATTTGCGATTGCCCGGGGGATTGAATTGGTGCGTGAACTAGGGGCGGTCGAGCGGGAGTAGTATGTCCGCTCGCCTGTGGCCGGCCAAATTGCCGGCCACGACAGGATGGCCCGCGACGGTTAATACCAGCCGATATTCACAACGTGAAATAACATGAGGATTAGAAGAATAAGCAGGACGGCGCCAAGACCACCGCTTGGGCCGTAGCCCCATTCGCGGCTATAAGGCCAAGTTGGCGCTGAGCCTACGACGAGTACCAGCACGACGATGAGTAGTATGAGTCCCATATAACGCTCCAAAAGATTCCGGGGGCTCATCCCGGGTCGTTCCGCCGCGACACTCTTCGAGATGAGCATGGTGGAGATTGCAAAGGGCGCGCCTCAAGCGGGCACGAGCGTAAAAAGATTGCCCCGGCGTTATCACACCGGGGCAATCTTCGTTGATAAATTTCCGAGGCTGAGGATCAGGTTGCGTCTGACGAGGCCTGTGCCAGTTGCTTCTGGTCGGGCTTGTCTTCGGCGGTGTTGAAGGACTCGAAGTAGAGGTGCTTTTCGCCCCCTTCTTCGGTCTTCACGGTGATTTTCACCAGGTCCTTGCCCTTGAAGTTACCGCGGAGGATTTCTTCGCTGAGCGGGTCTTCGACAAACTGCTCGATGGCTCGACGCAGGGGGCGGGCGCCGAAATCATTGTTGGTGCCCTTGTCGATCAACAGCTCCTTGGCTTCCTGGGTCAGCTCGATGCGCAGGCCGTGATCGGTCAGGCGCTTGGTGACCTTGCGCAGCTCGAACTCCACGATGGATTCGAGATTGGTGCGGCTCAGCGGGCGGAAGACGATGACATCGTCCAGGCGACCGATGAACTCGGGGCGGAAGTAACGCTCGATTTCCTTCATCAGGGTTTGCTTGATGGTTTGGTAAGTGCGCTCTTCCTTTTCGCCCTTTCGGCTGGGCTGGAGGCCGAACTGGGGGCCGCCGTCCTTGATGAGATCAGCGCCGATGTTGCTGGTCATGATCATGACGACGTTTCGGAAATCGACATGACGGCCGAAGCTGTCGGTGAGGCGTCCTTCTTCCATGATCTGGAGGAGCATGTTGAAGACATCGGGGTGGGCCTTTTCGACTTCGTCGAGCAGGACCACGCTATAGGGACGCCGGCGGATGCGCTCGGTGAGCTGGCCACCTTCTTCGTAGCCGACGTAGCCTGGAGGAGCGCCGATGAGTCGGCTGACGTTGTGTTTCTCCATATACTCGCTCATGTCAATTTGAATGAGCGCGTCGGCGTCGCCGAACATGAATTCAGCAAGGGCCTTGGAGAGCAGGGTTTTGCCGACGCCGGATGGACCCAGGAACAGGAACGAGCCCATGGGGCGATGCGGATCTTTCAGACCGGAACGGGCACGGCGGATCGTCTTGCTGACGGTCTTGATGGCTTCATCCTGGGAGACGACGCGCTTGTGCAGTTCGATTTCCAGCTCGAGCAGACGCTGGGCTTCTTCTTTTTCGAGACGGGTGAGGGGGACGCCGGTCATTTTGCTGACGACTTCAGCGATGACTTCTTCATCGACGACGCCATCCACTTCCTTGGCGCGCTCGCGCCATTGCCGCTGCATTTCTTCTTTCTTAGCGCGGAGGCCTTCGGCCTGATCGCGAAGTTTTGCGGCCTCTTCGTACTCGGCATTGCGGACGGCTTCGTCCTTCTGAATGCTGAGGCGCTCGATCTGCTCTTCGATTTCAGCCAGGTTGGGCGGCTTGGTCATGCTGCGAAGGCGGATGCGGGCACCAGCCTCATCCAGCACGTCGATGGCCTTGTCGGGCAGGCAGCGGCCGGTGATGTAGCGCGTGGAAAGCTCGACGGCAGCCTCAAGCGCGGAATCGAGAATCTGCACACGATGATGGGCTTCGTAGCGATCGCGCAGGCCCTTGAGAATTTCGATGGTGTCGATGGCGCTGGGCGGATCGACGGTGATGGGCTGGAACCGGCGAGCCAGGGCGGCATCTTTTTCGATGTACTTGCGGTATTCGTCGAAGGTGGTGGCGCCGATGCACTGAATTTCGCCGCGTGAGAGGGCGGGCTTCAGCACGTTGCTGGCGTCGATGGCGCCTTCAGCGCCGCCGGCGCCGACCAGGGTGTGCAGTTCGTCGATGAAGAGGATGACGTTCTTAGCGCGACGAACTTCGTTCATCACGGCCTTGATGCGCTCCTCGAACTGGCCGCGGTATTTGGTGCCGGCGACCATCATGGCCAGATCGAGCACGACGATGCGGCGGTCGTGCAGAATTTCCGGCACGTTGCTGGAGATCACCATCTGGGCGAGGCCCTCGACGATGGCGGTTTTGCCAACGCCGGCTTCACCGAGAAGGACGGGGTTATTCTTTTGACGACGGCAGAGAATCTGGATGACGCGCTCGATCTCGTTCTTTCGACCGATGACGGGGTCCAGCTGGCCTTCCTTCGCCAGTTCGGTCAGATCGCGACCGAAGCTGTCCAAGGCAGGGGTTTTGCTCTTGCGGTTTTGGCCTTGTTTTTCCTGTGCCTGGGGTTCTTCGCTTTCCACACCAGCTCCCAAAAGGTTCAACACCTCTTCCCGCACTTCTTCAAGCTTTAAGCCGAGATTCATGAGCACCTGCGCTGCGACGCCGTCATGCTCGCGCAGGAGGCCGAGCAGCAGATGTTCCGTTCCTACATAATTATGATTGAGGTTACGCGCTTCTTCGATGGCGTATTCAATGACTTTCTTGGCCCGCGGGGTCTGGGGCAGCTTGCCCATGGTGACCATGTCGGGGCCGCTCTTGACGAGCTTTTCGACTTCAAGGCGTACCTTGCGGAGATCGACATCCAGGTTCTTGAGAACGTTGGCGCCGACACCGCTGCCTTCTTTAACCAGACCGAGAAGGATGTGCTCGGTTCCGATGTATTCGTGATTGAAGCGCTGGGCTTCCTGATTAGCCAGCGCCATAACTTTGCGAGCCCGGTCCGTGAATCGTTCAAACATGTCCATCTCCTGTCGGCCGGCAGGATTGAGTGCCGACCCCTCACCTTAAAAGCGAAATCCGTTCGCGCCGTCTCGCCTCGGCGCAGTCGATTGTAGGTGCGCAAGACCCATAATCAAGCAACGCCGCCGCATCAGCGGCCCTCCAACCCGCTCTTCAGAACAGGTTGAATCCTCGGTTTAGACCAAGCGCCACATCGATATATCGGCTGGTTTTACAAAGTCCATCATTAAGAGGACAGGCCGAGGGCGCCTCTTGCGAAGCTTTGCGGGTTTAGTGGCGCGGCTATTGAATGAAACGTTGTAAATCCGGATTGGTTCGAGCGGCAAGCCATTATTGCCGGCAGATACAGCCGGGGAAGGGAAGGGTTAGTCCAGCTTGGCGTTTTCCTTTTTCTGGGGTGGCGTGACAAGGTCAATAACCTGCTGGCGGGTATCTTCCAGATTCAGGCCCATATTCCGAAGGGTTTGGCCGGCGATGCCATCCTGCTCCTGCAACATACCCAACAGCAGGTGTTCGGTGCCGACATGATCGTGCTGGAGTGTTCTCGATTCCTCGATGGCGTTTTCCATCACCCGCTTAAAAAGTGGGGTTTGGGGCAAGCGTCCCATGGAAACACCCGTGGGACCGACTTCCGTGCGTTTTTCCACGTCCTCCCAGACTTTTTTCATTTTAAGGCCAAGCTTTTTCATGGCCCGGACACCGACGCCATCGCCTTCCTTAATCATTCCCAGGAGTAGATGCTCGGTTCCTATGAAGTTGTGCTGTAGCCTTTGCGCTTGCTGATTGGCGAGGGCAACGACCTTTCGAGAGCGGTCGGTAAAATGTTCGAACATGGGCATGAATTGTAATCGCTTTGACGGGGGAATACACCGAATTTTTCCTCTCGAAATAGGCCTGCCTGGGGCTCAATGCCCCCGCATCACCCAGCAGCTTCACCGCAATCTAATCTGGACGCCCTCGGCTTGCAGCCGATAATGAAACAGGCGATAGAATTCCCGCTTCTTATGGAGATAATTAACTTTGATACACCAATTGCTTGATCTGTTCCTGCATTTTGACAAGCACCTTAATGACTTTGCCGCCGTCCACCAGATGGGGGTGTATGCCCTGCTGGCGGTCATTGTGTTCTGTGAAACGGGGCTGGTGGTGTTACCGTTTCTGCCGGGCGATTCACTGCTGTTTGCGGTTGGGGCGCTAGCGGCGGCGCCGGGGTCTCCGATTAATATTGCGCTGGCGATGGGGCTGTTATGCCTGGCCGCCAACCTTGGGGATGTGGTGAACTATTCGATTGGGGTGCGCGTGGGTCCGAGGATTTTTTCGCGCAAATCGTCGTGGTTATTGAATCAAAAGCACTTGGCCGAAGCGCGGCAGTTTTATGACCGCCATGGTCGCAAGACGATTATTCTGGCGCGGTTTGTCCCGATTATTCGGACGTTTGCCCCTTTTGTCGCGGGGATTGGGAGGATGCCATTCAGCCGGTTCATCGGGTTCAGCATCGCGGGCGGAATGGTGTGGGTGGTGCTGCTGACGATGGCGGGCTATTTTTTTGGGCAGATTCCTTTCGTGCACCAGCACTTCGAGGTCGTGGTGGTGGGAATTGTGGCTATTTCGCTCATTCCAATCATCGTTCATGCGATCCAATCACACGGTGAGCCGCATGTATCTGACGGCCTCGTTGCTACAAAAGAAGGCGTTTGATGTGTGTCGAGGGGTCTGGGGCGCAATAACAGGCTGGAAATTCGGCTGATATGACGCGCGGTTGCGGGCCAGTCGCCGCGCAATTTCGCGCATTTTGCGGATTGATACGACATGTTAAGGATAGCGGCCCGCTGGTCGATGCGAATGCTGGGCGTATTGCCGGCGCCCCCAAGGGAGAGCCAAACGTGGTCGTCGTACAATGTCACAAATGTGGAACCGCTGTTTCGCCCTCGGCGAAGCGATGCCATTGTTGCCGTTCGGAACTTGTGCCCGTTGAGGTGGACAAACATGAGGAGCTTTCTCCTGGTGATCGTGCCGCCGCGGGTTTTGGGCTGGCATCGGCTTATATGGAATCAGAGCAATCGGCTGCCCCCCGGGAATATTCCTTCTGTTGCTCGCAGTGCGAAGCAAGCTATACGAGCGAAATGCGCTTTTGCCCTAAATGTGGGAATCCCACCCCGCATTCGGCCTCGATGCATGCGGAGGTAAAAAAGGCGACTGTGCCCGATGCCACCGCTATCAGCGCCCAGCAACTGCTGGTGGAAGAGATGCAGAAGCATCCGAAGCGCGCCGGGCGAAACTTTCTTTGGATGGGCGTGCTGGTGGTCTTGTGGGCATTTTTCGCGATGGCGGATGCCGCGGTTAACAGGCCGGCCGGGGGTGAAGCCGTCACGCTGATCGCATTCGGCAGCATTTTCATTGGAACCATGGTCTTGGGTCTGGCATTTTTGGCGCGGCGCAAACCATTCCGGGCAATGTTGGTGGGCATGCTGCTTTACGTCTCGCTGCTGCTGCTTTTCGCGCAGATTGATCGGCTAGCCGTGCATCCGGAGAAATCCGTTATACTTCTGGGAATTCGATTTGGGATGGCGTTTCTCCTGCTGCAAACCATTTCCACGAGCTTTAAACACCGCAGAATGCACACTTGGGCGCGTTCCCTGCATTAATACACCGGGTCTGCCTGCGATAGGCGCGATGCCTACGGCCAGAGCGGCATTCCTTCGAGTCCCATTTCTTGCGGCAGGCCGCACATCAGGTTGGCATTTTGAACTGCCTGGCCTGCTGCGCCCTTGCCGAGGTTGTCGATCGCGCCCAGGGCGATGATCGTTCCATTCCCGGCAGCTGAATACGAAACGAAAGCCAGGTTTGATCCGGTGGCCCATTTTGTGTGTGGGGGTTTGTCGATGACGCGCACGAAGGGGCGGTTGGAATAGAACTTCCGCGCGGCAGCCATGCATTGTTCCGTGCTGGCATCGCCGGCAAGGTAACAGGTTGCGAGGATGCCTCGGGTCATGGGGATCAGGTGTGGGGTGAAGACGATTCGTGGGGAAGAGGCGCCGGTTGAACTTGCCAAAGCTTTTACCGTTTCGGTTATTTCAGGGACGTGGGCGTGCTTGAGCAAGCCGTAGGCGGCGACGTCTTCATTGACTTCAGCAAAACCGAATTTTGAATCTCCACCGCCGCGGCCCGCGCCACTGACACCGCTTTTGGCGTCGATGATGATGGGGTGGTCGTTTTGAACGAGTCCGCCGGCCAGCAACGGGGCGATGGCGGCGAGCGCGGCGGAGGGATAACAGCCTGGGTTGGCGAGCCGGGTGGAGGATCGGATTTTGTCTGGCCAGACATCGGCCAGGCCGTAGGTCCAGCCGGGGGCGTAGCGATGATCGCCGCCTATATCGACGATCTTTATGTTGGCGGGAACCCGCGCCAGGGATTCTTTGGATTGGCCGGTGGGCAGGGAGGCGAAAAGCAGATCGATTTTCGGGATGGCGGCTGGATCCCACTTGGAAATCGTCAGGTCTGCCAGCTTGGGATCGATGCCTGGGAAGCGGTCGATGAGAAGCTGGCCGGCGGAGGAATCACCGGCGGCATAGACGACTTCGAAGCTTGGGTGGGCGGCGCAGAGGCGCAGGACTTCTCCGCCGCCATATCCGCTGATGCCTACTACGCCTACTGGGATGGACATAAGGGGGTAGAGAATAACCGAAGTTGGAGAAATCGGGAAAATGCGATTCACATCTCTTCGCTTCATTGGGGGCGAGAGGTCGGCTCCGTGGTGGGGGTCTTTAAGGTGAAAATCACGTCTCCCTTGTCGGTTGATATTTCCGTGCCGCCGTCGTCTTTGCCGTCAGGGCCGATGCTGTAGATGATCCATTGGTTTTTTTTGATTGCCAGGCGGAGTGGCTGACCGTCGAAGGGGTCGGTTGGAACGGCTTCCAGGTATTTCGGGACCAGGTTCTGGAGATGGGATGGAAGGGCGCCGTTATCCAGTCGGTATCGGGTCATGGCGACGGCGGTTTGAGCGCAGGCGTCAGTGGCTTCGATCCGTGCACAGGTGACAAGCAACCTTTGGGAAAGCGATTTTCCCAGGAGCGAAGTGAACAAGCCGTTGCTGGCGCGGCTGCTGTTCGCATTGAGAGATTGTTTGGTTATGGTCTGGAAGTAAGGAAGGGTTGCGTCGGACTGCAAATCCTCCATGAGTTTCATGTATTCATCCACATCAAGGAAAAAGACGCGAACGAATGCTCCCCCGGGCCCACTGCCGGATGCTAGAAAGTGGCTTTCGAGCGGCGCGCTGCCTGGCGTGGGATTAGGCTCCAGATCGGGCATGTTGCCGTAAACGGCCAGGCCGAATACTTCTTCTGCTCGCAGGCTTTGCCGGAAGATACGGCCAATGGGCGCGAGTTCTTCGAGGCGCAGCTCGGCCAATTCGCCGGGATTTCTTATCATCGGGAGGACCTGCTCCAGAGTTTTCGCGCCCAGGGAATCGATGCCCATTCCCACCAAACCGGAAATGATCAGCGGCCTTTGTCCCAATTGCCGACTCATGCGGAAAATAGAGGAGGTATCAGCAATCGCGGATGAGGCGTGGCCGCGAGAAATTTCCACCCGGGCTTCCAGGCTAAGAATGTTGGCGGCGTTGCGCTCTTCGTTGAGGAAGGGCATCATCACGGTGATGTTGGGCTGGCCTAAATCCGCATCAAACCGGCAGCCGGGAAGGGCAGCGGCCCGACGAAGCAGGGCGATTGTGGGCGCTTGCTGGGCCAGAAAAGATAGTGTGGCCGGTTCGTTTGGATCGAAATCATCACGATTTCCGGTCGGCGGGTTCTCGATCCGTTCTTCGTCCTTTTGCACTTCTTTCAGGTGGTCAAAGGCTTTCTCGTAGAGTGGAGCCGCGTTTTGAGCATCGGATGTGATGGCCGGTAAGGCGGCAAGATAGATGGAATTGACTCTTACACTGGAGATGGCGCAGCGGGCGCGGATGACCAGATCCATATTGCAGAGAAGCATGTACCCGACGATGGTTGCGGTCAGGCACGCCAGGGCGAGGGGAACGCGGCCCCAGGCAGCGGCGGCAGGGGGCAATCCGGGTTCATGGCGGCCCGCGCGGCGCAGGATGACCGAGGCTCCAATGAGGTATGCCAGCAGCAGCGATACAGAGTAGGCGAACCAATTGGGCTGGACATTCATGCTGAATTTCATGTTCGCGGCGGCGAAGACAAATGTGCCGAGCACCGCGAGCGGAACACCGATTACAATTGGAAGGAAAAGCGCGCGGAACCATTTACGTTTGGCGCGGCCAACGATGGCGGCGGTGGCGGCGACCCACAGAACGGCGATAAGCAAGGCGTCGATCCAGAGGAGCGCGAAGTTCATTTGAATTGTCCTTCTTGTTGCGTTTCAAATTGATGCAGTGCTTGTAACTCCGCCGCGATCTGATCGGGACTGGGCGCTGGGGCGATGGCAAACTCATTTGGCGAAGCGGAGATCATGGAAAGATTCATGACGATGAGAACTGTTGCCGCGGCGGCGGCCCAGTACCCGCTGGTCCATTGTCCCGCCGGAGTTGATTGCGGCGGCGATGCCGATTCGGCGGCTGCGCGCAAGATGCGATCACGCAGGCCCGCGGTTGGTGATGAAATTGGCCGGGCGCGAAGCTGGTTCTCCAAATCAATCAGTTCTTGAGGCAATGGGTCGGGGTGCATGGCAATTACTCCAGAACTCGGCGCAGTTTCTCCAGCGCGTAGCGATACCGGCTGGCGGCGGTGTTTGGACTTACATTCAAAATGTCACCGATCTGGGCGAATGTCAGTTCGCCATCAATTTTGAGAGCGATTACCTCGCGTTGCTCGGCGGGCAATGATTTCAGGGCTTCGTCCAAATCATTCGAGGCACCGGGGCATTGTTCGCGCGGGCCGACGCGGGCAAGTTGCCGAAGATGGTGCTGCTCATTGCCCTGACGGCGCAGCCGGCGTTGCACGGTGTATCTCAGCATCGAAAAGACATACGCGTCCAAATCCCGGACTTGCGACAGGCGATCGCGCTGGCTCGCGATCTGGACAAAAACATCCTGCACGGCGTCCTCGGCGTCGCCCGAGGCATAGAGCATCACGCGGGCGACGCGCAGCAATGACAGGCCCAGGCGATCATAAAGTTGCGCGCAGCTGTTCGGCTCGCCGGTCGCCAAGGCTCTGACGAGCGGATTAGCTGGTGGGAACGTCATCGTTTTCCAAAGGCTAAGAGTCGCGCCGGGGGCGTATTTGTCTAACCCCTGGCGGGTTTTATGCGGGACGCTACCGACTGGCATCGATCAGAAACGAGGTGCTTTACATTTAAAGCGGCGGCTGGCGGGGTGGATTGTATGGGACGTATGCAGGCGACTTAGCAATCCCCCCTCAGGCAAAGTCGGAAATACCCAAATATTCTCACATTTGAGTCAAAACATCCCGATACGACAGCAATGACCTTCATTAAACGGCTATTGGCGGATGAGCGCGGTGGCGAGGTTCTGGAATACGCGTTGATCGCTGGACTCATTTCGGTGGCGGCGATAGCTGTGATCGGCGCGTTCGGCACCAAGGTGCTGGCGAAATGGACTTCGGTCAATGCGTCGATGTAATCGCGCGAAATTGCCAGCGGTCTTGCACTATCACCGCCTCTGACCGTCCGTTCCCTTCAATTTCCCGATATTTTCTTTTGCTCATCGGCGAGCATTTGCCTGGCCTTGGGGCTGTCATCCAGTTGCTGTAATACCTGGAGGCGGATCTTGGCGGCTTCGGTTTGTTCGCGCTGGGCAATGGTCGCGGCTTCGTTGGGATGATTGACGCCCCACCAGATTCCAAGGCCCGCGCCGGCGGCGAAAACAATCAGATGAATCAGTAGCTTCATGGTTCGCCCTCTTCGCCGGGATTACTTCACCACCGGCAGCGACATACGCTCTTTTTCGATCTTGGCCCAGCCGCTGCCCAGTTCACCGATGGGATCGGGGGGGAGAATATCCACTTTCTTTTCGCCGAGCCTGGTGCGGCCGCTTTTGACCTCTTCCTCGAACTTTTTGCATTCGATCAGCAGGCGCTCGAGGATTTGCTCTTCCGGCACATTGGCGACGCGCTCGCCCTGCACGTAGATGATGCCCTTGCGATCGCCCGCGAAAATGGCGATGTCCGCGCCCTCGCATTCACCCGGACCGTTCACCACGCAGCCCATGACGGCAACCTTCATCGGAACTGAAATTTCCCTGGCCAGTTGCTTGCGAACGTCCTGCACGAGCTTGAACAGATCCACCTGGATGCGCCCGCAGGTGGGGCAGGCGATGAGTTCGGCGCCGATGCGGGTTCGCAGGCCCAGCACGTAAAGGAGTTCGAGGCCGTCTTCAACTTCGTAGATCGGGTCGTTGGCGTAGCTTATGCGGATGGTATCGCCGATCCCGCTGCACAGCAGATGGCCGAGCGGCACCACCGAGCGGATGGTGCCCGTTTCCTTGGGACCGGCATGGGTGACGCCCAGGTGCAGCGGATAATCAAACCGCTGGCTGATTTCGCGATAGGCATCGATCACCAACTGGGGATCAATGCTTTTGGCGCTGATGACGATGTCGTGAAAGTCCTCTTCCTGGAATATTTCCACATACTCTTCCAACTTGGCGATCATGATTGCGAGCAAATGCCCGTTCTTGTTGTCGGAGAAGACGCCGCCGAGTTCTTTCTGACGCTTTTGCTTGTCCCTGCGCTCAACGATGGAGCCTTCATTGACACCAATGCGAATGGGGAGCTTTTTGGCTTTGCACGCCTGGATAACATCCTTGACTTGCGCGCGATCGTTGATGTTTCCGGGGTTGAGACGAATCTTGTGAACGCCCGCTTCTATTGCTTCCAAGGCGCGCTGGAAATGGAAGTGAACATCGGCCACGATCGGAACCTGTACCTGCGGGATAATTTCCTTGAGGGCGGCGGTGTCCTTCTTTTCGGGAACCGCGACGCGCACGATATCCGCGCCCCCGGCAGCAAGTTTGTGTATTTCCGCGACGCATTTGTCGATTTCCCAGGTGTAGCCGGAGGTCATGGTCTGGACAGCGACCGGGGAATCTCCACCAATGCCGACAAAACCGTGAGCGTTGTCGCCAATTACCACCTTGCGGGTCTTCCTACGCGCAACCATCCAAACTCCCAAAAAATCGCACTGTCAGATCCACGGCAGGGATTGATCGAAATCCAGCCCAGATGCTAAGGGTCCGCAGGTGGGAAATCAACGAAATCCGCACGGTGGTTCAATTCGACGCGGGTACCCTTGATGGCAGGTTACGTCCGATAACCGCGTTGCAAAAAACCTAACATCGCGATCTGGCCGATGTCTAACCTACTGGATCGTCGGAGGTTCAGCTCTGGTGGTCGATTGAAAATGCGTTGGCTTCTGGGCATAAATTTGATCCTCGCGGTCGCCGCCGGCGCGTGGGCTGGGCCGGAGGCGCGCCCGGAGGTGGGCGCCGCCCGCAACAGCGCGGTGGAGCGGTTGCGGATCGAAATTGAATCGGAATCCATTACACCGTCGCTTACTGTTGAAATATTTCTCGCCCAGAATGCCGCGCGGCGTCGCCTGCAATCGCTTTTGCACGATCAGGCGCAGCAGATCGGGGGGCCACGATGGCTGGATGGGCAAACCTGCCAGCTTCGTCTGGACATTCCCGCGCCCGCAATTCGCCGTGAGCTGGCTCGCATCGCGGCTGAAAATCCACAAACAACCTCAGTCTCATCTGACGAACTTGTGCGAGATTTGCAATCGTGGGACACACGTGTGTTCTCGGCGACCGGAACGAGTACGGGCGCGATCGAGACAATCCGGCCGCCCCCAGGGCTTGTGGGCTGGAATGATGTTTCACCGGCCGATATTCGCAGGGCGATTGAAGCTGCCAAGCAGGATGCTGCGACCCATATCCTGGACAGCATCGCGCCCGTTTCTCTCGCCCCTGACAAACAGATCTCCGATGCCCTGGGCGACAAGCAGATTAACGATGAGCTTACCCAATGGATTGAGAGCTGCCCGATTACCCTGGTCGACTTCGCGCCCGATCACCAAGTTAATGTGACGCTGAACCTCCTCCCATCGGACCTGACCGCCAAACTGCGATCGATCCTTGGCCCGCGTACCGACATTCCCCACCCTTACAGCGAGCCATCCTGGTCCGCGATGGAGAATGCCATTGCGCGCCAGTTGGCGACCGCGACGGGCAGCGGACGCGTTGCAGCCGCGCGGCGGGGCGCGGGGGTGGAGATGCCTGCTGAGCCACCGGATTGGGTTGGTCAGCAGCTTGATGCGCAGGGGCGAGGGAGCGGCAACGGGAGGCTGCGGGCGGCGCGGGCGGCTGAGGCTGCCGCTTCTGACGCACTGCGTACATCAATTGATAAGTTGCCTATTGGAGAGGGCAAGACGTTGGGGGATGCCGCGGCGCAGAATGAGCAACTATCGAAGGCGATTGATCGGTCGATCGCAATTCATGCTCAGGTCTATAAGATCGACTATGAGTCGGATAACACGGTTTCAGTACGCATGTCGCTTGATCTTCGACGGCTTTGGGAAGGCATTTCGCCGCGCCCTTAGCATGGATGGCAAAAAAAGTGCGCTGACAACGATTCTGCCATGCAAGAGTATGTAAAAGCCGTTAGAAGCCCCACAGGCGGAGAATCAGTTGGCCGTGTGGAACCGGCACGCTGGGGGCAAAACAGAGGACATATTATGTTGCGAATGACGAAATGGATTGCGCCAGCGATTGCGTTGGCGTTTGTGGCGATGATTTCGAGCCGGATGGTCAGTGCACAAGAAGCAACCACCCAGCCGGATGCGAAGGTAACGGTTAAGGTGCTGGCAGCGGATGGCACGCCCGCGGTGGGGGCGACCGTGCAGGTTCGGGCGGCGACGACACGGCCGGCCGGTGGTGGGGCGGGGGCTGCGGCTGGTGGTGGTCGACGTGGCGGCCCGCCGCTTGCTTCGGGAACAACTGACGATAAGGGCATGGCCACGCTGAGCTTCCCGGACACGAATCATGGGGAGTATGCCCTTTCAGCGCGGACAACGACGCCGCGCGGCCGCGGAAGGCAAGCGATTACGCTGGGGGCCGATCACACCGCTGATGTGACCCTCTCACTTACAGCTGGTCGCGCCGCGGGTGGGAATGGTGGAGGCGGCGGTGGTAATGGAGGCGGGGCAGCGCCGGCTACGCCCGGTGCAAATGGTGGTGCTGGAAATTAGTTTCAACGACGCTCTTCACATTTGATGAAAATTGCGGGCCGTCCTTCGGGACGGCCCTTTTCTGTTGGCTGGGGGAATCGTATGGAATGCGTGGGGTAGATACTTGAGAATTCTTACTCTTGAAGTGCCTCAATCACATACGGATTTTTCCGGGCTTCTTCGCCGATGAGGCTTACGTTGCAGTGGCCGGGCAGTAACCTGGTGTGTGGTGGCAACGACATTACCTTTTTGATGGAGGTGGTCAGGTCGTTTGAATCAGAATCGGGCAGGTCGGTGCGGCCCACTCCGCCGCAGATAATCAGGTCGCCGCTGACGAGTATTTGCTGTTTTTCGAAATAGAAGGCGACATGGCCCGGCGAGTGGCCGGGGGTGTGGATTACCCGCGCTTCCAGCGACCCGATACGAAGCAGATCACCCTCGTTCAGGTAGCCATCGGCGGAGCGGGGGGGGATTTCAAACGGCAGGGCAAAGTATCGGCTTCCGGGCTCGGTGAGCTTGGGCTCGTCGAGTGGATGAATGAACACTTTGGCGGCGGGGAACGCGCTGGTGACGACGGCATGATCGGCGATGTGGTCAAAGTGCCCATGCGTAAGCCAGAGACCTATGACCTCCCATGCGTTGTTTTTGGCCTGGGCGAGCAACGGCGCGACGGTGCTGTTGGGCGCGTCGAAGATTACGGCCTGCTTGGTCGTTTCATCGGCGATGAGGAAGCTGTTGGTGGAGGCGATGCCGCCGGTGTTCATCAGAATTTGCATTGGTGCCATTACGCCCTTTAGAAATTGTTTCTTCCCCGTCCGAGGTATTTGTATCACCTTAGAAGCTGAGACCGATTTGTTTTCGCATTTCATCGAGGACGCGCATGTTGCCTATTGAATCTTCGCGGGTGATGCGCGGGGGATGGGAATCGAGAATGCTGGAGACGAAGTCGTCGGCTTCCACGCCATAGAGATCGGTTGCGGCATCTATGGTGTGGATGTCCCTTGGTGGGGGCGCGCCGATGGCGCCGGCGGTTGCGGCGCCGGCATCCATGCGCGGGGGGATGCCGCGGGTGATGATGTAGCGGGCCTGGTGGGCGGGGGGCTTCCAGGGGACGGGGATTTCAATGAATCCTTCGGAACCGCAGAGATAAGCGGTATTGTCGGCCTGAGCACTCATGCCGCAACTGAAGCTGGCAATGACACCGCTGGGGAAGACCATGGTGCCGCCGGCCAGATCATCGACGCCGGTGGCGTGCATGGTGGCGCTGACCTGAATGACGGTGGGTTCTTCAGCGGCGAAGAGGCGGGAGAAATTGATGCAATAGCAACCGATATCCATGAGACCACCGCCGCCGAGTTCGCGAACGAAGCGAACGTTGCCCTCGGTTTTGCGGGTGCGGAAGCAGAAGCTGGTGCGGATCAGCTTTAACTGGCCGATGGCTCCGGCTTTTACGGCTTGGGTGATGCCCAGCATGAGCGGATGCGAGCGGTACATGAAGGCTTCCATCAGCACGCGCTTGGCTTTGTCGGCTTCCTCGAACATGCGCTGGGCTTCGGCTGCGTCGAGGGCTAGGGGTTTTTCGCACAGGACGTGTTTGCCGGCGCGGAGTGATTGGATCGTCCAGTGGCAATGGAGGGAGTTGGGGAGCGAGTTGTAGACGATATCGACATCGTCAGAGTGGATGAGTTCCTGGTATGAGCCGTAGAACTGGGGGACCGGGAAAGACTGGGCGAAGGCATCGGCGGATTGGCGGGTGCGGGAGCCTACCGCGGTGAGCGTGCCGCGGCGCGAGGCGATTAAGCCGGTGGCGAATTGGCGGGCAATGTTACCGGTGCCCAGTATCCCCCAACGAAGTTTGGTGGCCATGGGAAGGGAAGATACTTCTGGAGTTGCGTTCCGCCAAGCGGAGTTGTGCAGCGGCCTGCGGATTAGAAGTCCTGAATTAAGAATGCGTTTGCAAAGCGCGTGTGGCGGTGCGGTGGATGAGCGGTAGACTCTGTTCGTGCAGCGGCGAATTCATTTGCTTACTACGGATCTGAAGATTGGCGGGACGCCGACGGTGGTGCGGGAGTTGGCGTTGCGGCTATCGCGCGAGCGGGATGTGCAGGTGCGGGTTACATGCCTGGATGGCTGGGGGCCGGTGGCGGATCAGATTCGGGCTGGTGGGGTGGACGTGACGGCGTTGAATGCTCGCGGGCGGAGTGATGTGCTGGTCATATCGCGGCTGGTGAGGCTGATTCGGCGGGAGCGGAGTGATACGGTTTTCAGCTTTCTGATGCATGCGAACGTGGCGGCGGCAATTGCTTCGGTGTTTTGTCCGCATGTGCGATTTATTGAATCGATTCAGACGACGCAACCAAAACCGCGGTGGCATTGGGTGTTGCAGTCGTTGGCCCACCGTGCTGCGGAGCGGGTTGTTGTGCCATCGCCTTCGGTTGCGGACATCGCGCAGCGTTGGGCGGGGGTGCCGGAGGAGAAGATTGAGGTGGTGCCAAATGCGATCGAACTAAGCGATTATGCGAATTGGCCAGCGCGCGATTCAGGTGGACGGCGGGTTGGGTTCATTGGGAGGCTGGACCCAATCAAGCGCATTGGGGATCTGATCGATGCGGTGGCACTGTTGCCGGCGGATATATCGCTGGATGTTTATGGGGAGGGGAGTGAGCGGGCGAAGCTTGAAGCGCAAATCGCGCGACTGTGGCTGGGGCATCGGGTGAAGCTGCATGGGGGGATTGTAGATTCGCGAGAGGCACTGAAATCCATTGACGTGCTTGTGCTGCCATCGGCAGCGGAGGGATTTGGACTGGTGTTGATTGAAGCAATGGCAGCGGGCGTGCCGGTGGTCGCGACGGATGTTCCTGGGATTCGTGATGTCGTTCGAAATAACGAGACGGGATTGTTAGTGTCAGCGTTTGATCCGGGCGCGTTGGCCGGCGCGATTACGCGGGTGATAGACGATCCCGGGCTTAGGGCTCGGTTGGTTGCCTCCGGTCTGGAGAACGTGCAAGAGCGATTTTCCTGGGACGTGGTGTTACCGCTGTATCAAACTTTGCTGGGTTTGAAAGCGTGATGGGGAGTGAAATTCAATCATATTGCTGCGGTTCTTCGCCTTTGGGGCGGGTTTTCCAGCGGCGGTGGGTCCAGAGGTATTGGCCGGGGTCGGCGCGGATGAAGTTTTCGATTCCTGTGGTATAGCGCTGGGTGATGTAGCGGAGGGAGTCTGGTTGATCTTTCCAATCGGCGGGGTAGATGATGTCCTGAATTTCCACGCTGAAGTGAAAACGCTCGTTCAAGCGTCTCGCGAAGCCTATGACGATAGGGACCTCATATTGCATGGCGAGCAGGCCTATTGATTTGTAGGTGCTGGCTTTTCTGCCGAAGAAATCGACGAAGATTCCTTTTTT
This sequence comes from Planctomycetota bacterium, assembly GCA_030775485.1. Taxonomy (GTDB): domain Bacteria; phylum Planctomycetota; class Phycisphaerae; order Tepidisphaerales; family Tepidisphaeraceae; genus JALYJB01. The sequence goes on along the minus strand of JALYJB010000013.1, from coordinate 106,226 downwards.
CCCCGCGTTCTGATCGGCGACGAAGGCGACGACGCCACCGTTTTCGAGAATGCTGGTGACCTGCTCGGTCGCGCCGAATTTGTCGAGGACTTTTTGGCCGCGGCTCTCGCGCACGCCGAAGATACAGTCGTTGATGTAGGGGTTATCGAAAGCGCGGGCGACGCTGGTGGTTTCGAAGCCGAGGGTGGCCAGAACGTAGCCGAGGATTTCCCAGTTGCCATAGTGTGCGGTGAGGAGGATGAGGCCGCGGTTGCGGTCCATGAGGAGGCGAAGGGTTTGCTGAATGTTCTGGATTTCGACGTAATCTCGCCAGGTGTCGATGCGGATGAGGCGCGTGGTGAAAAGGACTTCGACGGCGAGCATGAACATATGCTGCTGGCTGCGATGGGCGTAGGTATCGCACTGTTGCTCTGTGAAGTGGGGGAAGCTGCGATGGAGATTGGCGATTGCGCGGGCGCGGTGCTTGGCATCGAGGCGATACCAGATGCTGCCGAGAAGGCGGGCGGCCTGGAGATTGAAATTGACTGGCCAGCAATGGACAAGTGTCGAGAGCAGGCGGAGGCAGAGATAGACGAGGCGGTCTTTCAGATCGTTGCGGGGCTTGTCCATTGAGGTGGCGGGATTCTAAGGAATTGGGGGTGAATCTGCGAAGGAGGGGTGGTTGCTGCTGGCGGTGGTCAGCTCTAATGAAAATGCAGCCCCCACCCTTGGCCCTCCCCCGGAGAACCAAAGGAGGAGATTGTCATCGGTCTTGGGCGCCTCGTTGAGATCTACATCTCGCCGAAACGTAAGTAACAATGGTCGTCATCTGCATTTTGATTTTCGACGGTTCTGATAGACTGTCTGCTAGCGAGGACGTATGGAATTACTTGAACTTCCGGAGGCTCCGGTGGAACTGCGCGGGGGTGTGAAGGCGTGGCGGGAACCGGTGGTTATTCCTACCTATTTGCCGGGGGCGGCGGATAAGAATCCGATGTTTTTGGAGAAGCGGGTTTATCAGGGGAGCAGCGGGCGAGTTTATCCGTTGCCTTATGTAGATCGGATTTCCGAGGAGAAGACGCCGCGTGAGTGGGATGCGGTGCATATCGAGAATGAGTTTGTTCGGCTGATGATTCTGCCGGCGCTGGGAGGGCGGATTCATGTGGGGCTGGATAAGACCAATGGGTATAACTTTGTGTATCGGCAGAATGTGATTAAGCCGGCGCTGGTCGGGTTGGCTGGGCCGTGGATTTCGGGGGGGATTGAGTTTAATTGGCCCCAGCACCATCGGCCTTCGACGTTCATGCCTGCCGACGTGTTTATTGAGCATCATGCGGATGGGGCGGTGACAGTGTGGTGTGGCGAGCATGAGCCAATGAACCGGATGAAGGGGATGCACGGGGTTTGTCTGCATCCGGGGAAATCTCTGGTGGAGATTAAAGGGCGGATTTTTAATCGCACGCCGCTGATGCAGACGTTTTTGTGGTGGATGAATATCGCGACGCGGGTGCAAGAGCGCTATCAATCTTTTTTTCCACCGGATGTTGGTTATGTGGCGGATCATGCGAAGCGGGCGATGAGCCGGTTTCCGCTTTGCGATGGATTGTATTACGGCGTGGATTACGGGAAGCGCGGGCGGGAGGGAGTGGCGGCAGAAGATGCGCCACGGCAGTTTGTTCCGCCGGGGGATTATGCGGCCAATGATTTGAGCTGGTACGCGAATATTCCGGTGCCGACCAGCTACATGGCGATGGGAAGCAGGGAAGATTTTTTTGGCGGGTATGACCACGGACAGCAAGCGGGGCTGGTCCATGTGGCCAATTACCACATTTCGCCGGGGAAGAAACAGTGGACATGGGGGAATCATGAGTTTGGATATGCGTGGGATCGAAATCTGACGGACAATGATGGGCCTTATATTGAATTGATGGCGGGGGTTTATACCGATAACCAGCCGGATTTTTCATTTCTGCATCCGGGGGAGACGCGGACGTTCAGCCAGTTTCTATATCCGATTCAGAAGATTGGGCCGGCGCAGAAGGCGAATGTTGAGGCGGCAATGTCACTTGTTGTGGGAGGCAGTGGGGCGCGGATTGGCGTGGCGGTAACGGGGGAGTTGAAGGGGGCGCGGATTTTGCTGGATCGTGGCGGCACAAATGTTTTGGATTTACGATCTGACTTAGCGCCTGGCAAGCCCGTTTTGGAGGATGTGGCGTTGGATGGGGCTTTCGATGCGCACGAGCTGCGGCTTCGGATAGTGGCGGAGGATGGGCGGGAAGTTGTTGAATATGTTCCAGTAAAGCCGGCCGCGCTGGAGGTTCCTCCGCCGGCAACTGAGCCGAGGTTGCCGGCGGAAATTGCGAGCAACGATGAGCTTTACTTGACTGGCTTGCACCTGGAACAGTATCGACATGCGACGCGGGCTCCGGAGGCTTACTGGCGCGAGGCGTTGCGGCGCGATCCGGGGGATGCGCGGTGCAACAATGCGATGGGGCTTTGGCATCTGAAGCGGGGAGAATTTGCGGGCGCGGTTAAATTCTTTTCAGCAGCGATTGCGCGGAATGCGCGGCGGAATCCGAATCCTTATGATGGCGAGGCGTATTACAACCTGGGGTTGGCGTTGCGATTCCTGGGGATCACAGAAGAGGCATATGCGGCGTTTTATAAGGCGACGTGGAATTATACCTGGCAGTCGCCGGCCTTTTATGCATTGGCGGAAATGAACTGCGCAGCGGGGCGGTGGACGACGGCGCTCGAGCATTTGGAGCGCGCCCTTCGAGTGAATAGCGAGCATTTGCAGGCGCGAGATTTGAAGGCGGTTGTTCTTCGCAAGCTCGGTCGAAGCGTGGATGCCGATGAGATTCTCAAGCGGACGCTGGCGCTTAATCCACTGGATTTTTCGGCGATTTACCTAAGTGGCGAAACGTTGAAATGCGACACGCAGATTCGGCTTGATTTGGCGCTGAATTTTCGGCGGGCGGGTCTTTATCGCGAAGGGATTGAGTTGTTGCGGGGGGCACTGCCTGAGGCGGGCTCGGGGACGGCGCCGCTGGTGTTTTATTATCTGGCGGATTTGCTGGATCGTGTTGAGGATGTTGATGGGGCGAAGGCGGCGAGGGTAAGCGGGAAATCTGCTTTGCCGGATTATTGTTTTCCTGCGCGGCTGGAAGAGATTGGCGTTTTGCAGGCTGCAATTGAGGCGGATGCGAACGATGGGCGTGCCCGGTATTACCTGGGTAATTTGTTTTATGATCGGCGTCGCCATCGCGAGGCGATTGGGTTGTGGGAAGAGTCTAGCCAGATTGATCCGGGGTTTGCTGTGGTTTGGCGGAATCTGGGGATTGGGTATGTGAACGTCTCCAAGAATAACGCTGCCGCGGCGGACGCGTATGACCGGGCGCGTGCGGCCGATCCGGGGGATGCACGGCTGCTGTTTGAGCGAGACCAGCTTCGAAAGCAAATGGGGGAATTGCCCGCGAGGAGGTTGGGCGAGCTTGAGAAGCATCGTGAGCTGGTCGGGCAGCGCGATGATCTATCGGTGCAGCTTTGCGCGCTATATAACCAGACGGGCAAGCCCCGGCGGGCTCTGGAGATTCTTAACAGCCGGCGATTTCAACCCTGGGAGGGCGGTGAAGGGCTGGCGCTGGGACAGCATGTTCGGGCGCACCTGGCGCTTGGCCGGACGGCGCTGAAAAACGATGATTGGCTCGCGGCGCGGCGGCATTTTGAATCAGCTCTGTCAGCTCCTGAAAACCTTGGCGAGGCGAAGCACCTGTTGGCCAATCAAAGCGATATTCATTACTGGCTTGGGGCGGCGATGGATGCGGCTGGGGATTCCGCTGGGGCTGCGCGGCACTGGGAGATTGCAGCTCGGTCGAGCGGGGATTTTCAGGAAATGAGCGTGCGTGCGTTTTCGGAGAAGACGTTTTATTCGGCGATGGCCTTCAAAGCGCTGGGTGAAACGGACCGGGCCCGGGGGCTTCTGAACGCTCTGCTGAAATATGCAAAGGATCTGGCGAACACACCGGCGAAGATTGATTACTTTGCGACTTCGTTACCGGATATGCTTTTGTTTGAGGAAGACCTGGATCGTCGGCAGCGAATTGAAGCGAAAGTTCTGACCGCACAGGCGATGCTGGGTTTGGAGGACGGTGCGGCGGCGGACGCGATGCTGAACGATGTGCTGGGTGAAGACCCAAGCCACGCCCTGGCCGCTGACCTGCTTAACGGAGAATTCCAACCATGCGCTTCTTAACCTTGTCTTGCGTTGCTTTGCTGACGGCTTGCGTTGTGGGTTGCGGCGGGAAGCCGGATCAATCGGCAGCCTCGCCGGCGAAGATCAAGATCGGCTTTGTCGTGAAGAACCCGGAGCAGGAATGGTTTCAGAACGAACACAAATTCGCGCAGCAGGCGGCTGACAAGGATGGGTTTGATCTGCTGTTTATCGGCGCGCCGACGGATGAATTGGTGAAGTCGGCTATTGATACGCTGGGGGCGCAGGGTGCACAGGGGATGATCATTTGCACGCCTGATGTGCGGCTGGGCACGATGATCATGAACCAGGCGAATCGGTACAACATGAAGGTGTTCAGCGTGGACGATCAATTCGTTAACGGGGACGGCAAATATATGGATGAGCACCATATGGGCATCTCCGCTGAGGAGATCGGCAAATCTGTAGGCAATGCACTTTCGGATGAGATGAAGAAGCGCGGATGGAAGGTGGAAGAGACCGGAGCGTGCGTTGCCAGCCTGGATGAACTGGATACCGCCAGGCAGCGCATGACGGGTGTGACTGAGGCGCTGACGGCAGCGGGGTTTCCTGCTGAGCGGATATTCAAGAGCCACCAGGCGAGCCCGGATTTCGCGGGCGGGCGCGACGCGGCCAACATTGTGCTGACCCAGCATTCGGACATCAAACATTGGCTGACCGCGGGGATGAATGATGAAACGGTGCTGGGCGAAGTGCGGGCGATGGAGAATCGCGGGTTTAATACGGACACGATTATTGGGATCGGTATTGGCGCTGATGCGGGCCGAGCGGATTTCGAGAAGCCACAGCCGACCGGGTTCTTTGCCAGCGTGTTGATCAGCCCCAAGCGGCATGGGTATGAAACGGCTGACTATATGTATCACTGGATCAAGGATGGCGCCGAACCGCCGAAGGTGACGTATACCACCGGCATTCTGGTGCATCGCGATGATTACAAGACTGTTCGGCAGCAGCAGGGGTTGGATTAGGCGCGGGTGAGTTTGTTTGAAGGGAATTCGCTCGTGTGCTTCTGGCAATCTTAACGGCAACTCGTGCATCAACTGCAAATCATCAACGTTTCAAAGAGCTTTCCCGGCGTTCGCGCGCTAGAGGATGTGAGCTTTGATGTTGGGGGCGGGGTTGTTCATGCGTTGCTGGGTGAGAACGGGGCGGGGAAAAGCACGCTGTTGAAGATTTTGTCGGGGGCTTATCGCGCCGACCGGGGCACGGTGCAGGTGGATGGACAGGCGTGCCGGTTTCATTCTCCCTCAGAGGCGTTTGCCGCGGGAATTGCGGTGATTTATCAGGAACTGCATCTCGTGCCGCAGATGAGCGTGGCGGAAAACTTTTATCTTGGGCATCTTCCATCGGCAATGGGGTGGGTGCGGCGCGGGAAGTTGCTGGAGATGGCCCGGGCGCAGCTTGCGTCGCTGGGCGAGGACATTAACCCCCGGGCGAAGATCAGTTCCCTTTCAATCGCGCAGCAGCAGATGATTGAAATCGCCAAGGCGCTGACGCGTGATGCGCGGGTAATTGCGTTTGATGAGCCGACGAGCAGCCTTTCGAGCCGGGAGGTTGATCGGCTGTTTGAAATTATTGGGCGGCTGCGCGATCAAGGGCGGGTGATTCTTTACGTCACGCATCGGATGGAAGAGGTTTACCGGATTTGCGGGGCGGCGACGGTTTTGCGCGACGGTCGGCATGTGAAGACGTTTTCATCGTTGCAGGGCGTCACGCAGAATACACTGGTGAGCGCGATGGTCGGCAGGTTGATCGCGGATGTGTTTAATTATTCGCCGCGCCCAAAGGGCGAGGCGGCATTGTTGGTGGCGGGGCTGATCGGTCCCGGTGTGAAGGCGCCGGTCAATCTGGAGGTAGCGCGCGGGGAGATTGTGGGAATCTTTGGGTTGGTGGGGGCGGGAAGGACGGAACTGCTGAAATTGATTTACGGAGCCACCAGGTCTCGGTCGGGTAGTACGCAAATTGACGGCCAGGCGGTCAGCATTCGCAGCCCCGGGGCGGCTATTGCGGCGGGGATGGCGCTGTGTCCGGAAGATCGGAAGCGGGAGGGCATTATTCCCATTCGTTCGGTCATGGAGAACATCAATCTCACAAGCCGGCGACACTTTTCACCGCTGGGCCTTTTCATCAACAACCGTCGCGAGCGGAAAAATGCCAGCCATTTTATTGGCAGGCTGGGGATTCGCACGCCCTCGCTGGGGCAGAAAATTAAGTTTCTTTCCGGCGGCAATCAGCAGAAGGCGATTTTGGGACGCTGGTTGGGCGAGAATTTGAAGGTTCTGCTGCTGGATGAACCGACTCGCGGAATTGATGTGGGGGCCAAGAGCGAGATTTATTCGATCATTTATGAGCTGGCTCGCAAGGGCGTTGGCGTGCTTTTGGTTTCGAGCGAGTTGCCGGAAGTGCTGGGGGTTTGCGACCGGGTGCTGGTGATGCGGCAGGGGAAGATTGTCGCGGATTTGGCAAGGTCGGAAGCGAGCGCTGAGAAGATGCTGCATTTGGCGCTGCCGGTTGGAGATCCGCAAGGACAAGGAGTGCTGGCGGGATGAGTACGACATTACAGGCTCCGGAGACAAACATGCGGGTGCAACCCAAATCGCGCGACAGCCGATTGCGCGAAATGTGGGACACAGGGGGGATGCTGCTGCTGTTCCTGGTGATGTTCGCGGTTTGCTGGCTGGCGATTCCGAATTTTAACAGCCGCAATAATATGATCGGGTTGAGCGAGTCGATCACCACGGTGGGAATTGTCGCGTGCGGCATGCTGTTTTGCCTTGCCTCGGGGGATTTTGATTTGTCGGTGGGCTCGACCCTGGCCCTGTCGGCGGTGGCATCGGCGATGGCGGTGAATTACACGCACAGCATTTTTCTTGGGGTTGTTTCAGGAATGGCGATCGGGGCGATTGTGGGTGTCTTCAACGGCGTGATTATCGCATGGATTGGAATTAATGCGCTGATTACGACGCTCGCCACCATGCAGATTGTGCGCGGGCTGGCTTACCTGCTGCCCAGGGGAAAATCGGTTAGCATCATGCAGGATGATTTCGTGCGGCTGGGCAGCGCGATGTTTATCGGGGTGCCCGCTTCGGTATGGGTGATGATTGTCTGTTTCGTGTTCTTCGGGTTATTGCTGCATAAGACAGTGTTTGGGCGCAATACGCTGGCGATTGGGGGTAATCGCGAAGCCGCGCAGCTTGCGGGCGTGGCGGTCGTGCGAACGAAAATCATCATCTTCGCCATGCAGGGTTTGATTGCGGGGCTGGCGGGCGTGGTGGTGGCGGCTCAAGAGAGCCTGGGTGACCCGAAGGAGGGGGATAAGTTGGAACTGAATGTAATTGCCGCCTGCGTGCTGGGCGGTGTTTCGCTAACTGGGGGAACCGGGACGATTCTGGCGGTCATTGTCGGCGCCCTGATCATGGGGACGGTCAAAAATGCGATGAATTTGGAAAACATCGATCCCTTCTATCAGTACCTGGTCAGTGGCGGCATTCTGTTGTCGGCCGTGCTTTTGGATCGGCTGAAGCAGCGCGGAAAGAATTAATTGCGGTGGACATTGCCGCGTTTTGCAAATCCCTCTCATCGGAAACGAAACGGACATGGTGAACTACTGTAAGGCAAAATTTGCAATGATGTTGGTCGCGGCATCATCGTTATTCGTGATCGGTACTTGTGGCGCGGAGATTGCGCAAGTTGATCTTTCTGCTGTCGAGCCGCGACCGCTGATTCCGGCGGAACAGTTTCATATGGGGACTGCAACGGCGCCGAATGGCCATACCATTTCCGTAAATAGCGTCAGTCTATTGCGCGACGGGGAAATCTGGACGCCCATGATGGGGGAGTTTCATTATTCTCGATATCCGCGGTCCCAGTGGCGTGAAGAGTTGCTGAAGATGAAGGCCGGGGGCGTGGAAATTGTCTCGACTTACGTCTTTTGGATTCATCACGAGGAAGTTGAGGGCGAGTGGGAGTGGTCGGGGCAGCGCGATCTTCACCGGTTTGTCTCGCTTTGCGGGGAATTGGGGTTGTACAGCGTTGTGCGCATTGGGCCGTGGGATCATGGGGAAGTGCGTAATGGCGGCATTCCGGATTGGCTGCTGACCAAGGGTTATAAGCTTCGGTCGGATGATCCGGGGTATCTCGCGGAAGTGAACAAGCTTTACGAAGCGATTGCCGCGCAGCTCAAGGGCTTGCTTTGGAAGGACGGTGGTCCCGTCATCGGCGTGCAGGTGGAAAACGAATATCGCGGCCGGCAGGAGCACCTGCTTCACATTAAGGAACTGGCGGTGAAAGCCGGCTTTGATGTGCCCCTATACACCCGAACGGGCTGGCCCGAGCTTCGGCCGGCGCCCGCGTTTGGTGAGCTTGTGCCAATGTACGGCGGGTATGCGGAGGGATTCTGGGACAAAGCACTAACCGCGATGCCGGGCAATTATTGGCAGGCCTTTATCTTCACTGCGATGCGGGACACCATGGAAGCCCCCGCGAAGGTTGATGCCAGATACCCATTTCTCACCTGTGAATTGGGCGGCGGAATGGAGACCAGCTACCACCGCCGGATTTTGGTTGACCCGCGCGACCCGGCGGCGCTGGAACTGGTGAAGCTTGGTCTGGGCAGCAATCTTGCGGGTTTTTACATGTATCACGGCGGTACGAACCCCCCGGGCGGGCTTTCGACGCTGAATGAGAATCAAGCGACGAAGCTGACCAATGACAACGATATGCCGGTGAAGAACTACGATTTCCAGGCGGCGCTGGGAGCGTACGGAGAGATTCGCCCGCAATACCATCTGCTGCGCCGCATGGAAATGTTTCTGCGGAATTGGGGCCCGATCATGGCGCCAATGGAGCCGGTAATTCCCAAGGCACTCCCTGGGCGGAAGAATGATACCTCGGTGCTTCGTTATTCCATTCGCAGCGACGGCAAAAGCGGGTTTATTTTCGTCAACAATTACCAGCGATTGACGCCGATGCCCTCAAAAGAGGGGACACAATTTCAATTGAAACTGGTGGGAGGACAACTCAGTATTCCGCAATTGCCGGTGACTGTTCCGGCCAATTCATTTTTCGTGTGGCCGTTCAATTTAGACGTTGGTGGCGTAACGCTGGTTTACGCGACCGCGCAGCCGGTGTGTCAGGTGGCGGATGCGGGAACTGAATACACCCTGTTTGCGCAGACAACGGGAGTTCCGACTGAGTTTGTCTTCGATGCTGCTGCCACTGTCACTGCGACGACGGGCGCCGCAACCACGGCAGAGGGCAGAATTGTCGTGAAGGATGTGATGCCCGGCCCCGGCGCGGCGGTTGAGCTTCAGACGCGAGAGGGGAAGAAGTCGGCAATTATTTTGCTCGACGAAGCGACATCGCTGGCAGTTTGGAAGGGGCATTTTGCCGGGCGTGATTGCGTAATGCTGACCCACGCCGGCCTGACAATCGACAATGACAAGTTGCGGCTGCAATCCACCGATCCCGGGGACCTCAGCGTTTCGATTCTGCCGGCGCCCGCGTCAATGGCTCTGGTCGATGGCAAGCTCACTGAGGCGCAAGACGGGCTGTTCCGCAAGTTCTCCGCGTCGATCAATGTCCATCCGTTGGCTCAGGCCACTTTGGAACAGGTTCAACCGGTAGGGGTTCCGCGGGAAATTCCCATTGCTGCTAAACGTGGGGGCGTAGCGGAGGAGCCTGGCGAGGAGGACTTTGCCGCGGCCGCGGTTTGGCGCGTAAAGCTGCCCCAAGGCATGGCGACCGATCGGCAAATGATGTTAGGACTGCATTATGTGGGCGATGTGGCTCGGTTTTATCTCGATGGCAAATTCATCGATGACAATTTCTATAATGGCAACGAATTTGATCTTGGCCTGCGACGTTTTGCCTCCGATATTTACCAGAAGGAATTGCTCTTGAAAATTCTTCCGCTTCAGAAAGGGGCGCCCATTTATGTTCCCACTGAAGCGATGCCGGATTTCGGCGGTAATTCCATGGCAGTGGGAATCAAACGGTGCGATCTGATCGAAACACTTTCCGTTGAAATGTCGGCGAAGTAGGAATGCGCTTCAAAGCCGGAGCTAACGAATCGGCGCATAAACAAATATGTTCCAGTTCTCCATGGGGCCGATGGGTTCAAAATGCCGGGTCTGGTGGCTTTCGGGCATGCGGCCAAGCTGCTGATTCAAATATTGCTCGATCCTGGGATCACTTTGCGAACTCACCACATAAAGTTCGCCGGATGTTTTCCGCCAGGTTTTATCAGCCCAACCGTTCCAGATAATCCGATCGCTGGTCCGGAGATACCACTGAACATAGGCGGGTGTGTTATCGCGAGGCTCTAAAACGGCGACAGTCGCGCCGGATTTCGCCTCGCTCACCAGCATTTCAGCAAAGTGACGAGCTGCAAGGTGCTGGCTGGTTCCCCGCTGCAGAACATTAGAAACGACTACCCCCACGGCGATAATCAGAAATACAACCGCCACAACGATCGCCAGTTCAACCTGCCTGTGCGTCGATTTGGAAATTCGCTCGATCAGGTTACCTCCGCCCACTCCCAGCAGAAGGGCAATAGCAGGAACAAGATGCTGGCAGCAACGTTCGCTTTGCCCGTAGGGATAGTGTCGCAGGGCCGCGGCGATCAGCGTTAATGCGAAAGGCAGAAGCAGCAAGCCTATCGCCGGCCCGCGATAAGTTTTGAACCAAACATATACGCCGTAGAGAAAAAGCGAAAAACTCAAAATACTCAAGCCGTGTTTGCCGCCCACGGGGTAGGCAAAAAGGTTTCCCGTATGAACATCCACCAACCAGACCAATAAGCTAAAGGGATTGCCGGGCGGAAAGGCATCGACCCAATAATTGACCATGGTGGAATTGGTCTTGTGGAGTTGCCCAAGGCTGATTTGCAGGAAGATCAGTAGAAAGCTGGTTGCAAGGGCCATCCCGAAAACGCTGAATAAGATTCGGCTGCGCCAAGTCATCCGCGGCAACTGAAGCCCCAAGGTGATAAGGACCGCGCCGCCCACGAAAACGGCGGGGTAGGAAAATGCCAGGGTGATCGGCGCGAGCACGCCTAAAAGCAGCAGCCATCGATCGCGCCGCTGCAACAGAAATAGCGTCGCCGGTATGAGCAGTAGAAGACTTGCAAGGAGATCGGACCCATACGGTTTGACTTCGACAGCATGCTGAACAATGAAATGACCGACAGCGATGATCCCAGTGGCAATAAACGCTTCCAGGGGCCGAAGCAGCATCCGGGCCCAAAACGCAAAGAGGATCAGCGTCGCGATTCCCGCAAGCATAGGCATGAAACGCATCGCATATTCCGACATCCCCCACATGTGATAAACGGCTCGCTCGCACCATAAGAAGCCGATGGGCGCGACCTGGTCATAATCAAGGGGTAAAAGAAGGTCTCGCCAATTGCGGTTGATTATATTCAGGCCGACGCGGACTTCGTCGCCGTTGAGGGCCAGGGCATGGGCATAGCGGAACAACCTGAGGCCGACACCGAGTAGAACAAAATATTGGGTCCACCGGATCAGGCGATCATTGAATTGTTGAGTTTGATCGGCAGATTCAGTCAGGCATGCCGCATTTCCGTTCGGCGCGGCCGGGGATTCAAGCGTGCCAACTTCGCCTGAACGTTCTGGATCGTCCATTTTGCGCTATCCCTGCCTGCCCTGTGAAAATTATGCACCCCCGGACATAGGTACCTTTCCAATCGTCACAAATCAAGATCGGCCTTCACGCGGTTTTGAGTCGGGCAAAGGGTGAAGCGAAGATGACCGAACTATTTGAATTCAATATTCCACCAAAGCCCCCGGCTCAATCGATGCGCCGGGCCTGGGACTGTTTCCAGCATAAGGAAGGGCGGTGGAGGGGTCGGCAGGGGGATCTCCTCAGAGGACTGAGCGCCGCGATCATGGGCATCCAACGCGGGATTCAGCGTTCGAGACCAGAGCAGCGTGCTAACCGCCTGGCGATCACTATTAACCGACGCCACCAATGCCCGAAATTCCATTCCGTCGGTTTTGACGGTTTCCGTGTAGGTGTCGGCCATCATTGCAAACCCCAGGCGCAGCGTTTTTGATTCCGGCGGAATATGGAAAAGCATCTGCGTCGCGCCGGGCGCCGTAATGCCAAAGTCACCCTCGGATGCGAAGAAAAAGGAGGGCCGCCCATCGGCGAATTTGTAGCGCATCTGTTGCGTTAGCTTGAGCATATTAACGTAGCTGGAGACACCAGGAACGCCGGTAATATCGAAATGCGCAAAGTGCAACCGCGAGAAATGAATAGCACAATTGGAACCCACCCAGACGCTGGAACGATTTTCATGTCCCAGTGAGATTCTGATTTGTGACAGCTCGTTTGCCTGCAGCAGTTGCTTCCAATCCTTTGAATAAAGCATCCCGAAACTCATCCGGTTGGAAACATCCGGCGACAGCAAAAACCCGCCCGCGGCAATTTCCGGAATCAATCGGTAGGGAACAATCTGTCCGCTTTTGAACTTTGTCTCCAGAAATATCTCCGGAGGTTTGTAAAGCAGGTTGCGAATTCCGCCCAAAGCCGTCCTGCTCAGATCGATGCTTACCCAAATCGGATCCGCTGCCTGTGGGACATCGATCCAATCGCCCATTGATGTTTGAATGTCTTGAATCGGCGAAAGGGAATACCCCCGTGGCGTCCTGGCGCGCTCAAGAACCATCAGGCGTTTGCTGCAATCGGCAGGGTCATATCGCGTCAATAGCTGGGGCCATGAAAGCCCGTCTTCTTCCGCCGGATATCGGCCGTCCAACGTCTTTACATCGAAAAGAATGGAATCGGGCGCTCGCGGCCCTTGCAGAAAATCCGCATTGTATTGCTGTAGTTTGGACGTGAATGCGCTATAGCTTTGAAAGACGGGCCGGGGTTGATATTGCAGCCCATAAGCGAACACAACGCCCTGATCCCAAGGGTAATCATCAACTGTTCCGTGGATTTCGGGAATTACCGCTTCACCGCGGATCGCTTTATACGTCGCCTGCATGTCAGCTTCCGCGGTCGAGCGCCCAGCGGCCCAGGTGATCGCCGATCGCACATTGAATGGAGTGAACGCAATTGCCGTAAGCAACTTGCTCGGCAGGCCCAGACCTATCGCCTCCCCATACGAAAACCAGGTAAGCGCAAGTGAAGCAGCGACGACCACGGCAATCAAACCGCGCAACATTCCAGAGGTCAGCGCGCGCCAGACTCCCGTGCTGAACAACAGGCAAAGCAACGCCAGTGATGTGGTTCCGGTCAATTCATGCCCGTCGTGCCGAACATATCCATCCTTGAAGGCGACAAACAATGCGGCGGTAACACCCGTGATCGCCAGCCCATCCCTGATCCTCGATGGCGTATTCTTTTGCAGACCTTTCAGATGCGCTATCACAACAAGCGCCAGGAAACCGGTCGCGCAAATAAGAAACAGAACGACATCCCGTGTTTCCGTCGGCTGATTATTGGATTCGCCCGATGCGAAATTGGTGGCAATGATCCAGGAGTGATAGACCCACGGCCCAAAACCGCTCAAGGGCTGGCCCGCGGCCAGCCACATTAAAAACACGCTGACGACGTAGATAATGCCGAGCCAGGGAACGCGCCTTCGGCGCACAACATCCACTGTCACACCGACGACCATGACAACCGCCAGCAGAGCGATCGAGAACTTCACCAAAGACGCCACCGCCAGCGCCACCGTCAAAAACGTTTTTGTGATCGTGATCGGACGGTCATCCACATAAAAATGCACCAGCATCAAAAGCCAGCACAAGGCAAAGAGCCGCACATCGACGGGAATGGGACCTGCCAGCCCGATAACCAATAGATACCAGGGAATTGCAATCCACCATTCCGAGGTAAATTGCCGACAAATCCGCGTGATTCCCGCGACAAACGCGAGCGTAAAAAAAGACCAGCCGACAATCTCCAGTGCAAACGTCGACGGTTGATACCCCGCCCAGAGAAACCCCAACGGGCCGTATGTGAATATCAAATCGTGGCCGAAATCCACCTGATGCAAAAACGCCCAATGGAGCACCATGATCCATGAACTGTCCAAATCCCCGGGCGGAAGATAAGGCCGCAAGGGTACAAGCAAACTGAAGGCAAAGAGCATGGCCCCGGCCATGACCATCAGCCAGGCGATCGACAACTTTTCGGGCGATTTTGCAATAGGTAGGAACTTCGCCGCCGGTACAGGAGTTGGCGCTGAAGCCGGCGCGACCAAGGGAACCGGGTGGGGTGGTGGAGGGCGAACCGGGATTGCCGCGGGCTGGGCATTTGGCTTTATCGGGTTAGGCTTCGCGGGAACGGGGGTAGAAGGCGCGGAACCGCTCTTGGCTGCCGGGGCCAAACCGGCGGCAATTTCCTGTGGCGTCAGGGCGCGTTTGGGCGCTCTGGGTTTCGGCGGTAAAGGGTCCATGGGCGCTTTAGACGCGTTTCAATCTAGAACATTCGGATAGGCAAATCAAAGTTTACCGCGACGAATGCAACCGCCATCAATATGGTCCGAACAGCAAAAAACTCGGGGACATGCTGCTGGCAGGGAGGGTCTACCTTTCTATGATCTGGCGATGCTACGAAGCTTCAACATGTCCCCCTTTGATTTCCATAGTGTGGCAAAAATTATCTTTGGGCGAGGCGAAGTGCGTCAGCTGGGTTCGCTTGTAGCCGCATTGGGCACTCGAGCGTTGATTGTTTACAACGGGTCCGGCGATGTTCAGAGAATCATTCAATTGCTCAGCGGCGCCGGTGTCTACGCAATTGTGCGCCGCCAGCACGGTGAACCCCTCACCGTGGATGTGGATGCCGCTGTCGAAGTAGCGCGGGTTGACGCCTGTGATTGCGTAATTGCCTTCGGCGGGGGCAGCGCAATCGATCTGGCCAAGGCCATTGCGGGGCTCATGACCAACGGTGGTCGGGCAGCGGATTACATGGAGGTGGTGGGGCAAGGGAAAAAAATCACACAGCCCGCGGTCCCCTGGATCGCAATTCCGACGACAGCCGGCACCGGCGCCGAAGCAACCCGCAATGCCGTAATCGGAATGAAGGAGCAGCGATTCAAGGCCAGCATTCGCAGTGAGCTTCTCCTGCCGCGCGTCGCGATCATTGACGCCGAGCTAGGCGTTGGCGTGCCCCCTCAAGTGACAGCGTCATCCGGCATGGACGCACTCTGCCAGCTCATCGAATCCTACACATCCATCGGCGCCGGTCCGATGACCGATGCCCTGGCCCTGCGCGGCATCGAGCTCGCCGGGCGTTCCCTCAAACCAGCGTACCATGATGGCCGCGATTTGGACGCTCGTGAAGAGATGGCCCTGGCAGCGCTTTTGAGCGGGATCACGCTGACCAATGCGGGCCTTGGCGCGGTGCACGGCTTTGCCGCGCCCCTGGGCGCCAATTTTCCCATCCCGCATGGAACCGTGTGCGCCGCACTTTTGCCACATGTCATCGAGGCAAACGTGTCAGGCCTGCGCAACTCGCCGAATGGTGCTAAGTCCCTCAAACGATATGCCGATGTGGGGCGACAGCTGATGGCGGATCAACGCATTCCGGATGAAGAGGCGATCCGGGCATGCGTTCGAACGACTTCTGATCTGGCGTTCGAGCTCAAAATCCCGGCGCTGAAGCAATTTGGCGTCACCGCCGAGGCTATTAAAGAGATGGTTGCCCTGGCGCGCAGGGCAAGTAGCATGAAGTTCAACCCGGTGGTGCTTTCAGATGACGCCTTAGCAACCGCGCTGCGCGGCGCCATCGACGGACTCAAAGCTCGATCATGATTTTATTGACACCCTCCGCATATCGCGCGTTCATCTCAAACGCGGCCGCGGTCTCTTCCAGCGGAAACCGGTGGCTGATGAGCGACGCAAGATCAACCGCCCCAAGCCGGAATAGCTCTATCGCGCGCGGATAGACGTGCTTCATCCGCCGCGCCATCCGAATCGTCAGCCCCTTCCGCCGCGCGACCGAATGCCGCAAACTCATCCGGTCATCCCCTGGAATCCCCACCAGCACAAGCCGGCCGCCGCTGCAGGCCATATCCGCCGCTTGCTGAATCGATTCATCCGCCCACGCTGCTTCAATCGCCACATCCACGCCGCGACCATTGGTTGCGGAAATAACGGCTTTTATAGTGTCAGTCTCGTCGCAGCGAATCGGTATCGCGCCCATTCGCTTCGCCAGCTCAAGCCGCCATGATAATTTATCGGTAACAAAGATAGGTGATGCCCCCGCAAGTCTGGCCACCTGAAGAATGCAAAGGCCAATTGGCCCCGCGCCAAGAATGGCTGCGCTATCCCCGACTCGAATCTTCGCCAGATCCACCGCATGCAGCCCAACGCCCAACGTTTCCAGCATCGCCCCTATTCCAAAATCCGTATCCTTCGGCAAAGCAAAACAAGTGCTGCCCGGAACCACCATCAACTCGCGCAGCGCGCCGTCATCCGGCGAAAGTCCGCAGAAGCGCATATTCGTGCAGAGATTCGGATTTCCCTTTTGGCATTGCTCGCACCGATGGCATGGCTGCGCCGGATCAACCGCCACCGCTGTGCCCGCTGCCAGCGGCAGGTTGTTCCCATCGGTCGCGCCTGGTCCAGCCGCTTCCACAACGCCCGAAAATTCATGTCCAAGCACCAGCGGGGCGGTCAACGTTGTGGACCCGATTCGCCCATCCTGAAACGTATGCAGATCGCTCCCACAGATACCCACTGCCCGCACGCGCAGAAGCACCTCGCCCGGTCGCGGCCCGGCTGGGGCAGCAAGCTGCTCCAGCCGAAGATCGCCCGGCCCATGCAATCGAACACCTCGCATCATTCCTCCCATTCTCACACAAGATCGCAAGAGATTTACATCAGTTCCCTGCCCGATTAGCTTACTCGCATGTCCTTCACACTTGGAATTGACTACGGCACCAATTCGGTGCGCGCCTTGGTTGTCGATTGCGCCAGTGGTCGCGAATTGGGTACCAGCGTCGTCGAATATCCATCCGGCAAGGAAGGAATCCTGCTCGATCCGCGCGATCCCCACGTCGCCCGTCAGCACCCCGCGGACTATCTGTTCGGGCTCGAAAAATCCGTCCGCCAGGCCCTGACTCAGGTGGCCAAAGATCCGGCGTTCTCCCCGGACAAAGTGATTGGCATTGGCGTCGACACCACCGGCTCCAGTCCCATTCCGGTCGATCAGAAAAATATCCCCCTCAGCTTCCAGGAAAAATGGAAGAACAACCTCGCTGCCCAGTGCTGGCTCTGGAAGGACCACACCAGCCATCGGGAAGCTGCGGAGATTACCGATCTGGCCGCCAGGCACCGCCCGCAATACATCGCCAAGTGCGGCAACACCTATTCATCCGAATGGTTCTGGAGCAAAATCTGGCGCTGCCTGAAAACCGCTCCCGATGTTTTTGAAGCCGCCTATAGCTGGGTCGAGCTAAGCGATTATATCCCCGCGGTTCTGGCTGGCATCACCGACCCGCGCCAGGTGAAGCGCGGCATCTGCGCCGCCGGCCACAAAGCCCTCTACAGCGACCAATGGAAGGGCCTGCCCGATAAAGAATTCCTCTCGATGCTCGATCCCAGGCTGGCCGCGTTGCGCGATCGTCTTTACGAAAAAGCCTACGACGCCAAAACCCCAGCCGGCGCGCTCTCCAAGGAATGGGCCACCAAACTCGGCCTGCCCGCCGGTATTCCCATCGCCATCGGTGAATTCGATGTACATTACGGCGCAATCGGCAGCGGGGTTGACGAAGGCGTTCTCGTCAAAGTCATCGGCACCTCGACCTGCGATTGCTGCGTCGTCCCCGCGGCCAAAACCGTTGCTGATATCCCCGGCATTTGCGGCATCGTGCCGGGCGCGATTCTGCCCGGCTACTACGGCATCGAAGCCGGGCAGTCGGCGGTTGGTGATATTTTCAAATGGTGGGTGGAAGTGGTCTGTGAAGGCGATCCCGCCCTTCACGCAAAATTGAGCCAACAGGCCGCCGAGCAGAAGCCAGGTCAGGCGGGACTCCTGGCGCTCGATTGGAACAATGGCAACCGCACCATTCTCGTCAACCCAATGCTTAGCGGTGTGATTCTCGGCCAATCGTTGCAGACAACGCGAGCTGATATTTATCGCGCTCTCATCGAGGCCACCGCGTTCGGCGCACGCGCGATTATCGAACGCATCCGCGAATATGGCGTACCCGTTCAGCACGTCGTCTGCGCCGGTGGAATCGCAGAGAAGAACCCTCTGCTCATGCAGATCTACGCCGATGTCACCGGCTGCACCATGCACCTGGCCGGCTCCAGCCAGGCATGCGCCCTGGGCTCCGCGGTCTCCGCCGCCGTACTCGCTGGAACTGAAAAAGGCGGTCATTCTGATTTCAAGTCCGCGCAAAAAGCGATGACGTCTCTTAAGCCCATCACTTACGCCCCAAGTCCAAAAAGCCAGGAAACGTACAATCAGCTCTACCGTCTATATCGCCAATTGCACGATGCATTCGGCGGCGTGGACAAGACGGCCGATCTCTCGAAAGTAATGCCCGAGCTCATTCGAATCCGCGAAGGGCAATCACACTAAAGAACGCAACGTAAAACTCCTTTTCCGATACCTATGAAAAATATTGAATCCCCGGAAATCTGGTTCATCACGGGCAGTCAACACCTGTATGGACCCACCGCGCTCAAACAAGTCGCCGAGAACTCGCGCGCGATCGTCAAAGCCCTCAGCGCTTCAGGTCGCATCCCGCTGAAGCTGGTCTTCAAACCCGTGCTCACCACGCCGGAAGAAATCCGCCAGCTCTGCCTCGATGCCAATTCAACCGCGAATTGCGCGGGCCTGGTCCTGTGGATGCACACCTTCTCGCCATCGAAGATGTGGATCGGCGGCCTTACGCAGTTCAACAAGCCTTTCCTGCATCTCCACACTCAGTTCAATCGCGATCTGCCCTGGGCCCAGATCGACATGGATTTCATGAACCTCAACCAGTCCGCCCACGGCGATCGCGAAGCGGGCTACATGCACACCCGCCTGCGGCTGAGGCGCAAGGTGGTGGTTGGGCATTGGTCCGACACCGACACCCAGGATCGCATCGGCGCCTGGATGCGCGTCACCCGCGCCTGGCACGATCTGCAGGGCGGACAATTCGCCCGCTTCGGCGATAACATGCGATACGTCGGTGTCACCGATGGCGACAAAGTCGCCGCCGAAATGCGCTTCGGTTTCGCCGTTAACGGGTATGGCGTGGGTGATCTCGTCGAGCACGTTAGCGCCGCCTCCGATTCCACCGTCAATAAGCTCTGCGCCGAATACGAAGACCAATACACAGTCTCCCCCGAACTTCGCAAGGGCGGCGCACGCCATGAATCCCTGCGCGATGGCGCTCGCATCGAAGCCGGCCTCCGCAGCTTTCTGGAAGCCGGCAAATTCAAAGGCTTCACCACAACCTTTGAAATTCTCCATGGCCTCAAGCAATTGCCCGGCCTGGCTGTCCAGCGCCTCATGGCTGAAGGCTATGGGTTCGGCGCCGAGGGCGATTGGAAAACCTGCGCCCTGCTTCGCGCCATGAAGGTCATCGCCGCTGATCTCAAGGGCGGCGCCTCCTTCATGGAGGATTACACCTATCACCTCGCGCCCGGCGGCCATCAGGTTCTCGGCGCTCATATGCTGGAGATTTGCCAGTCCATCGCCGCCGGCAAACCCTCACTGGAAATTCACCCGCTGGGCATAGGCGGAAAGGAAGATCCCGTCCGCCTCGTTTTTGATGCCCCACCCGGCCCGGCCATCAACGCCTCCATGGTTGATCTGGGAAATCGCTTCCGCCTTCTCGTCAATGAGGTTGATGTCGTCAACCCACCCCAGCCGCTGCCCAAACTGCCCGTCGCTCGCGCGCTCTGGGAATGCCGGCCAGACTTCAAAACCGCCTGTGCCGCTTGGATCTATTCCGGCGGCGCTCATCATACCGGCTTCAGCTACCCCGTCACGACCGAACACATGGAAGATTTCGCCGAAATCGCCGGTGTCGAACTCGTTATCATCGATGCTCAAACCACCATTCGCGCCCTCAAGGAACAGCTGCGCAATGGTGAAATTTATTATCATCTGGCTCAGGGCTTGGGCCGACTGTAGTCAAGCGGCGCAATCTCTTTTCTCAATCAGGCGCGATAGATATGACCACCGACCATTTGCCCTTTGAAGTGCAGGAATTTGATCGGCTTTTGCAAAAGCCCAACAGCGATCCCACCGGGCTTGCCGGCTTTTTCAACAGCGGCGAAGTCTGGGTCGCCCGCGTTCCGGCGCGCCTCGATGTCATCGGTGGAATCGCCGACTATTCCGGCGCTAACGTCTGCGAAGCTGTCCTCGGTCGCGGCATGCTCATCGCCCTCCAGGCCCGCACCGACAGCACCCTGCGCATCCGCTCCATGCAGGCCGGCAGCAGAAGCCTGCCGGTCGAAACACGCATTCCCCTCAGCTACTTTAATTCAGGCGACGGCTTGGGCGGCTACACCCAGGTACACGATCTCTGCCATGCCAACCCCCTCGCCTTCTGGGCTGCATATATTGGTGGCAGCATCTTCACGCTGCTGAAAGAAGAATCCGTCAAAATCCCCTACGGGTTCAGCATGCTTCTCCTTAGCGCCGTCCCCATGAACGTTGGCATCGGAAGCTCCGCCGCGGTTGAAATCGGTACGCTCGCCTGCCTCAATGCCTATCTGGGCCTCGAGCTCAGCGCCCAGCGCATCGCCCAACTCGGCCAGATGGCGGAGAACCACATTGTCGGCGCGCCTTGCGGCATCATGGATCAAATCGCCATAACGTCAGGCCGTCGCGGCAAGCTCACCCACATCCTCTGCCGGCCCGGTAAGGTCCTGGGTGAAGTCGAAATCCCCAAAGGCACCGGCTTTGTCGGTATCAATTCCATGGTGCGCCATTCCGTCGGCGCCAACCCATATACCGACACCCGCATCGGCGCATTCATCGGCAAAAAAATAATCAACGACATTCGCGCCAAAACCGGCGGCGCGCCACTCAACTATCTCGCTGAGCTTTCCGTCGATGAGATGAAAAAGAAATATCTGCCCGAGCTTCCGGAAACCGTCGTCGGCTCGGAATTCCTCGCCGCCCACAAAACCCACGGCGACCCGGTCACCACCATTCAGCCGGATGCCGTCTACCGCGTCGCCGGCCCCACCCGTCACCCCGTTGAAGAAAACGAGCGCGTGCTGAAGTTCATCGATGCCCTTAACGCAGCCAAAAAGGGCGGCGAAGCCCCTCTCATCACCGCCGGCGAAATGATGTACGGCGCCCACGAAAGCTATCGCGACAATTGCCAGCTCTCCGTTGACGAGGTCAATTTTCTGGTTGATGCCGTCCGCAAGCGAGGCACCGAGGCTGGGCTATACGGCGCAAAAATAACCGGCGGCGGTACCGGTGGAACTGTCGCTGTCTTCGGCAAGCTCGAAGCGCTCAAGGAACACATCCCCCAAATCGCGGTAGAATATTCCCGCCGCGTCGGTGTGATGCCTGATATCTTCGAAGGCACCTCTTCCGGCGCAATGGAATTCGGAGCCCGACGCTATACCTTCAACGCCACCGGCTGGCGCGGCGACTGATCCACGGAAGCCCCATGACCCCATCCACTCAATCGCCCCGCGTGCGCAAAGCCGTCGTCCCCGCTGCCGGCCTCGGAACCCGCCACTTCCCCGCATCGCACGCTGTGAAAAAAGAGCTCTTCCCCATCGTCGGCCCCGACGGCATCGCCCGCGCCCTCATTCACTATCATCTTCTCGAACTGGTCGCAGCCGGCATCGAAGAAATCTGCATCATCGTCCAGCCGGGCGATGACAAGACCATCCGCGCTTATCTGGATGGCCCCGGCGATGAATACCTCGCCCGCCTCGCCAAATACCCGCAGCTATTGGCCGAAACGCGCCAAATGCGCGATCTTGCAAAGCGCGTCTGCTTCGCCGTCCAGCACGAACAGCACGGCTACGGCCACGCTGTCTACCAGACCAAACAGTTCGTCGCGGGCGAAATGGTCCTCCTCTGCCTGGGCGATCATCTCTTCCGCGGCAAGCCGGTTTCCCCTTTCATCGAACTTGCCAGCATGGCCGCTGTCTCCAACGGGCAAAGCGTCTCCGCCGTCAACCGCATCGGGCCGGCGGAACTCAAAGGCTTCGGCGCCATTGCGGGAAAACGTCGCCCGGAGAATCCCCGGCTCATTGATGTCTCCCTCATTATCGAAAAGCCCGACGTCGTCACCGCGAAAAAATCCCTCCGCGTCGACGGCCTCGAACCCGATCAATTCCTCGGCTGGTTTGGCATGCACCTGCTTGCCCCGTCGATTTACGATATTCTGGAAGAGATGATTCGCAACGAAACCCGCGACAGCGGCGAATTCCAGCTCACCCGCGCCCAGGAAATCCAGCGCCAGCGCGAAGGCTATCTCGCCCTGGAGATGATCAACGCCCAGCGCTTTGATTTCGGCATCCCCGACGATTTCGTCCAAAGCCTCCAGGCATTCCGCCAGCCGTGAGTGGTTCGTCCAAGGAAAAGCCCCATGCCCTACGAGCAATTAAAACAAGAGGTATACGACGCCAACCTCGCCCTGGTCGAAGCTGGCCTCGTCGTCCTCACCTGGGGCAACGCCAGCGCCGCCGATCGCGCCGCCGGCGTCATGGCGATCAAGCCCAGTGGAGTGGCCTACGACAAACTCCGCCCTCAGGACATCGTTGTGTTGTCGCTATCCACCGGCCAGCTCGTGGACGGCGCGGGCCGCCCCTCATCCGATACCCCAACGCACCTGCATCTTTACCGTTCCTTCGATTCCATCATCGGCGTCGTCCACACCCACTCCACCTTCGCCACCAGCTTCGCCCAGGCCCAAAAGCCCATTCCATGTTTAGGCACCACCCATGCTGACAACTTCTACGGCCCGGTCCCGGTCACCCGAGCGATGAAGCGCGAAGAAATCGAAGCCGAATACGAATTAAACACCGGCAAAGTCATCGTGGAATGCTTCCGCGAAGCAAAGATAGATCCCGCGCAAGTTCCCGGCGTCCTCGTCGCAAGCCACGCCCCCTTCGCCTGGGGTCCCACGCCCGCCAAGGCCGTTGAAAACGCAATCGTCCTGGAATTCGCCGCCCTGATGGCGCTCAACACTCTGGCGCTCGCCCCCGGCATCGGCGCAATTCCCCAGCCGCTCCTGGATAAACATTTTCTCCGCAAGCACGGCCCCAAAGCCTATTACGGACAAACCAGGTAAAGGCATCGGAAAAAAATGAACAAGCCCCTGGGCGTAATCTTCGACATGGACGGCGTGCTGGTGAACAGCTACCAGCCGCACTTCCTCTCCTGGCGTCAGGCCGCGGCTAAGATCGGTCTCGAACTCAAAGAGCCCGATTTCGCCCGCACCTTCGGCCGCACCAGCCGCGAAATCATCGCCCACCTCTGGCCCGGGAAGATGGACGATGCCGCAATCGCCAGGTTCGACCTCGGCAAGGAAGCCGCCTACCGCGAAATTCTCCGCGTCAATTTCCCCGCGATGGAAGGCGCTGGACATCTGATTCAATCCCTGAGCGCCGCCGGCTTCCAACTAGCCATCGGCTCCTCAGGTCCGCCGGAAAACGTCGCCGTCGTTAAAGAACAACTGCCCAACGGCAACCTGATCTCCGCCACGGTAGACGGCATGCAGGTAAAACACGGCAAGCCCGACCCCGAAGTTTTCCTCACCGCCGCCCAAAAAATAGATGTGGCGCCCGAGCGCTGTGCCGTCATCGAAGACGCCCTGGCAGGAATAGAGGCCGCCCGCCGCGCCGGCATGGCTGCCATCGCCCTCACCGGCACCGCAACGCGGGAAGCCCTCTCGGAACGCGCCCACCTCGTCGTCGATTCCCTGAACGAACTCTCCCCTGAAATCATCGCCAACCTGATCAGGAAAGTCGCGGCTTAACCCGGCTTCACCGCATAAACCTTCACACTCCCCGCATACTCGTTCACATTATACTGCTTCAGAATCTCCCCAAGCCCCTCATGCACCGAAGCCTTCTCCTCTCCGCCGCAACAGGTCGGCCCACAACAAGATTCCTCCACAATCGTCAGCCCAACTTTTTTCTCCATCGCCGGTGAACAGCACCCCGATTGCCCCTCAACATTCGCATACGCATTCAAATCCGCACCAGCATCAACAATGTGCACAGCCTCAAACCCCGCCGCCATCAACCCACGCCGAAAATCGTCAATGCTGATCGCCCCCGCGATGCACCCCACATAAGCCGCCACATCCTTCGCCAGCGCCGCCGGCAGATCCTTCTTCAGCGCAATATCGCTCACCGCCACGCGCCCGCCCGGCTTCAGCACCCGAAACATCTCCCGAAACACCGCCTGCTTATCGCTCGCCAGGTTGATCACACAGTTCGAAATAATGCAATCTGCCACGCCATCGCCCAGCGGCAACCGATCGATGCTCGCCTCGTAAAACTCCACGTTCGAAAGATTCGCCTCCGCTGCGTTCTTCCTCGCCCGCGCAACCATCTCGGGCGTCATGTCAATGCCAATCGCCTTCCCAGCCGGCCCGACCTTCTTCGCCGCCAGAAAAACATCCAGCCCACCCCCTGAACCAAGATCCACCACCGTCTCGCCTTCGAGCAATGTCGCAAATGCCGTCGGGTTCCCGCAGGAAAGACCCATATTCGCATTGGCTGGAATGGAGGAAAGCTCCTCCGCCGAATAACCAAACGCCTCAGCCACCGCCCTCACGCCAGCGTCGCCGGTGGAAAGATCGCTCTTCGCCACCATGGCATATTTTCCCTGCACGATCTGTTCAATCTCGCTGCTCATGAATTCACCTCTTGTATAGTCTGTTTTTCAATCGACCCGCAATCCCGAGTTGTAACCTCGCGTCGCCATCCACAACGGCACTGCAATCACCGATCCCACAAAAGGCGCTGTCAGATAAATCCAAACGCTCGATAGGTGTCCGCTCACAATAGCCGGAGCCAACGATCGCGCCGGATTCATCGATGCCCCGCAGATCGGCCCGGCAAACAGCGCCTCCAATCCAATCACGCCCCCGATGGCAATCCCCGCCATCGTTCCCACTTCCCTCGATCCGGTGGAAACGCACAGGATCACAAACATCAGAATCCCCGTGAGCACCGCTTCCAGCACAAACGATTGCCACGCGGACCCCAGCGGTTCCGTCGCCCCCAGGCCGGCCCGATTGCCGAACAGGCACAACAGCAATGCGCTTGCGAGTAACGCACCGATTATCTGACTGGCGATGTATGGGGCCAGATAGCGCGGACTGAGCTTGCCGGCAACAACAAATCCCAAAGTAACCGCCGGATTCAAATGCGCCCCCGATACATCGCCCAGAGCATAAATCATCGCCATCACGATCAGCCCAAAAGTAAGCGCAATCCCCACATGCGTCACGCTTCCCCCCGTCACATCATTGATGACAATCGCCCCAGTGCCCGCAAACACCATGGCAAACGTTCCAAGAATCTCAGCCACATATTTTCGCATCGTCAAACCTGATTAAACGGTGCCCAAATGCTCGCCTTCCAAACCGCGCGGCAATCCCTCCACAAACTCCCGAATCTCATCCCGCACCCGCCGATAATGCCCCAGCGCCTCTTCTTCGCTCTTCGCCTCCCGCGCAAGTCGCGGCGGATCATCAAACCCCACATGAATCACCCGAGTACTCCCGGGAAAAATCGGGCATGCCTCATGCGCGCTGTCGCACACCGTCACCACATAATCAAGAGGCGCCTCTAAAAATTCATCAATAGGCTTCGATCGCTGACCCCCAATATCCACGCCCGCCTCCTTCATCACCGCAACCGCTCGCGCATTCATCCCGTGCGGCTCAACCCCCGCCGAGTAAGCTTCAATCACGTTACCTTTCAGTTGCCGCGCCCAACCCTCAGCCATCTGGCTCCGGCAGGAGTTTCCCGTGCAAAGAAACAGTACCTTCAATTTCTCCATCTCAGAAACTCCATTCGCTCAGGCGAATATATTGCGACAAAAAAAATTTATTCGCAGCAGTTGCCCTCAGCACAACAACTCGCCGCCCGCCGCTTCGCATCCTTGGCCAGATCCGGCACATCCCCAAAACAACACGAAAGACACTCCATCAGCTTCCGATGAAAATCGCTCTTCGCCGGCGCCAGCGTGTAATACATCCAAAGCCCTTCCTTCCGAGCCGTCACCAGACCCGCCTTTCGCAAATACGCCAGGTGCCGTGAAATCTTCGGCTGCGGACTCCCCAGCACCCGCACCAGATCGCAAACGCAAAGCTCGCCCGGCGCCAGCAGATTCAAAATCCGCAGCCGCGTCCGATCCGAAAACGCCCGGAACAATCGATCGACGGAATTCGCGGAGGCAAGTGTCTTCATACGCCTAAGCGAATATACTTTCTCCCTCGCCACAAATCAAATCCGTGCGTTTCTCTTAACGCCCGCCACAAAACCGATCCCCACGACGATCGCGCCATTACCTGAACAAAATTCAACGACTGCTCTGCGTCGTCAGATTCGCCAACCGCGCGTCCTGTTCCTTCCAGGTCTGTTCCTCCGCCGGCCACTGCGCGCTGCTTAGCAGTCGCCAGTAAACCGTGTAACGCTCGTGGTGAAGCTGATAGATCGGAATCAGCTCCACGTCCCCGGGCCGGGCAACCCCCATCGTCGTAAACGTCAGCGGCTTCCCCGCCACCGGCTTAAGCCAGTTCACCGGGTTCGCATCATCACTCACCAGCACCGGCGCTCGCGGCGTCGGTACCCGGTCGTAATCCTTCTGGTCTTTCGCCTCGTCAGATGCCGGCATCCCTTTCCGCCCAAGCTCGCCCGCCAGCACTACCGGCCCGTACAAAATCGCCACGCTGGCCGAGTCATCGCTCGCCCGATGCAGCTCCAGCGCCATCGGCAAAGAAATCGTAACCTTGTCCCCAGCTGCCCATTGGCGATCAATCGTTACGTACCCGTTCACCGCGCTAGCAACATCCACCGGCGTCCCGTTCACCATAACCGCCGCCCCGTGCGCCCACGCCGGAACGCGCGCCTTCAACGCCAGCTTCACCGGCTTCGCCGTCTGCAAAACCAGCGTCGAACCCTGCTCCTGGGGGAATGATGTTTCCTGCCGAAGCACAATTCCCTTCTCCCGCCAGTTCAGCTCCGAAGCAATGAACTGGTTCACCCAAAGCGTGTCATCGCTATGAAAATAAATCGCCTTCCCATATTCAGCGTGGTTCTCCGTCCCCGTCCCCGTGCAGCACCAGAAAGAATCCGTCGGCGAGGAATAAACTTTAAAATGCCCCGGCTTCAGCGAGTAGTAATACATCGTCATCCCCGTGTCCGGATCAATCGAGCCCAAAATATGGTTGAACAGCGCCCGCTCGTAATAATCCCCGTTCGCCCCCGTCGGCTCCCACCCAATCAGGTGCCGCGTCAGCTTCAGCATGTTGTACGTATTGCACGTCTCGGAAGTGTCCGGGCTCAAATCCGTCGCCTCAATGTCCGCCTTATTAAAATGCTCGTTGAAGCTGTTCCCCCCGGTCACAAAAGAATGATGCCCAGTCACCTCGCTCCAGAAATACTCAGCAATCGTGTGATACCGCGCATCCCCCGTCAGCTCATAAATCCGCGCTGCCCCCGTCATCTTCGGAATCTGCGTGTTCGCATGAATCCGCGCCAGCTTATCCTGATGAGCCGCAAGCGGGTTAAACACCGCCTTATGATCAAACCGCTTCGCCAGCGCCAGTTGATCCGCATTCCCCGTCACCGCCGAAAGATTGGCCAGCACCTCCATCATGCCGCCAAACTCAGTCTTCATCACGTTCTGCATCTGCGCATCGGTAAGCTTGTCGATGCGCTTCTTAAAATACGAAGCCATCTTGTTGTCGATCTCCAGCGCCTGCGCATTCCCGCAAAGCTGGCTCGCATCAAACAGCCCAGCCATGATCTTATGAATCGTGTAATACGGCGCCCAAACCTTCTTACCAGCTTCAAGTCGATCGAAAAACGATTCGGGAAATGCCGAAAGATATTCCCCGCCCAGCGCCGCCTGGCACTTGCCAAGCTCCGCCACAAGGTAAGTCACCCGATCCTTAAACCGCGCATCTCCCGTCGCCCGGTACATCAGCGAACAGGCGCTCAGATAATGCCCCACAAAATGCCCGCGCAGCTCACAACCGGGCGCTTCCCATCCGCCCAGCGGCTCCGCGGTGGAAGGCAAACCCGCATTCACCCGAAATACATGCAGCAGCCGATCCGCATCCAGCGACAGCATGTACTTCCCATCCGCCTCCTGCGCGATCTTAAATGGCCCATCCGCCAGCCGCACCTCATTCAAATCAAACTCGCGCGCCTGCGTTTGCACTACATCAGCAAACAAGCGCGGGGGCGTCGCGATAAGATGAATCAGGCAAGATACGATCAAAACGCGACCAACAATCGAGCTGTCCCGCAACATGTTCACACTCCGCCGATGGGTTGTAAAATCAATGCCCCGCCATTGTATGCCACCGGTCCGAATGTCGCATCCCGCCGCATTATCTCCCAATTTTTTGCACGAAAAATCAGATATCCGCATGGCCATCATCCAGGCATACAATGTCGCGTCGGCGGACCCCTCTCACCCCATGCCATCACAACCCCCACCCACAAAACCACCGCCCCCCACATCACCGATCCCCACCACATCGCCCCATCACCCACCGTCCGATTAATCACATTCCGATCCAGCACCACCACCAGAAAAATACAAACAGCCACCGCCCCCGTCGCCCACCGGTCCCTCCGCAAAATCGCCAGCCGCGCCAGGCAAAACGCGGGCAGCAGAATCACACAAAAATGCGGCTTGCTCGACATCGGTGAAAACAAAAGCATCAGCAGCAAAACAGCCGAACACTCCATCGCTGCCCGAAACGGCTCAACCTTCCTCCCAAACGGTTTCCCCATCCAAACCCCCGTCGCCCCCAGCAATCCCGCCTCCACCAGATAAACCAGAACCTTCAGCGCCCGCGCCGGCATCGCCTCCGCGAAAAACCGCCGCGCCGCCCCAGCCAGCGATTGGTTCAACAGCACATCGCTATGCCAAACCCCAATCGCCCCCATCGGCTTAATCATCGTCACATACCACTGCTCCACCCAAAGCCCCCGCGGTGCCGCATGCACCAAATCCGGCAGCAGATTCACGCCCACCGCCAGCGCCACCATCCACACCGCCGCCCCCCAGCGACCGCGCCACGCCAGATACACCGCAAACAAAAGCGGCGGCCCCTTCATCGCCGCCCCCAAACCCCAGCAAGTCGCCGCCACCCAGTCGCGCCCCATCTGCCACGCCAGGCATCCGCCAATCACCAGTGCCCCAATCACCAGATCCGTCTGCTGATGATCCAGATTATCCTGCACAAAGCGCATCCCGCACAGAAGCCCCAGAATGCAAATGAGATATTCCCGCCCATCCGGCTTGGCCCGCCCCTCAAGTTTCTCCCCGCCACTAACCCGCCAACTCCACCGCCACAAAAGCACCAGGCAAAACGCTGAGATCACATACCACACAAACCGCCCCACAAATCGCGGCAAAAACGTAAACGGAATCGCCAGCATCGCCTGAAACGGCGGATAGCTGTACGCATGGTCCTGCGACTCCGTCACCAGCTGATAAATATCCAGCCCCGCCCGCAGCCGCTTCGCCGCCAACACAAAAACCGAATCCCACTCCGAAGAATCCCGAATGAGCATGAACCGAATGCAATTCACCACCAGATAAATGCAGGCCGCCACCAGCATCGGCCGCCGCGCAACCCACCCCCAAACGGAAGCGCGCGGCTGCCCGGGATTCAATAAATCAGGCGTTGTCACCAAAGGGTTTGTATAGCCAATGAACGCGGCTCGCTAGCCCGAAGTAATCGGCCGCTCCGCGGTCTCTGCGGTAAAAAAACCTTCCAAAACCACAAGCAGCCACAAAAACACAAGAAGCCGGGAATCACTAAAAGAAAACTCCCAGCCTCTCGAATTTAATTGAATCAAAAAATTCTCAAGCAGGCCGAGCCCGCAGCGTATCCCGAATCTCCGTAAGCAAAATCTCCTCCTTCGTCGGCACCACCGTCGGCGCAACCACCACCGGCACCGGCTTCCGCTTCGCCGAATTCATAAGCTTAATCACCAGGAAAATCGCCGCCGCCACAATGATGAAATCCACCGCGTTATTAATGAAGTTCCCGTAATTAATCGTCACGTCCGGCACTTCCTTCGTCGTCGCTGTCGCCGCAACACCATGCTTGATAATCAATTTCAAATTCGTGAAATCAATCCCCCCCGTAATCACCCCAATCGGCGGCATAATCACATCGTTCACCAGCGACGTAATGATCTTCCCAAAAGCTCCGCCAATTACCACGCCCACCGCCAGATCCACCACGCTCCCCTTCATCGCAAACTCTTTAAACTCAGAAATTAAACTCATGGTTTTCTCCTTACAGATTAGGGGTGCGGTACCGCAGCGCCAGACAACAACTTCCAGAACAGCAATGTGGATTCAACAAGATTGGCAAGATTCTATTACCGAACCGCCAATACCGTCAAATCATAAACACCGCAGCAACATATTCTTGCGCCGTTATGGGACGCCCCGTTGTTTTGCAAAAAAAAATCACCAATCCCCCCGATATTTTTGTTGACTCCTAACATAAGTTAGTGTATATTCCCGCTTGGTAATTCGGTGCCGGTTTTGCGCCTGCGATTAGGCAAAAACCGTGGCGTAACGAGGTGAACATATGCCATTGCTCTGCCCGGCAATCACAAAAAACAGATAAATGCCCCACAACCCCTCCCGGTGTGCGATTGGGGCATTGTGGGGCATTTCAAAGCCTCAACCCCTGCTCAGGCTACGAAAACAACCCTAAAGGGATGATTGCCGCCTTAACCACTGCTGCAAAAGCCCCACCTCTGCCCCAATTGCATTCCCAATTTCTTCATGCATGATCGCCGCCCAGGAGACTCACTTGATTCAGGTCACGGAATTTCACAAAGCCTATCGCCAGACCGTCGCCGTCGAGGGCCTCAGCTTTGATGTCCAGCCCGGCCAGGTCCTCGGCCTCCTCGGCCCCAACGGCGCGGGGAAAACCACCACCATGCGCGCCATCGCCGGTGTCATTCCGCCAACCTCCGGGCAGCTTTCCGTCTGCGGCCACGATGTCGCCACCGATGCCGTCGCCGCCAAGCGCATGCTGGCCTATGTGCCGGATGATCCCAAGCTCTTCGATGCCCTCAGCGTCTGGGAGCACCTCCAGTTCATCGCCTCCGCCTATCGCGTCGAAAACTTTGAGGCCGATGCCAACACGCTGCTCGACCAATTCGAACTCACCCCCAAGCGCGATGCCCTCGCCCAGGAACTCTCGCGCGGCATGCGCCAGAAGGTCGCCATCTGCTGCGCCTATCTGCATCGCCCCAAAGCCATTCTGTTTGATGAGCCGCTCACCGGCCTCGATCCCCACGGCATCCGCACCATGAAAGAATCCGTCCGCCAGCGCGCCGCCGAGGGCGCCGCCATTGTTGTCAGCTCGCATCTGCTCGCCCTCGTGCAGGATTTGTGCACCCATCTGCTCATCCTTCACCATGGCCGCCGGCTTTTCTTCGGCAGGGTGGAAGATGCCCGCGCCGCCTTCGCCACCGTCAACGATGCGTCACTCGAAGAAATGTTCTTCAAGGCAACCGAAGGCAATCCCGGGCAGTTGCAGGCAAAGTAAAGACACCCTTTAGCCGCATTTGGTTTTTTTGAGGTTCCATGCCGCAAGCCCTTCGGATGCTGATGAAGATGCATTTCCGCGGCAAATTCCGCCGAATGCTCAGCGGCGTCCGCACCCCGCGCGGCGCCGTCTTCCTTCTTCTCGGCATTGTCGTCCTCTGCCTCTGGCTCGGTCCATCCATCTTCCTCGCCATCAAAACCCCGCGCGCCGATCCCCAGCGCATCCTCACCGTCGCGCCGTTTTCCATTCTAGGATTTTGCATCGGAAATCTCTTCGCCTCCATCGGTGAAACCGCCGTCGCCTTCACCGCCGCCGAAGTTGATTTCCTCTTCCCCGGCCCCTTCACCCGCCGCCAACTCCTGACCTACAAAATCGGCAAGACCGCGCTGGGCACCATTTTCACCGCCATCGTCTTCACTTTCATTCTGCTGAAATATTGCAGTTGGTGGCTCGCCTGCATTGTGGGAATCTGGCTCACTGTGCAGTTCATGCAGCTTTTCGCCATGACCGTCATGATGATCGGCCAAACGCTCGGCGAGCGCCTCTACAGCGCCGCGCGGCGGGGGGCCGTCATCCTCGTGTTGGCGGTCGTCGCCATTGCGGTGCTTCCCCGCCTGGCTGTTGCCATGCGCGAAGGCCCCGTCGAACTTATGCGGCAAGTCCACGCAACGCTCGCCGGCAAAATCCTTCTCGCGCCGTTCGATGTTTTCGCGCGGACATTGATCGCCTCCACCGCGCAAAGTCTGGCGATCTGGGGCACAACCGCCCTGGCGATCGATCTGCTCCTCTTCGCCACCGTCATCGGCCTCGATTCCAACTATCTCGAAACCGCCGCAACGGTGAGCCAGCGCCGCTATGAGCGCCAACAGCGCTTTCGCCGCACCGGCGGCGTCATGGCCATGGGCAGCAGCGGGGGAACCAAGCTGCGCGTTCCCTCGTTGCCATTCCTGGCCGGTGTCGGCCCTATCGCCTGGCGCCAACTTACCACGGCCATTCGCAGCTCGCGCGGCCTGCTTCTGCTCATCGGTATCATCGTCTTCAGCGCCGGGGCCATGATCTGGGAAAACCGCGGAGAAGTCGCATCTTCGCTCGGTCCCTTCGTGGGGTTGATCGTCTGGGTCAATGTCGTCGTTGTTTCAATGTTGAAGTTTGATTTCCGCGATGAGCTCGATCGGCTCGATTTTCTCCGCTCGCTTCCCATCAGTCCGCTCGCCGTCGCGGCGGGGGAGCTGGTCGCGCCCGTGCTCGTCCTCACCGCCGTTCAGGCCCTGCTCCTCATCGCGGTGGCGACTTCCATTCGAGGCGCAGCAATCATCGTTGTTCCCGCCGCGGCTTTTGCCGTTCCCTTCAATGTGCTTTTGGTCGCAATCGAAAATCTGCTTTTTCTGATGTTCCCGCTGCGCGCCGCCGGCCTCATTGCCGGTGATATGCAACTCTTCGGCCGCCAAATGGTCGTCTTCCTCTGCAAGTTTATCTTGCTGGTTGTCGCCGCCACCGTCGCCTCGGTCTTCGGGACCATCGGCTACATTCTGGGCGGAAAATCCTGGCCGGTCTTCGGTGTCTTCGCCTGGGTCGCGCTCTGCGCGGTCACCCTGGGAATTCTCCCGCTGCTCTCTCATGCGTATTCAAGGTTTGATCCCAGCATCGATACGCCGCCATAACCCGCGGCTTTCATTCCAGACTATGCCCGCCATTCACCGCCAACTTCTGCCCCGTAATGAAATTCGCGCCGTCCGACGCCAGAAACGCAACCGCCTCAGCCACATCCGCCGGCACGCCCATGCGCTTCATCGGCACGCCCGCCGCGTACGCATCCTTCGCCTCCTGCGGATCATTCACATGCCGCTCGGTGGGAATCCAGCCGGGCGAAACAGCGTTCACCGTGATCTGCCACGGCGCCAGTTCCATCGCCCACGATCGCATCAGCCCCAGCTGCGCCCCCTTGGCCGACACATAATTGGAGAACTCCGGAAATCCCTTTTCAAAAACTTCCGAAGCAATGTGAATGATGCGCCCGTAGCGCCGCTCCTTCATCTGCCTAACCACTTCCTGCACCAGCAGCACCGGACTCTTGACGAAAAATTCCAGTTGATCCAGACACGCACGCCAGTTCAATTCCTCAATCTTCAACAGCGGCTGCGGCCCGGTGGCGTTCATCACCAGGATATCAATCAGCCCAAAGCGCTTCTGCACCGCTGCGACAAGCTGCTTGACCTGCGCCTCATCGCGGACATCGGCGCCAAACGCCTCCGCCTGCCCGCCCAGGCCGCGAATTTTCCCGGCAACGCCCACCGCCAACTCCGCGCTTCCAAAATAATTCACCGCGACCTTGGCGCCGCACTCCCCAAGCTTCAGCGCGATCGCCGCGCCCAGCCCGCGAGAAGCGCCAGTGACAAGAGCGACGCGATTGGTCAACGTTGGATTCATGGATTGTCCATTCATGGGAGATGTTTAACCGGCTGATGAGTCTATCGACCTCGCAAGCTCCAGCAAATATGCCGCATACGCTCTATACTGAAACTGAGCATGCAAAAGAAAGAACGGCAACTATGGCCTTGGACCTGCCCACGCTTCGCAAGCTTGTCGCCCTGGATCCTGCTGATCCACTGAGCCATTTTGCGCTGGGCAAAAAGTTATTCGAAACCGCCGACGATCCCGCTGCCCTGGAAGAATCGGCCGAGCACCTGAAGTTTGCCAATGAAAATGCGCCGGCTCATCTGGCGAGCTATCACATTCGGGCCCAGGCGCTATTGCAGCTTGGCCGCACCGCCGAGGCCAAGACCGTTTTGCAGGCTGGCATGGTACGAATGGCCGGCGTCGGCGAAGGAATGGGGCGCGATCTGGGGCCGCTCATGGCTGAAATGTTGGCGCGGCTATAATTTCTACGGCCTTCGTCGCTTTTCTATTGTTGCCTGAACCATCTTTTTTCTGGTTGTTCGCATGGCTTTTCTTTTTCGCTGTGATTCGCTCACCAAATCGTTTGGGCGCCATCAGCTCTTCAACGGCATCTCGATCTCGTTCGATGATGTCGAGAAGACCGGCCTGATCGGCCCCAACGGTTCCGGTAAATCCACGCTGCTCAAAATCCTGGCCGGCATCGAGCAGCCCGATGCCGGCAACCTCACCTTCCGCCGCAATCTGACGCTGGGTTACGTTTCCCAGGAAGATTCGTTTGTCGCCGGCGCAACGGTGATGTCCGCGATGGTTGCCATGGTGAGCGATCCGCACCTTGAAGAACACGATCGCGATACGCAGATCGCCATTCTTCTCGGACGGGTTGGTTTCGAAAATTTCCATCAGGCCGTCGATTCCCTTTCCGGCGGCTGGAAGAAACGGCTGGCCATCGCCTGTCAGCTTATTCGCAATCCCGATGTCCTACTGCTCGATGAGCCGACCAACCATCTCGATCTGGAAGGAATTCTCTGGTTGGAAAAACTGCTGAAGAACGCGCAGTTCGGCTTCCTGGTCGTGAGCCACGATCGCTATTTTCTGGAGAACGTGACCAATCGCACCGTCGAGCTGAACGGCGCTTATGCTGATGGCTATCTCAGCATCGACAGCCATTACAGCGATTTTCTGCAAAAGAAGGAAGAATACCTTGCCGCCCAGGCAAGCCTGGAACAATCAATCGCCGGGCGCGTGCGGCGAGAGATTGAATGGCTCAAGCGCGGCGCCAAGGCCCGCACCACCAAGGCCAAGGGCCGCATTCAGGAAGCCAATCGCCTCATCGGCGAGCTGTCCGATTTGCGCACCCGCAATGCCGCGGGACAGACCACCACGGTTGATTTCGTCGGCACCAACCGGCAGACCCGCAAGTTGCTCGTTGCCGACAAGATCAGCAAAACACTCGGCGGACGCCAACTCTTCAAAGACGTGGGATTCGTTCTCGCGCCAGGAATGAAGCTGGGCCTCGTCGGACCCAACGGAAGCGGCAAGACAACGCTCATCAAATTAATCGCGGGCCAGATCGAGCCCGACAGCGGCAGCATCCGCCGCGCCGACGGGCTGAAAGTCGTCCTGTTCGATCAGGCCCGCCAGCAGCTCGATAAAACTCAAACCCTGAGCCACGCGCTCTCACCCGGCAGTGAAAATGTATTCTTCCGCGGTGAATCGATGCACATTTCCTCCTGGGCAAAGCGTTTTCTCTTCCGAACGGAACAATTGGAAATGCCGGTCAACGGCCTCTCCGGCGGCGAGCAGGCCCGCATCCTCATCGCCCGCATGATGCTGCAACCCGCCGATCTGCTGATTCTGGATGAGCCCACCAATGACCTGGATATCGCCTCGCTGGAGGTGTTGGAAGAAAGTCTTTCCGATTTCCCCGGCGCGCTGGTCCTGGTCACACACGATCGCTACATGCTCGATACGCTTTCAACGGATCTTCTGGGCCTGGACGGCGCCGGCAGCGCCCAGCTTTACGCCGATCTTTCCCAGTACGAGCGCGCCCGCGACGAATCTCGCAAAAAGCCGGGCGCGAAACCCACAGGGAAGCCGGTTTCGCAGCCAGCCAGGGAAAAACCAAAAAAACTAAGCTACATGGAGCAGCGGGAATGGGATGCGATCGAAGAAAAAATCATAACCGCTGAAGCCCACCTGGAATCAAGCCAGCAACTTCTGAGCGATTCGGCCGTAATGGCCGATTACACCAGGCTCGCCCAGGTCAGCCGCGAAGTCGCTGAGGCACAATCGGTCGTCGCCAAACTCTATGATCGATGGGAAGCGCTTGATGCCAAACGTGGCGGGCAATAGGAGCATGAATATCAGGAACGTAAAATCCGGAAAGAAAAGGGCGAGCCTTTTGGGGCTCGCCCTTCACTCAATTGGGATAAATTCACCGCGCCTGTTACTGCGGTTTCGTTGTCGTCACCAATCCACCCGTCGGATTCACCTCAACGCTAACGTCCTTGTATTCATCAAACGTTCCGGATTGGTGAATCTGGAACGCGATGGGCCCAGTCCGACCGGCGGTTGGATCCCGGAAGTCCAGAACTTCCACGGCCTTGGTTCCAACCGGCTGCGCCACCGCCATGCGGGCAATGCCCGTAGACGCATTGACGAGAATTTCCACGCGGCTGAACACCGACTTGGAGAAGCCCGGATTCTTGACGACGGTGAAAAATTTGCTTCCAGAGTTATTGTGCCCGGGACGGTAATCCCAGTGATAACCATTGGGCAACCCAAACTGCACCGCGCCCAGCGCATCCTTCAATGGTGGCGGCGGGAAGCCGAAAACCAAGGCCGACGCGTAGTGGCCGCCAGCAACATGCCTCACGGTAAATAAGAGACGGTAATGCGAATAGTTTCCGACGGTATAAATTTCTCCGCGCTTGGCGCCCGTGCTGGCCATTACGCCATTGGTAACCTTCCAGGAATTGGCCGGCACCTGCACCCACCCAGCCAGCGTCTTGCCGTTGAACAACGACACCGGCTTGGCTGCCTGGGCAAAACTTGTCATCGATAACACCGCGATCAACATGACGAGAACTCGTTTCATTGGACTCGCTCCCTACTTGGTACCATGCCTGAAACAGGGGCTTCAATCGAAACCCATAAGCTGTTCGAAGGCAAAACTTTACAAAAGAAGAAATTCCGATGCTTCCTACGATCCCGCTGGCAGAAAAAAACGCCACCGGCAGTCACCGCAGTTACATATCAGGGCAAGCGAATGCGCGCTTCGCCCCACGCCGGATTTTTGAATTTCGGGCACGCCTAAAGTCGCGCCTCAAGGAACTGAACGGACACTTGGATATACAGCAGAAAGGATTCCTCGATCCGATTTGGGGGCAGCATAATGTCATCTTCTTATTAGTGT
Source organism: Planctomycetota bacterium (assembly GCA_030775485.1). Lineage (GTDB taxonomy): Bacteria > Planctomycetota > Phycisphaerae > Tepidisphaerales > Tepidisphaeraceae > JALYJB01. Next base: position 68,429 of record JALYJB010000013.1, on the reverse strand, counting down.
CAAGAAAAAAATTACGGTTGCCATCGCGGTGATGGCGCGCATGCGCGATATGGGTATTGCACGATTGAAGCGGTTATTCAGCCATGGGCGATGGGCGCGAGGCGGAAATGGCGTTGGCATTGCCCGGCACAAAGCTCATCATCAAATAATAAACGACCGGCGTTGCGACCAATGACAACAGCACCGAAACACACAGTGCGCCAATTACCGCGATTGCCAGCGGGCGAAGCATGTCGGCGCCGGAACCTATTCCGTGCGCCAGCGGCAGCATGCCCAGCGCGGCCGCCATGGAGGTCATCAGCACCGGCCGCAAGCGCCGCCGGCCCGATTGAACCAGCGCCTCTTCCAGGCTAAGGCCCGTAGCGCGCAGCGTATCGACATAGTCGAGCATCAAAATGCCGTTCTTGGCGACAATGCCCACGCCGATGATTGCGCCCAGACTGGAAATAATGTTAAGCGATGTTCCCGACATCCAAAGTGCCGCGACGGTTCCAAGAAGCGAAAGCACGGCGCCGATGACAATCGCCAACGGCTGAAGAAATGATCGAAATTCCAGAAGCAGCACGGTGAAGACCAGAAGAATGGCCATCACCAGCACCACCATCAGATTGTGCTGGTCATGCTGCTGCTGTTCATAACGTCCGCCGTATTCCACTACGTTTTGGGGAATTCGCTGATCGTGTCCGAGCTTGGCGATGATTTCTCCCATGGTGCTGCCCAGATCGCGCTGCTGGAGTTCGCCGGTCACAGCCACATATTGCCGGAGATCCTCGCGCCACAATTCCAACTGGCCGGGGTCCTCTTTCACGTCGGCAACCTGGTTGAGCCGCACGATCTGGCCGTCAGGCGTTCGCAGCGGGAGATTGCTAAGCGTCTCGATGGTGCTGATGTGCGCGGGGTCCATCACCACGCGAATATTGATGACTCGATCACCCTCCAGGACGGATGAAGCCACGCGACCGAGCTTGGCGCTTTCCACCGCGTCGGCGATATCACTGGCGCTCAATCCGTAACGCTGCGCGTCAGCCGACCTGACGTGGAATGTGAGAGACGGTCCGGCAATGATCAATCCATTGTTTGAGTCGGCAACGCCCTTTATTTCGTCAATCTGGGCTTGGATTGCCGGCGCGGTTTGCTTCAGAAAATCCATGTCGGTCGAGTAGATTTTGATCTCGATCGGTTTTGAGGAAGAGACCAGATCTCCGATCAGATCGCCAAGCATGCCGTGCAAATCCGTATCAACCTGAGGCTGGACCTGCTTGAACTGCTCGCGAAGATCCGCCATGACGTCTTCGGTGCTGCGCTTGGAATCCGAGTGCAGCTTCACGAGAAAGTCGCCCGCATTGGGTTCGGTTATTTCCAATCCGAGCGAAATGCCCGTGCGCCTGGAGTAGCTTTCAACTTCGGGTGTTTCCTTCAGCAACTTTTCAATTTCCAGAAGCTCGCGATTGGTTTCAGTCAGACTGGTGCCCGGCGCAGCCTTGTAGTCGAGCACAAACCCGCGCTCTTCCAATTCAGGGAGAAGATCGGTCTTGAGCCGGAAATAAAGATCGATTCCCCCAAGCACAAGAAGCAGGCAGAATCCGGCGGTCACCCAGCGATGGCGCAACGCGGTGCGGACGGCGAATTCATAAATCTTCAGAACGCGGCGGAGGATGAATCCGCCTTCCTCGATATCGTGGCCGCCCGCCTTCACCTTCACCTTGATAATCCAGCCGGCCAGCGAAGGCGTGAGTGTTACAGCCAGGACAAGTGACGTCAGGAGCGAAACGGTCATGGTCGTTGCCAGAGCGCGGAAGAAAACACCTGGCAAGCCATCGAGAAAAGCAAGCGGCACAAACACAACAACGGGAGTAAGGGTGGAGCCGGTGAGCGGCAGCAGAATTTCGGCGACCGCCGAATGCACGGCTTCCAATTTGGGCATGCCGGTCGCCATCTTGGTATGAATGGCTTCCACCACCACGATGGCATCGTCAATGACCAGGCCGATGGCGGAGGCGATTCCGCCGAGGGTCATCAGGTTAAAGCTGAGGCCGGTCATCTTCATTGCCAGAAGCGTGACCAGAACGGTTACGGGAATGACGACGATGGCAACCAGCGTCGAGCCCAGATCCTTGAGGAACAGGAAGAGAATCAGGACGGAAAGGATGAGGCCGAAGATGATCGCTTCCCACACGCTGCGGACGGAATCGCGAACGAGGATGGATTGATCGTAGAAGAAGGAAAGCTTCATGTCCGGCGGCAGGTCTTTTTCAAGCGCCGTCAATTCGGCCTTGAGCGTATCCACAATTTCCAAGGTGCTGCCATCCGGCTGGCTGCGCACCATGATGAGCACCGATTCGGCGCCGTCGGCGGTTACGATGATGTTGGCGGGCTCCTCGCCCAGCGTGACCCTGGCGAAATCGCCGACGCGCACGGGATGATCCTGCGCCATTCCCACAACGAGATTCAGGATGTCATCAATGCCATGCACGCGGCCATCAACCAGGGTAAGGAAAAGGGTGTCCTTCTCTTCATGCAGACCGGCTGAGGCGACGAGATTGTTTTTGTTGAGGGAATCGATGACCTGCAACAGGCTGAGGCCCTGCGCGGTCAGCCGCAGCGGGTCGGCAACGACGTGATATTCGGGCGCTCGTCCACCGACCAAATCGACGCGAGCGACTCCCGGCGTGCGCAATAGCTTGGGCTTGATGGTGTACTGGGCCGTCTCCCAGAGCTTGGAAAGATCATGCTGGCGTCCTTCACTGGTGAGGCTGATGCCGGTCACCGGGAAGACGGAAAACGTAAGACGGAAGGCACGGGCGCTCACGGTGGAGGGAAGGGTGTTTCGCACCTGCGCGAGGCGGCTCATGACCTGCAGGAGCGATTGCTCCATGTCCACCTGCCAGGTGAAAAACACGTTGATTTCGGAAGCACCCCTGCCGGTTTTGGACCTGATCTTCACCGTTCCGGGGACATCCTTCATCGCTTCTTCGATGGGGCGGGTGATGGTTGCCATCATCTCGTCGGCGGGCATCTCACCGTTATCGACGAGCACCACGACGCGGGGAAAGTTGGTTTGCGGAAAAACGCTGGAAGGCATGGAAGAAGCCGCGTACCCCCCGGCCAGACACAGACCAATGGCAATGAAAAAGATGCCTTTCCAGTGATGCGTGGCGAATTTTCCAACGATCGAAGTAGCCATGAATGCTTAGCTCGTGAAGATATTTCAGGTGGACCAATGTCCTGGTTCAGTCGATGACTTTGACTCGCGTGGCCTGGGGCAGGCCGTAAGCGCCGGCGGTGACGACGGTGTCGCCTTCCTTGAGTCCGTCGGCGGCGATCTCAATCATTCCGTTTTCGATCAGGCCCACATGAACGGTCTTGGCCGTCGCCTGATCGCCCTCGACCACGGAGATTACGCTGGCGTTATTGTCATCCGTGACGACCGCTTCACGCGGAACGACCAATATATCCTTGTGTTCGGCCGCGACGATTCGAACGCGCACATGCATGCCGGGCCGGACCATCGGGCCTGGCGCCAGATCGATATTGACCTGAACGGCGCCGGTTTTAGGATTCACATCGGGGCTGATGGTGGTCACTTTTCCGATCGGCGCCAATTGATCCGGGGACGAATCCGTCGCGCTGATCGGAGTGGTCGGAACGACAATGACCGGAAGACCCACCGACAACGAAGGCAGTTGCTCGGCGGGCACGTCGACATCGACCATGAGGCGGTCCATCGCAACCACCTGTAACAGCGTCTTGGTGGGATCGACGCCTTCGCCCGGATTCACATTCAGTTGAATTACGGTGCCTTCGATGGGCGCGACGATGCGCATCATCTCCCGCTGGGTTTTTGCGGCGGCCAGCGCGGCCTGAGCCGAGGTTACCTTGGCCATATCCTCCACGAAGGCGCCGCCGGAATTAGAGGATTGAAGCAGCGCCAATTGTTTCTGGTTGACGGAGAGATCATTCTGAGCTGAGGCCAGATCCAGGGCGGCCTGTTCAACGCTCTTGCTGGAGGTTCCCTGCTGGGAGGCAAGCTGTTGCAAGCGGGCATAATTTTTTTGAGCGAAGTCGAGGGCGGCGTGGGATTTATCGAGATTGAGCTGGGCAATTTCCAATTGTTGAGGACGAGAGGCCTTGAGGTTTTCCAGTGCGGCATTGGTCTGGGCCAGCGCGGCGGCGGCCTGGTCTTCGGCGGCCTTGGCGAGCCGATCATCCAGTTGAATGAGCGGATCTCCCTTGTTGACCTTTTGGCCAATTTCGCAAAGCACCTGTGACACCACTCCAACCACCGGCGAGGCAATGGAGGCGCTGCCGGCCATTTCGCCGTTGCGCGCGGGGCGCGGGGCGATTGTGCCGAACCCGTCGGGGATATAGCCATGCAAGGTTGCGCGGGTGACATGCGCGGTATGCACCGGGATTTGATTTTTTGAGTTGTCCGGCTCTTCATCAACCTGTGCCGGGGGCGGCGCTTCGGCGAGATATGCCAAGATTTTCCTGCCGCGCTCTGGAAGCATCGGCGCAATCAGAGACGAGTGAAAATGCAGAATCCACCCCACGACGATCAGGCCGACGACAGATGCGATGATGATGAGGGGAATATGCTTCTTCATTGGAGTAATCCTGAATCTGGACGAGTAGCAGCCGGCTCGGTTGCCGCGGCGGGCAGGGTTGTCGGCACCCGCGCCGCCACGGCGCTACCGCCGGCGGCCCGCTGCAATCGCACCAGAGCGCCAGCCACTTTTTGCTGCAGCCCAACCATGGTGGCGCGGGTTGAGCGCAGTTCGTTTTCCGCAAGGAGCAATGTGGCCAGATCGGTATCGCCGCTCTGATAGGCGAGTTCAGCCTGCTGGTGCTGCTGTTCCTGTAGTGGGATTAGATCATTTCGCGCGGTGGTCAGTTCTTCAAGGGTGGCTTTGTAGGTTGCATAGGCGCGGCGAACTTCCTCGATCACCATGAGTTTTTGTTGGGCGAGATCCTGGCGGGCGGCAAAAACGAGCGCTCGGGCCTTGCCGCGGGTATCCTGGCCGAAGTCAAAGATGGGAACGGGGGTGCTGAGCGTCGGGCCGACGCGCCACACAGGATCATGTTCGGCATGGGCGCCGATCGTGGCGCCGTTGAGGGGGGCGAAATCCGCCACATCGCGGTCGCTGCCCAGCGCCGCCAGTTCCCAGGAGCGCGATTGAATTTCCGGTCGATTGATCAGGGCGGCGTCGATCCATGCCGATTCCTCGCTTTGAAGCGCGAGCGGCTCCCGCCAGGGATCCAACTGCCAATCGGCCGCGCCGCGTGGCTGGCCGATGAGGCGGGCGAGGATGAGGCGCTGCTCGACGCGCTGCAACCGCAGGTCGGACATTGCGACCACAAGCTGGGCTCGCTGGGCGGCCAGCGTAAGGACATCCAGGCGGGTGGCTTCACCAGCGGTAAGCCGCTGCTGGGCCAGATCGCGCATGCGGGAGATGATTGCCTCCTGCTCTTGAATGTAAGCCACTTCGGCGTCAATCGATTGGATCGATGTGTAGGCGTTCTGTACTTCGGCGATGACATCCAGCACCGTGGTCAAGGCATCGGCGGCGGCGGCGCGCAGGCGATCGTCGGCCGCGCTGATCTGCGCGGGTTTGGACAAAAGTGAAATTAAATCTTCGGAAAGTGCGGTTTCAATTGCGGTGGGCGGACCGTTTTGCGGGGCTCGGACATCCACACTGATAACTGGGTTAGCGAGGTGGCGGGCCTGCTTTGCATCGGCCTCGGCGCCGCGGACGCGACCCAGCGCGGACTGAATTCGCGGATCATTTTCGAGCGCCAGGCGAATTGATTGTTCCTGCGAAAGGGTGGCGATCGATGGCGCGGTTGCCGGACCGGGCGCAAGCGTGTCATGAAACACAATGGCGCCGCTGACCCCGGTCAGGCGGGCGGCATCGGCCGATACGTCTGTCTGGGGAGGCGCTTTACAGCCGAATAGGGAAAGCGGCAGCAAAAGCCATAACCAATTGTTTTTCGGTCCGCCGCCGACAAGGGAAATCATTACCACCGCAATTTAGCTGGATGGAGAGGGCCGCACAACAGAAATGCCCAACCAATTTGGGCGCCCGCCATCGATCTGCAATCTACATTAAACTGCAAAGGTGGCGTCCTTCCTTTTCATGAAGGAATCATCAAACCACCATCTATCGGATTCTATTATCGAAAATTCTTTAGGCCCTGGAATCGGATGGTTTGTCGAACAAATTTGACAAAACATCTGGTGGCACAGACTGATTCGTCGAAGCGGAACGACGAGTTCACCTCATTTCGTGGAAGGAAATATGAAAGCTCAATCTTGCCTGGCTTTTCTAGTCGCTATGTTCGGCGCGATGTCATTGGCTGCCGCGCCTTCGAAAGCGGATACGCAATACAAATTCATCAAGGAGATTCCGATCGGCGGCGGCAGCGGATGGGATTATCTTTTCGCGGACGCGGTGGGGCGGCGCTTGTACGTTACGCACGGCACCAAGATTGTCGTGATTGATCTGGATGCGGACAAAATTGTCGGGGAAATTCTCGATACTCCCGGCGTTCACGGCTTTGTTTCGGTGCCCGACCTCAAGCGCGGGTTTTCCAGCAATGGCCAGGAAAACAAAGCCAGCATTGTCGATCTGGAAACCCTCAAGACCGCGATGAAGGTTCCCACGGGCGGGAACCCCGACGCGATCTGTTATGACCCCGCTGCTGGTGAGGTCTATACGTTCAACGGCCGTGGAAAATCCGCGACCGTTTTTGAAGCCAAGACCGGCAAGGTTGTTGCGACCATTCCGCTGGATGGCAAACCCGAGACCGGTGTTTGTGATCCGGATGCTGGGCGGATTTATGTCAATATTGAGGACAAGAGCACCGTCGCGGTGATCGACGCCAAAACGCACCAGGTTGTTGCGACCTGGCCCATTGAAGGGGGCGAAGGACCGAGCGGATTGGTGATCAAGCCCGATCTGCATCGCCTGTTCATTGGCTGCGGGAACGAAAAGGCGATCATGATGGACAGCACCAACGGAAAAATTGTTGCGAGCATTCCGTGCGGGCAAGGGGTTGACGCGTGCGGCGTTGATCCTGGAACGGGGCTGTTCTTTGTGTCGGCTGGTGGATCGGGGACCGTCACGATCGCGAAGCTGGAGGGTGATAATCTCAATGTAATCCAAACACTTCCCACGGAGCGCGGCGCTCGAACGATGACGGTCGATGCAAAAACGCATCGCATTTATCTTTCCAACGCCAAATCCAGAACAGACCTTAATAGTTTCAAGGTACTGGTCTACGGAATGGAACCGTAATCCGGCCGACCCCATGGTCGCCGGATTAAACCGCGGATTGTGGAGTAGCCCGATGCAGGAAGCCAAGCGTGCTCGTGAATCTGAAAATCTCTCCCGGCAATCGATCGCTCTGGCGAGTTTGTTCGATTCGGTGAATTTGATCGAACTTCCGTGGCAGCCACTGCGCGAGGGGGTTCACGTCTACCCCATCTATGGCAAACCGGGCGTTTGCCCGGCCGCAGCGCTGGTGAAATACCCCGCGTCCACGGCGCTGCCTTTTCATCCGCGGAGCACTTGGGAACAAGTGGTCGTCCTTCGCCGCGAGCAAATTGATAGAAACGGGACTACCGTTCTTCGCGAGCCGACCATCAACGCGCTGGTTGGGAGGCACGAGCGGCTGATTGCTTTCGGCGGGGTGGCTTTGGTGATTTGGGAAGATTTGACGCGATCCGAACCGGGCGCCCATTTGCCGTTGGCAGCTTCGGAATAAGCGACCGCAACGCGATCCACTTTGTCTGGGAAAGATCCATCCGAAAAAAACAAGCGCAAGCGCCCCGATACTGGCGGGCGCTTGCGCGAATCCTTGCACCGGCAATTTCCGCCGATTTGAATTTACTTCTATTACTGAGGTGCTGGGGGATTGATGGTGTTGCAGCCGCCCTGGCCCTTGCAGGAATTCTGCCCCTTGCAGGCGTTGGCAGTGCCCTTGCAGCCGCCGTGGCCCTTGCAGGCGTTTTGGCCCTTGCAGGCATGCTTATCCATATCCATCGACTGGACCGATGTTCCAGCGGCGTCGGAACTCGACGAATGTTGACACCCAGACATCAGACCGGTCATCGCGGCAGCGAAAAGACCAGCGGACGTTGTGAGCAGTTTGCTCGTGCGATTCATGTGCTTCTCCTTAGGTTGACCAGAGCGATATGGATGACGCCCGTTGCCGCACTTGCGGAAAAACGCGTGCTGTCATGGTCAGGACAGCTTCACCCAATTGACTTATATCACAGGCAAGGAAATACAATCTACGCTAATAAACCCGGCCTTCGATTGCGTTATTCCAATGGGATTGAATGAAGTTTTCCGATTCGGCGACGCGGGCCAATTTTGGCCGCATATAATGCAAGCCATGCAAAAGCGTTCTGACGGGCGCGGCGGTCTATCTGTCGGCAGGTTGCTGTTGCGGGCAATGATGCTGGCCGCGGTGAGCGGTTGCGCCGCGGTTTCACCTGTCCGGAACAGTGGCGGATTTACCACGTCCCTTAGAGCGCAAGGGGGAGATGTCGAGCTTTCGACGGCACGGCCTCTTGCGGTTTCAAACGATGAGCTGACGAAATGGACGCAACGGGCCATCACGGCGCTGACTGGGTTTTACGGACATTATCCGGTGAAGCATGTTTCGATCATCGTTTCACCCGCGCCGCGAGGTTCGGTTCAAAATGGCCAGGAATCCAACGGCAACCGAATCACGATTCGCATCGGGCCGGAAACAACAGGGGCGGATTTGTCGGATGATTGGATGTTGACCCACGAAATGTTTCACCTTTCCCAGCCCCAGCTTGATGGCGATTACACGTGGATGAGCGAAGGGATGGCGGATTATCTGGAGCCGGTGGCACGGGTGCGGATAGGGCAGATTACCGAGGAGCGGTTCTGGAAGGATTTGGTGGAGGGGCTGCCGCAAGGACTTCCCGGGCCTGGCGACGGTGGGCTGGATGGATCGCAATCGTGGGGGAGAACGTACTGGGGTGGAAGTTTGTTCTGGCTGATGGCGGATGTTGGGGTGCGGCAGCGGACGGGGAATCAGAAATCAGTGCGCGACGCGGCGAAGGCGGTGTTGGATGCGGGCGGGGATGGGTCGGGGGACTGGAGCATCGATAAGCTGCTTTCAGCGTATGACAAGGGGACCGGAACGATGGTGTTTAAGGAATTGCATGATCAATTTGGGGCGAAGCCTGGCCATGTCGATTTGAATGATCTTTGGAAATCGCTGGGGGTTGTTTACAGCGATGGGCGGATTAGTTTTGATGATAAGGCGCCGCTGGCGGGGATTCGGAAGGGGATTACGGCGCCTTGATGTTTGTTGATTGGGAGTGAATCTTTTGTGGGAAAAGGCGATTGAACCGCGATGACGCCATGATCGCCAAGGTTGGAAATGAGAGATTCAGGGTCTCCGTTTACTTGACAAAACCCCACAAAATCCTAAGATTCCAGACAAACTGAATACGCTACCTTATCGAGAGTGGCTGAGGGCCGGGCCCTGTGACGCCACAGCAACCGTTTTTTGGGCTTGCTGAACACTTGCTTTTGAAGAATGGTGCTAACTCCCGCCTGGATGTCGGCTGATTTGTTGGCCGGTGGATCTGGGAAAGATAAGAGGAAGTCTCACAGCGATAACACGCCATGCAGCCTCTTCTTATCTGGAAGAGGTTTTTTTGTTGGTTTATCAATACGATTTTGCCCCGCGCTTTAAGTGGGGCGTGTCTGGATCGGAGTCGATCATGAGCTATGTTCTTGGTTTGAAGTGCAAAGAGTGCGGGCACCGGGTGCCGGTGTCGGCGGTGCATGTTTGTGAAGCCTGCTTTGGTCCTTATGAAGTGGAATATGACTACGCGAAGATGAAGGGGAAAGTCACCCGCGCATCGATCGAAGCGGGGCCGAAGAGCCTCTGGCGGTACAAGGATTTGCTGCCGGTGACGGGGGAACCGAAGACCGGTTTTAACTCGGGGTTTACGCCTTTTAAGAGGGCCGAGCGCCTGGGCAGGGAACTGGGCTGCACCGATCTTTGGATTAAGGACGATTCGTGCAATTATCCCACCTATTCTTACAAAGAGCGGGTTGTTTCGGTCGCGATCAGCAAGGCGATTGAGTTTGGGTTTGATACGGTTGGTTGCGCCAGCACGGGAAATCTGGCCAATTCCACCGCGGCCCATGCTGCCCTGGCTGGGCTGCGCTGCTTTGTGATGATTCCGCATGATCTGGAGCAGGGGAAGGTGCTGGGCAGCCTGATTTTCGGGCCGACGATGGTTCGGATTCGCGGGACGTATGACGATGTGAATCGGCTGTGTACGGAAATAGCGGACAAGTATGGCTGGGCGATCGTGAACGTGAATCTGCGGCCTTATTACACCGAAGGCGCCAAGACGTTTGGCTTTGAAATTGCCGAGCAATTTGGCTGGAAGCTTCCCCAGCACACTGTGGTGCCGACAGCGGGCGGGACGATCTTGCCGAAGATTTATAAGGCATATCAGGAGCTGATTGAGCTGGGGTTGGTGGAGGACAACAAGCCGAAGATTTATTCCGCCCAGGCAGCGGGCTGTAATCCGGTTGTTAAGGCGATCCATAAAGGTGTCGATATCATTGAGCCGCAGAAGCCTAATACGATCGCCAAGAGCATCGCGATTGGGAATCCGGCAGATGGGTATTACGTTTGGCACACCATTAAAGATTCCGGCGGCTGGGGCGAGAGCGCGACCGACCGGGAAATTGTCGATGCCATCAAGTTACTGGCCCGCACCGAAGGAATCTGGACCGAACCGGCGGGCGGTACGACCCTGGCGGCAGCGATTAAATTGATCCAGCAGGGCCGGATACCGAAGCATGAATCGATTGTGATCAGCATCACTGGAAATGGATTGAAGACGCTGGAAGTCGTGCAGAATGAGCTGACACCCCCCGAGGTGATCGAGCCGAAGATGGCGGAGTTTGATGCGCTGATTGCCCGGCAGGGCGCGCTGGAAAAGATGCCCCTCCCTATTCCCTCAGCTCCCAAAACCACCCGCCAACCGGCAACGGTGCTATAATCACCCGGCATTCATCTGGCGACAGAAACGAATAACAACGCGATACGACCACAGGATTTGATGATGAGCATAAAAGTAAGAATTCCCTCTCCGCTAAGAAGTTACACGCAGGGAGTTGATGTGATTGAGACTACCGGCGCGAACGTCGGTGAGGTGCTGGATAGTCTTAAGAGCCAGGCCAGCGGGATTGAAACGCGCCTTTTCAAGGGGCCCAAGCAGCTCAATCGGTTTGTTAACGTCTACCTGAACGATGAAGACATTCGCTTTCTCAGCAACCTGGAAACCCCGGTGAAAGAGGGCGATGAAATCAGCATCGTCCCCGCGATTGCAGGGGGCTGATGCTGGAAATTCAGAAGTATTTTTTTGACTGGCGGAGCCAGATATGCCAAGCCCATCCACCTATAGCAAACGTTGCTGGTTTACCTTCCCCTCGCGGGCGCAGGTCGAGCAGCCGATCATCTGGCAGATGTGCCATCGGTTTCCGGATGTTACCTTCGATATTCGCCAGGCCAGCGTGCAGAATGAAATCGGCATTATGGCGGTTCTTCTCACCGGCCCCGAAGCCAACGTGCAGGCGGCGATGGAATTCGTCCGCTCAAAGGGGGTTACGGTGGAACCGATCGAGAAAAGCGTTGTTGAAGGGTAATGCTTCGGGGGTCAGGCAGGGTTTCAACCTTCCATCCAACTTATTCGCGCTGCTGGCAGCGCCAACTTTACGTCTTACAATTAATTTTCGCGCCGCCAATGCGTGCGCGTATTTTTGCTGAAAATCACTTACACTCTTTTATAGAAAACAATTGAATCGAATGTCTGAACAATTACACACACAAATTCTCTCGCATCTTAAGTCCGAGCGATATCGCCCGGTTAAACCACGATCGCTGGCCAAGGAAATGAAACTGGCCAACGAGAACGAATATCACGCATTCCGAGATGCGCTGCGCGAACTCATGCACGGCGGCCGCGTGGTCCTGGGCGCGGGGGGCAGCATTATGCTGCCCACGCAAAACGCGCTCGCCCCCGGCGGAATCGTCGGCACGTATCGCCACAACAAACGCGGCTTTGGTTTTGTCGTGCCGACCGATCCAGCCGGCCACGAAGACCTGTTTATCCCCGAAGGGGAAAACGGCGGCGCGATTACCGGCGATGTGGTTCGCGCGAAAATCACCAATCGCGAGCAGCGCGATGGCAAGACCATGTTCCGGGGCCGCATCATCGACATCATCACCCGCTCGCAAAAGCGCTTCGTCGGAACGCTCGCCAAACAGCACGGCGTTTGGATGGTGCTGCCTGATGGAAATATCTTCGCTGAGCCAATCCTTACGCCGGATGCAGCCAGCAGGCATATCCGCGCGGGCACCAAGGTGGTTGTCGAGATGACGACTTACCCGCAGGGCAACGAGCCCGCGGCGGGTGTTATTACGGAAGTGCTGGGGCAGGCGGGGGAAAAAGATGTCGATCTGAAATCGGTCATCGTGCAGTTCAATCTGCCCGGAGAGTTCCCGGTTGAGTGCCTCGATCAGGCGCGCGAGGCGGTGGATGGGTTTAACAAGTCCCAGCAATGGCCCGACCGCTATGACCTTGTCAGTGAGGTGGTCTGCACGGTCGATCCGGATGACGCCAAGGATTATGACGACGCGATCAGCCTGAGGGATCTCGGCAACGGGCATTGGGAATTGGGCGTTCACATTGCGGACGTTTCGTTCTTCATCCCGCCAGGCAGCGCGCTCGATGAAGAAGCCCGCAAGCGCGGCAACAGCTGTTATTTCCCCGGCCACGTCATTCCCATGCTGCCGGAAATTCTCTCCAATGGCGTGTGCAGTTTGCAGGAAGGCGTGCCTCGGCTTACCAAGAGCGCGTTAATCACACTGGATGAAGATGCCAAGCCCATCCGCACACGCTTCGCCAATACTGTTATTCACAGCGCCAATCGTCTGCGATACCGCGAAGCGCAGGCCATTATCGACAACGCCGATGTGGTGCCACATCCGGATGGCCCGCGAAAAATCGACAGCTACAGTCCGGCGGTTATCAAGCTGCTGGGCGATATGAACAATCTCGCCCAGCGCATCCAGAAGCGACGGCAGGCTGCCGGGCAATTGGTGCTGGAACTGCCGGAGATCGATCTCATCCTGGATGACCAGGGCAAGGTCGTGGGCGCCCAGCAGGAAGACCACAGCTTCACGCACACCATCATCGAAATGTTCATGGTCGAGGCGAACGAAGCGGTGGCGCGTCTGTTGGATTCGGTGGATGTGCCGTTCCTTCGCCGCACGCACCCGGAGCCTGATCTGGACGATTCATCGCGGCTCCGCAATTTTGTGGAGGTTGCTGGTTACAAGCTGCCCAAGGATCTGGATCGCAAAGCCCTCCAACATTTGCTCGCGGCGGCGCGCGGCAAGCCGGAATCGTTCGCGCTCAATCTGGCGGTTCTTAAGAGTCTGACGCGCGCCGAATATTCACCCAAAATTATTGGCCACTACGCGCTGGCGAGCGAACACTATTGCCATTTCACCAGCCCGATCCGGCGGTATGCGGATCTGACGATTCATCGTCTCCTGGATGCGTACTTCGAAGCGCGCGACCTGGCAGGTGGAACCGGCGGCAAGCGGACCCGCAAGGTCAAGCTGGAAAACGTTCCCACGTTTGATGAGCTGGTTGAGCTGGGCAAGAACATCAGCTTCACCGAGCGCCGCGCTGAAGACGCGGAGCGCGAACTGCGGCAGGTCAAGATTCTGGAGCTGCTGAGCCACAAGATCGGCGAAGACTTCCGCGGGGTTATTACGGGAATCACCAATTTTGGCATTTTCGTCCAGCTCACCGATTGGCTCATCGACGGATTAATTCGCTATGAAGACCTGATGGATGACTGGTGGGACGTGGATGAACGCGCCGGCGCCGTTCGCGGCCAGCGCACCGGGCAGCGCATTGGGATTGGAGATACCGCGACGGTACGAATCGTTCGAGTTGAACCCGCCCGGCGCGAGCTGGGGCTGGCGATTCAGGAACTGCACAAGAAAACCCGCACGGAAAGGCTGCCCGCGCCCAGGCAAGCGGTGGCCAAGCCGGGAAAGAAGCCGCAGCAGCGCGGCAGAGGTTCGTCGAAGAACCCTGGGCGCGGCGGTGGATCGACCAAGAAGCGGCGGCGCTAAAGTTAATCCGCGATCGGAGATGAAGGGGCGGGGCAGTCGGTTCGCGATCCATCCGCGAATTGAATGTCTTTAATCAGCAGTTCGACATTGCTGCGGCCATTGAATTCATTGATGCTGGGCTCAACCGCCAGGTCGATCAGCGTTCCGGTGCCGAGCCGATCGATCATATCCCCGCATCCAAACGCGATGGCGCGCATGGTTTTTTCTTCCTGCTTGATCAGAATCTGAAGATGATCACCCGTTTTGCCGACGCGGCGTGGGGCGGAACCCACGCGCGCGCCCTTCATGCAAAGCAGCGGCTTGGGGTTGCCGTGCCCGCAGGGGCCGAGGCGGCGGAGGTCCATCACCAGCGCTTCGGTAATCTGAGTGATATCCGCGATGCATTCGAGTCTGAGTTGCGGCACCAGCATTTCGTCGGTAACGGCCGTCCTGGCGAAATCGCGAAACGCGCTGCGAAATTCCTCAAACCGGCTGGTTTCCAGCTTCAAGCCAGCGGCCATCTCGTGCCCGCCATAAGAGAGCAGATGTGACCCGCAGGCTTCCAACGCATGGGCGAGATGGAAGCCGGCGATGGATCGCGCGCTCCCCTGGCCGTGACCATTGTTCAACGACACCATGACGGTGGGTTTGCAGAATCGATCGACCAGACGCGATGCCACGATGCCAATCACGCCCGCGTGCCAGCCTTCGGCGCCAAGCACCAGGGCGCGGTGGTCATCACCATCCCAGCCGTTGGCCTGCACCTGCGCAAGTGCCTGTTCCAGAATTTCCTTTTCCACGCCCTGGCGTGCGCGGTTTTGTTCTTCGAGATAGATCGCGATTTCGTTGGCGCGGGCTTCGCCGGCGGTGGTCAGCATTTCTACCGCCAGGGCGGCATGCCCAAGCCGGCCGCAGGCATTGAGGCGCGGCGCCAGCAGGAATCCGACGTGGTAGCTGTCCAGCTTTTGCCCGGTGAGGGCTGCTGATGCGATGAGCGCCCGGATGCCGGTCAGTTTGCTTTCTTTCAACCCGCCCAGGCCGAAATGCGCCAGAATGCGATTTTCGCCAACCAGCGGCACCACATCAGCAATCGTTCCCAGCGCGGCCAGCGCGGTCGCCTCGATCAAAAAATTGCGGAATGATTCGGTCACCCGCGACATGCCGCACACCGCCTGCCCAATTCCCCAGGCCAGCTTGAATGCAACGCCTGCACCGCAAAGATGCGGATTGGGATACATCACCTCCGCGGGCAAGCGAGGATGCACGATACCGAAACATTCGGGCAGGCTTGGCGGGTTGCCGTGCCATTCATGGTGGTCGGTGATGATCAGATCGACGCCGCGATCCCTGGCAATCTTCGCCTGTTCAATGGCGGTGATGCCGCAATCGACGCTGACGATGAGCCGGGCGCCCTGGTCGATAATTTGCCCGATCGCTTCCGCGCCCAGCCCGTAGCCTTCATCAATGCGGTGGGGGATGTAGGTATCGACGACGCCGCCCAGGAGGGTGATTGCATGCCAGAGAATAGTGGTCGCGGTAATGCCGTCCACGTCGTAATCGCCATAGATGACGATTTTTTCACGGTCGGCAATGGCGCGGGCGATTCGTTGTGCTGCGGCGGGCAGGCCGGGGATTAAGGCGGGATCGGCCAGCAATTTAAGGCTGGGGCGCAGGAAAGATTGGGCATCGTCCGCGAGGGAAATCCCCCGGTTCAAAAGCATTTGCGCCACCAGTGGCGATACCTTCAACCGGCCCGCGAGTTCACCTGCTGCTGGGTCCGCCGGGGAAATCTGCCATCTCTTGGTGCGATGCATCCGTCATCCTTTACGTTGAACGGCCGACCCATCCGTCAGTCGGGTAATCATGATTTTATGGGACAGAGGGGCGTGGATCAAAGAATAGCTGATTCCAAATGCAAGAGATGTAGGAAATCAATCCTTCCGCTCGCTTCCCGAGACGGTTGTTCCGCCTTCCTCGATCGACTTAATCACCGCCTTCTCCTTGGTGATCTCGATGCGAAGCCGCCCATATAAGTTCATGTAACAGTTAGCGACAAACACCAGGGAAAAGAAGGAAATGAGGTATCCACGCCAGTCATCGAAGAGCAACTTGAAGCCGGTAATGAAGATAAAGAACGCCGCGACGTAATGGCTGAAGCAGTATTCGCAGGTGAACAGGTAGAAGAACTTCCGCTGAATCAGCTTCTGGCAAGCGGCGCTCTTCTGCTTGCACCATTCGCGCGGCTCCTTGAAGATTTCCTCGAAAACTACCGTTCGCGCAATACACGCCACTGGGATTGCCAGAATGAATAGCTCGAAAATTTGGTGGCTGACATCTGTCATTCGTTCGCGCTCCTTGCACAACGGGTTATAGCGAGAAGTGGCTGTTTCGCGAGATGGGCAATCTTGTAGAAGTTTCAGATTCACGCCAAGGGTGGGCCCTTCGGTTAAACTCCCGGGTGTGCCGGATATCGTCCTCACAACCCTCAACGCACGCTACGCCCATGCGGCTTTCGGGCTTCGGTATCTGATGGCCAACCTGGGTCCGCTGCAGCCGCGCGCCCGGCTGCTGGAGTTTGATATCAACCAGCGCCCGCTGGACATCATCGAAAGCATTCTGGCGGAAAATCCGCGTATCGTGGGGATAGGCATCTATATATGGAATGTTGCGCCAGCTACCCAGTTGGTGGCTGAACTAAAGCGCATCCGGCCCGACATCATCATTATTCTGGGCGGCCCGGAGGTGAGCCACGAAACCGCCGAGCAGGAAATCTGCCGGCTGGCGGATTATGTCATCACGGGCGAGGCTGATCTGGTCCTGCAGGATCTTTGCGGCAAACTGCTTGCCGGCCAGCGGCCGCTGATGCGCACCATCGCAGCGACGCTGCCGGAGTTTTCCCAGCTCAGTCTGCCTTATGATTTTTACGATGATGTTGATCTTGCACAGCGCGTGATTTACGTGGAAGCCTCGCGCGGCTGTCCCTTCAAATGTGAGTTTTGCCTTTCATCGCTTGATGTTCCTGTCCGCAATGCGCCGCTGGAAGATTTTCTTGCCGCCATGGCCAAATTGATGGATCGCGGAGCGCGGCAGCTTAAATTTGTGGATCGCACGTTTAACCTGAACCTGAATCTCAGCCGGGCTATTCTGGAATTCTTTCTGGAGAGATATTCACCGGGCCTGTTCCTCCACTTTGAGATGATCCCGGATCGGCTGCCCCAGCCGCTGCGCGAGCTCATCCGCCGGTTTCCGCCGGGCGCGTTGCAGTTTGAAGTGGGCATCCAGACGTTTAACCCAGAGGTCGCCGCCCGCATCAGCCGCCGGCAGGATGTGGCGCGGCTCAGCGAGAACCTGAGATTTCTGCGGCGCGAAACAGGGGTGCATGTTCATGCGGACCTGATCGCCGGGCTTCCGGGTGAAGACCTGGCAAGCTTTGGCGCGGGGTTTGACCAACTGGTCGCGCTCGATCCGCAGGAAATTCAGGTCGGCATTCTCAAGCGCCTGCGCGGCACGCCCATCGTTCGCCACGATGCGGAATGGGGGATGGTCTACAGCCCGTATCCGCCTTACGAAATTCTGCAAACCAAAACGATCGACTTCGCCACCATGCATCGCCTTCGGCGCTTCGCCCGCTACTGGGATTTGGTTGCCAACAGCGGCAATTTTATCCAAACCGCGCCGCTGCTCTGGCGGCAGGGTTCGCCTTTCAAGTCATTCATGCAATTCAGCGACTGGCTTTTCATCCAGATCGGAAAAAACCACGGCATCGCCCTGGCGCGCCTGGCGGAGTTGTTGCTTCAGTATCTCGTGGAGGAATGCAATCAGCCCGGCCCCGAAGTCGCGCAAAAGCTCTGGGAAGATTACCACCGCGCCGGCCGCAGCGACCGCCCGGTGTTTCTGCGGAAGTATCTGAGCGAGGAGCAAATGCCGATGCCGCGCCGATCGCAGGTGAAGGGGCCGGCGACACGGCAGTTGCGCAGGCTGGTGTAGAACGAGAATGCTTTGCAATATGCAGATGCGCCGAGTTTTCTCGCGGATCACGCTGGTGGCGGCTCTTATGAGTCGGTCTCCAAAAGGCCGACTCATTTTATTGAACGATCCGGCGTTCCGCCTGTCATCCTCCCCTGGTACTCCCCGGGGGGATCGAGGTGGGGGCAGTGGAAGTCGCCGCGTCTATTCCCCCGGTTTTTCCACCGGCGCAAACAGCTCCGCAATCGTCCCCGCAATATCGTCGCTGCGCATCAGCGTTTCCCCAATCAGCACCGCCGTCACCCCCGCATCCACCAGCTTGTGAATGTCGTGCGGCGTTTTAATCCCGCTTTCGCTGACCAATACCCGCTGGTCAGCCACCAATTCGCTCATGCGCAGCGTCGTTCCCAGATCGGTCTTAAACGTGCGCAAATCCCGATTGTTAATTCCAAGCAAACTGTAGCTGCGCAGGGGAAACCCAATGACGTGGTCGCGCACCCGAATCAGGTTGTCCAGGTCATGAACTTCGATCAGGCAGGTCATGTTCAGCTCTGTGGCCAGAATCTGCAGGTCAATCATCTGCGAAGTTTCCAGACATTCGGCAATCAGCAGGATGGCATCCGCCTCAGCAGCGCGTGATTCGTAGACCTGGTAGGGGTCGATGATAAAATCCTTGCGCAAAACGGGAAGATCGACCGCCGCCCGGACTAATTTAAGATAATCCAGGCGCCCCTGAAAATAGGTCTCATCGGTCAGAACGCTGAGGGCGTCCGCGCCAGCCTGGGCATAGGTGACGGCAATTTTTACGGGATCAAAATCGGCCCGGATGATTCCCGCGCTGGGCGAAGCTTTCTTAATTTCCGCGATCAAATTCAGCGGTTTTTTCGTCGGCGTGGTCACGGCATGAAAGAAATTGCGCGGTCTGGGCAGGGCCGCGATCGCGTCCAGTAGCTCAGACTGCGGCTTTTCAACCTTGCGCTGGGCAATTTCCCCGTGCTTGGTTGCGATAATTTGGTCGAGTTGTGTCATAGGCAAACGTATCGGCAGGCCTTAGAATCGCCGATACGAAGCGGGCAGTTGTAAATCGGATCAATTCAATGTCAATGATATTAGCCGCCCTGGACGCGGGAACCTTTCTCATGCCGCGCCCGGCGGTCATGACGGCATCGTTCGGCCTGGCAGCCGCCACCGCCGTGTCCCTGGGCCTGGCGGCATCGCTGGGCGTCTTTTCGCCCCGACGGGTTCATGGGCCAAGGCGATTATCTGACGATGAAACGTCAGGAGTCATTGTTTCCATTCTCGGCTTTGGAATAATGGGTTGGGCATCGACGAACTTGGTGTTTGCATTAATCGTCCGCTCTCTCGGCATGCCAATATCGCACGGCAAGCTTAGCGACAAAGAACAAGTGCTTCTAAGCTGCGCCATTTTTCTTACGGTATTTATCATTCTCATTATTGCATCGGTTAATCTGCGCAAGGAAGGGATAAAGCGTCTGGGAATTGGCTGGAATCGTTTTCCGCGCGGAGTGGCCGGTGGAATTTTAGGAATAATCGTGATCCTGCCGCTCATGTTTCATGTGAGTGACTGGAACGAGATTATCCTAAAGCGCTTGCACCAGCCCGTTGACGAGCATTATCTTCTTAGAATTCTTGGAAGCCTTCCTCAAACCTGGCTGCGCTGGTCAATTGCATTTTCCGCCGTTATATTGGCTCCATTAGCAGAGGAACTTTTCTTTCGGGGCTATCTTCAGACTGCTGTGCGCTACGCGACTAATCAGCCCTGGCTAGCAATTTTTTGCAGCGCATTGGCTTGGGCTGCGGTGCACCCAAGTTTTGAAATGCTCCCCATCTTTTTCCTGGGCATCTCACTCGGATATATCTACGAGCGCTCGGCTAATTTGTGGACCTGTATCGTCGTGCATGCCCTTTTCAATGCCACGTCGCTTGGTATTTTCTGGCATTTCCTGACGACCACCCACTGAGGAGACGCACCGCGCATGGCCAGACGATTTCTCATCACCGGCGGAGCAGGCTTCATCGGCTCGCACCTGGCCGAACTCCTCGTTTCCCGCGGGAATTCCGTAACAATTCTGGACGATCTTTCCACCGGTCGAATGGAAAACCTCGCCTCCCTCCGCGGCAATCAAAGCCTGCAAATCATCCGCGATTCCGTCGAAAACCAGGCCACCGTCAATCTTGCCATGAGCAACTGCGACGCCGTCTATCACCTCGCGGCGGCCGTCGGCGTGCAACTCATCGTCGATGAACCCGTCCGCACCATTCGCAGCATTATTCATGGCACCGAGGTTGTGCTGGAAGCCGCCCAGCGCTACGGCAGACCCGTTCTCATCACAAGCTCGTCGGAAGTCTACGGCAAAGGCACGCGCGTTCCGTTTGCCGAGGATGATGATGTCGTCGTCGGCCCCACCCGCGCCAGCCGCTGGTGCTACGCATATGCCAAGGGAATTGATGAGTTTCTGGGCCTGGCCTATTACAGGCAATTCGGTCTGTCCGTCACCATCGTGCGCCTCTTCAATACCGTCGGCCCTCGCCAGGTGGGCATGTATGGAATGGTGCTGCCGCGTTTCATTTCCGCCGCCCTCGCTGATGCACCCCTTGAAGTTTACGGCGACGGCAAGCAAACCCGCTGCTTCTGTCATGTTGCCGATGTGGTCGGAGCGATCATCAACCTCATGGATTCCCCCGCAGCGGTGGGGCAGGTCTTCAATCTCGGCAGCGATGTCGAAGTCTCCATCAACGAACTGGCGCAGCGCGTCATCGTAAAATGCAATTCTTCCAGCAAAATCCATTACATTTCATACGAACAGGCCTACGGGCAGAAATTCGATGATCTGCAGCGCCGCGTCCCCCAGCTCGATAAAATCCGCTCGATCATCGATTTTCATCCCCGTTTTGATCTCGACCAGATCATCGCGTCCGTGCGTGATAATCAGAAGCAAGCAGTTTCCTAATCCGGTCATTGCAGATTTTTGTCTAATACTCGCTCGCGCGTGATTAATTGCGCGCTGGATTTGACCGAAAGGATTTCAAGCCGCCGCAAGGACCTGGTAACGGACGATTAAAGCTATCGGACTCATGGATGAAATTACATCCTGCCCGACAAGAGACGCGCGGCAAGAAATTGGATATACTTTCATGCCTCATCATGGCTTGCCTGGCGGCAGGAAAAAACCGGTCATCTCAAACGGATCGGATTTGAAACACGGATCGAATAGGAAATAAACGGCATGCTGGCCGACGCGCTCCTTACCCCAATGACGGATCGAACGTGGGATGACGTTCTGTCTCCCCATATCTACGTCTTTTATGCGGCCTTCATCATCAGCTTTATCTTTACCCCCGTGATGCGCTCGGTCGCTGTCTACTACAACATCGTCGATCAACCCGATCAATCGCGCAAATTGCACTCGCTGCCGGTCGCTTACCTGGGGGGCGTTGCCGTCTTCATGGGCTGGGTTGCCGGTCTGGCCATGACGCAACTGCACATTGTCGATCCCAGCTCGCACCTGCGCGTCAAGATCAGCCTGGTGATCGGCGGCGCAACCATCGTCGTGCTGGGTTTGTGGGATGATGTCTACAAGATCAAGCCGTCTTATAAAATCATCGGCCAGGTCGCGGCCGCCGTCCTCCTGCTTTGTGAAGGCGTCGGCATGCACTGCCTGGGGCCAATGATCGACCCGATCAATCTTCGCATCGTCAATGCACTGGGGCCGCAGTATGTCATCCCCGATACCATCACAACCATCCTAAGCTCCGTCATGGTCATCGTGCTCGTGGTTGGATGCTGCAACGCCACCAACTTGCTGGATGGTTTGGATGGCCTCTGCGGCGGCGTGACAGCAATTATCGCCGCCGGTTTCCTCTTCCTTGCCGTGCATCTGGCCACCCACTGGGACAGCGAATGGAACCCCGTTCGCGTCGTTCTCGGCCTGGCCCTGTTGGGCGCCGTACTTGGGTTCATTCCTTACAATTTCAACCCCGCATCCATTTTCATGGGCGACACCGGCAGCATGTTCCTGGGCTACGCCTGCGCGGTCATGATCATCTTGCTCATGAATGAAGCCTCCAAATGGTTCCTGGCTTCAATGGTGATGTTTGCCCTTCCCATCATGGACACGATCCTTGCGTTCGCCCGGCGATGGGTCAACGGGAGACCGCTTTTCAGCGCGGATCGCCACCATTTCCATCATCAGCTGGTCGCGCGCGGATACTCCGTCCGTAAGACTGTGATCGTCAGCTACGGTCTGGCCGTCGGTTTCTGCCTGCTGGGCACCTTTATCGTTTACATGCGAACGCGCTATGCGATCGCCTTTTATCTGGTCATCTTTGGTTCGATCATCGTGGCCGCGTATAAAATGGGGATGGTGCATGAAAAGACGCGCGTTGTCAGCCCCAGTCCGCTGGGCTCGACCGACGCAGCCACATCGCAGGGTAGTTACGAGCCAACGTCCGTTCTTGAGCTTCCCGAGCCGGTCAACGCCTTGCCGATAACAAATACGGCCATCGCCGTCCCCGCCCGCGGGAATCTATCGGCCAAGTAGACGCGGCTGACCTTGCTTTGTCCCATAAATCCTTATCCAGCGAAAATTTACCTGCAAACCGTTGCAAAGGTTGGGGGTCTGACTGTCCGATTTTATCTAACGTAAGACCTCGCTGTTTGTCGTTGAGCGTGGCGCTTGAACGTTTGAAACCACGGCCTGTTTCGCTAATCTTGGTAACTCGGAAGGCGCCGCCTGCCCGGGGGGAACCGGCTGAACTGGTCATCGTAACGGCTATAGGAATTCTGCCATGGATGTAACTATTGTTGGCTGCGGTTATGTGGGCCTGGTCACCGGCACTTGTCTGGCAAGCATCGGGCACACCGTGCGCGGCGTCGAAAAAGATGTCAAAAAGCTCAAGACCCTCCTCGATGGCCATTGCCCCATCTTCGAGCCTGGCCTGCATGAACTCATGCAGGAGAACTACGCATCGGGCCAGTTGCAATTCACCGACAACGTGAAGTCGGCCGTGAAGGACGCGGAAGTCATCTTTCTCTGCGTGGGCACGCCCCCCAAGCCCGACGGCACTGTCGATATGAGCTTCCTCGAAGGCGCCGGCAAGGAAGTCTGCGATGCCCTCGCCGAGCTGAATGCCGATTACCTCGTCACCATCATCGTTAAATCAACCGTCCCCGCGGGAACCAACCGCAAGCTCTACAACTTCCTCAAGCAGCAGACCCGCGCTCACGTGCAGGTCGTCAGCAACCCTGAGTTCCTACGCGAAGGCAGTGCTGTCAAGGATTGCCTCGAGCCCGATCGCATCGTCGTGGGCGGTGAATCCCCCGAATCCTTCCGCATGATGCGCCGCCTCTACGATCCCCTCATCAAGCGCGAAGAAAACTTCATGACGATGAACTGGGAATCCGCCGAGCTGACCAAGTACGCCGCCAACGCCATGCTCGCCGCCCGCATTTCGTTCATGAACGAAATGACGATTCTCTGCGAAGGCTATGGCGCCGATATCGAAGACGTTCGCAAGGGCATCGGCACCGACAGCCGCATCGGCCCGGCGTTCCTTCGCGCCGGCTGCGGTTACGGCGGAAGCTGCTTCCCCAAGGACGTGGCCGCCCTCGAGCACATTTCCCGCGCGGTCGGTTACGAAAACCTGTTCGTCAACACGATTCAAACCATCAACAACAACCAGAAGCGCCGCTTCGTGGAAAAGATCGAGCAGAAGCTCGGCCGTCCGCTGGCCGGCGCGCAGATCGCCGTCTGGGGCCTGGCCTTCAAGGCCGACACCGACGACATCCGCGAATCCGCCGCGCTCGATGTCATCCGCTATCTGCTCGACAAGGGCGCGCGGGTGAAGGCCACCGACCCCAAAGCCATGGAAAACATGAAGCACATCTTCAAGGAAGAGGTCGAGTGGACCACGGACCCCGTCACCTGCGCCGTCGGCGCTGATGCGGTGGCCCTGCTGACCGATTGGCCCCAGTACACCACGCTGCCTTTCCGCAAAATCGCAGCCACCATGAACAGCCCCATCATCTTCGACGGCCGCAACTGCCTCAACCGTGAAGTGATGCGCGAAACAGGGTTCCAGTACTACCCCATGGGCCGCCCCGCGGTCGAAAACAGCCTCCGCCTCAAGAGCAAGGTCTGATTGCACGCATCGCTGGATTCACAAGCGATTCAATAAAAAACCGAAGCCTCCGGATAACTCATCCGGGGGCTTTGTTTTTCTCGTCGCTAAACCAGTAAGATGCAAAGACCTTCGATGCTCATGGTGGTTCACAGTTGATGATTTGGTAGCAAAAAGGTCACCGGATGACTGACGTTCTCGATGATTCCCCAAACGAGCTAATCGATTTGCCCAAATCCGTCGTTTCCGATCGACCAACATCGCCACGCTTCCCAATTCGTCATCCATTAGTTAATCGCATCCATTGGGGCGCATTATGCCTCCTCTCCACCCTGGTGACGTTCATCGCAATCCAATGGTCCTACCGCCATGGCCGCCTTTGTGTCTCTCCGTTTTACGATGACGTCGGGTACTTCAACGATGGATTTCTACGCTTGCGTGATTGGGATCAGGGCGGAATTTCCGGACTCTTTCGCGGTCTCATGCAAGCGCCGCCCCATTCGCTTTTTTCGTCGATGCTGGCGATGTTCGCATTTGCAATCTTCGGCGTGCATGCCTGGGCTCCCTATGCAATCAGCGGGATTGTCGTGCTCGCATTTCTGTCCGCAGCCGAATGGCTCACCGGTCCGATTCCCAAATCCCAGCGACTTATTGTTCTGGCAATCATCGTTTCAAGCAGATTTGTCCTGACCAGCATTGTCAATTTTAAGCCCGATTTCGCCTGGGGAATCGCCTGCGCCGTTGCCGTGCTGGGCGCGTTTCGTTGGCCGCTTCACGCCATAAGTCCATTCAGGCTGCTCGCCATTGGTGCGTGCTGGGGGCTGGCGCTGGTGATCAAGCCCTCCACGTTTCCAATGACCCTATGCCTGTTTTTCCTCACGATGTTTCTGACAGCAATCACTGACAGCGCTTCCCGGACCTCGCGATTATCGCGTGTTTCAAGCGTCGTCGGCGTCGCCGCCATCGTTGCCAGCCCCTATTACCTGTTCGCCGGGCGCGACACATTTAATTATTTCTGGTCCAACACATTTGGTGTAAACAAAGCTCCGTGGGAAGTACATGGGAGCGCCCTGTTCCATGCCCGCTACTATCTCGATGGAGAAGGTGGCAGGTTCATGATGGGCTGGCATCTCTGGGCGTACCTCGCCATTGCGGCGCTGGGCGGGTTGGTCGCGTGGTTCAAAAGGCCGCAATTGCGGCGTCGCATCGTGGCATTGTCCGTCGTCACGTTTGTTGCGTACCTGATTCCAACAATCCCCAAAGTAAAAGGGCTCGAACTTGATGCGCCGTTTTGCGCCCTGATCATCCTTCTCGCGTGTTTTGGTTTCCTCCAGATATCTTCCGCAACCAGTCATATGGCCTGGAGATGGCCTCACAGGCTCGTTTACGCAGCGGTGATTCTATTGTTGGTGTTCGTCGAAATGCCGACCTCAATGTGGGAACCCTATAGTCGGGAAGTGGTCGCGATTCGTCGGATAAACGATGAAGTATTCAACACTATTGTCGCGCGCGCCGGCGCTAATAGAACTTCAGTGATCGCCACCACGGATAATATCGGCGCTGGCCAGGGCATCATGCAGTTTCGCGCCTACGAGGCTGGTCTTCCATACGACTTCACAAATCTCGAACCGTTTCAGGACCTGCCCTGGGCAACGGAAAAGCTGCGTCTGGCCAGCTTCGTCATCGCCTCCGAGGGGGGAAATATCGACAACCCCGCTTTCGAGGTTTCCACCCAGCAGGCGTCCCATACGCTGGACTGGATTCGATCTTCAAAACAATTCGACGAAATCGGATCAGCCGCCGCCTTCAACGGCAAGCGATATTTCGTGTTTTCCAACCGTCTCCGTGGTTTCGGTGGGTTTGATCTTGTTGATGGATTATCCCATCCCTATTCAATCCAGCCCGACTCAAATCTACCGCTCGTGCGTGTTGCCAAAGGGCCATCCACAAAGCTGCGCCTCTTTAATCCCCAGCCAGCATCTCCGCTTCTACAGATAAGAGCTTTCAATCGGCTGGCGGGGCAAGGCATGAAGATTCTTGTCGACGGAAAACAGATCGCGATCCTGCGGCTGAATTGCTGCCCAGATTTTAATAAGTGCGATCCGTTCAGCATTCCTCTCAACCTGGCGGCGGGTGTCCATGATTTGGAAATCCAATATCTAAAACCCAACGAAGGCGCTGATTGGAAAAACAGCGTTGTATTCCAACAGTTGCAAATCAAACCCATGGAGCCAGCGGAGATGAGCGATCAGAGCCCTCAACTCGCCCGATAATTTCAGCGCCGCGGGGGGCCGTCTGTTTTTCCTGCCGCTTTATAATCCCCGCGCGATTCTCTCCGGAATGGCCGCCCCGCGGTGGAAAACGGCCTCCGCCTCACGAGCAAGGTCTGATCCCCGCGAGGGGTTCGTCGAAAAGGCCTTGGAATTGCCTGGCAAATAGACCGCATCGTCCCCGGCCATGCGGTTTTCAATTCCCCTTCGAGGTTCTTTTCCCCGTTACGTCGATCGCCGTTCACCAATCGTTTTCTCCGCACAATCAAATTGCGCGGGTTCACGCGGGAGTCGCCACCCCGGCGTTCGACTGCCGAACGAAGAGAAAATAGCGATGCCCATCCAGCCCAGCGACTGATCCAATCTCGCGAAACTTTCCCGAGCCGCGAACCCACGCCAGGGTCTGGTCAGCCGCCTTGGATGTGGGCAGGAAATCCGGCGAATCCGGATTGTTTCCCTCCGCTGCCAGCACAAAATCAGCCCGATCGAATCGATCCGCGGAATCTTGAATCGAAACAAATGGGTCCAGATTGTAAAACTCGTAAGGAAGCCCTCGCTCCATCGCGCGAAACTGCAGAGGTATAAACCCCGTCACGCGCCCCTCTGTCGTCACCAGCACCCGACCCGGTTTTGATCCGTTGAAAGCCGCCAGTGTCTGAAAAACAAAATCAGATTCACGATTGGAACTCACCACGGATGGATCCCCCCGGTTCCATTGATGCGGACGCATCTCGCAAAAAATGATCGCCGGCAGCAAAACAATTGCTGCCACCATGCTCGGCCAACGCACCTTGCGCCGAGCGTCCACATCATGCAGATAGCTGAATATTTCCTTCGCGCCGATCACTCCCAGGAAAAGAATCAGCCCCTGGAACGACGCGCCAAGAGTAACGTTCTTTACTGATGGAATAGACGGGATTAAATAGGCAATCAGCACCATCAATCCCAGGCGATAATGCGCCATCGCAGCGCGGGCGATAATCTGAATTTTAAGATCGCGCCCGAAATCCCCAGCGCCAGCAGCACCCACAAATGCCAGCCCAGCATCACCTTGCCAGCCTTGCCGTCGACATAAAAACGCGCCTGAAACCAGAAATCACCCGGCACCGCCCACCAGCTTTTATGCGCCCCCAGCGCGTTGCTGCTGAAATAATCCAGCACATCGCGCCAAGCCGTAAGGTAATACGGCCCCGCAATCATCAGCCCTGTCACCAGCATCAGACAGCCGCACCGGATTAGCCACTCGACCCGCGCGCCAGCTTGAAAGTCGCAAACCAGCGCAAGGATCACCGCTGCGCCGCCCATCGCAATCGTCGCCGGCGCAGTCGACGGTTTGACAAGCATCGCCAGCGCCCAGCAGGTCCCCACGAATACCCAGCGCCGCACGCCGCCAAGCGCCAATGGTTTGCGAAGCGTCGCCAGAATCGCTGCCGACGTGACCATTCCCCACGTGGTATCCGGCCGGAATGCCGCAACCGCCACCCACGCATATGGCGCCGATAGCGCCAGTCCGAAAATCAGCAATCGTTCCCGGAGTCGCCCGCAACGCGTGAACGCATCAACCACGCATAGAAAAAAGACGATGATCAGCCCGTTAAAAAGATAACCCGCCCATGCATGCACGCCAAAAATGCCAAATGCCAGCATCGCAAGCGCGGTTGAAAAGGGGGAGTGGGGCGGCCGCGCCAAAAGCCCTGAACCCATGGTTAGAAATCCATGCGTCTTCCAGGCTGCCAGCCGACTTGCCCCGTCAACAAAATACCCCGCGTCATCTAGAATCGGTGGGATCGCCAGCCGGCCATGGCGAACGATCAACACCATCGCAATCGCCGTAAATGCCGCCGCAATCAGAACCGGCAATCCCCAGTGCCAAACCAAACCCCGCCAATCCCGTAAAGAAGTCTCGCTTTGTTTTTCGACAACATCCGTTGCGCCGCTCGCATGCTCAGCGGCATCGGAGGATTCCAGAGAGGTGTTCATCGATCCTCGATAGATAACGACACGCAACGCGCCAGATTTAACCCTTGCATGTGGAAACTAAATCAACAGTCGCATTCTATCGAACGCGCTCTCCAAACAAAATTTCCCGACCTCAACGAGCCACAAAGGTATGTTTTTCCCGCCGCTTTATAATCACCGGTCGGTTCTTTCCAGAAAAGCAGCCGGTTAAACTTTCCTAACCCCAAACAATGGAGATCCACCATGTCCGTAATGACCGGCCTCTCAGGAAACGAAATCTACTGCCTCCATCTCAAAGGCCTGCGCCCCGGCGACCTCGTCATCGGTAACAGCGTCTTCTCCATGGGCGTGCTGGGCGGCGTCGCTGCCGGCTTCCAGGGCCTCGTCGGTGGGGAGGTTCCTCAGGTCACCCAGATTATTCATGAGGGCCGCCTCGAAGCCTTCAAACGCATGGCCTCCGAAGCAGCCGAGCGCGGCGGGGCGGGTATCACCGGCGTTACCAACGAACTCCGCCACTTCCAGGGCAACACCGAATTTCTCTCCGTCGCCTCCTGCGTTCATCGCGAAGACAGCAAGCCCGAAACCCTCGCCTTCTCCACCAGCGCCAACGGCCAGGAGCTCTATTGCCAGCTCGATGCCGGCTTTCAGCCCATCCAGTTCGTCTTCGGCAATGTCGCCTATTCCGTCGGCGTCGGCGGCGGCATCATGGGCACCATCAAATCCATGACCCGCGGCGAAATCAAGGAATTCAGCGACGTCTTCAATCTCACCCGCCACCTCGCCCTGCAGCGCATCTGTGCTGAGGCCGTAAGGTGCGGCGCCAATTCCGTGATCGGAATCGAAACGCGGACAATGCAATTCAACGCCGTCAAAGAAATGATGATGATCGGCACCGCCAGCTTCGATCCCCGCCTTCCCGAAAGCGCCAAGCAAAACCCCGTCACCAGCGACCTCACCAACGAAGAAATGTGGAACCTCACCAACATGGGCTACCTGCCCCTGAAATTAGTCCTTGGCACAGCAGTCTATTCCCTGGGCGTGGTAGGGGGCCTCAAAGCCATGATGAAGAGTTTCACGAGAGGCGAGATCAGCGACCTGACAACCCTCATCTACGACGCAAGAGAACACGCCATCGGCCTGATCAAAAGAGAAGCCGACGCCATCGGCGCCGACGACGTAGTAGGCGTTAAAACCCACATCCACGAACACGGCAATCTCCTCGAATTCATGGCCATAGGCACAGCCGTCAAAAAAGTCCCAGGCGTAACCACAGTCTCCCCAACATTGCCCCCACAGGCCATTATCAAGGATAAAGACACTTGGATCGGCTGAGAAATTTAATTCAACTGCAACAAAACCTAAAACTCCCTAGAACTAATTCCGCTCCGGAACAACTAGATTTTCCGGTCTTACCTTGGTGATCTTTGGCGTCATGGCGGTTCAACCGGCTTTCTTGCTCCCAAAATCCCCGCTAGAATCCCAAGCTTCCCTTTGGAGGAGCAGATAACCATGACGCATCTCGCCAAAACCGACCCGCAGATCGCCGAGCTGATTCACCAGGAAACGCTCCGGCAGGAATCCACCCTCGAGCTCATCGCCAGCGAAAACCACGTCTCCCCCTCCGTCCTCGAGGCGGCAGGCACGGTTCTCACCAACAAATATGCCGAAGGCTACCCCGGCGCGCGCTACTACGGCGGATGCGGCTTCTACGATCAGATTGAAAACATCGCCATCGACCGCGCCAAGCAAATGTTCGGCTGCAAGTTCGCCAACGTCCAGCCCCACAGCGGCGCCAATGCCAACCTCGCAGCCTTCATGGCCATGATGAAACCGGGCGACCAGTTCATCTCCCTGAACCTGGCCAGCGGCGGGCACCTGAGCCACGGCATGAAGCTGAATACCTCTGCCATTTTTTACAAGCCCGACCATTACGAGCTCGATCCCAAAACCGAACAGATCGATTTCGCCAGCGTCCGTGCCAAGGCCAGGGAGCTGAAGCCCAAAATGATTCTCTGCGGCTACAGCGCCTATCCCCGAACGATCGATTTCGCCCAGTTCCGCAAGATCGCCGATGAAGTCGGCGCGCTCCTCATGGCAGACATCGCCCACATCGCCGGCCTGGTCGCCACCGGCGCGCATCCTTCGCCGTTCCCCCACGCGCACGTCGTCACCACCACCACGCACAAAACCCTGCGCGGCCCGCGCGGCGGCCTGATTCTCACCAACGACGAAGGTCTGGCCAAGGCCATCAATCGCAGCGTCTTCCCCGGCAGCCAGGGTGGCCCACTCATGCACATCATCGCCGCCAAGGCAGTCGCCTTCGGCGAAGTGCTTCAGCCAGCTTTCAAAACATATAGCGCCCAAATCGTAAAAAATGCCAAAGCCCTTGCCGCCGCCCTCCAGCAGCGCGGTTATCGCCTCGTCAGTGGCGGAACTGACAACCACCTCATGCTGGTTGATCTCCGCGCCCGCCAGGAATCGTTAACCGGAGCCGATGCCGAAAAAGCCCTCGAAGCCGCCGGAATCATCGCCAACAAAAACGGCATCCCCAATGACCCGCGCCCCCCCAAAGTCACCAGCGGTGTTCGGCTGGGAACCCCCGCGCTAACCACGCGCGGTCTCAAGGAAGCGGATCTCGTCAATGTCGCCGACTTTCTGGATCGCGCCCTCCTCGCCAGGGAAGACGCTGTTGCGCTCGCCCGCATCCGCGCCCAAGTCGCCGAGTTCTGCAAGCGATTTCCCATGCCGCACTAGGCAGCCCGGCGCGTGACCTCATGAAGCAACCGCAATGATCTCCCTACCTATCGGTCAGCACGCTTGGCTGCTCTTGGGGCTGCTGCCGGGCATCTGGCTGATGGCGCGGCGGTTGCTTGCCCGCCTGCCTGTCGCGGATGGCGTTCTGCTCTCTCCCGTGCTGGCGTATGTCATGCTCACGCTCGCGGCGCACATCGCGTCGCTGGCGACGCATTCCCTCTACAGCGGCTTTGCCTTTGCCGCGTGCCTGCTGGGGCTGGCGGGCTATGCAACGCTTTTGCGGCCGTCCCCCGCGCGGATGGAATCCCAAGTTGACCGCGCCACGCGCTTGCCGGTTTCATTCTGGTTGCTTTTAATCATCACTGCAATAGTCGTTGCGCGTCCGATTTTTTGCTACAACTTTTACGACGAGGCGACCGTTCCCGGGCACCAGTCGACGCCGTCGCAGATGCTCAACGGCTATTACCCGCCCGTCTATCTCGCCCAGCCATCCATTGAATTGCGCTATCATTACGGCTTTGATCTCTCCATCGCGGCCACGCAAATGCTTTTGCGCGTGCGGATCGATCAGGCCAATGATTTGATGACCCTTGCCGCGTGGCTCATGCTGGTGGCCGCGCTCTGGGCGGCGGGCGAGCGTTTCATCGGCCCGGGCGGTGGATTCGCCGCGGCCATCATCGTTCCCTTCGCCGGTGGACTGACGTTCTTCGGCACGCTGCGCGGCCTGGCCACATTCTGGACCGGGCCGTTCCGCCTGAATTTCAACCCCATGCTGCTGCCGTTTGACGTTAACTTTTTCCAGAGACCCTGGGCGGTCGGAGTCCCCGCCTGGTGCCTGGCGGCAGTATTGGTCGATCACTGCAAGCACTCACCCCGCCGGGATTGGCCTGCCCTTTTCGCGCTGCTGATTACCATTGCCGCGCTGGCCGCGCTCGAGGTGGTGCTGTTCGCCTCGTTCGTCGCCATCAGCGGGGTTCTGTTGCTGTTCCAACTCGTCGCAAAACGTGAGGCCCGGGCATTCCCGACAGGAATCACCATCCTCGCCGGCGCCCTGATTGCCCTGCGATTGCATTGCTTTTTTGCCCCAGGCCAGCGTTTCTCCGGCGGCATTCTGCAAACCGGACTGGTCTGGGCATCACCAACCGGCGGCATCGCGGAGGGATTGCGGCCAAGTCTTTTATGGAATCTGTTTTCGTTCTGTCTTCTTGTGCCCCTGGGCGCGCTCGGCCTGGTCCGCTGCCGATCGCGCGGTCTTTTCATCGCCACGGCGCTGCTTGGACTCTTCATGCTGAATGTCTTCAAATACCGCTTCACGCGCGACATCATCAAATTCGCCACCCTGGCGGCAATCCCGCTTTCAATCGGCGCCGCCGCCATTCTGCGGGAATGGTGGATCGCCAAACCGCTGCCTCCCAGCCGCAACATCCTCCGTCGCGCCGGCGTCTTGGTTCTCGCGGCGGCTGTCATGCTTCAGGGCGTTCTGTTCATGGTTGGGCATTGGATCGGTCACGGCCTGGAACCGCGGCACGCCATCTGGCCGTACTTCACAACCGCCTATCCGATTAATCCTGACGATGCCGCCGCAATTTCGTTTCTGCGCAGCGTCGTGAAACCACCGGACAATATCTACTGCCGAAGAGAAGATGATCTGGCCCTGCACTACAGCATGTGGGGCGGCCTCCCCATTGTCTGGGCCCAGGATTGGGATGCCGCGTTCGGGGTCTCCCAGCAGCCTCATGATCGGCGAATAGCCCTCGCGGTAGCGGTCGATCGCATCGCGCAACTCCCCGCGTCAGATCAGTCCCAGGCATCGATAGCCTTTCTCCTTAGCCTGCGTTCTGAAGGCGTTCGGTGGGTCGTCGTTCATCCAGCCGATGATTGGCTGGCGCCGCCCCTCAGCACGCAAACATCGGCTGGGACGGCACGCAAGGCGGCTCAATTCGGTAAAATTCGCGTCTTCGAATTGCTCGCCGAAAAACACCTGGAATAATCCCGGCCATTGGTTCAGATATTTCTCGTGGTACACTTCCGCCCCCATGGCCAAAAACATAAAACCCCGCAGCGAAGATTATTCGCAATGGTATCTGGATGTCATCAAGGCCGCCGAGATGGCCGATTACAGCCCCGTCAAAGGCTGCATGGTCATCCGCCCCGAGGGCTTCGCCGTCTGGGAGGCCATCCAGCGCGATCTCGATCGCCGCTTCAAGGAAACCGGCCACGTCAACGCGTACTTTCCCTTGCTCATCCCCCAGAGCTTTCTCACCAAGGAAGCCCAGCACGTCGAAGGCTTTGCCATGGAGTGCGCCGTGGTCACGCATTCCAAGCTGGAAAAAGGCGAGCATGGCCTCCAACCCGGCGGCAAGCTCCCCGAGCCGCTGATCATCCGCCCCACCAGCGAAACAATCTTCGGCCACATGTATTCAGAGTGGGTGCAAAGCTATCGCGATCTCCCGCTGCTCATCAATCAGTGGTGCAACGTCATGCGCTGGGAACTGCGCACGCGCCTCTTCCTCCGCACCGCCGAGTTCCTCTGGCAGGAAGGCCACACCGCGCACGAAACCGCGGAAGAAGCGCAGGAAGAAACCCTCCGCATGCTGGATGTCTATGCCGAATTCGCCGAAAAATTCCTCGCCCTCCCGGTGATCAAAGGCCAGAAGACCGACGCTGAAAAATTCCCCGGTGCTGCCACCACCTACACCATCGAAGCCCTCATGCAGGACGGCAAGGCCCTCCAGTGCGGCACCAGCCATTTCCTGGGCCAGAACTTCGCCAAAGCCTTCGACATTAAATTCCTCGGCCGCGATCAAAAGATGGCCTTCGCCAACACCACCAGCTGGGGGGTCAGCACACGCCTCATCGGCGCGCTCATCATGGCCCATAGCGATGATGAAGGCCTCGTCCTCCCACCCTATGCCGCCCCCACGGTGGTGGCCATCGTCCCCATCTTCAAGACCGATGAAGACCGCAAAATCGTCGCTGAGTTCATCGACAAAGTCGTCACCGCCCTCACCGGCCCCGAAGAGCTCGCAGCTTCCGCGAAGCGCCTCTCCGGCAACGGCATCAAAAATTACTTCTTCGACAAAGCCACCGGCCAGAAGGTGGTGGTCGATTGGCGCGATGCCCGCCCCGGCGACAAGCAATATCACTGGGAACAGCGCGGCGTCCCACTCCGCATCGAAGTCGGCCCGCGCGATGTCGCCGCCGGCGCCATGGTCGTCAAGCGCCGCCTCGACCGCGAAAAAGCCACCGTCAACCTGGCAGACCTCTCGCCCGCCTGGCTGCGCGAAAAGATGGATCAGCTCCACGCCGCCATGTACACCAAAGCCCTCGCTTATCGCCAGCAAAATACCCGCGATGCCGTCACCTACGACCAGATGAAGGAAATCCTCAGTAAAGACGGTGGATTCGTCCGCGCCTTCTTCAAGCCCGATCGCGCCAGCGAAGCCAAGATCAAGGAAGAAACCAAGGCCACCGTCCGCTGCATTCCGCTTGAAGGCCAGGGCGAAACCGGCCCCTGCATCCTCACCGGCGAGCCAACCACCACGCGCGTTCTCTTCGCCCAGGCGTATTAACTATCTGGCCGCGCTCCTTTCCGCGGGCTATTGTTCTGCGGCATTATGCCAGCAGCACTGCCGCCATCGCCCGATGATTCAGCCGACACCCCCTCGTCGTGCCCCTATCCCTCGCTGGCGCCACCGGTTTCGGTTCGTCTCACGGTGTTGCCCCGGCATCCCTGCCCCTATCTGCCTGATCGCCCGGCCCAAACGCGCGCGTTTTTAGCCGATCATTTGCCGGGGGTTCTTTATCACAATTTCATGGATGCCAACTTCCGCCGCAGTGGAAATTTAATCTATCAACCCGTTTGCCCGGGTTGCCGCCAGTGTTGCACCTTGCGGGTGCCGGTCGAGAAATTCCAAAGCAACAAATCGCAACGCCGCTGCGCCAGGTTGAATCACGACCTCACCGTGGAAATGAATCATCCAGCCTCAACCGATGAGAATTGGCTCCTCTATCAGCGCTATCAGGGTGAATGGCACGGTACGGCGAAGGAAGATCGCGCTGCATTTGAGGATTTCCTTTATTCCTCCCCCGTGGATTCAGTCGAATTTACTTACCGTGATGCGAAGGGAGTTTTGCTGGCGGTGGGCATTTGTGATGTGTGTCCAAAATCACTCAGCAGCGTTTACTTCTTCTTCGATCCCGCTGCGGCCAAAAGACGCCTCGGCGTCTACGGCGCGCTTCAGGAAATTTCCGTCGCTTTGAAATTGGGCATTCCCTATTATTACCTGGGCTACTGGGTTAAGGATTCCCCTTCCATGGCCTACAAGGCAAGCTTTCGGCCCTGTGAAGTGTTGCAGCCCGACGGCCAATGGCAAAATTGCCCCAGCGAATTGATGGACTAGACAATCTTGTTGCTCGGTAGATAAACTACCGATCAGGCGCCGGATGTGTTGGATCAAATAGGTTTCCCATGGCACACGATTCTCTTGGTGGAGAAGGAGAAACCCCGGCCAATCCCGCGCCGAAGATGTCCCCCAGCGCCACGATAAAGCGACCTCGCGTCCTGGTCATCGAAGACCACGCCCCCACGCGCCTCGCGATGAGCAAACTCATTCGCCAGGCCGGCGCCGAAGTTGTTACCGCCCGCGACGGCGAAGAGGGCGTCAATTACCTCCTCACCCAGCGGTTTGATGTCCTGCTGACCGATCTTCGCATGCCCGTGATGGATGGCTTTGAAGTCCTTCAGCACTGCGCCAAGCTCCCCCCAAGCCACCGCCCAGCCCGCATCATCGCCATCAGCGGCGAATACGAAGCCGGCGTCCTCCACGGCCAACCCGTGCAGTTCCTCCCCAAGCCCTTCAATCTGTCCGCCCTCCTGGACATGATTGGCGGCAAGCCAAACTGAATTTCAATTTGCGGTAATCGGAATCGGGCGTGTGCTTGGCCCAAGAATGCTCAACTTGCTCAGGCCGCGGAAACTTCAATAAACGTTTCCACGCTGGTCAGATCCTTCAAACACTGCGGCGTAGCCAGAAGTGTCGCCGAAACGCCCTTCACCAGCTCCGGATGCAGCTTATTTACCCGCTTGGTCCAGATCTGCCCGCCGCGCCGCTTCGGCAGCGGAATGAAATTCCGGCTCCGGCGCCGCAAGGGCTCGCTGATGGCTTTGTCCTTCATGAACAGCCGCTCAATCGTCTTCCGAGCCGAAGCGCGGGTGATCGACCGGGTGATCGTGACTTTAACAGGCTTCCCAAACGTCATTTCAATAGCCATGGCCTACTTCTCCGATGCAAAGGGACGGGGACTATACCAGATTCAACGCGAGGGGCAATATCATCGCGAAACACCACCGATTCAGGTTGAAATTATCACCTTTTCGGCCGGCGTCTTCCCGCATTCCGGGCATCGTTCAGGAGTAGCGCGGAGATCGTACCCGCAGAACTGGCAGAGGCCCGGCACGTCCAAGCGGCGTGAATACTTCCATGCGACTGGCAGAACGGCAAAGGCTACGGCCAAAATCCACAGCGGAATAACGACACGAGAAAATGTATCGCGTCTCGGCGAGACCTCGCGAGTCCAAACGCCGAGGGAGCCGGTATCGACTACCTCCCTAGTCCGGCCTGTCCAACCATCCGACGGAGAAACGAAATCCACACTCCGATAAGACTGTGCCAGTAGAAGGCGGCCATGAGTCACCTCCACCATTCTAAATCGTTGCGTGGCCAATGGATGAAAACTGGAGGTAGACACGCCTGGTCGTACCGGGAGATACACAAGCTGCGACAGCGAATATGCCTCAAGGTGGCTCAACCCCCACATTGCCGTGCTCGCAATGCATAGCAGCAAAGATAGCCCAGTAGCCCAGCTAAACACCCATCGGCGAACGCGCTTCATCGCGCAAAATTGTACCGCGCGAGTCATTCGATCAAAGCAGATCACCACCGTAGACTTCAGCCTTTGACCCCAGCGCTTCCTCCCCCATCACTGCGGCACCTGCCTTAACGCCTTCAACAACCTCACCCTCACCTTATCACTAGGAATAAGCTTCCCCGCGTTAATCCTCTCCCCAGGATCAAACGCCCGCTTTTCTGATTGCCAAGAGAACTCCATTATGCAACATCCATCCTTAATGGAGCCAATTATCGTTCCAAATCTGTTTGTGAAGTCTGCCACCGGAACAAGCTGCTACGCTGGGGAGAGCGGATGGTCCGCTATGACCGCATATGTAAAGGCGGATGATGTTGCGATTGCTAATCAGCTTAGTCGCGCCGCGAAAGAAGGCAGCAGTGTCACCGTCAGGTGCGCAGCGCTCGAAATTGAGGGTCGCGTAGGCAACCTAGTCACTTGTGATGAGATGGAAGGCTATATCGCGATCAGCGTTACCGAGCTGCGATATTTCAAACCGCATCGAAAATTTTGATTAAATAGGCTGGCCAACTCCCCAATCACTGCGGTACCTGCCGCATCGCCTTCAACAACCTCACCTTCACCTTATCACTAGCAATCATCTTCCCCGCATTAATCCTCTCCCCAGGATCAAACGCTTTTTTAATAAGGGAAAACGCCCCCAGCGTCGCCCCGTCAAACAAATAAGGCATCAAATGAATCTTCTCCACCCCCACCCCATGCTCCCCCGTAATCGTTCCTCCCACATCCACGCAAAACTGCAGCACCTTCTCCGCTGCCCGCAAGATCGCCTGCACCTGCGCCTCATCCCGCTCATCGTAAAGAAAGATCGGATGCACATTCCCGTCCCCCGCATGAAACACATTGGTAATCTGCAGCCCATGCTCCCGCCCGATCTGGTCGATCCCCTCCATCACCTCCACCAGCTTGCTTCGCGGCACACACGCGTCCTGCGTGCAATAGCTGTGGCTAATGCGCCCAATCGCTCCAAACGTCGCCTTCCGCGCCTTCCATAATCGTGCGCGCTCCGTCGGGTCGCCACTGGTTTGAATGCTGATCGCGTGATGCTTCTCATGAATCGCCACAATCTCCCGCATCTCGGCATCCAGCAATTCCTCAATCCCATCAATTTCCGTCAGAATCAGCGCCTGCGCATCGGCCGGCAACCCCAGCGAAAACGCCTGCTCCACCACTTGCACCATTCGCCCGTCCAGCATCTCCATCGCCGAGGGCAAATGCCCCGCGGAAATCACCTCCGTCACCACCGCTGTTGCATCGCGCGATTCCCGAAACGTCGCCACAATCGTCCGAAACGCCGATGGCTTCGGCGCCAGCCGCACCCAAAGCGACGTGATAATCCCCAGCGTCCCCTCGCTCCCACAAATCAGTCCCGGCAGATCAAACGGCCCCGCATCGCAGCACCCATTCTGCCCGCCCGTCGTCAGAACCTCCCCATCCGCCAGCACCATCTCAATGCCCAGCACATGGTTCGACGAAACAAAATCCTTCAGAGTATGAATTCCCCCCGCATTGGTCGCTGCGTTCCCCCCAATCGTGCTCGCCCGCTGGCTGGAAGGATCCGGCGCAAAGTGAAACCCCGCGCCCCCCGGCAGCGCGCTCACCGCCTCCGATAGCTGCGTATTCCGCACCCCAGCCTGCACGCATGCAACCCGATTCTCCAGATCAATCCGCAAAATCCGGTTCATCCGCGCGGTAGAAACGATGATCCCCTCATTAAACGCCACGCACCCACCCGCCAGCCCCGTCCCCGATCCGCGCGGCACAATCTGAACGTCGTATTTCCCCAGAATCCCGACAACCCCCGCCACGTCCTCGGTAGATTTCGGAAACACCACCGCGCCAGGTCGCGATTTGGCGATCGTGAACCCATCGCTCTCATAAACCAGAAGCTCGCCCGCGTCCGACACCACGCCCCCAGGCGAAAGCAGCAGACGAAGCTCGTGCAAAAGCTCTGGGTGAATCATTCGCCAAGACTCTGATCCGCCGTGTGAACCGCGCGCATGAATGCTTCAATCTTCGCAATCGATTTTTCCCGCTTCGCGGATTCCACGCCGCTGCTCACATCCACCGCGAACGGCCGGATCGATTGCACCACCGCCGCTACGTTCATAGGCGTCAACCCGCCCGCCGCAATAAGGCACGGCAACCCCTCAAACGCCCCAATTTGTTTAAGAGTTTCAATCGCCTTCCAGTCATTGGCCACGCCCGTCCCGCCCGGCGCGCCCGCGTTGGCCGTCTCCATCACAAACCCGGTCAGGTTCGTCAAATCAAGCTCCACAATCGCCCGCCGCCATTTCTGCAGCGTCTGTGTCAGCTGGTCATCCACCCGAATCGCCTTAATCACCGGCGTCGGTTTCAGCTGCGCCACAAATTCCGGTGTCTCATCCCCATGCAGCTGCACCGTCGTCAGTGAAATCTCCGCCATCACCCTCCGAATTTCTTCCGCTGATGCGTTCACAAAAAGCCCCACAGTGGAAATCATCGGCGGCAGGCAGGCCGCAATCTGCCGCGCCTGATCCATCGTCACGCACCGCGGCGCAGCAGTATGAAACACCATCCCAATTGCGTCCGCCCCCTCGTTCGCCGCTGCCATCGCATCCCGCGGCCGGCAGATTCCGCAAATTTTCACCCGTGTCCGATACATGCCCACATGCTACTGAATTAACCCCACAAAGGCACGAAACCCAGGCAGGGCGGCTCCCGCCCAACCCATTCCCCTGTCTTGCGAATTCTCGGTTATATTTCCCCCATCTATCCAGGAGCCAGCTATGTCCACCGCCCGCTTTTTAGCATTCGATCTCGGCGCCGAAAGCGGCCGAGCCGTCCTCGGCACCCTTGCCAGTGGCAAACTCACCCTGGAAGAAAAGCACCGCTTCGCCAACCCCAACGGAAAAATGAATGGCCGCCTCGTCTGGAACCTTCTCTCCCAATGGGAAGAACTCAAAACCGGCCTCAAAAAAACCGCCCCCGATGTCCGCCAGACCGGCCTCGCCGGCATCGGTGTCGATACCTGGGGTGTCGATTTCGGCTTCGTCGCCGCCAGCGGTGAAGTCCTCGGCAACCCCAACGTCTATCGCGATTCCTTCACCGAAGGCATGCTCGAGCGCGCCTTCGCCATCGTAGGAAAAGAAAACCTCTTTAACGCCACCGGCATCCAGTTCATGCGCATCAATTCCCTCTTCCAGCTACTCGCCCTCAAGGAAAGCAATTCCCAGTTCCTCAAATCCGCCCAAACCATGCTCTTCATGCCCGATCTCTTCAACTACCTCTTCAGCGGCATCCGCCGCGCCGAGCTTTCCATCGCCTCCACCAGCCAGATGTACGACCCCCGCAAAAAACGCTGGGCCACCGAAATCATTACCGAGCTGGGAATCCCCACCAGCATCCTCCCCGAAATCGTCCCCTCCGGAACCGTCCTGGGCCCCATGCTCAAAGACGTGGCCGCCGAGTGCGGCATAGACCCCGTCCCCGTCATCGCCCCCGGCTGCCACGACACCGCCAGCGCCGTCGCCGCCGTCCCCGCCGCCGAAGGCACC
This sequence comes from Planctomycetota bacterium, assembly GCA_030775485.1. GTDB lineage: Bacteria > Planctomycetota > Phycisphaerae > Tepidisphaerales > Tepidisphaeraceae > JALYJB01. Next base: position 27,673 of record JALYJB010000013.1, on the reverse strand, counting down.
GATTGGTGCTACATCAGCTCAGGCACCTGGTCCCTCATGGGCGTGGAATTGGACGAGCCCATCGTGTCGGACAAAGCCCTCAAATACAACTACACCAACGAAATGGGCGTAGGCGGAAAAGTAAGATTCCTCAAAAACATCATGGGCCTCTGGCTCGTTCAGGAATGCCGCCGCCACTTCCAGAAGCAGGGCCACGACCATTCCTATGCCGAGCTCACCGCCATGGCCGCCAAGGCCAGGCCCTTCGAATCCCTGATAGACCCCGACCACGAACCCTTCCTCGTCCCCGGTGAAATGGCCGACAAAATCAACCGCTTCTGCGTCCAGACCCGCCAGCCCACCCCCACGGGCCGCGGCGAATACATCCGCACCTGCTTGGAAAGCCTGGCGCTGACTTACCGAAAAACAATCGAAGGCCTCGAAGACATCCTCGCCAGAAAAATCAAAACCATCCACATCGTGGGCGGCGGCACCCAGAACGAACTCCTAAGCCAGATGACCGCCAACGCCACCGGCCGAGAGGTCATCGCCGGCCCCATAGAAGCCACCGCCATAGGCAACATCCTCGTCCAGGCCATCGCCACCAACCACATCAAATCCCTACCCCAGGCCAGAGAAATCGTCCGCGCCAGCTTCGAAGTAAAACACTACACCCCCACGGACACAGAAAGTTGGACCAACGCCTACGCCAGATTCCAGAAAATCGTCGAACGAAAGTGATCCAGCTATTACTCAACGCCCAGATGTCAGCTAAATATGCAACAGGAAAAACAACTTATAAAAGTCCTTCCTGAGTTTGTGAATCACCTGATCACCGCTCTTCAGGCAAGCGGCCGGGGAGAAATTGCAGATCAGCTTTCATCTGTTCACATGCGGCACAGCAGCTACGACAAGGACGCGGATGCGGGCTACCTCCGCGTCACAGAATCTCGGCCACTCAACATCGTTGAACAAAATGTGATCGGTTGCAGGCATGGCGAGTGCGTCACACTCGATAAGCTTCCCGGCATGGTCGTCATTGACCTTGACAACTTCGGTCGTGTCCAGGGAATTGAGTTGCTCGGACACGCCGAGGTCTTTCGACGCATAGGGCATATTTAAAGTGTAGGGTCTGGCGAATAATCCGAGAAACCGCACCACTCCCCACACCGCCCAACCGGATTATTCTGCGGACCATCTTCCCCCCAACCAAAAGCGCCAATTTGATCTTCCCAAACCCCATGCCTATTCTTTAGACGTGCGTGAGGCATGTTGCCCACACCATCCAAAGTCCCCGCCGGCGGCCAATCGCCCTGGCGAGCAGGAGAACAGCTATGTGTGGTTCCCATCATCGGGCGCATGCGCCCCATCGTTCCGAATCCGAATCCAATTTTGCAGAAGCCGGCCCTCACTGGGGTTGGCGGGAGTATTTCATGCGCGGCGGTCATCGCGGATTCCCAGGCCAGTCAGCCGAAGACGAAGGCGGCGCATTCGGCGTCCGCCGCCCCTTGCGATTTCTAGCCCATAAATTAAACCTCGACGAAAAACAGGTAGGCGAACTCGCCCGCATCCTCGACGAACTAAAAACCGAGCGCGCCCAGGTAGCCGTCGATGACAGACGCTCCCTCGCAGATTTCGCCGAATCCCTCTCCGGCGAAGCCTTCGACACCGCCAGAGCCGCAACCGCCGGCGAGCGCCGGGTAACCTCCGCCCAGCGTCTGAAGAAAGCCGTCAACAAAGCCCTCGCCCAAATCCACGCGCTCCTCAACCCGGACCAGCGCACCAAACTAGCCTACCTCATCCGCACCGGAGTCTTAGGCCTCTAATTTCAACAGGAGATGCACGAATCCAACGCCCACGGCACCAAAAAAGCCGTGGGCTTTTTTGCGCGCCAGCCCGCCCAATCCCCTCCCCGTCTTTCAACCCCGCAACACTCCCATTTGCACCACAAACCCCATTCCCGATAACATGCCTCCACCGGATGAGCACGATTCCTCCCACCATCCAGAATCTCGCCCGCCAGCTCATCGCCGGCGAGCCCCCGCGCTCAACCAGCGGCACGTTGGATCAGGCCGTCCACGCCTGTGAGAAATTGCGCGTCCCGCTTACCAAACTCACCGGTGCTGTTGGCTTTGCTTCCCTGTTGTCCAGGGCCCTGGCCATTGCAAAGCGGAACGAGCCTTCCCTCGAAGTGCTGCGCGTCGAAGCGGACGGATCCTTGTCCGGACTCAATGAAATTCCAGAGTTTGTAGAGGCCCCCCAGGCAGCGCGCCAGGGCGGAATCGTTCTCATGACCGAGCTGCTGGGCCTCCTGGTCACGTTCATCGGCGAGCCCCTCACGCTGCGCCTGGTCCATCAGGCCTGGCCGAATATATCAATCGAGACAATCAGTCTGAGTAGTAAGGAAAATCCATGAACGGCCAAGACAATGTGATTATTCGCAAGCTGCCCACCGGCGTCCCCGGACTCGATGAAATCCTCGGCGGTGGCCTGCCCGAGTTCTCCTTCAACATCATCGCCGGCGCTCCCGGCGGCGGCAAAACCACCCTCGCCCACCAGATCGTCTTTGCCAACGCCACACCCCAGCGACCCGCGCTCTTCTTCACCGTCCTGGGCGAACCAGCCCTCAAAATGCTCCGTTATCAGCAGCAATTCGAATTCTTCGATCACGCCAAGCTCAATTCCTCCATTCGCTTCGTCAACCTGAGCCAGGTCGTCCTCGAAAAAGATCTCGGCGCCGTGCTGGAGGAAATCGTCAGGGAGGTCGAGGCCGCCAACCCCGCCATCGTTGTCGTCGATTCGTTCCGCACCGTCGTGCGCAAGGCCCAGTCATTGGCCGCGCCTGATATTGAACTCCAGGGCTTCATCCAGCGTCTGGCCCTCCACCTCACCAGCTGGCAGGCCACCACCTTCCTCATCGGCGAATACACCGAGGGTGAGATCCGCGATAACCCCGTCTTCACCGTCGCCGACGGGCTTATCTGGCTCTACCAGAGCGTCGAGCGCAACTCCATCGTCCGCAAGATGCAGGTCGTCAAGATGCGCGGGCAGGAGTCCGTGCCCGGCCTGCACACCTTCCGCATCACCCAGTCCGGGATGCAGACCTTCCCGCGCACTTTCGGCCTCGTCGGAGAATCAGGTCAGGTCAAGGGCCGGCGCCGTCTTTCCACCGGCCTTGCCGAACTCGATGCCATGCTGGGCGGCGGCATCCCCGAGGGCGACAGCCTCCTCCTCGCTGGCCCGTCCGGCGCCGGAAAGTCGATCCTCGCCACCCAGTTCATCGCGGAGGGTTTGCGCCAGGGCGAGCCCGGTATCGTCGCCGTCTTCGAGGAGATACCCGCCGAATACGTCCAGCGGGCCGCCAGCTTCGGCCTCGACTTCACCACCCCGCTGAAAGACGGCACGCTCCAGATCATCTACCTCCGGCCCCTCGATCTCTCCGTCGATGAGACGGTCCACGCCATCGTAGACAGCGTCAAGAAGCTCGGCTGCAAGCGGCTCGTCATCGACTCCCTGTCCGGCTTCGAGATGGCCCTCGCCCCCGGCTTCCGAACCGATTTCCGCGAGTCGCTGTACCGCATGATCGCCGTCCTCACCCGCCTCGGCGTCACCATCGTCAGCACCGTCGAGATCGTGGAAACCTTCACCTCGATGGATCTCAGCAACTTTACCGTCTCCTTCCTCGCCGATGACATCGTTCGCATGCGCTACGTCTCAATCAACGGCCAACTCCGCAAAATGATCCTCGTCGTGAAGATGCGCCGCAGCGAGCACGCCATCGACATGCACGAATACCAGATCTCCTCCAAGGGGATAGTCATCGGCTCGCCGATGCGCGGCTACCGTGCCCTCACCAGCGGCATCCCAAGCCCCTGGACCTTCGACTCAACCGAAACGCCGCTGCTCCGCTCAGATACCCCGGAAACTTAAGGCGGCTGTTCCGGCGAATAAATCGCAACAATTCGCGATCAATTTGCCTGAAAGGCTTTGTAATATAAGCACCGGGGTTTATTTTTTAAGCCAAGAGGTGACTGCCCCCGCCTGCCTGGGTAAGATGGGTTCGGTGCCCCATGCCGGATGCATTAAACGTAACCACCAACGATCACAGGTTCGACCTCCCGCATCTCTGCGAATACTTTTCCGAGCGCTCCCCACACGCCATGGTTGCCGTCGAGGGCACCACCTGCATTGTGCGCCATGTTAATTCCGCATTCCTGCGACTTGCCGGGGTAACCCGCGAAGAATTGATTGGCCAGCCCTTCGCCCTGGCCGTGCCCGAGCGCGAGGCCAACGGATGCGTTTCCCTGCTCGATCGTGTCTATCGCACCGGCACGCCGGAAAGCCTTGCCGAGCAGAAGCACGGTGAAGACCCGCCGGTCTTCTGGTCGTACGCCGTCTGGGCAATCCTGGGAGCCGACGAACTCCCCGTGGGCGTCATGATCCAGGTCATCGATTCCACCGAAACCGCGGTCTTCCGCGGACAATCCGCCGCAATGAACGAATCGCTGCTGCTTACCGCCATCCGGCAACAGGAACTCGCCGAGACATCCCAGGCCCTCAACGCCCAGCTTCAGGCCGCCATCAAGGAAAAAGAATATTTCATCGCTGTCCTCTCCCATGAGCTTCGCACGCCCCTCACCCCGGTCCTTATCGCCGCCTCAATGCTTCGGCAGGATGAGCAGCTCGCCCCCGACACGCGCGGTGTCATGCAGATGATCCACCGCAACATCACCCTCGAGGCCCGCCTCATTGATGATCTGCTCGACATGACCCGCCTGGAGCGCGGCAAGCTAAGCCTCGATTGCCACCCGGTCGACCTCCGCGCTGTGCTGGAACGCGCGTTGGACATGTGCAGCGCCGACGTTGATGCTGGAAAACTCTCGCTGACCGTCGTTGCCGGCAATGAACCCCTCATCGTCCATGCGGATGCGGGCCGCCTTCAGCAGGTCTTTTCAAACCTTCTCAGAAACGCCATCAAGTTCACCCCGCCCGGTGGCCGCATTCACGTTCGCGCTTTTCGCGACGCCGATTCAGCCGCCGTCGAAGTCCGCGACAATGGCGCCGGAATCGATCCTGAGTTTCTTCCCCGCGCGTTCAGCGCCTTTGAGCAGGGAGACAAGGCCACTTCGCGCAAAGGCGGACTCGGGCTGGGCCTCGCCATCTCCAGGACAATCATCGATCTGCACGGCGGATCCATCAGCGCCCAAAGTGAGGGAAAGAACCGTGGATCCACCTTCGTCGTCAGGCTTCCGTCCTCAGCCGCCACGCCCGCCCCGCGGGCACGAAACGAACCCGCGCCGCCCGATGCATCCCGCCCCGTCAAACCCCTGCGAATTCTGCTGGTGGAAGACCACGTCGACACCGCTCATTTCATGCGCCGCCTCCTCAAGGCCGACGGCCACACCGTCCTCTGGGCCTCCGACGTGGCCGCCGGCCTCCAGCTCGCCGCCGACAACAACTTTGATTTGCTCCTAAGCGACGTCGGCCTGCCCGACGCCACCGGCGTGGACCTCATGCGCGCCATCCGCGAAAAAGGCTCCACCCTCCCCGGCATCGTCCTCAGCGGCTACGGCCAGGACAACGACATCGCCAAAAGCCTCGAAGCCGGCTTCGCCGCCCACCTCATAAAACCCGTCAGCCTCGAAACCCTCCGCAGCGCAATCAGCACCCTGATGAACTGATCAAACCCCAACGCCAACAATCAGCCCAACGTTATTCTCGCAGGGTCTGCAGAATAAGCCCCAATAAGCACCATCCGCCCACAAGCGCCCCCAGCTTATTCTGCGAACCATCTTCTCTGTGCGCTTCACCCCTCTTCTCTTCCCCCCGAAAATGCCCTCCCGACCGTAACCCGGCCAGCCAATCGCATCCCCATCCCAGCGATCATGATATACGAGTAAGCGATCGCACCCGTGCCCAGAAATCTCAACCGAAAATAAATCAGAATTTCATCCCGCCACCAATCGCCCTAAGCTGCCCCCGCACACACTAGACCACCCATCCCACCGCGCTGCCGCCAACACCCCTCCCTATGGACCCGCCCGCGTCTTCTGGAGTAGGCTTATATCACCTGGAATCTACCTGCGCGGGTCAAAGGTGCCGTCCACAAAACGTCACGCTCTTTCAGACCGGTCGGTTCATTTATGCAGATTGATCCCCCCAATTCCTCACAACCTCCAATAATGCCTTACGAGCCCGCAAACCAACGCCATATCGATTGGGGTCAGCTTCTATTCAGAGTGCTCGTGTGCATCGTTCTGATTCCCATGGGTACCGCGCTGATTGTTTCAGCCTTCCAACCCCCGATGGACTTTCGTGTGATTGCCTTTGGTGCGGGCATGATCCTCATTGCCGCCGCCTTTCTTTGGCTCTCAATTACCCAAGCGCGCGAAACCAATGCTCTCGCCCGCAATGTACCGGAGGCCCAGTGCGAAATAAAAATCCAAACCGAACCCCAGGCGCCGCTGGATCCCGTCACAACCCCACCCTGGCTGCACACCGAAGCCTTTCCCCTGCGTCCCGCAAGCGACGATTACGGCTACATGGCTTGGAAAAAAATGAAACCCTGCACACGGCAGGAATTATTCACTCATTGCAGCCGCGATGAAGTTCCACCCGTTCACCTCGTCTGGACGCCCGAAAATCCACGCCTTGTGCCGCCCGCCGAAGTCCCCTTTTTGTCTGAAGCGGTGAAAGCCAGGACGAAGCACGCCTGCCGCACGCAAATCATTACCGGAACGCTCAATGGATTCTCGTTCGGAATACTTCCGCTGATCGCCATGAACGCGCAAGGTGCCGTCCGAAGATTTGTCATCCTCAATTTCCTCCTTTTAGGCGTGTTGCCAGTCTCCAGCGCGGTCATCCACCTCCGCAAGTTGAAAACATTGACCTCAGAACAAATCGCCAAAGAGCGAACGCTTCGTCAATACGAGGTCTGGGTAGCCACACGGAAAATTAATCTCACCTGGGTTCTCGCTGGTTGCATACTCGCGATATTCATAGCCCAGCTCTGCGTTGGATTGCCGAATTCCGTCGAAAATGCGGGCCTGGTCAAGGCGATGGTCTGGAAAGGCCAGGCATGGCGTCTCCTCACAGGCCCCATGCTGCACGGCGGAGGCTTCCACCTCCTATTCAACATAGTCGCGCTCTTCAGCCTCGGTCGATTAACCGAGGTGCTTGCCGACCGCGCATACCTGGCCACAGTCTTTTTAGCCTCCATGCTGGCCGGCAGCTTTTTCAGCCTCTTCCTTCTGCCTCACACAACTTCGGTCGGAGCATCCGGTGGCCTGATGGGCCTGATCGGGTTTTTTGCAATCGTCGGCCATCGCCGCAAGGAAATTCTGCCTCCAGGATTCCTCCGCTCCATCGCCATTAGTGTTCTTCTCGTAACAGCAATGGGAATCGTTGCCTATGACATCATCGACAACGCCGCCCACCTCGGCGGCTTCCTAAGCGGCCTCCTCCTGGGCTTCCTCATGATTCGCCCCCAGGGCAATCTACCCCTGACCCCCACACCAGCAACCAGGAGACTCGGAACAATTTGCACCACAATTCTAATCGCTATGACAGGCGCCACGCTCTACACCGTTTTGCACAAGAGTATTTAATTCGTAGGGTTCGCTGAATAAGCCACCAGAAAATCTCCATTAGCCGAGCGTCGCCCCCCGCTTATTCTGCGGACCATCTTCTCTGTGCGCTTCACCCCTCTTCTCTTCCCCCCGAAAATGCCCTCCCGACCGTAACCCGGCCAGCCAATCGCATCCCCATCCCAGCGATCATGATATACGAGTAAGCGATCGCGCCCGAGCCCAAAAATCTCAACCGAAAATAAATCAGAATGTCGTCCCGCCACCAATCGCCCTAAGCTGCCCCCGTGCACGCCAGACCATTTCCCATCCCACCGCGCCGCCGCCATTACCCCTCCCTATGGACCCGCCCGCGTCTTCTGGAGTAGGCTTATATCACCTGGAATCTACCTAATGCAAAAACAACAATTCCAGCGGCTTCAGCGAGCAGCAAATCAAAACCGTTGCCATCTCGCCGCTAAACTTGGAGAACGATACTGCCGGCTGAACCCGAATCATTCCCCGGCGTGGTTGTTCTATGGGAGATCGCTTGCCGCGATAGCGCGATATGACGAAGCCCGCGTGGCCCTGCAGCGCTGTCTTGAGACCGCTCCTCCCGAGCGATACGCCACAATCTATGCCCAATTAGGGCACCTCGAAGCCCTTGCCGGAGATTTTCCCGCCGCGGAAGCTTGGTATCACAAAGCGTTCGATGCGGCTGCGCCCGATGAAGTAGAACGCCTTTACCTCAGCGAGATATTATACCGCCAGGGGAAGCTGCAAGAGGCGGAGTCTATCTTCCGCCGGGTAGTCGCCACGCAGAACGAATCGAAGGAGCAGGCCTGCCATTTGCTCGGCGAAATCCTTGCCTCACAATGCCGCTACCGCGAAGCAATGGATGCATTCCAGCAAGCGGCGGAAGCAGCACCCACTCGCCCAAAACATGCCCGGCGATTGCGCGAACTGAAAAGAATCGTTCGCCTCGACGAGTCGAGCCCTTAAATAGATAACATTGTTCGCATTGTTCGCTTCTTACCTTCGCGCCCTAGCGGCCCACCCCAGACCGCCGAAGGGTTCAATCTCCTTCTCGGCGCCCGAAAACACAGATCTTGATCTCCCCCATCCCATTGTCGAAACCAAACTGAATTACACATTTACCTGATTCTCCGACCTTGGCGTCTTCGCGTCATGGCGGTTAAACCCTCTTCTCTTCTCTTCGCCACACTTCGAAAAGGCCCGCCCGACCGTAATCAGGCCAGCCAGCCGCGCCCCAAACCCAACGCCCATCATATTCGAGCCAGCGCCGCTACCCGCCAAACCACCACAACCAAAAATAAAAACGAATCAGTTCTTCGAATTAAACAAAAAGCCACATTTCAATCAATGTAGTAAGGCAATTCTCATTTCGTTCCCTCAGACCCACCCATCCTGGTTGTCACCTTACCGATTGCCTCTTCAATCATCGCAATGATCCAGGTCTCCCCCCTCGGCATCTGTTCCATAATTCCACGTCCCCGATGATCCATAACCACCGGGTTAGCGCCCCTAGCTAGCAGTGCTTCCACCAAATGAATATGACCACGAACTGCCGCTCGCATTAAGGCGGTACGCCCCAAAGCATCCCTCTGGTCGATTTTCGAAGGGTCAAGATCGGGACCACGTCCAGAGAAAACATCATCGAATTCAACTCCCGAAAGTACCGTGCCGCTATTCACCGAAAATGTTACTGAAACCGCTTGCCGAATCCCCATGCCGCGGCGCACTGCGTCATTGACTCGCTCCAGATGTTCACCGTATAGCGGCATGTGACAAAGCGGTTCCACGCAGCAAAAAGGTGATCCAAGCGGCAAAAAATGAAGCGTTGCCCAAACCTTCAGGCGAGCCGGAGGACTGCCGAACAATTCAAGTTGGTCAACAAAGAACGACAGACCCCGCGCCGCAAGATTGAACTCTTCGGTCACGACAGTTTCCACAAGCTGCTTCAGGTGATGGTGAGATCTTTTCGAAGATGACCGATTCTTCAAATCTTTGGCATTTGCCGGTAAAGGGTGTTCAGATCATACCGCGTAGGCTCAAAACGCCAAATCGGTCAACCCTCTCCTCTATTTCCGACCTTGGCGTCATGGCGACTTGGCGGCCCGCCCTGAGCCCGCCGAAGGGTTAAACCCTCTCTTCTTCTCTTCGCTTCACTTCGAAAAGGCCCACCCGACCGTCATCAGTCCAGCCAGCCACGCCCCAACCTCAACGCCCATCCTATTCGAGCCAGCGCCGCTACCCGAACCAAACCACCACAACCGAAAATAAAAACGAATCGTCTCCCCCAGCACCCCCATCACAAACAGAAATCACCTCCACCCCCAAACTGATAACTTTTTTCCAGAATATTCCAGAATATTCTTCTTGACTTCCCGTTATATGTTAGTGTAAAGTACGGTAACGACACCGGACGACTCGGCGCCGTAAAGAGCAGCACCCATGAACCCATTTTCCCAGAGCCCAGAGCAAGTCCCCCCCCAATGTCCATTCACGACGACGACAACAACAAAGAGACAACACAGTCACACAACACTCAGAAAGAAAGGAGAACCACACCATCAACGAGATCCCCAGCTTATACCCCACCCAAAAAAGCAAGAATCCAAAAAATGCCCCACTACACCCCCGGTGCGATCGGGGCATTCTGAGGCATTTTGGGGCATGAACTGAAAATTCGACCCAAATATCTTCAGGCGACCAGAACCCGCAAAAATCCGAAAAATGTCCCCAAAGCGGTGCTTACCCCCTGTGGGGTTTGGGGGCATTCCCGGACATCGCGGGAAAAATCAGTTATGCAATTCGATCCGATTCAGCCAAGCTCGCAAATAAAAACATCTACCTCGGCAACTCTTCCAGCTCCTGCTCCATCGCTTTCATCACAGGCCCCAATGTCTTCTGCGAAAAATCAAACACGATCCCCGCAGCAGAAAACAACTGCGGTAACGGCTTGGTACCCCCCAGCGCCAGCGCCGCCCGGTAGTTCGCCAGCGCCGCTCGCGGATCATGCTTGGCCTTCATCCAAAGCTGCAGCGCGCCCAGTTGGGCGATCCCATATTCAATGTAATAAAACGGCGCGTGAAACAGATGCCCCTGCCTCTGCCAGAGAGTCGAGCGAACCTGCTCCCAGCCGGTCCAGTCGGTCTTGCTGCTGAAGCGGTCCAGCAAAGAAATCCAGTGTTTCTCGCGTTCCTGCCGGTGGTGCCCCGGGTGGGTGTAAATCCAATGCTGAAACGAATCAATGATCGCCATCCACGGCAGGAACCGAATGATTCCTTCAATCAGCGTCCTTCTCGCCCGCGCCGAATCCGCCGCGTTGTAGAACACACCCAGGTGCTCGCTCCCCAGCAGCTCCATCGCCATGCTCGCAACTTCGCAAAATTCCATCGGCGCCGAACGCAGAAATACCAGGTCCTCATTCGCTGCCGCCAGATGATGAAACGCGTGCCCTCCCTCGTGCAGCAACGTCTGCACATCGCGCTGAAGCCCCGCGGCGTTCATAAAAATAAACGGCTGCCGCGATTCTTCCAGCGGCATCAGATATCCCCCCGGCTGCTTCCCCTTGCGGCTCTGCAAATCCAGGTTCCCACGCGCCCGAAGCTGATCAAAATCTCCCGCCAGCGCGGGCGACAACCGATTGAAAATCTCCCGCGTCTTGCCCACGAAATCTTCAATCTGCGTTTCTTCAAATGGCTTGAGAGGCGCCCTGCCCTGCGGATCGACCGACAAATCCCACGGCCGCAGCTTTTTCAGGCCCAGGTCCGCCGCCCGCTGTTCATCCAGCCGCCGAACCACCGGCACGCACGTCTCCGCAATCGCATCCGCAAAGCGCAGGCAATCCTCCGGCGTGTAATCAAACCGCTTGTTCGCCTTCCACTGAAACGCGCGGTAGTCGCTCAGCCCCGCATTCGTCGCGATCTGCTGGCGCAGCGGAAGCAGTGCATCGTAAATAGTTTCAATCTGCTCCCGATCCGCCAATCGCCGAGCGCTCGTCGCTTCCCACGCCTCCTGCCGCGCCGGGCGATCCGGAAATTCCAGAAATCGCGCAGCCTGCTGCAAGGTCAATTCCTTGCCGCCGATCGTCACCATCATCCGCCCGTTGATTTCGTCGTACTCCGAAACCTTTTTGATGACTTCCGTTTCAATCGGAATATTCGCTTCCCGGAACAGCTCAACATCCGCCTGCCACTTGCGGTCCAGCACCGCGTATCGAGTCCCCTCAAGCTGCTTGCGGTAGGGCGATTCCAGGTATTTCTTCTGCAGCGCGAACGCCAGCGGCTTCACCTTCGGCTCAACGTTCTCAACGAAATGGAAATACCTTTTCTTAATCTCCGCGTCTTCGGTGTGGCAGCTCTTATTGATGTAGCACCGGCTGCCATATTCATCGACGACCGAGCTCAGTTCAGAAAAATCCAGCAGCCACTTTTTAAGTTCCTCAACCGAACTCACCGCGCGATCCATCAGCTCGCGATAATGCTTTTCCAGTTGCGAAAAATCAGCAGCGTCCAGTTCCTTCGGAACAAATCGTCGTGGGTAAGCGGTTGCGACCATTGCAAAGTCCTTTAGAGTTTAGTCCGTGAAGACTAATGATTCCCAAACCGCCGGGCAACCCGCCGCGGCCATCGACCTGCGCGGCATCGGTGTTCTGCGCGATAACCGCTGGATCCTCAAGGACATCACCTGGGCCGTCCAGCCCGGCACCATGGCCGCCGTCCTCGGCCCCAACGGCAGCGGCAAAAGCACCCTCGCCAGAATCGCCGCCTGTCATCTCTGGCCCACCGCAGGCCGATGCGCCATCCTCGGCGGCGTCTTCGGCGAAACAAATCTCCCCGAACTCCGCAAACAAATTCGCCTCGTCCAGCAGGCCGGCCCTTACGACGTCGATCAAAACCTCACCGCGCGCGAAGTGGTCCTCACCGGTTTCTTCGGCAGCATCGGCCTGTACGGAAAAGTGTCAGAAGCCATGACCGACCAGGCCCAGTCGCTGCTGCGCCAGGTCGGACTCGCAAGGGTGCTCGATCACACCTATTCAACGCTCAGCAGCGGCGAAAAAGTGCGCGCTCTCATCGCCAGGGCCATGGTCACGCGCCCGCGCCTGCTGATACTCGACGAGCCCACCGCTGGCCTCGATCTGCTCGCCCGCGAACAGGTGCTCGCCACCATGCAGGTGCTTCTGGGTTTGCCGCACGCGCCAACGGTCGTTCTCATCACCCATCACGTCGAGGAACTTCCACCCAATTGCGCCAACGTGTTGCTGCTGTCCGAAGGCAGCTCCGCCGCGCAAGGCAGCATGGAAGTGGTGCTGCGGCCGGAGGTTCTTTCCAGGGTTTACGGGTTTGCGGTGAATGTTCGCAGCATCGGCGGCCGATACTTTCTGGAGATTCATCCTTCCGCCTGGAACGATCTGATCCCGCGCGATCCGCATGAAATCGAATAGCTCAACTTCAGAAAGAATCGTCAGGCTGATGCGCCATCGCCGATTGGGGGCGATAAAATCGCGGGTTTTAAGCATGGGCAAGCCTTGCGTGGGTGATCTTAATCAACCGGAAATTTATGCCGATAATTGGGGGTGTGTCATGTTTGCTCGCCATCTTGTTATCGGTCGAGGCGCAGCCGATCTCTCGGGATCCGCGGGTTGAATAGACGCGCGTCTGATGCCGCCTTTTGGAGACAAAAATGAAGACAATTACGAATTTTGCGGCTCGGTTGGCCCACGATGAGCAGGGTGGCGAAGTGCTCGAATATGCCTTGATCGCGGGTCTCATCGTTATTGTGGCCATCGCCGCCATCAGTGCCGTCGGAACCAACGTCATGGCCAAGTGGACTTCGCTGAACACCAGCATGTAACCCAAGGCAAGACCTCGGGACACTCGGACGTTTCACCGCTTTTTTCCGTTTTTGTAAACCATCCCGCGCAAAATGGATTCTCCACGTCTGATAAAAACATGGCGGGCAACAGCGCGATGTGGAAATTACCCGTCTACGCTCGAAATTCTCTTTGTCCGGCAGAAATTGCCTGTCGGCTCTTAAGCAGGTGTGAACTTGATCCGATGAAAGGGGTGCAATCACGATTGTTTGTTGTTTCCTTGCGGAAAACACCAAACAGTCCTGGCAGGGCAGCATTGCATTTGGGCGATGCGGTCCATGGCGCACGGGCGCTTGCATGCGTCGCTTCGACGAATGTCGGCGGCGCGGTTGTGAGGACGCCTTACGGGAGATTGACATGAAGGCGATTGCGAATTTTGTTGGTCAGTTGGTCCGAGACGAACAGGGTGGCGAAGTTCTTGAGTACGCCCTGATCGCCGGCCTGATCGTGGTTGTGGCCATTGGCGCCATTGGCGCCGTCGGCACCAAGGTCGTTGCCAAGTGGACTTCGCTCAATAGCAGCATGTAATGCCAGCGGGCTTTGCGAAAGCAAAGTCTCGCACTGGTTGCAGCCTATCGAGCGGCGGTCATGCCGCACGGCTACCGGCGGTGGAGGCACGGAAATTTCCGCTGCTTCCACCGCCTTTTTGTTTTCCTCTTTCCTGACTGGCGGCTCAATCAGACGGTCGAATTGACCGATGATCGAGGAAGTGACTGCTCCTCTTCTCATCAGGTACGCGCCGCTCATCGTCCTTCTGGGCGTGGCGGCGGCAATTGATGCGCGGAGCCGGCGAATTCCCAACTGGCTGACATTCAGCCTTTTGCTCGCCGGCCTGGGCCGAACGGCTTTCCTCGGTTCAGCAGGTGGAATGACCCAGGCGCTGCTTGGGATTGTGGTCGGCGGCGCGATTCCACTGGCGCTGTTCGCGATTTCGGCTCTTGGCGGCGGCGATGTCAAGCTGCTGGCTGCCGTGGGCGCGTGGATGGGTCCAGGGCCTGTCTTCCTCGTGTTCATCATCGAGGCGGTCCTGGGAATGGTCTATGTACTATTGCAAGCCTTGATGCAGGGACGCAGCAAGGTCCTGTTTCGAAATAGCGCGGTTATTGCGGCGAATTTCGCCTGCATTTCCGAAGTTGGGTTGAATCATGCGGTGGAAACGGGTCGCGCCTGCAAGAGCGTGTCGCGACCGTTGCCGTACGCTGTTCCAGTGTGTGTCGCGACGCTCATCGTATTGATGATGAGCACATTCGTCGGGAGTTGACTATGTCATTTAAAACCACGGGTTCACGGAATCGCCATGGAATTCGTCGCCGCGCCGGCAGCGCGACGGTGGAATTGGCGCTGACGCTGTCGATCCTGCTATCTATCTGCTACGGCACCATTGAATACGGCTACTACTTCTTCGTTAAGAACACGATGGAGGGAGCCGCTCGCGAAGGTTGCCGCGCCGGTATTGTCTCGGGGGCGGCGAATTCCGACGTAACGACAGCGGTAATCAATCAATTAGTTGCCGCCGGATTGTTGCCCGCCAATTCGCTTACCACTGGCAACTACACCGTCACGATCAATCCCGCGGGATCACCCGAAGCGGGTCTATCGGTTCCCAATACACCGATCGGCACTACGTTGACGGTGCAGATCAGCGCCACCTGGAGTGTGGTCGGCTCCGGCTTCAGGCCCATGGCTCTTATAGGCGCGGGCAAGACTGTTTTGACGGCCTCGGCAATGCGCAAAGAAGGCTAACGAGCGCCCCGGCGCGCTGTCATTCAAAAAGACAGCTTTTAGGTTCGCCTTGCCATCCGATAATAGCAGCGGCACGCGACAAGCGTGTCCGTTGGCTTTTTGGCGAAGCTCGCCCAGCGTCAGATAACACGCCGAACAAATTGTCCTGCAAAGTTCTCGACACTTCCTAAACCGAATAACCGATTCATCCGACACAAGTGAAAGGGTATGACGCCCTTTTGGGAGACTTCTTATGAACGTGAAAAAATTTGCACCGCTGATCCTTGCAATCTTAATGGGCCTCATCGCCTGGATGGTGGCTGCCCACCTTTCCAGCAAACGTCAGGCCGACGCCACATCAGGCGCGAAGCGACCTCAGATCATGGTCGCCAAGGCGCCGATCGATGCGGGTGAATCGATTACCGAGGAAAAGCTCACCATCGGGACGATTGACGCGGATGTCCTGCCCGACAGTGTCTTTAAGACTCCAGGTGAAGTCATTGGACGTGTCGCCACCGTACCGATGCTTCAGGGCCAGGCGATCACCAGCACTCTGCTGGCTCCAAAAGGAATGGGCGCCGGACTTCAGGCGGTCGTTCCCCTTGGAATGCGCGCCATTACGCTGGAAATCAACGAATTCAGCGGTATCGCGGGCTTTGTAACGCCTGGATGCCACGTTGATATTCTGCAAACGCTGCGGGACGAAAAAACCGGCAATCCAATTGCCCGAACGATTGTGCAGAACGTTCAGGTGACGGAGGTGGGCGTTCGCCACAACCCCGTGGACAACAACAACGCTCCGGACAACGGCGGCGGCCGTAGCGTCACCCTGCTGGTCACACCTGACCAGGCGGAGATCCTTGAACTGGCGAGCATGAACGGCCGTCCGCGTCTTTCGCTTCGCGGCGGAAACGATCTGGCGCCGATCTCAACGCATGGGGTGACCCTTACAGAACTGATTGGCGACAAGACAACGGGTGATGCGGCCGTGGCGCGGATGCCGCTGCCGACCACCGAGCCGATTGTCCCGTCGATGGCAAGCTCAACGACGCGTCCGGTCGACAACGATCAGTGGACGATGCAGATCGTCCGCGGCAGCACGGAAACCGACGTGCACTTTACGCTGCCCCGGTCGGAAACCGAAGCGGGCGACCAGCTGAACAATCAATAGTCGCGCACAACAGACCAAATATAAACAGGAATTTGCACTTTTAACCCAGGGATTGGACCATGTCAGACCCAAAGAAAAACACGAATGGCGCCAGCAGCCGACGAAATGGATTGGGCCGCAAGGCGGTGCTGGCGATGAGCACGATTCTGGCTTTCTCCTCGTTGCAGCTTTCGGGCGCGATGGGAGACGGGACACCGACGGCGCCGCTGCCGGACACACGGCCGGTGGTGTTTGCGAGTGAAATGCCTTCCAGCGCTCCGGAGCAAAACGCCACCACCGAACCTTCGGACCAGGGGCTTTTTCACGACAGCGGCACGCTGCTGCTTGAACCGGGGAAAGCACGCAAAATTTCGATGGGTCATAAGATCAAGCGCGCGAACATCCTGCTGCCGGATATCGCGGATGTAATTCCGCTGGGTCCCAGCGAACTGCTTCTCAGCGCCAAAAAGGGCGGGACGACGCAGTTGGTTGTCTGGGATGAGACCGATCATTCGCAGATCATCAACGTGACGGTTGAGTCCGACATCGAAGCGCTGCGGCACCAGCTCAAGACGTTGTTCGTGGATTCGAAAATCGCGGTGGACGAAGTGGGTGGCACGGTCACCCTGCGAGGCCAGGTGAGCAGCCTTCAAACCGCCGATGACGCGGCAAAGGTTGCCGCGCCGTACGGAACCAAGGTCGTGAATCTTCTGGAAGTAGCCGGCGAGCAGCAAGTGCTGCTGCACGTGCGTTTCGCGGAGGTCAGCAAGACCGCCTCGGCGCAATTGGGCGTGAACTTCGGGTTCTCCGACGGGAAATCGTTCTTTGGCAGCAACGTCGGGCAGGTCAATGCCTTTGGAACGCTGGCCACCAACGCGGTTGAGGCAATATCCTCTCCCAGCCCCGGATCGAACGTTGCGTTGTTCGGGCAGGGAGCCGTTGGCAAAGCGGTCTTCCAATACTTCATCTCCGCCCTGGAAACCAACAATCTGCTTCGCATGCTGGCGGAGCCTGATCTGGTTGCGACCAGCGGCCAGGAAGCCAGCTTCCAGGCAGGTGGATCTTTCCCGATTCCGGTTCCGCAGGCGGGTTCCGGTGGAACGGGTTCCACGATCACGATTCAGTTCCAGGATTACGGTGTGCTGCTGCACTTCACGCCGGTGGTTCTGGGCAACGGGCGCATTCGCCTAAAGGTTCATCCCGAGGTCAGCCAACTGGATTTCGCCAACGCGGTGAATCTGAACGGCTTCTTCGTGCCGGGCCTGACCAAGCGCGATGTGAAGACGACGGTTGAACTTTCCGAAGGACAGACCTTCGCGATCGCCGGGCTCCTGCAGAACAGCATCTCGGCATCCAACCAGCAACTGCCTGGTTTGGGCGATCTGCCGGTGCTGGGCGCGTTGTTCCGATCGGTGCAATACAAACGCAATGAGACGGAACTGATTGTTCTGGTCACCCCGGAAATTGTGGGCGCCATGGATCCGAGCGACGTGACGGAAGTTCCCGGGGGGCGGTGGCGCGATCCGAAGGAACGCGACCTGTACCTGAAGAAGGATTTGGGCGGTCCCCTGGCCGATACGGATCGGGCTCCAAGGACGGATAAGGAAGTGGCTCCCCGCTTTCACGGCTCGTATGGATTCCGCCCGGCGGACGATACGACGGCTCCCGCCGTTAAGTAAGTGTGATGTGCGTCCGATTGTTAAGGTGGAACAGCTCTTATGTACGTTCAATTGACCTGTGTAATCGTCGATCCTGACAACGCCAATCGCGAAGAGCTGGCTTCGTTCCTGACACACTTCGGGGCACAGCCAATCGCGCAGTTCGGCAGCGTGGAGCATCTTGCCGCCACGCTTGCCCGGCCGGACGCGCCGCAACTGGCGATCGTCAATCTCGATCCGAACCCGGCGGAAACGCTGAAGAAGATCGCGACGTTGCCCAGGCAGTATCCACAGGTGACGTTTTTCCTGATGAGCCAGACGGTGGAATCCAACCTCCTGATGGAGGCGATGCACCTTGGGGTTCGGGAATTCATCCCACTGCCGATAAGCGAGCAGAAGTTTGGCGCCGCGATCGAGCGTGTCGCCCAAACGCATGGAATGGGCCGTCGGGCCAAGATCATTCACGTGGTGCCGACGATTGGCGGATGCGGATCAACGACGATCGCCTGCAATGTGGCGGCGTCGCTGGCGAAGACTTCCAAGACGGTGCTGGTGGATCTTGATCTGATGCGTGGCGGGGTGGCGAGCTATTTCGATACTCGAACCCGTTACACGATCGCCGACGTGATGGATGCCGCGGAGAAGCTTGACAAGCAATTGCTGGACAACGCCCTGGCGATTCACAAAAAGAGCAACCTGGCCCTGCTGGCCCGGCCCGAGCTGCCGGAAGACACGATGCGGGTGAACCAGGCGGGGCTTTCGCGTCTTCTGAACGTGCTTAGCCGGCTTTTTGATTATGTGGTCGTGGATTCACTGATGAGCATTTCACCGATGTATTCAGCAGTGATTCAGTCCGCGGACATCAACCTGCTGGTGATGCAGTTGAATGTTCCCAGCGCCAAGAACGCCGAGCGCTTCATCGGGGCGATGCGCCGGATGGGGCTGGATGCGACCAAGATTCGCACGGTGGTAAATCGCTACATGAAAAAAGGGAACGACATCGAACCCGATGAGCTGGAGCGATCCCTGGGATTGAAGGTTTCGTGGCTGGTGCCGAACGATTTCAAGAATGCAATCGCGGCCATCAATTTTGGAGAGCCGGTCGTGCTTCGGTCGCCCAAGAGCGACATCGCGGTGAGTCTGCTGCAACTGGCGGCGACCCTGACGACCAAAGCTCCGGCTCCCAATGGCGTAGCGGCTTAAATTCGAAGTAGTTGACGAGGTTTAAAGATGGGTCTGTTTTCACGAGGATCAACCGGCGCTGCAATGCCGGGCGGCAAAGAGGGGGTCGAGATGATCGACCCGGCCCAGCCCGAGCTGCCCGTCCCGGTTGCGCCGCCCATTGAGCCGGTCATGAAGGCGCCGCCGGCGCGCTCGAACATTCCCTTTGGCGCGCCGGTCACGGAGCGCAGCAGCCAGTTCGATGCCTTGAAGGTTCGCATCCATCAGCAACTGGTTGAGCGCCTGGACGTGCAGAATCTTCGTTCGCTGCCGCCCGACACGGTGCGGGGCGAGGTGCGAATTGTCATTCGGGATCTTTGCCAAAGCGAGCGAAGCCTTCTCACCAGCCAGGAGCAGGAACGCCTCATGGATGAGGTGATGGATGAAACGTTTGGCCTTGGCCCGCTGGAAGCGCTTTTAAAGGACACAACGATTTCCGATATTCTGGTGAATCGCTTCGACAAGGTTTATGTCGAGCGCAAGGGGCGCCTTGAGCGCGTGGACGTGCGGTTTCGAGACAATCAACATTTGAGACAAATCATCGATCGCATTGTCGGCCTGGTTGGCCGGCGCGTCGATGAGACAAGCCCGATGGTTGACGCGCGCCTGGCTGATGGCAGCCGCGTTAACGCGATTATTCCACCGCTGGCCCTGGACGGCCCGGCGATGAGCATTCGCCGCTTCGGCTCGAAGCCGATGCAATTGGAAGATTTGCTGCGCCACGGCGCGTTTCCGCCCGCGGTGATGGATTTTCTGTCCGCGGCGGTGCAGGCGCGATGCAATATTCTGATCAGCGGCGGCACCGGCTCCGGCAAAACGACTTTGTTGAATTGTCTGTCCCGGTATATCCCGCAGGACGAGCGCGTTGTGACGATTGAAGACGCTGCTGAATTACAATTGCAGCAGCCGCACGTTGTGCGACTGGAGACGCGTCCGCCGAACATTGAAGGTCGCGGTGAAGTGGCGCAGCGCGATCTGGTGAAGAACTGTCTGCGTATGCGTCCGGATCGAATCATCATCGGCGAAGTGCGATCCGGCGAGGCGCTGGACATGCTTCAGGCGATGAACACGGGCCACGAGGGATCGATGACGACGGTCCACGCCAATACCACGCGCGACGCGCTGGCGAGGCTTGAAGTGATGATCGCGATGGCCGGTTACGACATTCCGATGCGCGCGTTGCGGCATCAGATCGCCAGCGCGCTAAACCTGGTGGTTCAGGCTCAGCGCATCAGCGGCGGCAAGCGCCGGGTGACGCGGGTTACCGAGATTACCGGGATGGAAGGCGAAAACATCCAGACGCACGACATTTTCGTGTTCGAGCAAACGGGCGTGGACGCCAATGGATGCGCGGTCGGGCATTTCACGGTGACCGGGATTCGACCGCGCTGCGCGGAAAAGATTGAGAACCGCGGGATTCCGCTTTCGGCCGACTTGTTCGCGCGGCGAAAGATTGAATCAGTCTGATGAAACGCCAAGGAGCTTCTTGAGGACGCGGGCAATTTTCCCGTGAGATGTTATGGACGATATGCTTCTCCCCATCCTCGTGGCCGTGACCGTCATCCTGATGGTCTGGGGTCTGACCCAGATTTTCTCGGGCATCAGCGACGAGAAGAAAAAGTTACAACAGCGCCTGAGCGGCGAAGGGAAACCGGAAGACGGGTTTGATCCCGCGACGTTTACGGTCGTTCGGCGCAAGGAAGAGATCAGCGGTGTTTCGGGCATGCTGGCGAAGCTTCCGCTGATGGAGTCGCTGGCAAGAAAGATCACGCGCACCTGGCCCAGTTTTTCACTGGCGAAATTCAGTTTTATCACGCTGGGCCTGGCGATTCTGGCCTTTGTGGCGGTCATGATGGTTTCCGATTCGGCGGTGCTTGGCGTGGGCGCCGCGACCATCCTGGGTTTTATTCCACTGTTGTTCCTGAACAACCGTCGAAGCAGCCAGGAGCGGGCGCTCCTGGATCAACTGCCCGAGGCGCTGGATTTCCTGTCGCGCATTCTGCGCGCCGGCCACAGCTTAAGCACCGGCCTGCAGATGATGGCGGAGGAATTGCCGCCGCCGTTGTCGGTTGAGTTCCGCCGCTGCTACGACGCGCACAGCCTGGGCCAATCACTTGAAGAAGCGCTCAAGGACGCGGCGGTGCGGGTTGACAACTCCGATTTTGGTTTCTTTGTCACCGCGGTATTGATTCAGCGGCAGACCGGCGGCGATCTTTCAGAGGTTCTGAACAACATCAGTGGAATGATTCGCGGGCGCATCCGGCTGCAACAGCATGTGAAGGCGAAGACCGCGGAGGGACGATTCACTGGTTATATCCTGTGCGTCTTTCCGATTGTGATGTTCTTCATCAGCTACCTTGAAAGCCCGGAGTATGCCAAGGTGCTGCTGCACACGACCACCGGCCTGTATGTGCTGGGGGCGGCGGGCTTCATGCTGATGCTGGGATTGTTCACTATCCGCAAGATCACGACTGTGAAGGTTTGAACGATTGCCGGCCCGAGCGAATGAAATGATTGAGCGATAGTTTTAAGGTGTAAGTATGAGCGATCAAACATTGTTATTAGGTTTGGCGGCCGCTTCGGTGGCGGCACTGGCGTACTTCGTCACGATGTTGCTGTTCCGCAGCGACGACGAACAGAAGCTTCGCTCGCGCCTGCAGGGCAAGGCCGAGAATTCGACGGTGGAAAAGAAGCCCGCCTCGGGAATGGCCCCGATTCTGCAGCAGATCGGGCAGGCGGCATCCAAGCCGTTCATGCCGAGCACGCGCGAAAAGCAATCGGAAATGCGGAACGAGCTTGGCAAGGCGGGCATTTACAGCCCCTCGGCGATCGCGGTGGTGAAGGGGTGCAAATTCATCTTCCTTTCGGCTGGTATTTTTGGTGGGTATGCCGTCAGCCTGATGATCCACAAAACCGTATTCTGCGTGCCGATCGGCGGCTTGATTGGTTACATGCTGCCCACGCTGTGGATGCGGAGCAAGATCAAGGGAAATCAGAAGGCGCTGGAATACGGCCTGGCGGACGCGCTGGATCTTATGGTGGTTTGCGTTGAAGCGGGCCTGACGGTGGACTCGGCGATGCAGCGGGTGGGTGATGAGCTGGCGCTGGTTCATCCGGCGCTGAGCCGTGAATTTAGCATCGCGCACATGGAAACACGCGTTGGCCTGGCCCGACAGGAAGCGCTGCGGAACATGGGTCACCGGACGGCCAATGCGTCGCTGATGTCGCTGGCGGCGATGTTGAACCAGGCAGATCGCTTTGGGACGAGCATCGCGGCGGCGCTGCGAATTCACGCGGAAACGCTTCGCCTGACACGGCAGCACAAGGCCGAGGAGATGGCGGCAAAGAGTTCGGTGAAGATGAGCTTCCCGCTGGTGCTGTTTATTTTCCCGGCGACCTTCATGGTGCTGATGGGTCCTGTCGTGATCAAATTGATGAACAGTGAATTGATGAAGTAAACGTTATTTACCCGCCAAGGTGGGCGGGCCGCCGATAATCAGGGAATGATTTTCGGTGGGTGCGGAATAAATCGTTGGCGATGCTTATATCGCCGGCGCTAAAACCCGATGGCTGGACAGATGGAGAACATTATGGCTAAGAATACGAATCAAAATCGAATTACCCTGGTTGCCGCGGGCGCGCTGATCTTGCTGGTCAGCGGATGCCACGACGCCAAACCGCGCGGCACCAGTCTCCACGAGTTTTTTGATCCGGACGGTGAAGCCCGTCCATCCACGGTGTTGATGGAGACACAGAGGGCGGTGGGCGCACGTGCTGACGGGACGCTCTATCCATCGCATTTTGACGGCGCGGCGTTAAGCAGCCTGGGAACCAAGAAGCTGGATTATATGCTGAAGGATTCGCACAGCTGCAATCCGCTGATCGTTTACATGGCGGTTCCGACGGACATGTTTCCGTCCGAGCGTCGTCGGGCGATCGGGGACTTTTTGATGGATCATGGCGGGCTGAAGGCGGAACAGATTGAGTTCCGCGACGGGCCGAATCCGCACACCTATTCGAGGGTGGCGGACAACCTGAAGAATTATGACAAGACCGATACCGGCTCTGAAGACGGCGGTGGCGGCGGCGGCACGGGCGCCGGCAATGCCATGACGGGCGGCCATTAAACGGGTCTTCCGGACGGGAGAATCCGAATGATGTGGCGGGGCGAGCATTAAAACTCGCCCCGCCCATTTTGTTGGCATGGCGCTCATTGCGACCGCCGCGCTTTCTTGCGATTCGGACAATTCATCTGGTCAAGGGAACGACCGCACGGAGCAATTGCAGGTGGAGGCCAGCGCTTGGGCCTTCGGCAATATTGGGCGCTTCGGCATCGCGCGCCTGGCAGTAAATGCATGCAAACCCGCCGGTCTTGAGGAGGTTTTCAATTCGGCTGGTTTGATCGGGGGCGATGGCGGGAATGTCGGCGGGCAGGCTGACGAAGGTGATGGCCGCGGGGCTGAGTGGGCCATTGATATCAAGCGATGATCCTGGGGCGAGGGTTGGCTGGGGGATACGCAAGGCGCCGGCGGACGTGGCGATTTGGATGTCGGTCATCGTGGCCTTGGAGCGATTCGTCAGTTCGCCCGAGAGGACCGCATTTCCCGCGGCATCTTTGCGAATGGACAGGTTCGCTTCGATCAATCCGGGGCCGGTGGTTTGGATTTCCCCACGAAGCGACCGAGAATCTCCGGCCCGCATTGAAATTTGCCCGGGCTTGCAGCTTTGCTGGTCCTCATGGCAGATAATTTCCACAAAGCGATCTTTGTTCATCAGAACCGCACATTGATTTGCCGGCTCCCACCATTCGTTTTCCAGGGACAGGGGAATTTCGCTGGACTTCGGCGACAGAATTGCCACGACATCGGTTCGCGCGACCGTTGAGCTTGCGGCCTGATCGATCAACTGGAACGTGCTGATTTCCATGCCTTGGGCAGAGGCGTTCACGCGAATTGTTGCCCATCCAATCAGGCTACCCAGCAGGCCCAGCCAGCCAATGACGGTGAGCCAGTTCCGGGGTGGATGGCCGAGGCGTAGAAGGACGATTGAATCCAACGGTCCCAGAATCGCGCACAAGGCGGCTAGCGATAAGAGCAACGCGGGCCAATCGGGGGCGGTTGGCTGCTTCGACGCATTTAAGAGAGGCAGCAAGTTGCGCAGGGCGATTGTTTCCTCGGGGCCTCGGCCGATTGTGTCTGTCGCCCTGGGGCCGGTGCGCAGGACATCTTCCTGCGCGTCGCCGATTTCGATTGTGGTGATGGGCCTGGGCGCGTGCACATCGACTCGGCCGGCAAACACACTTTGCCATAACGCAATGGCGCGGGTGTTGTTGGGAAAATCGAGTGGGGAAATATCGGCTGGCAGAACGGTGATGACTCCCAGCCCAAGCGGCTGGGCAAAGGCGGCGGGGGCGCCGGGGCCGAAAATATCCAGGGATTGCGCGCCGTTGCGCGGATGTAATTCCCGACTGTTGAGGGTGGATGACTGGACTGCAAACAATCCGGGGGAAATGACCAGATTGGGGCCAATGTCGCAGGGCAGGGCATCGAGCAGCGCGCATTGGGGCAGGGGATCTGAGCTGGGGATGAGCACGAGATTGCCACCGGCGCGAATCCAGTCGAGGATGGCCTGCTGCTGGATGGCGTCGATGTTGTGAAGGTCGGGAGCGATAAGGATGAGCGCGTTGATTCCCTCATAGCCGACGGCAGCCGCGGGGAGCTGAATATCATTGAGAATCCCGCTGGGCAGGTTGGCGCGAGCGAGCTGGGTTTTGAGCTGCAGGGCGCTGGTGATATTCCCGCTGATGCCGATGAGGGTGTCATCGGGCGCTAGCTCGCGCACGGGGGTCTGGCCGGCTGCGGTGAATTTGTTGAAATCTTTCAGCGGTTGGGTGGCAAGCGTTTTTCCGGTGGCCTCATCGCGCACGGTGACCTGGGTGTGGGAGAGATCGCCGTTGAGGGGATAGAGCAGGGAATAGGTTGTGGGGCGCGGTTGGGCAGCGGCGCGCTGGCGGATGATGATGGCGGCGGAAGTGCCTGACGTTCCGGCGACTTCGAGAATTACCGATCTGATCTGGGCATCGGCTACGGTGATGAAGATGGGGGTCCAGCGTCCCGTGCGCAGGGCATCACCCCAGCCTACGGTGGTTTTGAGATTGGTTTGACCGATCGCCAACAGGGGGAGGACGAGGATCAGAAGCAGCGGCAGGATTGCGTTTCTTAGCTGGGGGAAATAACGCTGTGATGCGGTGTTTCCCGGGAATCTGGCACCATTTGGGCGATTGATTATCATCATGAAGCGTTGACGAACATTCTATAAGAAGGTTGTGCATGTTGCATGTTGCATTGGTTGGGGCTGGGGGCATGGCCAGGCTTTATCGCAAGGTTTATGCGACGCTGCCGGGCGTTGAACTGACGGTTGCGATTGATCTTCACGCGGATCAGCTTCAGGCGTGCCGGGACCTGGGGGCGAAGCGTGTTTCCACGGAATTCGGCGCGGCTTTGGCGGCGGATATTGATCTGGTGGACATCTCGACTCCGAATCATCTGCACGAGGAACAGGCGATTGCCGCGCTGAACGCCGGCAAGCATGTCCTGCTGCAGAAGCCGATGGCCAATTCGCTGAAGGCGGCCGACCACATTCTTGCGGTGGCGGCAAAATCGACCGGGAAACTGGGCATGTACATGAGCAGCTATACCAACCCGCTGATGTGGGAAATCAAGCGGATTGTGGACGGTGGGTTTATCGGCAAGGTGCAAAGCGTGCGGGCGCGCGATGCCCACACGGGGGGCATGAAAGCGGCGCCCAACGCCGGCAACTGGCGGGGTGATCGGAACCTCACCGGCGGCGGGAGTTTTGTTCAGCTTTCGATTCACGCGATTAATTTGATGCAGTGGTGGCTGGGGGCCAGTATCACCGAGGTGTTTGCGTATTCGGCGAACCAGTATTCACCGAACATGGGCGGGGATGATGTGACGGTGGCGGTTGCCAAATTCGGCTCGGGGGTCTATGGCACATTTGACAGCGGGTGGGCGAGTGAGGGGATGACGCGCGAAATTTACGGCACGCAAGGCTCGATCCGGCTGATTAAGTACGATGAGGAATTGGAGATTCTGCTGGACCGGCCTTTTGAGGGGCAGGGGATTAATTACCAGACGCCCGGGAAGGTTGCGGCATTTCCCGCGCCGGGGCATGTGCTGGATGATATTTCCAATCCGCTGAACCAGCAGCGGATGTTTATAGAGGCCATCGCGGCGGGGAAGCCGGCACATATGACGGGGGCCGCGGGTCGGCAGGATCTGGCGGTGGTGGCGGCGGCTTATCGATCGGTGGAAACAAAGCGGCCGGAAGTGGTGGGGAGGTGAGTGGGAATGAGAAAAAGATGGATAATTATGAATGTCCGGTCGTGCCCCCTTTAGTTTCTCCTATTGCTAATAATGCGCGCGACATTTGGATTTGAACAAAGTTAACAACGGTGAATTAATAAATGATTTACTTTTATAATTATCGGAAACTGACGCATTTCTGCTGTGCTTTGGCGATATCGTTACTAATGTTTTCTAAAATAACTAATGTAGCGCGCGCAGG
Organism: Planctomycetota bacterium; assembly: GCA_030775485.1. Lineage (GTDB taxonomy): Bacteria > Planctomycetota > Phycisphaerae > Tepidisphaerales > Tepidisphaeraceae > JALYJB01. Next base: position 892 of record JALYJB010000013.1, on the reverse strand, counting down.
TGCGCCGAGTTCGCGGGATGAATTTATTTTTCTGGGCAAAGTGCTTAAATGGGACAATCCTCCCCATCCGCATGAAGCAAACAGCGTTACCTATACTTACACAACGAAAGTGCTATTGGAGTATCATGGCCGAATTCCGAAGGATTCTATTATTACTATTGCGGGGCGCCGGGACATGGCAGGCACTCGTGTAAGCAGTATGCCTTCAATGGTACCGGGCGCGGTATTTTTAATGTCCATTTATGCTGGTGCAACGGAAAAGGAATTCAAATACGTTCAGCGCCAGGGTAGAGATTGGCGACCGATTGGAGTCGAGCTTCCATGCGCCGTTGACGAAACTGAGATTCCGCAGCTGGAAGACGCCTTAATTAGATTCGGCGAAACCTCTAAGAACGGGCAGGATATTGCGATTGATGATAAAGACGCGCTAGTGCTATTGGGGAGCGACAACTACTTTCTGTGGGCTTTGGGTGCGACGGCTATCGCTAGAGATCCCGTCGGAACGCATGTCTCTAAATTTTATAATCAGCTTGGCTTTGGAACTCCACAGCTTCCGAAAGTGGATACGCAGTTGAACGAAGCATTTGCAAATTTTGTCGATCCGATTATTTCACTTCGACAAGCAGTCTGGATAGTACATTGTCTTCGCGAGGAAGTGCCTCTCGGCAAGAGGCAGGGTGCAGAGTATGTCGATTTTCTTTTGGATGGTTATTTGGAACGCTACGTCGCACTGAAAGAGACAACTTTATATATCCCATGATACATCCGTCGAACATCGCCGGAGCGGAAACGCCCGCGCTGACAGCGCCCCAGCCCTCGGGGGATGGAAGCACTTCCCCGCCACCGGGGTATCCGGGGGGGCCGAGCCTGCCGGGGGGAAACAGCGGCCAGG
>JALYJB010000012.1 GCA_030775485.1 Planctomycetota bacterium | reverse complement strand
CGAACGCGATGAACAGCGGTTGTTCGAGCGGTTTGCGTTTGCCAAGAGCCATAAGAGCGGTCCTCCGTAACCGGCTGATATCTCAGCGCGATCGACGTCGTTCGTCAAGGGGTTTCACCACGGGCTGATAGCGCAGCAACTCAAGAAACAGTTCCCAAAGGTATCAAACCTTTTTGCTGGACCTTGGTCAGAACGTGAGATGGGCCAAGCACTAAAAGCACTGCCTTTCGTTGACTATGTGTGCACCGGCGACATCTATAGCTTTCTTCCGAACGTCGTTGGGAATATTCTCGATGGTAAAAGCGAACCGGAGCTTCCGCCGCCGGTGCAGGTCAACTTGGGTGGAAAAGCAGAATTGCCTTCTGGAGCACTCGAACTTCCTATACCAGATTTCGATGACTACTTTGAACTAAAAGGGGATGGACTTCCTGGATGCTTTGAAAGCATCCCGATGGAAACATCCAAAGGCTGTTGGTGGGCCCACAAGCATCATTGTCTTTTTTGTGGCTTGCCGGGCGGCAACGTGCAATTTCGGAGTAAAACGCCTCAGCAAGCGCTGAAGGAGTTTCGCGTTCAGATCGAGCGTTATTCGCCGCGCCGCATCGAAATGAACGATCTAATAATTGATCCGGCGTATTTTCGTGAGGTGTTTCCTAGTATGCGTGAATTTAATCGAAACACGCATATTTTTTACGAAACCAAATCGCATTTGAGACGAGACCAATTAGAAGTTATGGTTAATGCTGGAGTGACTTCATTGCAAGGCGGGTTGGAATCGCTTTCTCCAAGCACGCTGAATAGGATGTCCAAAGGCGTTTCTCCTGGCCAAAATCTGCGTTTCCTCAAAGATTGCGAAGAACTAGGAATCAAGTGCTATTGGAACTACTTGCACTCTTTCCCTCTTGAAAGTCCCGACGAAATCCTCAGCGCGATTCCATTTATTGAGTCCGCAACTGCGGAACAGCCCCCCGCCACGTTCCAGCCAGTTCGAATTGAGCGTTTCAGTCCCTACTTTCGTAATCCCGCGATTTATGATATCGAGTCGGTCGTACCCGATCGCTCTTATTATTCGTTATATCGCGACGTCCCGCTCGACATCAAGCAATTCGCTTTCTTCTTTGAGCACCGTCAACGGCATGGTGATTCGAAAGAGAGGAAGATAGCGGTTAACCGCGTTCGCGATGCTTTAGCGGCGTGGACTGCCCGATCTCAGGCTCACGGGCGCACTTTTCAATCCTTTAATTAGATCTTATAGGAGACCGCGATATGAGAATCATTCTGATCAAGTATCCCCAATCAAAGCTCGACACGCTTCCATTGCATACGGCTTTTCCGCCCGATCATGAACTTGGGCTAACACAGAAGGGAATCGACAACGCTGAACTACTTGGGAAAAACTTGGCAAGCTCACTAAACGGACGTTTTTCCGTGTGGTGCGGGTCCGCTTTACGAACAGCTGAGACAGCCGACATAGTTGCCAAGCATGTGGGGGCGAAGCCTCAGAGTGATCTACGCCTCGATGAAAGAAAACTTTTCTCGGGTTCGTCCGCTGTAACTGTCGGTGACTTCCGATTACGGCAGGAGCGAGCTTATATCGACCCGATTCGCTTGGCCTTGGATGAAGATGAGTCGCCTGTATCACATCGATTGCGCGTCGAGGCTTGGCTTGCTGAAAGACTTGGCCGATCGAACTCGGACGAGATTCTGATCGTTGTCAGTCACGGAGCGGTGGTAGAACACCTCCATTCTGCGCTGTCATGGAAACCGGCCGGTGCCATGGTTGCCAGTTTCGCGTTTTGCGCGCCGGCACACGGCCACGTTTGGGGAGCCGTCAACTTACCCGATGATCGTCGAATCTTCTGCTGCCTCGGAGCGAATGTTCGTTTAGCTGACACCGTGGCATCCAGCACCGCCTTACAGGGTCTCGATGACTTGGATTCCTTAGCAGTGGAATTGGCTTCCGACCCCCGCTTCCAGCAGAATCGGCCGCCAGATCCTGCTGTTGCAATGGTGTCCAAATATTACATTCGGTAACGGAATGCCCAAGGAAGTGGCCCGAATTGCACTTAGCAGTGATGAGTCAGGCGTAGCTCGAAACGCTTGCCTGACAGCGCTACGGACACGCTTCTCGTTTTGCTCTAATCTCCAATTAGTGCCGCTATCAGAACATACTAAGACTCAGGTATACGAAGTGCGAGTTGGAAATCACAAGACCAGCATTGTTGCCAAGCAGCATTCTTGTCCTGAACAGTTTGAGCGAGAAGCTTACGCCGCCCAATTATTTCAGTTCACGGGCCGAACGCCGAGATTGGTGTATCCACCGGATCGGGTAAATCGGCTGATATTCATGGAGCACATATCTCCGATCACCGAGCGTATGTCCCGGAACGATCTAATGGACCTAGGACGTATGGTCGGCCACGTTCATGGAGTCGCAGCTAGGTACGCGGCCGGGCACGCTCATTCAGCGACTTTCCATTTTCCCACGCTACGCGATTTAGTCGAGAATCCGGAATGGCCACACAAAGATCTGATTCGTAAAATGCAATGCGCGCTCGGGGACAACTACGTTCCAAGTAGCATTGGCGACTTAAAGATCGAGCACGTTGGTGGCGCTCGTGGGTGGTACAAGATATTTGATCTTGAGACATTCAGTTGGGGAGGGCTTGAAGTGCTGGACTTATACTCAATTATCAAGGGCCTGCAGGGAAGCCTGACATTCGACAACCCCGCCGCCCCGCTATGCGTTGGCTATTGCATAACAAGGGCGCGAATCCACGAGTGGACAACGCTACCCGAAACTTTGATTGAATGGATCAATTATACTGGGAATATTTCCGGCACAAGTTGACGATCAATCCTTGCTCGAGCACACCGCGCGCAGCAGGCGCGTGGGGAATCCCGCTGAGGCTGCGGCATTAAGGCCAAGTTAGGCGGCCACGCGAAAGGACGCCCAAAACGCCACTTTAATAAGTCGACGAGTAACGTAACGAGCCCCCGCTACTTCCCTTACTCAGGCAGAGCCAACAACTTATGTGGCTCTGCCTGATTTTATTTTAGGGGCACGTTCCGTCACTTCCCCTAAACTTCCCCTGTGGATGTGCACTTCATGCAGAGCCGGTACTCATTGCGGCTTTGTTTCGAGCGCTTCGGCGCTCGAGGAGGTATGCGTCCATGGCCAGTCTTCTCAAACGCGGCAGCAAGTTCTATATCCGCGTGTATGTCAATGGAAAAGCGAAGGATATCGCGACCAAAACGACCAACATCAAGATCGCGGAAAAGCTGTTGCAGAAGGCGGAATACGAGAATGCCACCGGCCAGCTTGCCACGGCCACCAGAACGCCGCTGGCCAAGCTGCTTGAGGATTTCGTCGCCCACCTCCGCGCCAACCATCGGCAAAAGTCGGTTAAGAATGATCTCTCCCGGCTGCGGATGATCTTTGGTCCGCTGACGCCAGCCTTGGAACTTGCCGCCAAAAAGGACGATTTGGCAGGGGAAGATCAGGGGAAGCCGCAAGAGCCGGATGTCATGGAACCGCCCCGTGTGGTGGCCGAATATGCCGAACAAATCAATCCACCGCTTATCAACCGTTACTTGGATCACCGCGCGGCGGTGATCGGCCCGAAAACTCTGAACGCGGACCGTGAAATTCTCTACCGGCTGTTCCGGTACGCCATCGAGCATCACGGCCTGGTCTACCCCGACGCGCGCCTCAAGAATCCGGTGGACAGCGTTCGTCCCCGGAAGCTCCTGGCCCACGACATCCGATTTCTCAACCCTGAGCAGATCAAAGGGCAGTTGGAAGCCGTGAAGGATGAATCGGCGCTGCATGCAGCCGTGGCGATTTTGATCTACGCGGGCCTTCGCCGTGAAGAAGCGTTGTGGCTCACGCGCGAGGATCTGGACCGCAAAGCGGGCTTGATTCGCATCCGGGCCAAAACGATCGACGGCCAATTTTGGCAACCAAAGACGGGGCGAAATCGCGCCGTACCGATCAGCATCGCGCTCGCTGCGGTCTTGGACAAATACAAACCATCGGCAGCCGGGCCTTGGTTGCTGCCAAGCCCCGAAGGCGCACGATGGGACCCGGATAATTTCAGCCACAAGCTCGCCGATGAAAATGCGAAGGCAGAGCTGCCCTGGACGTGCTTGGATTTTCGGCACACGTTTGGATCGATGCTGGCCCAGCGCGGCATCAGCCTGTACAAAATCAGCGCGATGATGGGTAACTCGCCGGAGATTTGCCGCCGCCACTATGCGGCGCTCATTCCGGACCAGTTTGTCGGCGACGTGAATTTCGCGGCCTGAGCGCAGTGAGTCAAAGCTGAACGCGCGACCGCGAGGACGGACAGGTTTGTGATGGCGAAGGAGCATCCCGATTTCCCGCGACTGCTGGAGGCGATGAAAGTCGCCGCTGGTCGCGGTCGGCCATGGGCGGGCAATATCTTTCGCTCCGCGCCGCCGAAATGGGCCACCGGCAAGGAAATGCTCACCGGCGTTGGGAGCATGAAGTCTGGCGCTCGGTTTAACGCGCCCGGTAGCTTCCCCGCCATTTACGGCAGCACGACGCCAGAACTGGCCATGATTGAATCGTTGGCCTACCAGCGCCGCGCCAATCTTCCGTTGGAGCGGGCAATGCCATTGGTGTTCAAAGCCATCTCGGTCGATGTCCAGCGGTGTGTGGACCTAACCGAAGCCGTGGTACTCGCTGATATCGGTCTGACACTCGATCAGATTCGGACCGAAAATTGGTGGCTGGCTCGGGCTCGCGGTGAGGAATCTTTGACTCAAGCGATTGGCAGGGCCGCTCACGACTGCGGCATCCAATCGCTTCTGGCCGCATCAGCGCACGCCGTGGATCAGGGCATCAACGTCATTGTATTACCGGACCACCTCAAGCCGCCCAGCCGCGTAGCAGTGCTTCGACGCCCCACGAAATAATGGCCTCAATCGTCGATATGAATCCGTACACGCACATTTGCGTGTTATCGTGCTTGACTTTTTGCACGATATAGGCAAGGATGTCTTAAGAGGTAACGATCATGGCCACGGCGATAAAGCACTCTCGCGTTCATTCGAAGGTACGCAAGCCGGTTTCCGGTCAGTCCGCCGGCGTCGAGGTGCGCGATTTGCGACGACGCCACGCGCTATCCCAGGGCCTTCTGGCTCGACTGCTTGACGTATCGCTGCGCACGGTCTCCGGTTTGGAATCCGGCTCGGTCGTCCCGGCACAACTCCGGCGAAACCTAATGCAGGTGAATCGCCTCTGTGGTGCGTTGGCCGAAGCAATGGAATCCAGCTACGTCGGCCGCTGGTTGGATGAGCCGAACGAAATGCTTGCCGGCCTTAAGCCGGTTGAAGCGGTCGAGCGAGGTCAGATAGACTTGGTATGGCAGGTGGTCGAGGGATTGCGTTCAGGGTCGCAACTATAGCGCCTGCGCCTGTCGCTCGTGCGGATTGCTTCTCGTCTAACGCGAAGACCCCGCTGGAATGCGGGGTCTTCGTTTCCCTTACTCAGACAGAACAAGAAATCATCTACGGTTCACGGCACCTCCTTTCGTAATCTTCGATATCCCTGAGCAGGTAGCGCACGATGCCGTGCTTTCCATGCCCGAGACAGAATGCTTTCACACCCGCGGCCTCCAGATTTCGCCGCACGGTGCTTCGATCACAGGCCCAGCGATCGGCAACTGCCTTCAGGGAAACGTATCCTCCGCTGACCGTGCCGCTCTTGGATTGAGGCGCTTTGGCCGACTCGGGCCATGCCAATTGATTACTCATGGATATTTCGACCTTCTTGGGTAATGAAGGCTGACGGCATTGATCGTCTTCGACCGCCACACGGCCTTCGCCGCTCTGTTCACCACCGGAGTTAGCATATTGTTCGGTATTGTCGAAGTCAACGGTTTAATTGACGTTATTCAGTTCGACCGGTTTTGTTCGCTGTGTGGACCTTGTATCCGCCGCTGACGCCACAGCAGTTGGCATATTTAACCCCTTGCATACCGATGCATTTACCCATAGAATGAAACTTATGGCCACTTCCCGCTCAGCCCGCGGCGCTTCCAAACCGGAACCAGCCCCAAAAACGGTTCAAAGGACTTATCGCTTTGACAACAAGACTTTTGCCGCCTTTGAAGATGACTGCGCTCAGCATTTGTCCAATCCGAAGCGGGTCATAGAAGCTCTAATCCTCCATTGGTTGGATGCGAGTGCCGAAGAGCGTGCCGCCATGGCTCAAATACATCGCCAGCGGATCGGGGCTGGTTCTCAAGACGAAGAATGAGCCGCTCCGTATGAAAGTCTCAAATCGCAGCGGTGTGGCTTTTCGTCCTTGATCACGCCGCGTCCAAAGGCCTCAACGCGGTTGATTTCTAACGGTTGGGGCGAATCGACTCCGGCACACCCGTCCACGGCATTGAATTCTCAACTCTTTGGCTATCCCACGTTGCGAAATTAGCGTCTCTCCAACCACCGCATCTTGAGCGGACGTTTCGTTACGCCTAGCGATTGCGCCACTCCACTGCGTCCCGCCGATTCGGACGCTCGGACAATTCAATCGAACCCAAACAAACTACGAACTTTGTTCTTGACTCGGATGTTCGGCATGTGTACGGTATTGTCCATACCGATTAAGTCATTGCATTAGTCAATGCGGGTCGGTAGTGCTTAATCAATAGGAGTCATTCGATGAAAAGCCGAATTCTGCATCGATCCTCGCTGCTGGTGCCGACGCTCGTCGGGGCAGCAATGTCCATCGCAATTCCCAACACCGCTCGCGCCGCGGCCGCCAACGGTGGCCAGCCGCTGCCTTGGGAAGGTCCATTGAATCAAGTGCTGGCCAGCTTCACTGGTCCGGTGGCCAAGGCGCTGTGCATCCTGGCCATCGTTGTCATCGGATTTGGTTTCGCCTTCAGCGAAGGCGGCGGACTCCGTCGCATCCTCGGTCTGCTGCTGGGCGTGTCGATTGCGGTCACGGCCACCAGCTTCGGCGTGACGTTCTTCGGGTTCGATGGTGGCGCTGGCTGGTAACGACTCCACACGCTCACAGCCGGTCCAAGCGCTCTGTAGGAGAATGGCCATGTCACGCCCCGAAGAAATTGAAGGCTACGAAGTGCCGCTCCATGTGGCACTGACCCAACCGATCCTGATGGGCGGCGCGCCGCGGACATTCGCCATTCTCAACGGCACTGTCGCCCTGGTGGTCGGAATGGGTTTGCATCTGTGGTGGCTTGGATTTCCTGCGGGCGCGGGTCTGCACATGGCGGCGGTGCTGATGAGCAAACGCGACCCGCACTGGTTTGACATTTTCCGGCGTCATGTCCGCCAGCCGACGCTTTTGGATTGGCGCATGTCTATCCGGCCAGCGACTTCCCCAATCCGGTCGCGGCAATGATCGATCAGGAACGCCGCGACTCGTTCACGGCGGATGCCCTTCACTTCGAAAGCCAGTGCTTCATCACCTTCACCTATCTGCCGCCGGCAGAAGGCATGACGCGGCTGGGCGACTTCTTCATCGACCGGCCCAACAACAAAGTGGATGGGCGCGTTTCTTACCGGGCCCACTTCGATCATTTCCTGGGACAGGTGGATCAGATCGTGAACCTTATGGCTTCCTTCATGCCCGAAGTCCATCCATTGGACGATGGCGAGACGCTGACCTACCTGCACTCGTGCATTTCGGATCGGCGGCTGACGGTCGCCGTGCCGGACGTTCCTTTCTATCTGGACGAAATGATTACCGACCGGCCTCTGGCCGGCGGACTGTCGCCGCGTCTCGGACGGCTCTTTCTCAAAACCGTCTCGGTCCGGGCGTACGTCAATCGCACGCTTCCTTGCCTATTGGACCGCCTGAACGAACTGCCGATCGAGTACCGCTGGATCGGCCGCTACCTGCCGATGGACAAGACCGATGCCACGCGCCAACTGAACAAACTGCGCCGCCAGTGGTTCGCCAAGCGCAAGGGAATGGTGACGCTGCTGAAAGAAGCCATCACCAAACAGGAATCCAAGCTGGAGGACTCCGACAGCTTGAACAAATCCGAAGACGTGGATGCCGCGCTGCAGGAACTCGGCGGCGATCACTGCTCGTTTGGGGACTTCACGCTGACGATCACCGTTTGGGATGAAGATGAGCAAACGGCCACTGAGAAGGCCCGCGCGGTTCAGCAAGTGGTGGATGGTGTGGGCCTTGTCACCGAAATCGAAGATTTCAACGCGGTGCAGGCATGGATGGGAGGTCTGCCGGGTCATGCCTACGCGGACGTGCGCCGGCCGCTGGTTTCATCTTTGAACGTCTGCGATCTGGTGCCGCTCAGTGCCGTTTGGTCCGGCCCGGCGCGATGTGCGCACCTGGACGGTCCACCGCTGCTTGTCACGCGCACGAAGGGCTCAACTCCATTCCGAATGTCTCTTCATCAAGGCGATGTCGGACACACGATCATTGCCGGTCCCACCGGCGCGGGTAAATCGACGCTTTTGAACCTTATCGCCTGCCAATGGCTGCGTTATCCCGGCGCCCGTGTTTACATCTTCGACAAAGGCGCAAGTTGCCGGGCCATGACGTTGGCGATGGGCGGCGACTTCTACGACCTGGGCGGCGAAGGCGAAGAGATTTGCTTCCAACCCTTCGCCGGGATCGAGGATGAATCGGAATTGGCCTGGGCGCAGGATTGGATCGCCGACCTTCTACACCGCGAGAAAGCGGAAATCACACCCGCGACCAAACAGGAGCTTTGGGCCGCTCTCTCCAACCTCGCTTCGATGCCGCGCGTGCAGCGCACTCTCAGCACGCTCCTCGGCCTGGTTCAAGATGCCGATGTTCGGCAGGCGATGCGGAGTTACACGCTCGACGGACCGCACGGAAGACTGCTGGATGCAAACCATGACACCTTGGGCGATGGTGACGTGGAGCGCGGTGCCCGATGGCAGGCTTTCGAGATGGAACACTTGATGCACTCGCGCAGCGCGCTGCTGCCGGTTCTGACTTATCTGTTCCGCCGATTGGAGAAGCGATTCGACGGTTCGCCGACGCTGATGATTCTCGATGAGGCGTGGCTTTATCTGACCGAATCTCTCTTCGCCGCAAAGATTCGCGAGTGGCTCAAGGTGCTGCGCAAGAAAAACGTAGCGGTCATCTTCGCCACACAAAGTCTGTCGGATATCGCCGACAGCGCGATTGCGCCGGCGATCATTGAGAACTGCCCCACGCGCATCTTCCTGCCCAATGGCAATGCGCTCGATGAGCGGACGCGGAAGGTCTACGAATCGTTTGGGCTGAATGAGCGGCAACTGCAAATCCTACAGCAGTCGATTCCCAAGCGCGATTACTACTACCAGAGTCGGGAAGGCAACCGGCTATTTGAACTCGGCTTGGGGGAACTGGCGCTGGCGTTCTGCGCCGCCGGTTCACCACAAGATCAAGCGCGAATCAGCCATGTGCTGAATGAGACTGGCCGGACGCATTTTGCGCGTGCGTACTTGAACGAACGGGGCCTGGGGCATTGGGCCGATCGTCTGGAAACCCTCAACACCGAAAGGATCGATCATGAGCAACTTAACTTTGGATTCGATGGCAAGCCCGACGAAGTCGCCGCGCCTGCGACGTAAGGGTTTGGCGGTTCTGCTTCTCGCAACGGGTGCGGCAGCGCCACCAGAAATTGGCTGGCCTGCTGGTCCCAGATGTCCATCGTGTGTTTTGCGCCCGTGGGGTTCACCAGCATTTCGACGATGTTCTGCGCATCGCGCACTTCGTTGTCGCCCTTGCGAATCTCAAAGAGCGGGTTGAAACGGGCGCTGTCGGCCCGCGTGGGATTGAAGAACAGGCAATACCCGCGTTTGGAGCGCATGCCCGCAGTGATGTCCCACAGTTCGTTTTTCACGTCGTAGGCAAGGACACTTCCGTTCCAGTTCAGCAGGGTTGGAATGACGTGGCCGACGCCTTTGCCCGATCGGCTGGCACCTGACACAAGCTGATGTTCGGGGCCGTCGTAGGTGAGGTAACGATCAAAGGCATGTCCCAGGACGGTTCCCTGGCCCGACAGCAGGCCCGCCCGCTTCATGTCGCGCTTGGTGGCCCAACGGTCTTTGCCGATCTCGCGCACGGGAATGTTGCGGCGCAATCGGCGCGCTCCAAGTAGCATGAGTGTGGCCAGAATGAATGCGCCGCCGATGAACGCATATCCCTCATTGAGTGTCTTGGGGATGTTGTCGCCGAAGTCGCGGGCCCAGGTGAAGATTGCCCACGGCGGATAAATAATGTGCGCACCGATCCGCACGCCGCCCAAATCGGGATGATAGTCCAGCCGGTAGGCGACCCACTGAGTCGCCGCAATCAGCCCGGCCAGCAACACAATCAGATACGCAATGATGAGTCGTCGCGCGTTCATTCGTCACCTCCCGGACCGTCGAGCGACAATCCCGCGTCCAAATCCAGCGTTTGTCCCGCCGCCACCTCAACGGTCGCATCCTGCGATGACGTGCGCTGCAAGGTAACTTCGCTGCCCGCGCCCACGTCGGGGTCGTTGCGCATGGGTGAGACGACCACGCTCTCTTCCGCGACGACCACGGCCAGTTTGCCGGCATGGAGGTGTTCGGTGCCGTGGTATTCGCCTGAGACCGTTCCGCCGCGAGGGAGTTCGTTCACCGGCAGGCCGTACTTGGCAGCGAGCCGTTCCGCCACATCGGTGCGTTCTTCGGCGGCAAGGTTCTCCATCGCACCGGGGAGCAAATCGACATTCATTTCGTCGCCGGAGCGCTGCGCGTATCCGTTTTGAACCAGCCACTCGCGGCGCTGCTGCACCGCTTCCTGCACGGTTGGATTGTCCGCCGTCCGCTCGTCGGGCCGCTGGCGCAAAATCGAGGCGGAACTAAACGCGCTGCCGCAGTTCATCACCGAGATCGATGGACTGGACATTCATTTCATTCACGTTCGTTCGAAACATGACAATGCGCTGCCGCTGATCGTCACGCACGGATGGCCCGGCTCGATCATCGAGCAGATGAAGATCATCGATCCGCTGACCAATCCCACCGCACACGGCGGAAATGCATTCGATGCGTTTCACCTGGTGATCCCGTCAATGCCGGGCTACGGTTACTCAGGCAAACCGACCACCACCGGCTGGGATCCCGTCCACATTGCCCGCGCCTGGGTCGTGCTGATGAAGCGCCTTGGATACACGAAATTCGTGGCGCAAGGCGGCGATTGGGGTGCGGTCATCACCGAACAAATGGGTCTGCTTGCGCCTCCAGAGTTGCTCGGCATTCACACCAACATGCCCGGCATCTTTCCGGCGGACATTGATGGGGCGGCCTTTTCCGGCGCGCCCGCACCATCGGGTCTCTCGGCCGATGAGAAACTCGCTTACGACCGGCTGCAGTTCGTTTATCAAAAGGGAATCGCCTACGGGTTCCAAATGGGTCTGCGACCCCAAACATTATACGGAATCGCGGACTCACCCGTCGGCCTGGCGGCTTATTTCCTTGATCACGACGCACGCAGCTATGAACTCATCGCGCGCGTCTTTGACGGACAGTCTGAGGGCCTCACGCGTGATGACATCCTCGACAACATCACGATCACCTGGTTGACGAACACGGCGATTTCTGGCGCCCGTCTCTATTGGGAGTATTGGGGCAAGGGGTATTTCAATGCCAAAGGCGTCTCGATCCCGGTTGCCCTGAGCGTCTTCCCTGACGAGCTGTATCCAGCCCCGCGGAGTTGGGCAGAGCGGGCATATCCCAAACTGATCTACTACAACAAGGTGGAGAAAGGCGGCCACTTCGCCACCTGGGAGCAGCCGGGGCTGTTTACAGCGGAGTTGCGCGCCGGGTTCAAATCATTGAGGTAATCGGAAACAGTTTGGGCTACGGACGCGACGTGCATTCGTATTCCCTAAACGCACTACGCAAAAACAATTTCAAACCGAAAAGAGTTTTATATGCCGGAACAAATCAACCAACATCGTCGTCAATTCATGGCCGCCGCGGCGATGACCATCGCGGCCACCCAACTCGGAATGTTCGGTTGCGCGCAATCGACGGACGCACAATCGGCCGATGCTCCCGGGATCAAGCGCGGCACCAACACGTCGTTCGGGACCCTCAAGCAGATCGATGCCGGGCTTCTGAACGTTGGCTATGCCGAAGACGGCCCCAGCGATGGTCGTCCAGTCATTCTTCTGCACGGATGGCCCTACGACATTTATAGCTTCGTCGACGTCGCCCCCTTGTTGGCGGCAAAAGGCTACAGGGTGATCGTCCCCTATCTGCGCGGCTATGGCACCACCAGCTTTCTCTCGGGCGCAACCATGCGCAATGCCCAGCAGTCGGCCGTTGGCCTTGACATCATCGCTCTCATGGATGCACTCAAAATTCAGAAAGCCATCATCGGCGGCTTTGACTGGGGGGCGCGCACAGCCGACGTCATGGCAGTGCTATGGCCCGAACGCTGCAAGGCAATCGTTTCCGTCAGCGGCTATCTGATTAGCAGCCCTGCGGGCAACCAGACGCCGTTGCCGCCCCAGGCTGCATGCGCATTTTGGTACCAGTACTATTTCGCCACTGAAGTCGGCAAGGCCGGCTATGCGAAATACCTCGACGAGTTCAATAAGTTCATCTGGCACCAGGCTTCGCCGAAGTGGAATTTCGATGATGCCACATACACCCGCACAGCAGCTTCCTTCAAAAACCCGGACCATGTTGACATCGTGATGCACGATTATCGCTGGCGCCTCGGCTTGGCGGACGGTGAGCGGAAATATGACGAGCTTGAAAAGCGGCTGGCCGCGCTTCCTGTCGTCACCGTGCCGGCCATCACCATGGAGGGGGACTCCAACGGGGCGGCCCACCCGCCCAGCGCAGCCTATCGCAGCAAGTTCTCCGGCAAGTATGAATATCGGCTCATCACCGGTGGCGTCGGCCACAACATTCCGCAGGAAGCCCCGCAGGCCTTTGCTCAAGCTGTGATCGACGTCAACGGTTATTGATCGTTGTGAATCGCTGGAAATCTCGGCGTTGGATCCAGGCGCCGATCTGCCGATCGACTTGGATAGCTTTCAACTGATGGACGAGCGAGTCGTTCATGCGTTGGATGATCTTCCCGAAGTCAATAGAACCGCTCTGCTGCTTTGGAGGCTCAGGCTCGAAGGTAGCTCGCCGAAGTTCGAGCGTGCGTTGCATTCCGCGGTTGTGACGCGCAAGATTATGCCGTGATGCAGCTCGCCCAAGTCCGGCGAGAGCCGTAGCCACGCCAGTCCGAAGGCATGGACCCATCTCCCCGGCTTCGTCCGCGCTGCCGATCACCGGGCTAGATATCGCGGCGAGCTACGAACCGTCCGGCCGCGCTGGCGGCGATGTTTACGACTTTTTCCCGCTCGTAGGGTATGGCAGCGCTGATGCCGGAGACGACTCGAAGTGCGAACGCTGGTGCGTATTAATCGGAGATGCCTCAGGTCATGGACTTGCCGCTGCCGTGGTAGTGGCGATTGTCCAGGCTGTGCTGCGCGCCCATCCAACGGACGCAGATGGACCGGCCGCGATGCTTAATTATGCAAACAAGCAATTGTGCAACAAGCATATCGGCGGGTTCTGTACCGCGTTTTTGGGCGTCTATGAGCCGGCGTCGCGCCGGCTGATCTACACCAACGCCGGCCACCCGCCGCCAATTGTTAAGCACCGCTCTGGCGACTCCGTTCGAGTGCTGGACGAAGCATTGAGTTATCCGCTGGGAATCGATGAAACCGAAGGATTCACCGAGGCCACCGTACAATTCGAACACGGTGACACCATGCTGCTGTACACAGATGGGATCACCGAAGCCAGAGACGCCGTTGGCACTTTTTTCGGAGCGGAACCGCTCACTGGCATCTTGCGCGGTGCCAGTGGTTCACCTGCGCAACTAATCGAAACACTTCGAGCCAAAGTTCACGCACATCAACACGACCAAACGGCTGCAGATGACCAGACGTTGGTTGCCGCACTGATTCTCTAATAACTCCCGTGCTCGTCTGCCGGCGCGAGCGCCCGCCCGCAGGCGCAAGGTTGCTCACAGCCTCTTTTGCTCTGCAAGCCATTCGATACACAAGCCATGCAAATAACTGGACTTACGAAACTACTAGCATATGCCTCGCCTCAGGAACGGCTCTTGCCATTACTGCCAAACATGAACTTCATCGCTTGGAAAATGCTCGTTGGGGATCGTGGCAAATACCTCGGCATCGTCATGGGTCTGACGTTCGCATCGCTGCTGCTGACGCACAGGCGGCGATCTTCGTTGGCCTGATGAGCCGCACGTTCGGCTTTCTCACGGACACGTCGCTCCCGGACATCTGGGTGATCGGGGCCGTCGTATTCTGTTGCGTCTTGGGGCGGTCCTCGTACGGTCTGGCACAACTTCGAGGATCACCCGGTACATCGCACACACCTCGAGAGACGTGCAAAACCTCAATACCCCCAAAGTCACCCTCGGTCGCCCGAGTCGGCGTAGCTCGCTTCTGAGCCTGCGAGCGAAAGTTCTTGACCGCTGCCAAGCAAAAAGCCAGATGCATCGTTACGGATTTACGCTTCCTGACCGCACCTTTTCAGCGAATGTCGTCGGGTCGGCGTCCCAGCCACCGCCCAATGCCTTGTAGAGTGTCACTAGATAAGTGGTGACCGCGCGATCGCTCAGCGCCAGCAAGTCCTCGGCGGCGAATTGCGTTCGTTGCGCATCGAGCACGACCAGGAGGTCGACGGCGCCTGCTTTATATTGATCGTTTGCCAAGTCGACCGACTTCCGGGCCGATTCGAGTGAAGCGGCGAGTCCGGCGCGACGCGACTGCTCGGTCGCATATCCCACCAGCGCGTCCTCGACTTCCCTAAAGGCGATGAGCACGGTCTGCTCGTAGTGGCTGAGGGCTTGCTGCTGCCGCGCGTCGGCAACATGAATGGTCGACCGGATGCGGCCGGCATCGAAGACCGGCCAAGTAAGCGTGGGGCCGACATTGAACGCGCGGCTGCTCCAATCACCGAATTTCGAGAACTCGGTGGCATCCAACGTGAACGATCCGGTTAGGCTCAGGCGCGGGTAGAGGTCTGCGGTTGCGACTCCGATGCGTGCCGTGGCGGCGGCGAGTTGGCGCTCGGCACGCCGCACATCCGGTCGGCGGCGAAGGACATCGGCCGGCGCTCCGACCGGCACCTCGGGGGGCACGACCGGGATCGGTCCGGCCGCCTCAAGCTCTGCTGATAGGGCGTTGGGTTCCCGGCCGAGCAACACGCTGAGCGCGTGAATATTTTCCCTGGCTTGCCGGCGAAGCGGCGGCAAACTCGCTTCGGTGTCGCGAACCTGGGCTTGCGAGCGTGTCACGTCCAAGTCGCCGACCGCGCCGGTGTCTCGGCGGATTTGAACCAGTTCGAGCGTAGCCCGCTGCGATGCCAGATTCTGCTGGGCAATGGCCAGGCGGCGCTGCGCCGTCCGAAGGTCCACATAGTCTCGCGCCACCTCCGCGAGGAGGCTCACGAGCGCATCTCTCCGATCCTCAACCGCAGAAGCGGTGTCTGCGTTGGCTGCCTCGACACTGCGCCGGACCCGGCCGAACAAGTCCACTTCCCAGTTCGCGTCGAAACCGGCCTGGAATTCGTCGTATTCCTTCTGCGGCAGAAAGGCGCCGAACGGTGAATTTGCGCTGTAGCGCTCTCGCGTATACGACCCTTTGGTGTTCACCGAAGGATATTGGTCGGCAGTGACGGTGCCGCGTTGCGCCCGCGCCTCGGCCAGCCGCGCAGACGCGAGGCGCAGGTCCAAGTTCGATTCCACCGCGCGAGCGATGAGCGAATCGAGGTGTCGGTCGCCGAGCGTGGACCACCAGGCGGTCAGCGTCGCAGCGGACGCCGTGGCAACACTCGGCGCGGTCGCCGCCGCCGCCCCCATCGGGATTTCACCCCAGGACGGCGGCGTGGTGACGGCCGGTAGATGGTAGTCCGGGCCGACGGTACAGCCCGCAAACAACGCAAGAGCGCCGAGCGAGGCCGTTGTGAAAAAATGTAATCGCGCCATAGATATCCCTTCGCGGAAAATTCATTCAAGCCGATGCCGAAACAGCCATCCGGCTGCGGCCAGCGTGACGACAGCGAGGATTGCCATCGGCCAGAGGTTCGCCAACGCGACCGCCGGGCCGAGCCCTTCGAGGAAGATGCCCTTGGCCAGCACGAGGAAGTAGCGGACCGGATTGATGTAGGTGAGCGCGCGAAGCCAGGCGGGCATGTTCTCGACCGGGGTCGCGAATCCGGAGAGCAGAATGCCGGGCAGCATGAACGCGAACGCGCCGAGGACCGCCTGCTGCTGGGTCTTGGCCAGCGAGGAGATGAACAGCCCGATCCCGACGACCGCTAGCAGGAACACGAACATCACGACGGCCAGCAGCGCCACCGATCCGACCAGGGGAACGCGAAACACGAATCGCGCGACCAGCGTCATCAGCAGACCTTCGCCCATTCCCAGAACCAGGGCGGGAATGGTCTTGCCGGCGAGAATCTCCGCCGGTCGCAGCGGCGAGACGAGCAACTGCTCGAACGTGCCGAGCTCGCGCTCGCGCGCCACCGACAGGGCCGTGATCAGCAGCCCAATCAGCGTGATGATGATGCCAACCAGCGCCGGCACCGTGCTCCAGACGCTGTCGAGGTTGGCGTTGAACCACGCGCGCGAGACGACGATGCTGGCTGGCGCGGCGTCATTGCGGCCGCGGGAAGACCCAGGCGCGGCCGGCCAATCACGGGCGAAGCGGTCGCCGACGCTCGTCGCGTAGCCGAGCACAATCTGTGCGGCGTTGGCGCGGCGACCATCCAGAAGGTATTGAACGGCGGCGGGCTTTCCGGCCGCCAGGTCGCGCGAAAACGTCGGGCCGATATGCACGACCAGCAGCGCGTCCTGAGCGTCGATGACCTCATGAACCTCGTTCATTCCATGAAGCAGCCGCACGCGCGTGAACGTCGGCGAGCCGACGAAGCGAGACACGAACTCCTGGGCGGCGGCGCCTCCGTCCTCGCTGAAGACGCCGAGGTGGACGTTGCGAACCTCCTGCGTGGCCGCGTACGAAAAAATGATCATCTGTATCATCGGCGGCACGATGATGACCAGCCGGCTCTTGGGATCGCGCAGGAGCGCGAGAAATTCCTTGATGACCAGCGCCCAGATGCGTTGCGATGTTGCACGGACTCGGGTGTTCATTCCAGACGCCCCTTGGTGGATCGCAGCGTGAGTGCAATGAGCGCCATGGCAAAGGCGGCGATGATCGATGTGTTGGGAATGAGCACGCGCCACACGTCGCCAGCAAGGAAGATGGTCTGTAGGTCGGTCACGAAATATCGGGGCGGCAGGACGTAGGTGAGCAGGCGAATCGGCCGCGGCATGCTGTCGATCTCGAAGACCAGGCCCGACAACTGGAACGCCGGCAGAAAACCGGTAATCAGCGCCAGTTCGCTGGCGATGAACTGGTTCCGCGTGAGCGTCGAAATGAGCAGCCCCAGCCCCAGGGCATAAGAGAGGAAGATGGCCGAGACGGCGGCCAGGACCAGCAGCGACCCGTGCAGCGGCACACCGAGCAGGCGGTGCGCGACCGCTACCGACAGGGCCATCGCCCCCATGCCCAAGACGAAGTACGGAACGAACTTGCCGAGCAGAAGCTCACCCTTGCTCGCCGGCGTGGCGAGCATCGCCTCCATCGTGCCGCGCTCCCACTCACGGGCGACGACCAGGGCCGTCAGCAGCGTTCCGATCAGCGTCATGATTACCGCGAGCGAACCGGGAAGCAGCGCCGCGCGACTGTCGAAGTTCGGGTTGAACCAGATGCGCGGCTGCGGCACGATGGTCACGTCCGGTGCAACGATGACGCCGCCGACCGTCTGACCGTGCAGGAGTGCCTCTTGCCCGAGCCAGGACTGCCAGGCGCCTTGCACGTAGTTCTCGACCAGCGCGCCGGTGTTGGGGTCGGTGCCGCGCACGATGACCTGCACCGGCGCGACGTCGCCGCGACCAATGCGCTGCGCGAAGTCCGTTGCCAGCACCACCACCCCTTGCAGACGGCCGGCGACGAGCTTGTCCTGCACCTCGCGCCGGTCGCGCGCCACTTGCACACGGAAATACCGCGAAGCCTGGAACGACTGGAGGAAGCGCGTGGCCTGGGGCGATGGCCGCTCGATGACAACGGCGACATCAATATTGCGCAGGTCGAGCGACACGCCGTAGCTGAACAGGAACAGCAGCAGCAGCGGCAGTACGCCGGCGATGATGATGCTGCTGGGGTCGCGAATAATCTGGATGCTCTCCTTGCGGATCAGCGCCAGGACCCGTCGTCCGCGCGATGGTGGCTTGGTCTTCATTCCGTCCGCATCGGTCATGACGCGACCTTTCTCCGCGGCGCGTTTTGTTCCGTCGCCGCGTCGTCTGCTTCCACCAGCGCGATGAATGCATCTTCGAGCGTCGGATCAGGTTGATCCGGCTTGCGGACCCTCTCCTTCAGTTCATCCGGCGTGCCGATCGCGATCATTCGCCCCCGGTAGACGATCCCCACACGATCGCAGTATTCGGCCTCGTCGAGGAAGTGCGTCGTGACCATGACGGTCACCCCCTGTGCCACCATCGCATTGATCCGCGCCCAGAACTCGCGCCGGGTGAGGGGGTCCACGCCGCTGGTCGGTTCGTCGAGGAACAGCACGTCCGGTCCGTGCATAACGGCGCACGCCAGCGCGAGGCGCTGCTTGAACCCGAGCGGCAGCGCGCCGGAGTTTGTGTCCAGGTGTGGGCGGAGTCCGAACGCGTCGGTGGTATGGTCGATCGTCGCGCGGCGTTCCCCCGCCGGCAGGCCGTAGACGCCGGCGAAGAATTCCAGGTTTTGACGGACGCTCAGGTCGCCGTAGAGGCTGAACTTCTGCGCCATGTACCCGATGCGGCCGCGCGCCTCGGCGGCGGCGCGGGCCAGGTCGAGGCCGACGACCTTGGTCGTCCCTTCGCTGGGGCGCAGCAGGCCGCACATCATTTTGAACACCGTCGATTTGCCGGCGCCGTTGGGCCCGAGCAGCCCGAACACTTCACCGCGGCGGATGGAGAAGGTCACGTGATCGGCTGCGGTGAAATCGCCGAAGCGTTTGGTCAGCCCGTCGGCCGCCACGACGTCTTCGGCAGCTTTCGTTGACGAGGGCGCCGCTTGCCGGCGCTCTTGGGGCGCGGTCTGATCGGCGGAGCGCACCTGCTCCTTCGACACGCCGCCGAGCAGCGATACGAAAGCATCCTCAAACCGCGGCGGGACGCGAACCACCTTCACCCCGTCATTCGCGCCAAGTTGGGAAGGTATCGGCGGCGCGGCCTTCTCACCGAGCACCAGCCGCACGGTCTGGCCCTGAATGACGCCATCGATCACCCCGTCGATTTGAAGCGCCTTGCCGAGGACCGCTCGGCGGTTTTCGTTGGCCCCACGAACGGCAAACGTCCGTCCTTCGACTCGTGCGGTGAGATCCCTCGGCGGTCCGGCGTACATCACACGCCCGGCGTTCAAGACGATCACGTCCGCGCATCGCTCGGCCTCGTCGAGGTAGGCTGTGCTCCACACGACGCCGATCCCTTCGTCCACAAGTTCATAGACCATCTTCCATAGCTCTCGACGGGAAACGGGATCCACGCCGACGCTCGGCTCATCAAGCAGCAGAAGTCGAGGTGTGCGGATCAGGGCGCAGGCGAGGCCGAGCTTTTGCTTCATCCCGCCGGAGAGCTTGCCCGCCAATCGACCCGTGAAAGGGCCCAGTCCCGTGAATTGGAGGAGCCTGTCGTACGCCTTCTTACGCTCCTCGCCCACCACGTTCAGAAGGTCGGCGTACAGGTTGAGGTTCTGCCCGACGGTCAGGTCCTCGTAAAGTCCGAATCGTTGCGGCATGTAGGCGGCATCGCGATGAATGGCTTGCGGCGCGCCCCGCACGTCGTGGCCGCAAACAGTCAACGTCCCCTCGCTGGGGAGGAGGAGCGCGGCCATGAGGCGCATCAGGGTCGTCTTCCCCGCCCCGTCCGGCCCGACGAGCCCCGTGACCTGGCCGCCTTTCACGACGGTCGAGAGGCGGTCAAGGGCCGGCGCCCCTGCAGGCGCAAACCGCTTCACGACGTCGTGAAATTCAACCAGCGTTTCATTGCCCACGGTCCACCTGCTGCCGTGAAGGGTCGGAGCCATTCGTCCGATCCGAGTGGAGCGTGACCGTAACCGGCATGCCTTGACGGAGGAACCCGTCGGGCGCGTCCACGACCACGCGCAATCGGTACACCAGGTCGGTCCGAAGCTCCTTCGTCTCGACCGATTTGGGCGTGAACTCCGCGACGGGTGAAATGAACCCGACCTGGCCGCGATAGGTTTTCCCGCCGTCGGTAGCGACGTCTGCTTCCATTCCGGGTTGTATGCGCCCGAGGTCCGGCTCGGCAACGTATGCCCGGACCCAAATCGGCTTGGGAAGTGTGACGGAGAAGACGGTGTCGCCGACGTTGACGTAGGCCCCGCGTTCGCGTGCCCGCGTCTGCACCACGCCGTCGCCGGGCGCGAGCAGCTTCGCATCGTGGAGATGCCGCTCGGCGTCCGCCAACGCGGCCTCGGCCTGCTTACACTGCGCGGCGGCGTTGTCGATCTCCTCCAGCCGCGGGCCGATTTCGGTCAGATGCTGCGCCGCCTCGGCGCTCTTCACTTGCGCCTCGACCTGACGGAGCGACGCTTGCGCATTGTCGAACGCCTGCTTGCTGGTCGCGCCGCGGCCAATGAGTTCCTGCTGGCGCTGAAACTCGGCGGTCGCGTTCGCGCGCGTAGCAGATCGCTCGGCGGTCAATGCCCGAGCCTGCGCTATTTCCTCCGGTCGCGAGCCATTCTTGAGGCGCGCGAGGTCGGCCTGCCGCGCAACCAGCGTCGCACGGGCCTGCGCCACCGCGTCCTCGAAATAGCCCGGCTCCAATGTCGCGATCACTTGCCCGGCATGGACGATGTCCCCCTCGTCGACGGCGAGCGAATCGATCCGGCCCGCGTCCTGAAACGCAAGGTTCACCTCGCGTACGTCCACGTTCCCCTGCAAGACCAGCCGCGCGGGGTCGTCGCCCCGGCGGCTCATGACCATCCAGGTGATTGCAACCGAACCGCCTACAACCACGAGCAGCAACACGACGACGAGTACCACGCGCTTCATCTGGACCTCCGGGACATTTGTCCTCGTGACTTGGGTGCGGGTCGCACGACGCCGGGCACTCCCAACCCTTGGAAGACGAAGTCGGTAATCTCCGCGATCAACTCCTCGAGCCGCGCCAGCGTGTAGGCGTCCCATTCCAGACGGCGCAGCGCGGTCTCGCGCCCGATATGGAACGCCAGAATCTGCCCGACAATCGCATGGGCGCGAATGATCGCCCGGCGGTCAGGCGCCGCTTTCCCTTGAACGCGGGCCACCAAGAGGGCGAGCGTCTCATGCACCGGACGGATGAACCCTTCGTAAACCACGTCAAACGCCGCGGTCGGGTGGAGTTGCTCGCGTGAGAGATAGCCGATCATGTCCGTCGCCTCCGGCGCGAGCAGCACGGTGCGCCCCAATGTTGCGATCAATTCGCGCAACATGGCCGTCGCGCGATCCGGCCCGACCTCCGTGGATCGCAGCGACCGTTGCAGCGATTCAACGAGTTGCCGCGCGGGTGCAGCGCGTCCATCCACGAGATGCTTTGCGACTGCGAGGTACAGACCCTCCTTGCCGCCGAAGTGGTACGGGATCGCGGCCAGATTCACACCCGCCGCCTCCGCCAGTTGCCGCGTACTGACGCCGTCCAAACCACTGCGGCCAAACTGACGGAGACCGGCCTCGAGAAGCCGGCCCCGCGTGTCTGCCGAAAGGTCATTACCGCCCTTTTGTGGACGGGTGCGCGCATCGGTGGAACTCTTTATTCTAATCATCGCAGTACACATTAGGTCATTCGATCGATTAAGTCAAACGAATGAATGTTTGGTTATCGCGGGGGGTATTCGGCCTTTTGGAGAAGCAGACTCGTGTTGTCCGTGCCCCCGCTCCTTTAAGGCTGATTGATATGGCGGACAAAGGCCTCGAACCAGGAATAGTCGGCTGCTACGGTCCCATAACGCAGGGAAATCGCGTCCGTGCGACGACCGTTGATAACGTGGTGAGCGAACGGCCGACCGGGCTTGCAAGTTGCTGTCGTCCCTTGGCGTCGAACTCGTGCCGCATCAATCGACGAGTCGCCGTATATCCCGCCGCGTTCTGACTTCCGCAAACCCCGCCACATGAAATCTCGCCACCGGCGATTCGCGTTCTACACGGTTGCCGCCTTTAACTTGCACGCAGGCTGGAGCGTTGCTGTCCGCCAAATCCTTAATGCAGCATCGGAACGATGATGCTACCCGAAATCACGCCTTTACATCTGAATTCAGGCCGCATGTAGTGCTGTTGATTTAGCCAATACGGCGAACTGATTTTTGCCCCGGGAATTGCGTCCAGATTCGCTCGCACAAAGTGGCCTGTCTCAGCCTGAATCCTGAAGTACGTTATTACTGTACACAAAGTTGTACACAATTTTTGGGAAAACATGGCAAACAAGGCTATCATGGAGATGTACAGTTCAGGGTTGTAAATCCCTGAGGATGTCGAGAGTTCCAGCTATCGCCGGCACTTACGGTTTTTGAGCGGATTACGCTCATAACCCGGAGGTCGGAGGTTCGAATCCTCCCCCCGCTATACCGAACGGCCTTGGCGCTAGCGCCAAGGCCATTTTTTTCGTCAGGCCTTGTTACGAACCTCCGACTTTTGCCACTCCAAGATTCTTGCCAGCACATGTCTGCCGGTTTCAAAGCCGTGGCGTTCATCCATGAAAGCAAGAGTCTTCGGCCACGACAAGAGGGGCAGCCCGCGAAGCCGTTTTTGCGCGCACGGTCCGCAACACACTGGCGGACCGCGGAATCGCCTGTTTTCGGGCTGCTACGGAATCACGACCGCGAAAGCAAGATGAGTCAATGTGAAAACCCACTTGACACCCTGCAAGATAGGGCTAATATATCCGCGACGGATATATTTATGGCCAATGCAAAAGAGCCTCGATCATTGCTTCCTCTGACTCCTGCCGTTTTCCAGATCCTATTGGCGCTTTCAGACCAGGAGCGTCATGGCTATGGAATTATGCAGGAGGTGAAACATCAAACACGAGATGGCCTAAAACTTGGACCCGGCACTCTTTACGGGTGCTTGAACCGAATGCTGGAAGCGAGGCTCGTAGAAGAATCGGATGAGCGTCCCGATCCGGAGTTAGACGACGAGCGTCGCAAATATTATCGAATAACAGATTGGGGTCGGCGTGTAAGCCGTTTGGAGGCCGAGCGCCTTGAGGAGGCGGTTCATGCGGCAAGACTAAAAAGGCTACTCCCGGCAATCCGATCCGTCGGAACTAATTGGAGCATCGGATGAAAGCGCGTGATGTACTTTTGCATCTAAGCTGCGGCTTCTACGCGATACTTCTATACGCATATCCATCAGAATTTCGCGCGCGCTATAAAAAAGAAATGGCCCTCGCGTTCAAAGAAGAGCTGCGTCAAACGCTATCCAGCACAAATCTTTGGAGCCGATTGCAATTCCCGATTCAAATGTCAAGGGATTTAGTCGCAAGTGCGCTGCGGGAGAGACTCGCTTTACTTGACGCGGTAGGGATGAGTTGTCTCGTCGCCGCCTCCGCTATTGGGCTGTGCGCCTCATATGTGGACCACCACAACGCGACGGAAGTATACCCAACATTATCCATCGCATTGATCGGCTCGTTTGTTCTTGGCTTGATTCGACCGACACGGCCATGGCGCTGGGCGATTGCCATCGCTCCTTGGGTTCCATTTGCCGGATCAATGTCCAATTTGACAGACCGGCTTTCTTCGCCGGGGGCATGGGCAATTCTAGCGGTCGTTTTAGTCCCCGGTTTTGCGGGTGCAGTGGGGGGCTCATTGGTCCGACAGGCGATCGGATTATGTACTAACGTCACAAAGGAAGCCTAAAAGGCGATTTTGTTTTCGTGCGGAGTTGGAGTCTTAATTAGTTGTATCTACGAGTTTCGCTCTTAACAGTGTCGCATGGAGACAGGGCCGCGTAAGGCTATACAAAATGGGAATCTTTGACCTTCTATTAATCGCGTCCGTTCTCGGCACATTGGGTGGTGCTTTGATTGCGATAGTCTTATGGATTTACGGGCGGCGACAAAACGCGAAGTGGATTCTCTTGATACTCGGCGGATATTTAACCTTGTATGCAGTAGCACTCGTCGCCACTTCAATATTTAGCGCACAAAGACAGGTGCCAATGGGGGAGCAGCAACGCTTCGATGACTGGTGTTTATGCGTTGAAAATGTCGTTTATGAAAACGATCAATCGACGACACGGCCAGAGAATGATGGAATTGTCGCAGTCGTGACGGTAGAGGTCTCGAATCGAGGTCGCGGCCGTGCACAAAGTGAGCCCGGGACTTTCCTTTATGTCGTAGATGACCAAGGACGTACTTATTGGCAGTCAGTTCAAGCTCAAGAAGAATACGAGCGCATTCATGAAACATCGCCTTTGATCACTTCTATGATTTCCGCTGGAAAATCAATTGTGTGCAAGCAGGTATTCGAACTTCCGTGCGATGCTCGCCATCCTGAAGTGATTATCGGTCGCCCATTCGGACCTGGAGCGTTCGTCATTGGTGATAGTGATAGTTTTTTTCACAAGAAGTCCGTCGTCCCGCTGCCGGATCTGCCGCCGGATATGCGCTCGAAACGGTAACGCATTTAACCAGTGCATTAACTGAAAAGAGGAAAACACAATGCGGTCCTACCATCTTGCAATGATCATATTGGGATTGGCGGCGAGCCTGGCCCAAGCTGATCCCTCTACCGAAAAGGTCGATGCTTTCGTCAGTCAGCAATTGCAAAGTCGACACATCCCCGGCATCTCGGTCGGGATCTTACAGGACGGCAAGGTGCTTTTAGCAACGGGTTTTGGGTTCGGAAATGTGGAATTGTCGACACCGGCGACGGCCGACACCGTCTACGGGGTTATGTCGATGACCAAGCAGTTTACCGCCGCGGCGATCCTAATGCTGGCCGACGAAAACAAGCTGGCTCTCGACGATCAGATTGGAAAATACGTCTCCGACGCACCCACGGTTTGGAATGACGTGACGATCCGCCACCTTCTTACGCATACGTCTGGCATTCCCGACTATACCGACGCGCCCGGTTTTTTTCAGGCCATCCGCACGGACTCCACACCGCAGGAGCTGATCCAACCACTTAAATCCAAACCGCTTCAATTTCCTCCGGGTACGAAGTGGCGATACTCCAACACGAATTACTATTTGCTGGGTATAATCATTGAGAAAGCCTCCGGCGCATCCTTTGGGCGGTTTATTGACGCCCGTATTTTCCAGCCGGCGGGAATGGCTGCATCACGTTTGAACGACCTGACCGATGTGATTCCCAACCGCGCGAGTGGCTACCAATGGATCGGCGAAAACGTGGACAGACCGCCGACGGTCGTCACCGGATATCATGGCCGTAAGAATGTACTGCAGAACGCGATTTATATCAGTCCAACGCGATTGTGGGCTGCGGGCGGCGCGGTCTCATCAGTCAATGACTTGATCCGGTGGGAGCAAACATTGGCGGCCGGCAAACTGCTCAAGGCGGAAACCGTTCAGGAAATGTCACGCGCCTGTAAGTTGCCCGACGGCAAGGAGACCGAATATGGCTTCGGCAATGAATTGGGAGTGATCAAGGGGCACCACTTTAGCGGCCATCAAGGCAGCGGTGTGGGCTTTAATTCATCCCTCCTGCGACTGGACGATGATCACATCACCGTAATCGTTCTTTGTAACCAGACATCGGCGCCCAGCCTGCCAATTGCCATGCAGATCGCCGGTATTTTTGTGCCAGACTTGCAAGGCATCGTTCCACAATGATCAAATGGAATCGATTGTCCAGCAGGAATACAAATAAGGCGTGCAGGCAGTCTCTAGGCGGTACGTCCGACGCCAGCAGTATTCACGGTGAATACTCTACGCTGCACGTCGAAAACAGAGCCAAAACGCCACTTTCACGATGCGACGAGTAACGTAACGAGTCCCCGCTACTTCCCTTACTCAGGCAGAGTCAACACTTTACGTTGGCTCTGCCTGATGGCATTTATGGGGTCGCTTTCCTCGCTCCTCCTAACTTCCCCTGTGGATATGCCCTTCATGCAGAGCCGGCACTCGTTGCGGCTTTGTTTCGAGCGCTTCGGCGCTCGGGGAGGTATACGTCCATGGCCAGTCTTCTCAAACGCGGGAGCAAGTTCTACATTCGCGTGTATGTCAATGGAAAAGCGAAGGATATCGCGACCAAAACGACCAACATCAAGATCGCGGAAAAGCTGTTGCAGAAGGTGGAATACGAGAATGCCACCGGCCAGCTCGCCACGGCCACCAGAACGCCGCTGGCGAAACTGCTTGAGGACTTCGTTGCCCATCTCCGCGCAAACCATCGGCAAAAGTCGGTCAAGAATGATCTCTCCCGGCTGCGGATGATCTTTGGTCCGCTGACGCCAGCCTTGGAACTTGCCGCGAAAAAGGACAATTTGACAGGGGAAGTTCAGGGGAAGCCGCGAGAGCCGGACGCCACGGAACCGCCCCGTGTGGTGGCCGAATACGCCGAACAAATCAATCCACCGCTGATCAACCGTTACCTGGATCACCGCGCGGCGGTGGTCGGCCCAAAAACCCTGAACGCCGACCGTGAAATTCTCTACCAACTGTTTCGGTACGCCATCGAGCATCACGGCCTGGTCTACCCCGACCCGCGTATCAAGAATCCAGTCGATGGCGTTCGGCCGCGCAAGCTTCTGACGCATGAGATTCGGTTTTTGAATCCGAAGCAGATCGTCAAACAATTGCAGGCCATCGTCGAGCGTCATCCCTCCGGCGCGAGCCGCAATCATTTTGTCGGGATCGACGAATGCGCAGATAGGCTTGGCGGCGATGTGCGCATGAACTCGGTGGACTTGGCCCAGCGGTTCGGCGACACTGGAACAATACCGGCGCAGCGTCAATCCAGCGCTTCGCCGTGCCGTCGATGATTGCGGCCGCTTACGCGACATGCACTTTCGCTCGCTGGCCAAAGCGTGATGAACTACCTGGAGCAGGCCGTTCATGCATTGAGATGTGGCGTGAGTCCTCCACCGCTTCCAGCCTGAAATCCAGACTCCGCTGACGCAGAGACCCAACAAAATGGAAAATGGACTGAACGGTTACTACAAATAAATTTGCGGTCTTGTATATTTTTGTAGATTATTTTGGATATTTTGTGCTTTTCGTAGTTTTTCTGAGTGGCATTTTGTCTGGGTCGAATGGTTTAGGGCTTTGATCGTGTTCCAGAGCGGGGCCGCCCTTCGCGCGGGAGGAGTGCTTTACCGCATAGACCCCGGAGAGCGCGGAGGGGGAATTGAATCAATTGGAATTCTTACTGTATTTGTCATTTTACGGTGTTTTTTGTATTTGATTCTCTCTGCGCTTTTTGCGGTCTTCGCGGTGAAAATCCGCATTAGCTGATTGAACCTCTCGCTTTAACGTCTTCCCCGGGCATTGAGGTTCGTGATTTTCTCGATGGTGTTGGTTTTGGTGTTTAGCCAGACTTCGTCGGCGGTAGCCTTGTCGCGGTGTTCCACGTTGGTGAAGTTTACGGCGCCGAGGTCGCCGCTGCGGCAGATGAGGCGGTTGGCGGTGGGGTCGTATTCTATCTGGCCGCAGGTGATGGTGGTGTCGCCGGTCAGGACGACGACGGCGCCGGCGGCGGTCATGTGGCGGAGCTGAAGGTGAGGAGTGTCGTCAGCCGGCTGGTTGGCGGCGGGCTTCTTTGCGGGGGCGGCATCCGCGGGCTCGAAGGCAGCGGTCATTGTGTCCGAACGTATTTCGATCGATTTGGAATCGGGGTTCTCGTCAATGTGGAGCATGACGACGTTGCCTTGGATAAAGGCGATGCGATTGACCTGGTCGTAGACGAATTGCTTTTGCCATTCGAAGGCGGTTCTGCCGTGGCCCCCGGTCGGGCTGCTGTCCGCGGGCGTGGGCTGGAGCGGGGCACCAGCGGCGGCGTGGTCATAGATCAACATGTTGCCGATGCCGGGGATGATGAGGCGCTGGGTGAGGGTGTCGTAATTAATGTGGTTGCCGAACAGATCGGAGCGGCGGAGCAGCGTGCCGGCGGCATCTGTGAGGGAAGATTCAACCTTGGCGCGATCCCTCAGGGCGATCAGCTTCACCTGCTTGTTGTGCATGAAATCAAATTCACCGGCGATGGCTCCGCTGTCCGGCGCTGTGGCGGGATTGGTGGTGGCGGCATGGGGCGACGGCTGGGTGGCCGCTTTTTCGGCCAGGTAAAGCGTCAGATGGCCGGCCTGGGCCAGATCGAGTTCGCCCCCGGCCGCCTTGGATTGCACATCGACACTGCCCAGGACCTGAATGGTGTTGGCCTTGCCGTCCAGCAATGCCCGATCGGTCCAGCGGAGCAACATCGGGCGTGGGGGCCTGGAAGCATCCGCGGCCTGCTGCTGCGCGGAAAGCGTGCCCGGCCCAACCACAGAGGAGGTTTGATCCGCGGAGGATATGTGAATCTCCGGGCCGCGAATGATTGAGGTGGCGCTGACGACGACAGCGGGCTTGCCATGCAGGGTGACCTTGGAGAATCCGTTAACCCGATCGACGCGCATGTCATCGGCGGCGATGGAGGAATCCTTTGTTTGCACGCGCACGGTATCGGCGGCGGCGAGAGTGTCGAGCTCGACATCACCTGAGGAAACGCCGGCCGCGCTTCCCGCAGCGGGATCAGTCGGGTGGGCGGCGCGCCTGGCGGGGTCGGTTGGCCGCAGGCCGATCTGGATATGCTCGGCGCTGAGGTCCTGGTCATCCTGAATCGCCTTGGCGGCGCCGTCGGCGATGATGGTTTTTGCGAACAGTTTTCCACCTTCGCCTCGCGCTGTTTTTAATTGCAGCGTTTGGCCGGCGATGCTGCGGGCGCGATGATCTGTTTCATGCACCACGCAGGTGGCATCGCCGGTCGCGACAATCTGCTTCAGCTGGGGCGAGCTGGATGGGTCTTGTTCGCTTGTTCCCGCGCTGGCGGGTGGTTGTTCGAAAGCGAGCGCCAGATCGGTCGAGGTAAGATGAAAGCGCGGATGATCGACGGTCACATTGCCGGAAAGATCAGCTGATTGCACCTGCATCTGGCCGCCCATTCCGGGCAGCAGGTGGACGATGCAATTCCTGCTCCAGTCGGCAGAGAGGACAGACTTGGGATCATTGGGGTCGGGGAACTGCGCGTCTGATTGCCCTTCGAGGACCGCGACATGATCGAGCCGGGAAAACTGCATGCTGCCCAGCGTGCTGACGGCCGAGACCGAGCTGTCCGGATGTTTTTGTGTGAGGGTAACGGGAATTTTAGGACTGCTGATGAGCCGAACGATGGAATCGGCGGTGTGATAGGTAATGTTGGCGCACTGGGCATCAAAATCGCCCGAGCCGGGTTGCGTGGTGGCGGCCTGGTGAATGCGCACGGGGCTGCCTGCGAAGCGAACGATTGTCTGGCCGGGGGCGATCGGTTCGGCTTTCGGGTCTACGACGGGCACCATGCGCATGGTGCCTTTCCAGAAGACTTCGATGGGCGCGGGTTTGGTCGTGGCAAGATCGCCGGGCGTTGCGAGTGAATTTTGTGCCGCGGGAGTTTGACCTGACGCAGCGGGGGGAATTGCTGGTGTCGGGGGCGCGGCCGGGGCGTTGCTTGCGGTGGGGGCGGTGTCGGCATCGGGCGCGGCGGCGGGACTGTTCTTGGGAACGAAGTCCACTTCAAGCCGGGTGGCGTCTTTGATTTCCTGATCGCCCTGAATGACGCGTACGTCTTCATTGAACGTCGCCAGATAACGCTTTGGGACCGGGGGAGGAGAGGCCGCCGGCGCGGCGGGCGGACCGTTATTTGCGTTCTCTAAAGCCGGCGGTGTTGAACGGGGAACGGGAACCAGCTTTTGCGATGGGTCGAGCAATGGCGCGGGGGCTTTGGCGGCGGGTGAAGCGGTTTGGGGGTTTGCGTTTGCGGGGGAGAACTGCGAAGAATTGTATATCGTCAGCTTTGTGCCGTGCGCGATTTCCAGGGACTTTAGCTGCTGATCCATGCCGTTCCAGAACATCACCAGGCCGGAACCATCAAACGTATAATCCTGGGCGCGCAATTGAACGGGCACGTATTCGGCAGGAACAACTTTGCCGGCAGCGTCGGTGTATTCATCGGTGAAGAGGCGAAAGGTGTCGTTGTCGAATTGGGCGTTGGACATGGTCAATGTCATGTCGGGGGTGTTGGGATGGGCCAACTGCTGATCAATCGATGAATACATCTTCACCAGCACATTGCGCAATCTTCCAGATTGGGGCGGCGCGCTGGGGGAGGATGACATCGACACTTTGCCCTCGCCCGGCGGCATGCGGACCACGCCGTCCACGCCCTCAATGTGGATGACCTGCCCGTCTTCCTGAAATATCTCGATGACCGGCTGGGTGACCAGCACGGTGCCATCCGGCTGCGGATCGTAAAAGTCGGTTCTGAAGCGGTAAGCGATCCGGCCGAATTTGTCAGGCTGAACAACCCACGCGCCTTTGCCGGGGCCGACAAACACATCGTCACTTTTGGTGGTGGCAATGCCGGCGCCGGCACCCTGCGGCGCGGATGTAGCCAACGGCGCGAGTGTCGGTTGAAAATGCAGGTAGACCAGGAAACACGCAAGCAGGCCAAAGAACGAAACAGCGATGGGAACTAACTTGCGCATATCATCAGCAATAGACCCGCGATCAGGTGTTCGGTTCCACATCCAGCATTTTTAGAATGACCAGATCCTGCACGTCGATCAGGCCCAGCGGGCGATCCTCCGCATCCACCACGGGCAATTCGTCGATCCGGAATTGCCGCAGAATGGCCATCGCTTCGCTGGCCAGGGCGGTTTCCCGCACGCGCTTGGGGCGTTGCGTCATCACCTGGAAAATGGGCTTGGAGAGGGCGGAGCCGTCGTTGTCGGTCACCAGGCGGCGCAAATCGGAATCGGCAAAGATGCCGGTGAGTTTGCCCTGATCATTCACCAGCACGACCGCGCCGCTGCGGCGTTTGATGCTGCTGACCTCGTGCAGCACCTGCCCAACGGTAAGCTTGTCCGAAGCCATGGGGAGATTTTCGCCCTTGCGGAAGGTCATGGCTTCGCCCACGCGAATAAGCTGGCGGCCGATCTGGCCGGCTGGGTGGAAGAGCGCGAAATCTTCCGCCTGGAAATTCCGCAGCTTCATCACCGAAAGGGCCAGGGCATCACCCAGGGCCAGCATGGCGGTGGTGGAGGCGCTGGGGGCCAGGCGCAGCGGGCAGGCTTCTTCAATCTTGCCCATTTCCAGCACGATATCGGCAAATTTCCCCAGGCCGCTGGCCGCGCTGGCGGTCATGGCGATGACGGGGTGATTCAGCTTCTTCACCAGGCTTAACAGCCGCAGAATTTCGTCGCTTTCCCCGCTGTGCGAGAGGACCAGGACCAGATCGCCCTGGCGGATGGCGCCTAAATCACCATGGGCGGCATCGGTGGCGCTGAGGAAATGGCTGGGCGTTCCGGTGCTGGCCAGTGTGGCGGCGAGCTTGCGGGCGATGTGCCCGGCCTTGCCGATGCCGGTGGTGAGCACCGATCCGGGGCAGCTTAAAATACTGCGCGCGGCCTGCTCGAAGGCTGGCCCAATGGCGCTTTGCATGGCCGCTACCGCCGATGCTTCAGCGGCAATGATCTCGCGGGCAAACTGGAGAATATCGTCAGCTTCCATGGATATAGAGCGGTTTCCGCGTATTCAGGTGAGCAGGGGCGGAAGAGGCCTCCTCGCGATTCAGCTTTCCACCCATCCGGCCCGCGCCTGTTGAATCTCTGGATTATGGGTGGCATCAGACTAAAATCAATTACATTGGTGCCCAGGGCTCGCCTCCGAGCCCCACATGCCCATGAGCCACGGGCCTATTTCGCAAAGGATCCATTGGTGGACTATCGCGTCGAATTAGATGTTTTCAACGGGCCTCTGGACCTGCTGCTGTACCTCATTCGGCGCGATGAGCTGGATATCCTGGATATCCCCATTACCCGCATTCTCGACAGCTACATGACCTATCTGGCAATGCTGAAAGAGCTGCACCAGGAAGAGGGGCTGGATATTAACGTGGCGGGCGATTTTCTGGTGATGGCCGCCACGTTGATGGAAATTAAAAGCGCCATGCTGCTGCCCAAGCCCCCGGCGCCGGCGGGCCAGGAATCTTCCGCTTCGGAGCTGACCGACCCGCGCTATGAGCTGGTGCAGCAACTGTTGGAATACAAACGGCTCAAAGATTCCGCCGCCATTCTGGAACGACGCCAGCGCGAAACCGAGCAGCGCTTCCCGCGCGTGCCCGCCAGGGCAGCGGGCGCGGAAGATGAGCACCCGCCGGTGGATCTGGATGAGGTGCAGACGTGGGATCTTCTGTCAGCCTTCAGCCGGCTGATAAAGGAGATCGGGACGCGCAAGCCGAAGTATCATGAGATTGTTTATGATGATACGCCGATCGATCTTCACAGCGCGGATATTGTGGATCGCTTGCGTCGCGAAGGAAAGCTGACGCTGAAGATGTTAATCGTCGGTCGCAAGAGCCGCAGCGAAATGATCGGCGTGTTTCTGGCGCTGCTGGAACTGATTCGAGAGAAAAAGATTATCGTGCATCAGGGAGAAGAGCTGAGCGATCTGGAGATAGAGCCCGCGCCCCCGGAAATTAACGTGGCTGGCGCGGCGGAGAATTCGGCCGAGAGCCAGATAGAGAATCAGGCTGAGAATATGTAGCGGCGCCCTTGCCCATTGCCTTCTCCCCATGCACTCAGGGGGAGGGGATGGTTGAAAACAATACAAATGATCAGACCTGCCACCATTCATGATGTCCCGCGGATTCAGGAGATCATCAACAGCCACGCTGAGCTGGGGAAGATGCTCTTTAAGAGTCTGGCGCAAATTTATGAAGCGCTGCGCGATTTCGCGGTGTATGAGGTGGACGCGGAATCCGGGGATGGCGAGCGCGCTATCCCCGGCAAAATTGCCGGTTGCGTGGCGGTGTCGATCATCTGGGCTGATCTTGCCGAGGTTCGATCGCTGGCGGTGGATGAAGATTTCCGCGGCCGCGGCATCGGCAAGCGCATGGTGGAATGGGCGGTGGATGAAGCCCGCCGATTGCAGATTCGCCGCCTGATGGCCCTCACCTATGAGCAGGCATTTTTTGAGAAGCTGAGCTTCGAGGTGGTGCCCAAGGAAACCCTGCCACTGAAAGTATGGACAGATTGCGTGCGATGCCCCAAGCGTGATAACTGCGATGAGATTGCGATGGTGCGATTCCTTCAGGAGGTACCGCTGATCCTAATGCACCAGGCGCCGCCTACGCCGCGAGGGGTGAGTATTCCTGTGTTGCAGGAATTGATGGACGATTGACGGCGGAAGCTTGGGTTTGGGGGTGATGAATGATGCGCCGGGTGCTGAGGCTCTTCGCCAGGAAGTCGCTTGCCCGAGGCATGCTGATCCTTCTTCTACCGGCCGTTCCGTTGTGGGGGTTGGGGTGGGCTGATGAACTGGTGCTTCACTCTCGATATCGCCATACGATTCTTCAACCGGCGGTCGTCGTACTTGGATGTCTCTATCTCATTCTCCTGATCGCTTTCATCCTGGGTTTTCTACCGCTGGGCGATCGAACGGAACCGGGCCATTGCCGCAAATGCGGCTACGACCTCCGCGCCACCCCCGACCGTTGCCCCGAATGCGGACTATCGCGGGCGGGAAAATGATTTCAACCGCCTGCTCACCTCAAATCCGCGCCGTGCTCTTCGATCTTGACGACACGCTCACCGACCGCGCGCGATCCTGGCTGGCATTTGCCACGGTGCTGGCTGACCCGGCCACCGGGCGCCTCAGGGCCGTGCCAGCCGCGAATATTTGCAGGAAGATTCTGGCGGCGGATCGCGGTGGGTATCGGCCCAAGGAAGAGCTGTTCGCGGAACTTTGTGAAAAGCTGCCCTGGAAGACACGGCCCACCGCGGCGGAGCTGGAACAGTTCTGGCGCGAGCATTTTCCGCGCTGCAATATGCCCCGCGAGGGGGCGATTGACCTGCTACGGGCATTGCGCAAATCCGGCCGTCGCCTGGGCATCGTCACCAACGGCCGGCTCGACATGCAGAGCGCGAAGATCGAGGCGATGGGGCTTTCGCAGCTGGTGGATACAATCATCATTTCGCAATCGATCGGCGTGAAGAAGCCCGATCCCCGCATTTACATTGCTGCAATGGAATCCTTGCAGGTGACTCCCACCGAGACGCTTTTTGTAGGGGATAACCCCGAGCTCGACGTGCAGGGTCCTGCCAGGATCGGAATGCTCACCGCGTGGCTCAAACTGGGCCGCAAGTGGCCCGCGGAAATTCCGCCAGCGGATCGCACCATCAAATTTCTTGACGAGGTGAAGCTCTGCCTGGTAGCGCCGGCCCGTGGGAGCAATTATAAAAACGCCTTTAAGCGGCTTGGCCGCCATATCCGCGATTATTTCCGTTACGGACGGCTGCAATATTTCCCCGCGCTGGCATCCCTGGACCGTGCCGAGGCGCTGAAGCGGCTGAAGAAATATGAACAGGAAGTGGGGCAGCCGTATCTCAATCTCATTCTGCTTTTTCTCCCGCCTATCATCTGGGTCGTGTTCCTCTGGATTTCGCCGATGAGCTATAGTTACATGTTCGTCTTTATTCCGCTGATGATGGTCGGCTGGATAAATGGCTATAACCACGCGCGGGTGGTGCGCCGCGTGCAGGCGAAAGTCGCCGCGGAACTTAGCGGGCTGAAACTGACCATGTGCCTGGAGTGCGGCTACGACCTCCGCGCCTCGCCCGACCGCTGCCCGGAATGCGGCGCAGCCGTGTACGTCACCGCGCCGAAGCAATGACAGGCTGATTGCTCTACCCCGGCATATTCAGGAAGTGCCTGGGACGGTGCCACCTACCTGGGTAAACTTTTACCGGATGAAAATCCCGCGGCAAATATTAATTTACATCGCCGCACTCATGCCGCTGTTCTGGCTTGCTTTAAACGTGGCCTGGTTCCGTTCCCACTTCACTCAGACGCTCTTCGCGGACGCGCGGATCGGCCGCCTGGTGGAAATCCACATTAAGGAAAATGGCGCTGTGTTCTGCGTGATTCATGGCTGGCCGACGGGGGATGGATGCTCGCTTCGTTCGGCGCCGATCGGCGCGCCCGGTTTCGGCATCCCCGTGATGTTCAACGGAAACACCCTTCAATTTCGGGATCTCCTCTTCGGCATCTCCACCATGCGCGGGACAGCAACCGCCGGCATGCCAGCCGTCGCCGTAACAGGGTCGGTCGCGGTAGTGCCGTGGCTTGTTCTCCAGGCATTCGCAACATTGCTGTGCGTGCCCGCCTGTCTCCTGCTCGTTCAACGGATTCGCCACCAAAAACGAAAAACGCAAGGGCAGTGTCTCACTTGCGGCTACGACCTCCGCGCCACGCCGGAGAGGTGCCCGGAATGTGGAGCGACGCACCATGTTAGTAGAGGACAAATCTGATTTGCCAGGTCATTTGAATCACGCGATTATTTCCACTTGATATAATCTGACGATGGGGCAAGACAAATCCAATCGTGCCTTCCCGTTCAATGAGCCAGGAAATGTCGCGGTGTTCACGCTCAAAACGATCGTCTTCGGTGGGGATCCAATTCTGCACGTCACACATGACAGCGACGATAGCACGTGGCAGTTCCTGGGAGGCGGTGATGCTGAGGAAGCGAATGCTGCCTTGATCAGCCTCTCCGAGATTCTCTCGCTTGATCCCACAATCGCCGAGCTTGCCGATCTTCCTCTTGGCTGGCACGCCTGGCGACGATCAAAGAATGAGCCGTGGCAACGAGCTACCGCAAAGTAGAGTTATCCACAATGCAAAAACATTGTTGCTTAGCAATGGGAAAGCAAATTGCACACAGGTGCGACAAGCATCCAGACCCATTCGATTGTCCCGACAATCTCATTCATTTTGCGGAAGTGGATGGGAACTACGGAATTATTATCCACGACGGCGGCAGCTCATTTGTGACGATTGAGTTCTGCCCGTGGTGTGGGAGGAAACTACGCGGTGATTCAGTGAGCAACCCAATCGACAATGAAGGGGTCGGAAAATGAAGAGTTGGGGGAATTGATACCGGGACGTGTACGGTGCCACGCGCACATGAAGAAAGCGGACTCAAACTAAAACTATTCGATAAACGCAATCGTGATCGCTACTTCTTCCCGCCCACCGGCCCACCGCCCGCCCAGTGCCGGTTCGAACCGCGCTTCTTAACACCCGATATCCAATAGGTGTCGCCACTCTCTACACAGAAGTAGTTGCCGGGGCCGCCGCTCCTGGAGCGCTGAAAGGACCTGCCTTTGAAGTAAATCGTCCTTCCCGTCTGGGAAAACGTTACCTCCCCAATTTCGGCAGGACCGCGATCCGATAGCGAACAATTGCCATCATTCTTCTGTTCAACATACATGACGCGGGGCTGGGGCATAACGTTGAGCCTTCGGTGAGATTTTCAGCGCTTGGCTAGCATGAGGATAACGCAGAGAAGCGAAAAAATTAGAGCGGCTTGCAAAAAAATACTTAGGAAAAGAATGAAACGCATATTGGCTGTGGAACGCCGAGAGTCACCTACGCTCTGTAGGACTTGCGCTCGAAATTGATCATTGGCTTGGCGCGACTGAGCCGAGGAGGACATCATTTTTGTCTGCCTTTCCGCAGCTTCTTCAGACCGCTGCAATGCCGCCGACGTGAACTCTTGGTATCTTGCAAAGTGAGCGCTTTGCAGGTCGCGGATTTCTCGGAGCAATGCGATTATCTCATCTTCATTTTCCGGCACTGCGTTCCCCCTTCGTTATCCGTGGATGTTGACCCCCAAGTCACTAATTGATCCTCAGAATCTAACCGGCAAACTCTTTATTCGCTACAAATCAATCCCCAATCGCCCCAACAGTTCGATTCCCACCCCCCCCTCTGTTACAATCAACCCCATGATTCACGAAAACCTATCCCAATCGATCGAAAACCTTTCAGCCCGGATGATCGCCATCCGGGACTCTCTTTGACCTGCCCACTAAGTTAGCAAAGCGAAAAGAGCTCGAGCAGAAGATGGGCGAGGAAGGGTTCTGGAACAACCAGGAAACCGCGCGCAGCATCGTTGCGCAGGTGAAAATCCTCAAGGCTGGCATCGAGCCCATGGAAGCCATGATGCGCGCCATTGATGATGTGAAGGCGCTCTACCAACTGGCGGAAGAAGCGGGCGACGCGGAATCCATGGATGAGGCGGACCGCACCCTGGCCGATCTGGAAACGCGCGCGGAAAAAGTCGAGCTGCAATCTCTGCTGGACGGCAAGAACGATCCGAAAAATTGCTTCGTGCAGATTCACGCCGGGGCCGGCGGCACAGAAGCGCAGGACTGGGCGGAGATGCTGCTGCGCATGTATCTCTATTTCTTTGAGCGCCGCGGCTGGGATGTTTCCGAGGTCGATCGAACCTGGGGCGAACAGGCGGGCATCAAAAACGTCACCCTCCTGGTGAAAGGCGAATACGCCTACGGCTACATGCGTGCTGAGGCGGGCGTGCATCGCCTGGTCCGGCCCAGCCCCTTCAACGCGCAGGGCAAGCGCCAGACCAGCTTCGCCTCGGTGGATGTCGTGCCCGATTTTGAAGAGACCGACACGGACATGGCCATCCCCGAAGTCGATATGGAAATCGTCGCCTTCGTCCGCGCCAGCGGGCCGGGCGGGCAGAACGTCAATAAGGTGGCCTCGGCTGTGCGTATCGTCCACATCCCCACCGGAATCCAGGTCACCTGCTCGGTAGAGCGCAGCCAGCAGCAAAACCGCCGCCTGGCCATCGCGCTGTTAACAGGGCGACTGGAGCAAATAGAACAAGCCAAGCGCGATGATGAGCTGAAAGCGCTGTATGGAGAAAAAGGCTCCATCGCCTGGGGCAACCAGATCCGCAGCTATGTGCTGGATGATCGGCGCGTGAAAGATCACCGCACCAACCTGGAAACATCCAACGTGGAAAGCGTGCTGGATCGCGGCGAGCTGGATAACTTCATCGACGCTGAATTGCGCAGGAAGAAAAAGGCGAAGAAGACGTAAGGCCGACCAATGGGAGAAGCGGATAAGCCAGTCGTGCTGGATTATCAATCGGCCCCCAAAAGGCCGGACCGCGGCAGAGAACGGGGTGAGATCCCGCGCGATCTGGCGATCTTCGAAATGGTCCTTCTGCTGGTCTTTACGGTGCTGAATTGCAGCCTGCCCAGCGATTCCCGGGGTTTGCCCATAATCGCCAGCTTCGTCATGGAAATCCCTGTCTGGATTTGCGCACTGATAAGTCTAAATATGAGTCGCGGCGACCCTCCAACAGCGAAGGACCAAATGGCCAACGCATTTTCAGCTGTCAAAGTCGCCGGGATTGGACTTGCGATTGCGACGTTGCTGTCGCTCATTATGCTTTGGCGGACGTGAATCTGACGACTCTATAGAATCGCAACCGCGGACCGAGAAATCTCACCGCACAATCGCCAGCCCCATCCGAAAGATCGAACTCCGCTGATTATACCGCAGCAAGCTCTCCCCATACCCCGTGAAATACTGCGCATCCAAAGACACATCCGCATTGCCGTGCAGAATCTTCGTCAGCGGATAGGTCAGATCAAACTGCTCGCTCCACCTGTCAAAATGGTCTCCAATTCGGCCAATGCTCGCCAGTTGAATCCCATCGCGCTGGCCAAAGACAATGCGAACATCCGCGTGGCCCCGAAACCTGGCAATGTCCGGGTTATCGCTCAGGTTGCCAACGTATTCATAAATCTTGGGCGCGACCGTAAGAAACCACCCTTTCGAGCCCAGCGGAATATCCGCAACCGGCCGGATATACACCTCATTCACCGTGCGCGATTGCGTTCCATCCTTCCCGTTCGATTCATGCCCCGCCCCAATCTGCAAACCCAGTTGCGAACTCGGCGGCATAAACCCCAGCCGGATATTCTCCAGATAGTAAAAAAACTCCGGCATATAGCTGGTATCAAAAAACGGCGCCGATGGCGCATTCAAATCCCAAAGCGACGTCTGCGTATACGCAATGTTAAAACCCTTCACCCACGGATGCTCCTTCGCCAGCGGCCCATCGGGTGTAAACAGCCGATACCGAATGCTGAACTGAAATTTCACGTTGGGCGATTGCGTTCCTCCAATAAAATACATGGGCTGATAAGGCGCAAAGTGGTTGGCAAACTCCGCCAGCCCATAAGAAATCCCCACCCCGGGAAATTGCCCCTGGGCAGCAGAACTCGCTTCCGGATGAGCCGCTGTGTCCACCGCATTGCGGGTAGATGTTGGAGAATTAATCGTCACATCAGGCGAACCCGATGGCCCCGTCGTCGCGTCAAAAAATAGAGGCTGAGAATAAGGAACCCCAAACGCATCGACAGATTCCCCCAGCCCCGCCCCAGCCGCCAGAGGCCGTCCTTGCAACTGGTTTTCAACCCCAAAAAACGACGACTGAGCCTGGGCGAACGAGTTGAACACCAACCACCCAAGAACCACCCCCGTTGCCAGCAATTTTTTCATGCGAATTCCATAGAAGTGAATTGAACGCCCCACGACCACCGTGTGGCAGAAGCGGCAGGATAGCGGGTTTGGACGCTGAGCCAAACTTTTTTTCAATTCTGTTCGGTCACCGCAGAGCCCGCAGCGAGCGCGGCGAATGTCAAAAGCCAAAAAGCCCAGTCGAATTCCCAACAGGGGAAAAGGAAAATTCCATTCTATTATTTCCAATTCACCCTCCGCGTTCCGCGGTCTCTGCCGTGAAATCGCATTTCCCCCTATCCAATCTTGCCTCCCCGTCATCGCGGCGCGCCCCCAGCCAGACTAACGGTTAACCTTCTTCTCCCCTCACCCGGACAAAATGCCACCCTAGGGAAACTACAAAAAGGCACAAAATCAACTACAGAAATCTACAAAATCGCAAATTTATTTTTATCCCTAACTTATTGCGAACAAATGGTTTGCGAGAGACAAAAAGCCACCTGCCAAAAATCCGGAAAAATCCGTCAAAAACCTTCACCCTTTGGCCTATATAAGGAGGGTAGGCATGGTGTTGGCAACCAAAATGTTGGGTGGGCTTACCAACCTTCTGGATGGGGACGGCCCTTCTCGCCGTCGCGTCGCGAAATGGGTTGTCATATCCGCAATCTTGCCGGGCAAATGGGTCGCCCACGCTACTTGCCAGCGTTTTAAAAATCTCCCCGATCCGAATAAACACCCGCCCAAAACGTTTCATAGAAGCCTGGAATTATCAACGACGAGGTGAAAATGCGGCGGGTAAATCTCAAATCAATTTCTTTAGTGGCGTCGTACGCCTTCCTGGGTTTCTGGACGGCATCGGCCCATGCCAGCTTCCATCTCTGGAAAGTGGACGAAGTCTTTTCCAACGCCAGTGGCAGCGTTCAGTACATCGAATTCCAGCAGCCCAATTTTGAATTCGATGACGAGCGGTTTCTGACCTCTGGTGGCACCGTCACCGATTCGACTCTGAGCCATACGCTTAATTTCCTCACCGATTTGCCCTCCGCCCCCAATGCCAATTCCCATTTCCTGGTAGCAACACCGGGTTATGTAGCCCTAAAGGGCGTTCCCGCACCGGATTATGTGCTTCCATCGAATAATTTCTTCAGCACCTCCGCGGATACCATTATCTATGCGGGCGGTGTGAACTCACTCGCGTTCACCGCTGGCCAACTGCCTGTGGATGGTGTGCTATCACTGAACCGTGCCTACGGCTCAAGCACTTTCACAACAGCGACCAATTCGCCCACGAATTTCGCCGGCCAAACCGGTACAGTCTCGCTGCCGGAGCCGGGGGTTTTTGCTATCGCGGCAGGCAGCGCCTTGATCGGCCTTATTCGACCCCGCCGGCGCCGCGCCAGCTAACTCTTTCAAAGATTCCGTCAATTTCCCGCGACCCCTCCCTTCCGGTTTGGAGTAAAGTACAACATAGCGGAATTCCTGCATCCCCCCTTCGTGAAAGGCAGGTTATATGCTTTCCAGTACAAGGGTATTTCTCACACTTGCATCCGTCGTTCTCATGGCATCCGCTTCGGCGCGCGCCCAGCACCAAAACCTTCTTCCCAACGCCATCACGCCCGGCACGATCAATATCAACTTGCAGACTATTGCGACGGGATTCACCGCCCCGGTCTTTGCGACGTCCGCGCCGGGCGATCCTAATGATTTATTCGTGGTTGATCAGGCGGGAAAAATCAGCGTCATCCACAACGGCGTTCTGCAGCCCACCCCGCTGCTGGATGTGAGTGGCCTGGAATCCGCCATTCCGCTAAAAGCCGGCTATGACGAGCGCGGCCTTCTC
Source organism: Planctomycetota bacterium (assembly GCA_030775485.1). Classification (GTDB taxonomy): domain Bacteria; phylum Planctomycetota; class Phycisphaerae; order Tepidisphaerales; family Tepidisphaeraceae; genus JALYJB01. Next base: position 88,669 of record JALYJB010000012.1, on the reverse strand, counting down.
GGGCTCGCCTTCAGCCCCGGCTTCGCCGACCCCGCCAGCAGCGGGTTCCACACGCTTTACACCTATCAAAGCGAAGCCACCGGCACCGCCCCCGCGGATTTCGCGCCCGCGCCCGGAACGGTGACCGGCACCATCAACCACCAGAACGTTCTAACGCAGTGGAAAGTCAGCACCAACAATCCAGACGTCGTCGACACCTCCACGCGAAAAGATCTCCTCCGCGAAGACCATCCCGCCCTCAACCACAATGGCGGCACCATTGCATTCGGACCCGACGGCGATCTCTATCTCGCCATCGGCGACGGTGGAACCGCCAACGACAGCGGCAACGGTCACATCGTCTCCACCGGCAACGCGCAATCACTCAGCGTCATCATGGGAAAGATGCTTCGCATTGACCCCAACGGACACAACAGCGCCAACGGCAAGTACGGAATTCCCGCGGATAATCCTTTCGTGGGCACCGCTGGGGCTGCCCCTGAAATTTTTGCCCTGGGCCTGCGCAATCCGTACAAATTCAGCTTTGATGCCGCGCCCAACGGAAAGCTGATCGAGGGCGATGTCGGCCAGAACCAGGTAGAAGAAATCAATACCATCACCAAGGGCGGAAATTACGGATGGCCCATTAAAGAGGGAACATTCCTCTTCAACCGCACCGGACCCAATACCGGCACCGACAACCCCACCCCCAGCCCCGGTTCACCCGCTGGCCTGATCGATCCGCTCGCCCAGTACGATCACAATTCCGGCACCGCCGTGGTGGGCGGGTTTGTCTATCACGGCTCTCTCCTTCCCGCGCTGGATGGAAAGTATGTCTTCGGAGATTTCAGCAACGGCGCATTTTCCTCGCCCGGCAATGGCCGCCTTTTTTACTCTGATTTAAACACGGGACAAATCAACGAATTTGGTTTGACCGCGCCCCTGGGCATGTGGCTCAAAGGCTTCGGCCAGGACGCCAACGGCGAGATCTTCGTGCTGGCCACGAGCAACCTCGGCCCCACGGGCACGACCGGCGAGGTGCTGCAGATTGTGCCGGAGCCCACCTCATTGGGTTTGCTGGCGTTGTTACCCCTGCTCGCCCGACGACGTTATCGCCATCAAAAGCTTTGACACAGCTTTGGACAACTGCTCCACACGGTTTTCGGCAGTCGCAATCGAGGCGGCGCCCTTTGCCGCTAACAATTCTCCGAGGTACAGATCCATGCCTGGCCCACCTGCGAGGGAAGCAAATGCAGGGCAGGCGCGTCACCGCGCCTTCCCTGCTGAGCTGGGATCGATATATATGTGCCCACACAATCAACTCGCGGCTCTGACCATTAATTTACGGGCTCCAACTGGACATCGTGGTGATCGGTTGAAGTTCCACCGGAATGGGTGCCGCCCGTGTGGGTACCGCCCGAATGGCTCTCGCCCGAGGTGCTTCCCCCGGTATGGTTGCCGCCCGTGCTTCCACCGGAATGGCTTTCGCCTGTCGTGGTTCCACCAGGATGACTTTCGCTCGTCGATGTTGAGCCCGTTGAGGTCCCGCCGCCCGAATCATCATGCAGTTTTGCGATATCCATTAAAATCGTCTGCTGCCATTTCGCGCGGTCGGCTTGCAGCTTGGAGTAATCTGTCTGGATGATCTGTTCATCCGCCGCGCCGGCGGCCTTGATGGCATCGCCGTCGGCGGAAAGCTTTGCCTGCCAACTCATCTGATCCGCGCGCCTGGCGGCCTTCATTGCCGCCAGGTCAGCAAACACGGTTTGCTCATCCGAGGCCTGCTTGCTCTGATCGAGCTTGAATTGATCCGAACCCTCGGTATCGCCCTTGAGGGCCAACTCATCCGCCTGCAATTCCGCGCTATCAGCATGTCGGGCGGCCAGTCCGGCCTGTTCATCGGCCGACAAAGCCGTCTGGGCCGCGGCTTGATCTGCCGCAAGCGCCGCTTTCAAGGGCGCCACATCAGCCTGCTCCTTGTCGAAGGCTGCCTTGGTCGCGGCGCGGTCACTTGCCATGGCGTGCTCGTAAGCGGATTGATCCGCTTTCAACTGCTGAATGTCGGCTTGCACCGCCGCCGAATGATCCGACCCTGCATTCACCGACGCCGACAAAAGCATCCGCGATTCAAGAGACTGCACGAAGCGGTTGGCTGACTGACCCATTGAAAGACTCCTTTTAGAAATTCCTTCCGCAAGCGGTGTCAGGAATTCGCCTTGCGAGACACCCGCATTCATTCCTCGATCACAAGCGGACCACAAAAAACCGCCGCGACCGGAGAGCTAAATCCAATTCAATGGGATCAAACGCCAACGGAATGCTCAGAAAGGAAGGCTGGGGAAATAATGCGCCCGGCGCGGGTCTGATAACCGCCGGCGCGAAGAACAAATAGGACCAGAAGCGAGATTTGGGGAATATGCCCGGTTGTCCTCGGGAGAATAGCAACCCGATTAAAAACCCCGGGTGACCGCCCTGCCCGCAAACCCGCGCCATGAATTATCATGTAGGAGGGGGCCGTGAGGCCCCCCGTCCTCCCACACCACCGGACGTACTTTGCGTATCCGGCGGTTTCTTTCAACCGTTTAACTGAACGTATCTTTGTAACAGGCTTAAAAGTCCCTGTGATTCAAGCCACGCGCCTTCGCTTCCTCCCTCGCTTCCTTCAGATTCGACCTCGCGCCCCACACCCTTGCTTAGACGGACGGTTCCGCTCATTACGGCCCGTAGAGGACTTTCACCTCCTAAACACTCGACATGCGTGGCGCACCAAGAAAACCGGCGCGAAGGGTTGATCCTTCGCGCCGGTTTCTTACTGATGCCAGAGCAATGGAAATTTAGCTTACTAACGGCTGCCGCTTGAAAGCATCGGAAAGTGCTTGGCTTCGATTTCCCGATCGATAAGAATGGTCGGCTTCACCAGGATAACCAGAACCTGTTCGTCCTCGGCGCTTGATGTGTTCGTAGTCAGGCGCTTGAGGAATGGAATCTTGGAAAGCCCAGGAACACCGGCTTCGAGGTTCACTTCACCGGCGATGGTGAGGCCGCCCAGAAGAAGCGTGCCGCCGTCGGGAACAGTGACGCGAGTTGCGACCGCGACCACCTGTTCATCCGCCAGTTCAATCGTCAAAGTCGCGGTGGGTTGGAAGACTAGGGTTCCACCACCGATGCCAGTGATGGGCGTGGTCGAGGTGGTTTGGAACGTGAAGCTGCGAAATCCGAGGAAGCTGTCGAGTTCGGGGAAGAGGTCAAGCGTTACATATTTGTGATCAGCCGAGACAACGGCCCGGCGAATCTGAAGACGCACGCCGTCGACAGCGGTTGAGATAGTGGGCGTAATCGCGGACGACGATGTGCTGACAGTTGCGTTCAGGTTAGACACGTAGGGGAGCAGAGTCTGATCGACGATGGTTGCGCCCTGCCCGCTTTGCAGCGTGACACGCGGAGCATGCACGATGCTGGACCGACGTGACGCTTCGACCGCCCGAACAAACAACGAGACCTGGAGATCATCCAGAAAGTTGCCATAAGAGCCGGAGACCGACGCGCCCGTGGGTTCCGACCCGGTTGCGGCGATGTTGCCCGGCGCGCCGGTATCGGGGCCATGCGTGAAATCCTGACTGCTGAAACCACCGGGTCCACCAGAGCCGTTGGTTACCTGAATGGGGGAAAAATGGCTTGCGGTGAATGGAAAGCCCGAGTTGTTCGAGTTGTTAAAGGTGAGGCCCAGATTCACGCCCACGTCTTCGAGATAGTGACGCTGAATAGTGAGGAAACGGGTTTCGACGGTTACCTGAACCGCGCGGGTTTCACGCAACTGGGCCAGCAGGTTGTTGACCTTGTTGTGAACGTCGTTGGTCTGGGTAACGATCAGTTCGTTGTTGAAGTCATCGATCTGGCCGTAGCCGTTGGGATCGTTGTCTTTCCAGGTGTTAAATTCAACAAGCGTTTCGATCTTCTTTTTAATGTCAGTAAGCTGCTGATTCAGGCCCTGGTCTGTGCCCGTGCCCGTGGTACCACCGCTTGAACCGCTGAAAATCGACGAAGATCCCCCGCCGCCACCGCCACCCCCGCCGCCACCCCCGCCGCCGCCGCCTCCGCCGCCCTGGGCGCCCTGGAAGTTGCTCAGCAATTGATTGGGGTTGAAGGTCGGGTCGATGAGCAGGTCGCGAATGTCATAAACGCGGGTTGCAACGGCCTTATTGAGTTCGTCGGTCGTGGAAATGGTGATGACGCCGTCATCGATGGTGTAGGAAAGCTTTCCGCCGCCTGCCTGCTGAAGAATGATCTCAAGGACCTTGGAGAATTTCACGTCGTGCAGGTTGGCGGAAACTTCGGTTTGCTTGTCGATGTTTTGAGCTTCAAGCGCCTTCCAGTTCACGAGAATGTTGGCGCCGGTGATATCACGCAGGAAGCCGATGGCATCGGAGAACGGAATCTGCGGGAAGGAAACGGTTGGCAGACGCCGATCGAGCATGGCCTGCACTGCCTGATCTTCCTTGCTCAGACCTTTGTTCTTGGCTTCGTTGTCACGCAGCTCGCTGATGTCGGGCCAATTGTCGGGATACCGGAAGATATCATCATACGGAACCTGCATTTCTTCCGCGGCATTGAGCTGCTTGGAGAAGTTGTAGTCCAGGGAGATGCGGTCGTGCCGCTGTTCCTGAATGATGGCTTTATCTTCAACGAACTGTCGCACGCCGATCGCATAATCATTCTGCGGATCGAGGGAGAGAATCTGATCCAGCACGCCCAAGGCGGCGGTGTATTGCTGCTGATCAATTTGAGTACGAGAAATTCTGATGAGGGATTCAATTGTCGCCGTACGCTGCGCGCGCTGGGTTTGAGCGATTGCGAGCTGGCTCCTTGTAGCCTCAATCGTAGCAGTCCGATTCTGATTTTCCGTGTAGGTCCGCTGTGCATTGGCCAGATCATTTTTGGCGGCGGCGAGAGAAGAATCCATGCCGCGCAGGCCTGAGTCCGTGAAGATGCTGGGGTCCTGATCACGCGCGACCTGGGCGTTTTCAATCTGGTTTTGGGCGTCCCTGAAGTTATTGGACGCGATCGCCGTTCGAGCGTCTTTGATGGCCTGGTTGAACTTAAAGTTGATGGCCGAAATTTCCTGATTTATTTGCTGCTGGCGCTGGGTCAGCGTGGTGCCGGTAGCCGGTCCTTCACTTAACCTGCTCTGAACGCGATCGCGCCCGGAGGCGGCCGCGGTATTGGTTGGATCTTCCTGCAACGCGGCGTTGTAGCGGCGAAGGGCTTCCTGATTGTCGCCGGATTGTTCGGCGCGACTACCGAGATCAACATCGCCGGCGGCGCGGAGGGCGCCCTGGTCACCGGCGGGCTGGGTTGCGGCGTTGGTGGCTAAATTCACGGTGCTTCCGGTTGCGCTGGCCGAGCCGGTTGCGGTGGAAGCCGCTAATTGAGCTGAATTGCTTGAAGAAGCCCTGGCGTCTTCGGCCTGCTTCTGATCCATGCGCGACAGGTATTCGGTTGGCGAAAGTCCTTCAAGGAACGCGGGCTGATAACCCGAATTCCGGGCGACCAGAAAATCCTGGCGAGCGGCGTCGAAGTTGCCGGCGCGATATTCATCGCGGGCATGCTGATAGGCCTTTTTGCCGGTGGCGAGCTTTTGATCGGCATCGGCAGTTTGCTTGTCCGCGTCCGTCTGCTGGGCGGGGCTCTCCTGCTGGGCGGCAGCATGCTTGAGTAGATACTGCTTTTCGCCGTCATCGATCTTTTTCAGGTAATCGGCGGGGCTGGCCTCGAGAAAGCCGCCGGTGTAACCCATCTGCTGAGCGGAGGTGAAATCGGCGCGGGCGTTTTTCCAGTCACCTTTTTTATATTCTTCAACAGCACGATCGTAGATGGATTTGGCCCCACCCTGAATGTTCTTTTCGCTTGCCTGAGCCAGAGCAAGTTGTTCCTGGGCCTTGCGCTTGGTGCCTTCGTCGGCATTGACGTTGTTCAGAACCGCCCGGTAATGGCCCTCGGCTTCAACCATGCGGCTGGAATGGCGCGCTTCTTCGCCGCGCTCGAATTCGGCGCGGGCGGTCTTGCGCTCGTTGGCGGCGGCGTCAGATTTGGCGAGGATTTCAACCAGGATTTTGCGGTCGGAGTCGCTCAGCGACTTTACATCGATCTGTTCCAGCGATGCTACCGATTCTTCGTACTGACTGGCGTTGTACTGGGTGATGCCCAGCTTGAGCAGATCAGCATTGGAAAGCCGCGGTTGAATATCGCCCATTTCCGGAGCGCCCGCTTCACCGGCATAAGCGGCAAAGAATCGACTTGCGCCCGCCGGCAAGGACATCGCGGCGGCAAGACCCAGGCACGCCAATCGTTTGCGACGCATCATGGGATTTAACTCTCTTTCACGAGAAGCGGATTTGACCGGGGTGGTCTTTTCCGAGGCCGGGGATAGAGCATTGGTGGAACTGTTTCGTTTGCCGATGGGATCGAAGAACACGATGTTCCTCCTGTAATTTATTCCGGCGACACACTCTGACGCCGGCGGGAAAAACGTGCGCTAAATCCAAACACCGCCCGAATCCATCAGCAACGCCCTCGGCGTCGCACAACAGAGGGATTCTTCAGGAAGCGCGGGGAATTTAGGCATTCGCGGGAGAACCGTTTGAATTAAACGTTAAGCCTGAACAACCCTTTGGGGGCTACCCTTGGTGGACCAATATTGCTTTTGTTGCGTTCACCTAAATCGCATCAAAAACAGGACTAGCGGAATGAAACGCGCTGCTTCGCGTGAGGCGCTGATGCACCTAGGGGGCCGCCAGCCCGGTCAGAACTCCGCCCTGAACCAAGTTAAGTCTAAACAAACAGTTGGACTGATGCAAATAAAATTCTGCCTATCAACGCAGCCCATTGCGATTCCTCCAAAATGACCCATGCGCACCTCGTGCGCGGACCGATAGTCGTGCCACTACCAGCATCACAGTTACCCATTTCGGCCATTGCTCCCAAAATTCTGCAACATGGGTAGAATTCTCCCCAAACAGGAACCCAAGGAACCTTTAATGAACCATCATGATGCGGAACTTTCTGACGTATTGGTCGTGCTCGAACCGGAAACTGACATGACGATGGAGAATGCGGTGGCGCAACTCCAGGCGATGGGTTTATCTGTTACCCAAATTGACGAAGAAAACGACGTTGTCGAGGGTACGATCCTATCCTCCAAGGCGAAGGGGCTTGAAATGCTTGTTTTCGTCAAATACGTCAGGAATATATTCAATTACATTGCGGATTTCCCCCCTGATGACGCCCGGAATTTGGACAAGGATGATGGGGTTGGCGACGAGGAAGTCGATGACGCGGGCGCCTGAGCGCTCCCTTTACCGGGAAAACGCCTGGTCACATCGGTTCTTTTGCGACCGTTTCGTCAAAAACGCGCAAAAGCTTGGCTTTGTCGAAGACCATTTCCTGGCGGGTCAGGCCAACGATGTCATAGGTATGGGTAAGTTCGATTGCATCGACCGGACAGGCTTCTTCGCACATGCCACAATAAATGCAGCGCAGCTCATCGATATCAAACTTGGCGGGATATTTTTCGCGATCGGGCCAGGGGCTGTCGGCGGCTTCAATGTGAATGCACTTGGCCGGGCAAGCGGTTGAACACATGAAACAGGCGACGCATTTTACCCGGCCTTCTTCGTCCTTGTTCAGGCGATGAATGCCGCGATAGGTCTTGAGGAGCATGCCGCCCTTTTCGACGGGCAGATCTTCGCGCTTTTCCTCGGGATATTGGATGACGCGGTCCTTGCCCATCACCAACACATTGAGCATGTGCTTCATCGTGGTGCCCAGACCGATCAGCACCTGCGGGAGGTAGAACTGATCGGACAGCGAAAGGCGAGGCTCTTCAAGAACGATGACGTCGGAGTCTTTCATGGTTGAGCACTTTCAGCGTTAGTTCAAGCCCGCGGGTAAAGGCGTCCTGGCATACCGGCTGCCGACGATCTTCAGGCGGCGATTGGTCGCTGGGGCGGGGGGCAGTGTCGTGCTGATAAGCATAATCGCGATGCCTGCCAGGACATTCGCTGCGAGCATGGTCAGGGCCATCTTTCCGCCCATGACCATATAGCTTTCGCCGTTGAAGGCATAGACGACAATGGCGGTCACGAGAAGCAAGATGAGGCTGATGGGAATCAGGGCGCGCCAGGCGAGCATCATTAATTGATCGAAGCGGAAACGGGGCAGACTCCAGCGAACCCACATGAAAATGAAAATAATCAGGCCCGTTTTGAACAAGAATACAAATGAGCGGAGTGCGCAGACAATAATGCTGCTGGTGATCGCTGGATGATCGCTGATCGGACCACGAAGGAATGGACAATCCCACCCACCGAAGAACAAAGCGACGCACACGGCGCTGGTGGTCACCATGCCGGCATATTCGGAGAGGAAAAAGAGGGCGAATCGCATGGCGCTGTATTCGGTGTGATAGCCACCCACAAGTTCCTGTTCGGCCTCAGCCATATCAAACGGGGCGCGGTTGGCTTCGGCGTGAATGCAGATCAGGAACATAACGAATGCGAGAGGCTGGGAGAAGACATTCCATGCTGGGACGATGCCAGCCCAATTGTGACATTGCTTTTCAACGATCGACCCTAAATCCAGTGTTCCAAACATCAGGACGATGCAAAGTACCGAGAGGCCCAGCGGAATTTCGTACGATATCATGTTGGCGGTGGCGCGGAGGCCGCCGAGGAATGAGTATTTATTGTTACTCGCCCAGCCACCTATGACGACGCCGTAAACGGCAAGGGACAGGACCGCGAGAATAAATAGCACGCCGATGTTCAAGTTGGCGATCTGGAAGGGATAGCGGTAAGTCACGACGTATTGATCGGAGGTGCCGGCGACCAAAAGCGGATCGCCCACCACCATCGCTCCGGCAAGCATTTGGTCCTGGGCGTACTTCTGCACGTTGGTGACAGTTGCAGGAACGGTGATCGTTCGTTCGGTTTGGCGGATGCCTCCCCAGGGGAGCACCGCGATGCTGATGATGATAACGAGAATCATGACGCCGGGCGCGAGCGTGAAGAGAACCTTATCGATGCCAGCGGGCCGATAATCTTCCTTCAGGATGAATTTGATGCCATCGGCGAGCGGCTGACCGAATCCGTTGAAGTGCCAGTCTTTAATGATGGGGATAATGCCAAAGCCGAGGCCAACGCGATTGGGGCCAATTCGATCCTGCACCCAACTGGCGGTTTTGCGCTCGAGTAGAATCAGATAAGCAACGCCTAGCGTTATCGTTCCATGGAAAATGAGAGCCAGCAGCACCCAGGGCGGTATATGGGCGGACCACCAATCGATTCCCTGATATATCAAATGCATCATATTCGTCTCACGAGAGCTTTTGCTAACTAGTTATTGTCCCATTGCCACGACGCCAGGATCATTTGCACCACCGACTTGCCAGCCTCAGCGCTGGCGATGTCGGTTTCACTGGCGATGATGTACACCCGCTCGTGCCGCATCGCCAGTACCGTATAGATTTTTGCGTTTCTGGCGGTCGCTTCGAGAAGCCTGGCTTTGGCTTCCGGAAAAGGCTGATCGACGCTGGAAATAAGTTTTACGTCGGTATATCGCTTGCGAAGGTCATCCATGTATCCCTTCTGAATCCGATCAAGCGTAATCATCCCGGGCAGGTGCGGCGGGATGAAGGGAACGTCTATCGACACTTCGCGTCGAATGCCCGAGTTATCGTTTGCCGGACCCAGATCCAGCGTGTCCTCGCCTGGATGAGATATCCAGTCCGAGGGATAGCGCGTCTGGAACTTGCCCTTGGGGGCGATGTACCGCGTCGAGGGCCGCGTTTGAGCTGTCATGGGCCTGGTCATGGCCAATGGCTGGTGGGCAGGCTGAGCTGTTCCACCACAACTTCCGAGCATCGCCAGGAATCCGAGAAGGATCAGATTACAGCTCCACAAATTCCATGGATGGCGCATTAGCGTGCTCGCTGGGCAACTGAATGCCGGCAAAGGGTTCGCCCATTTCCTGGCGAACGGTGTGGACATTGTATAGCTCGCGACGGCCCAGGAGCGAGAGGTAGACATCCCCCTCCCGCAAGACGCCTTCGGGCGGCGGCACGGCAGCCAGGAAAGGCTGAATCTTTCCCGCAAAGTTTTCCCAGCAGCCGTCCTTTTCCGCCCAGGCGGCGGAAGGGAGCAGAACATCTGCTGAAGCGCTGAGGCTGCTGGGGAGAATGTCCTGGAGGACTCTGAAGCCCTTTTTGAGGACCGGAGGCAGTTCCGGGGACAGCCAACGGGAAAGATATCCGCCGACGATCCAGCCGCCTTTCAGATTTTTCAGATCGGGGCGTTGGGATTGTGTAAATTCCTCAAACGTTGCCGCTGGGCCGCCCAGCATGGCCATAACGCGGCGAATGCCGGCAGCATTGGGGACCTTTTCGGCCTTGATTACAAAAGTTTGTTTGCCGGTGAGGTAGTTCTTGAAGGTTTCGTCGTGGCCGGTGGTTGGGACGGGACCGAGAATCAGAACTGCCTGGGGATCGATCGCGCGAATGGCCCGGGCCAGTAAATATGCTTCCTCGCAGGCCATCATGGGGGAAAGCACCGCATAAAGACTGCCGGGAGCGCCCGCGGCCTGCGACTTTAAGCCGGAAAGGGCGGCATCAATCGCGGCGGCGACTGGCGCCTCAGTTTGTGCACCGTGCTGGGTCTTCATCGCCGACTTGAGACGATGTGGATGGGCGATGATTTTGTATGAATAGCGGGTATCGTCGCTGATCCACCAGGTGTTTACTTCGGCGTTGTATCGGGGCTTGATGCGGTAGACGACGCCCTCGTTGTACTCCAGGAATATATTTTCACCGCCGGCATCGACCGGGGAAATCGAGACCGCCTGTTTAAGAAGCCAGACGCGCTGTTTGAAGAGGAAGTCTTTATCGAGCAAGGCCCCGACGGGGCAGAGATCGACCACATTGCCGGCCAGTTTATTGTTGCAGGGTTTGCCGGGGAAAATATCGATTTCCTCGCGATGGCCGCGTCCATCGACATATAGCTCGGATGTTCCGGAAACTTCGCGGGTGAAGCGCACGCAGCGGGTGCACATGATGCAGCGATCGCTGTAGAGATAAATGCTGTCGCCAATATCTTTTTTTGGCTTCTTGGCTTTGTCTTCCTCGAAGCGGGATTCGCTGCGGCCGTATTCGTATGAATAATCCTGCAGGAGGCATTCGCCGGCCTGGTCGCAAACGGGGCAGTCGAGGGGATGATTGATGAGGAGGTATTCCATCACCTGCTTCTGATTGGCGACGGATTTGGGCGATTTTGAATGGACGACCATGCCATCGCGAACGGGGGTCTGGCAGGAGGGAACCATCTTGGGGATTCCTTCAACCTCCACCAGACAGATGCGGCAGGATGCGGGAATGGAAAGCCCGGGATGGTAGCAATAGTGCGGCAGGGCCTGGCCGGCATCAAGGCAGGCCTGGAGGATCATCTGGCGATCCTTGCATTCAATTGATTTCCCGTCGACGGTGATTTTGGGCATAAGGGCGGGATACTACACGACGGCGAAGAAAAATTCATCGTCGCCGGACATTGGGGTCAGCAACTAAGTTCACGCACCAGTTCTCCGTGCGCAACTGGCGCCGCGCACAAAAACGGAACCCTTGCACCGGCATAGTTATTCAGGTTGAAGGGAAATATGCTTTCACCCCTGGTGGTGGTCACCACGGCGCCGGCTTCGAGGGCGATGGCGGCGGGGGCGACAATGTCCCAGAGTTTGCCGTTTAAGGTGATGGCCCCGTGAGCAACGCCTGCTGCAACCTGCATGACTTCCATGGCGGCTGAGCCGAGAATTCGAATCTTCCAGTTGGTTTGCCCCATCCAGCGGCTTACAAACGAGGGGCAACGTCCCTCGAAATCGATGAGGTTGCTAGTGAGCATCAGCATCGCGTTGTCACCCATCGGGGTCTGGAGGACCCGGAGCTGTTTTTTCCCCAGCCAGGCACCCTGCCCGCTGGCAGCGCTGTAGGTTTGTTGGCGCGTGACATCATGGACCACACCCAGGGTGGGCACGCCCCCTTCCAACAGCCCGATGCAGACGGCAAACGCACCCAGGCCCGCAAGGAAATTATTTGTGCCGTCGATGGGGTCGATCACCCAGTTGCGGCCGCTGGGGTTGGAAGAATCGAATGTGATCGCGTCACCGGTTTCATTTTCTTCACCGACAATGCCATCATCAGGAAACCGGCGACGGAGACCGGCGACGATCAATCGCTGGCTGGCGCGGTCGGCTTCGGAGACGGCCTCGGCATGCCTTTTGATCAGGCGCTCGACTTTGCCATACTGCGCCAGAACAAGCGCGGCGGCCTCGTGCGACAGGTCAACCACATAGGAAAGATCGTCATCACTATTCATGCGCAGCGAGGGTAACCGGTCGGCTGACTTCTTCAAACCACGGGGCTCCGGCAACCTGCCTGCCGACGAGAAGAACCGCCGCCACGGCAACCGGGGTAAGCGATGGGTCGGCGGCCAGCCGGGCCAATTCATCGGCATGCGCCCGAACCGCAATGGCGCCGGTGTGCTCCGTGACGTCCAGCGTCGCTTCGATTTGCGCGCGGGTACGCGATGAGCGAACGCGGAAAATAAGTTCCGGTTGCCTGAGCGAGGCATCCTCGGCTAACCCGAGACACTCGATTTCCAAAATGTCCTTGCTGGAGAAAGCAAGCTCTTCGTGTAGTTCGCGGCGGGCCTCGGCGAATACGTCGGGAGAGTCGGAAGGTTCCAGGGCACCGGCGAACGGATGGACCCGCAGCGGGTAATAGGCGACCGATGCGTTTCGCTGGCCGAGCATCAGATAGCCATCGCGCGTTTCTAGCGCGCTGCTGACTCCGATGGGATTTGCCAGGGAAGCCCAGCCGAACCGCGTGGCGAACAGCGGATTGGCGACGTTGGTACCCGTGAAGATTTTGTAGGACGTTGGGCTGATTTTTAGTTCCAGCGTGCGTGTGACCGCAAAAGATTCCAGCCGGCACATGGGTCCGTCGAACAAGTTGACACCGGGACGGGCGGCGGCCCGCACCCAGGCCGCATCGATTGCGGCTTCGATTTCGGCGTGACGGGGGCGACTGTCCGCGACCCATTGCGCCGTGACACTGCCCTGCTTGAACAAGCCGATGGCGTGGAATCTGATTTTATTGGGTTTGGTCGTCACTCGCGCCACCGGCATTTTTAAACCACAACCACTGATGCCGGCAGCGTGACGGTAAATTCGCTGCCTTCCCCGAGGGTGCTCTCTACCGTGATACTGCCTCCCATTCCCTCCAGAAGTCTCCTGGAAATGGAAAGGCCCAGGCCCGAGCCCTTATTGCGATCGCGCTCGGGATTTTTGAGTTGGAAAAATTCGTCGAATATACGGGCGATCTGTTCCTGGGGAATTCCGATGCCGGTGTCTTTCACGATGATCTGGGGCCGCCCATCCGGCAACAATTCAGCGGCCACATGGATGCTGCCCTCTTCGGTAAATTTGACCGCGTTGCCGATCAGGTTTGTCAACACGCGCGATAACTTGATGCGGTCACTGTTCAACCAAAGTGGGCGCTGGGGCGGCGAGCAGGCGAAATTCAATTTTTTCTGCTCCGCAAGCGGCTGAAGCTGCTTGCATTCCTCGACAAGCCACTTGTTGAAGGAAAACTCAGCGTTTTGGATTTCAACCCGTCCGGAATCAAGACGGGTCAGATCGAGCACGTCACTGATTAGATTCACTAAATTCAGTGAACTGCGCTGCAATTCCCGGGCGAGCTCGGGAATTTCGTCAGACATGGAAGGGTCGCTGGCCGATCGCTGAATGAGTTCGGCGAGTAGACTGATCGCGTTGGCGGGCGTGCGGATGTCATGGCTTACAGCGGCCAGGAAACGGCTTTTGCGCGTCGAAGCTTCCTCGGCGTCGCGACGGCGGTGGTCGAGTTCCTGCTGAAGCTGCTTCTGTGCAGTGATGTCCACGAACGCCATGATCGCGGCGTTGATTCCCCCCGCCCGATCGTAAATCGGCGCCGCGCTCGCGAGAATAAATGCATGCCGGCCGCCGGGAATCTGAATTTCTATTTCGTCCGGGCCGGTCTGTTCGCCACGAAGGGCGCGAACCGTTGGGCGGGCATTTTCCGGGATTTCGGCGCCATTCTGGTAGAGTTTTCTGATACTGCGCCACAACTGCCGGATGTCTTTCCGGTCCGAATGAATGCCCAGAAGCTTGTCGCCCGCCGGGTTCATGGTCACTCGCTCACCGTCATCGCTGACGATTGCGATTCCGAACGGCACCGTCTCCAGGATGGTTTGCAGCCATCGGTGCTCGTTTTCGATCTGCCCGAAAAGTTCAGCCGCCGCCATGCCTGTTGAAGCCTGGCTTGCAAGCGATTCCACGAGGCCTATTTCGTCGTCCGTCCACCGGCGAGCATCGGCGCTGTAAACTTCAAGCGTTCCGATTGTTTGCGAACTGATGCGGAGGGGCGCGGCCAGAACGGCTTTAAATCGCGGCCCGTCCTTCGGCTGGGGGATGCGCAGATCCGGGCGGGTGGCGATGTCCTCGATGTAGCCGGTGCGTCCGTGCTCGATGATCAGACTGCCAAAAGCGCTGCGCATTTCGATATCCGTCAGATCGGGACCCGCGTGGCCGAATCCGTGATGACACGAAACGCGCAGGCGATCCCCCTTGCGTTCCCAGATGGCCGCGCCCGCGGATGAGGGAATGAGCAATTGCATGGTCTGGCAAATGGTGGTGAAAACACGATCGCGCGGCATGTCGGCCTTCAATGAACGCGAGAGATCAAGCAGCGCTTCGAGGATGCGCTGGCCACTCTCAAGAGCATTGTTGGAAACACGAAGTTCCTCCCCCTGCCGCTCGAGTTCTTCCGTTTGGCTTTGCAGCTCTTCGTTCTGCCTTGCAATTTCCTCGCGCCGCTGCGAAAGCTCGTTGTTCCTTTCCGCAAGCTCAGCCGTGCGATCCTCGAGGCTGGCGTGTTGACGGAGCAATTGATGGCAAATGAGCGCCACAAGCAACATGTCCACCATCACCATCGCGGTATGCAAGATGCGCCCCTGATCGGTTTGCGGAGGTGATTCCAATAGGATGCCGTGAATACGGATTAGCTTCCAAATCGCGATTGCGGTGAACGCGGCGACAGCCGTCCAGATCAGATATCGCCGGCGCGTCCAGGCGATCAGGACAAGCGGCGCTCCAAAGCCGATGGGCAAAATCGAATGCGCGAAAACTTCCAGCCGCAGCCATCCCATGACCAGGACCAACCCGAGGCAGATTAAAACCGACAATGCCAGGCCCGGCTTATAGTGCGAGTTCAAGGTTGCCTTGCCCATTTCATCCTTTGGTGCGCTGGAAAATTCCAGAATCAACTAACGAGAGACGGCCAGCCCCGGAGGGTTGTTCGGCGCGGCCGACGACCAGATAACCACCTGGGCGTAACGCAAGTTCCAACCGGCGCCACAGAAATCGGGCGACCTCCGGCTGCAAATACATCGCGAAATTTCGGCAAAGTATTATATCCCAGGTTCCAAGTTCGACCTCCCTGAGGACGTTGCTGACTTGCCACCTGGGGACGGTGCGCATCCAGCCGCGGACAACCGCGGCTCTTTGGCCGCAATGGAAATATCGCGCTAACAGGGATTGTGAAACTCCCTTTAATACCGCGGTGTCGTAGCGACCGGCGAAGGCAGCGACGATTGCATCGGGGCGGCAATCGGTGCCCAGCAGATTGCAGCGAGCCAGACAATCGCGTTCGGCCAGCTGGATGGCCAGCGAATAAAGCTCGGCGCCATCGGAGCAGCCAACACTCCAAATTCGCGGCCCGTCACGCCGATCACAAAGGGACGGCAATACGCTGCGGTTAAGGATTTCAAAAACATGTGGATCACGGAAAAAGCTGGTGACACCGATAATCAACGAGGCCAGGGCGGGCTCAAGCAAACGTGGCTCGCGCTGAATGGCGGACTTCACCTGAGCGACGGAATTGGCGCCGACCGCGCGATAGAGCGCGGGCAATCGGCGCATGAGGGTGGTGGATCGATAATGGCGCGCGTTTAGACCCGCCTGATTGAAGATCCAGATCAGCAGACGACGATCTTCATCCTGGTCTTCGGATAAGACCACTTCGCTGGGAAAGTTAAGCGGACGGGGCGTGAAATCAATCGCGCTGGCGGCACGATGCCGCGTGTCAGCGAAGACGACATGCCTGAGGTTTTCACCGAATAACGCCCGCATGCAGACAGTTCCGGAAAACGCGCAAAGCAGAATGCGCCCCGCACTCTATAGAATTCATGTTTCGCCACGCAAGGCACAATCAGGAGGCCGCCTCACGCATCAAAATATTTTGCCTGCGGATGGTGGGCAATCAGCGCGTCAGTCGATTGCTCGGGCACCAGCATGAAGTTCTCATTGAGCTGAACACCAATTTCCCGCGGCTTTAGGAGCTGGGCGATTTTGGCGCGATCTTCCAGGTTCGGGCATGCAGGATACCCGAAGCTGTATCGACTGCCGCGATAAGCCTGATGGAAAAGCTGCTCGACGGACGGCGCGTCTTCAGTTCCAAAGCCAAGCTCCTGACGCATCCGCTTGTGCCAGAATTCCGCGAGGCCCTCGGCGCTTTCGACGCCGAAGCCGTGCAGATAGAGGTAATCCTGATACTTGTCGGCGGCGCGCAACTCTTCAGCGGCTTCAGTGGCGCGATCGCCGACTGTGACCAACTGGAGACCCACCACGTCGTATTCGCCAGACTGGCTCGATCGGAAGAAATCCGAAATGCACAATCGCCGCCGGCCGGTCTGCCGCGGAAAGGTAAACCGCATCAGTTCCCGTGGCTTGTCTTTCGGGATCAACTTGCCCTGCTCAAACTCCTGGGTTTGATAGACGATCAGATCTTCTCCCGCGCTTTGAACCGGAAAATATCCGTAGACGACTTTTGGCGTGATGAGCTTGCCCGCGACCGCGCGATACTGCAGCGCTTCGTAAACCGGTCGAACCTTTTCCGCGATCATTTCCTTATATTTTTCAGGGGTCATCCCCTTCTGCTTTAAACCCCATTGGCCGGTAAAGAGGGCAGTCTCATTGATGAACGGAAAAATATATTGCGCGGGGATATCGGTCACCATCCGCCGGCCCCAGAATGGGGGAACCGGCACCGGGTTGTCATGAGCAACCACCGGAGCATTGGCGGTGTCGCCCGACAGAATATGCCCGAATTTCTTTTCGCTTTTTGTCCGTAGCTCGCGACGATGGATAGTCCGCTCGCGCTGCGCGGCTACCGCCACTTGCACCTTGCCGCCCGAAATATCGTCCATAGCGTGAAGCCCCTCGAAAGCATCCTTGCAATATAGGAGCGGGCCGCCGTAGAGATCAGCGAGGGTTTCCTCGGCATAATCGCGCGTTAGGGCAGCCCCGCCGAGGAGGACAGGGATTTTGATGCCCTGATTGTTCAGTTCTTCCAGATTTTCCTTCATGACGCCGACAGATTTGACCAGCAGGCCGCTCATGCCGATGGCGTCCGCATTTCGCTCCCGCGCCGCCTTGAGGATGTCCGCCACGGGCTGCTTGATGCCCAGGTTGAAGACCGTGTAGCCGTTGTTGGTGAGAATGATATCGACAAGATTCTTGCCGATATCGTGCACATCGCCCTTCACCGTCGCCAACACAATTTTGCCCTTGGATTGACCATCCGCCTTTTCCATGAAGGGTTCGAGGTGGGCGACGCTGGCCTTCATCGTTTCGGCACTTTGCAAAACGAACGGAAGCTGCATCTGCCCGCTGCCGAACAACTCCCCCACCACCTTCATTCCTTCGAGCAACAGGTTGTTGATGATTTCCAGCGGCGGATATTTCTTCATCGCCTCGTCAAGATCGACCAGGAGATTTCGCTTTTCGCCGTCGATGATGTGCCGCTTCAGCTTCTCCTCGATCGACAAGTCTTCTTGCGGTGTTGCCGCTGCCGCGGGGCCGATGGCTTCGTTGTCCGGGAACAACCCGATGTAACGGGTGAGCGGATCGAAACCCTCCCGCCGGCGATCGTAAATCAGATCCAGTGCGGCGTTCCACTTCTCATCATCAATCCGATTTCGCGGCAGAATTTTGCTGGCGTGAACAATCGCGGCGGTCAGGCCGGCTTCCTGTAATTCGTGCAGAAAGACGCTGTTGAGCACCACCCGCGCTGTCGGTTTGAGGCCGAAGCTGATGTTGCTCAGGCCCACAACAGTGTGGCACAGCGGCAACTCCTTGGTAATCCGCCGAGTGCCCTCAATAGTCTCCAGCGCGTTGCGGCGATCTTCCTCAATGCCGGTGCTGATGGGCAGGACCAACGGATCGAAGAGAATATCCTCGTCCTTCAATCCATTCTTAACGGCCAGATCGCGAATCCGCCGGGCGATGCTGATCTTCCGCTCCGCCGTTCGCGCCATGGCGTTTAGTTTGTCTTCATCGATCGTTCCCGCGACCACCGCTGCGCCAAATCGCTTGGCTAATTCGCAGATGAAAGCGATCCGTTCTTCTCCATCTTCGAGATTCATGGAGTTCAAAATGCACCGGCCGCCGCAGAGCTTGAGGCCTGCTTCCATCACCCTGGCATCGGTGCTATCCAGCATGAATGGCACGCCGGGCTTAATCTGCCGGACGAAGCGGCTGATCACCTCGTACATATCCGGCGCGCCCTCGCGACCCACGAAATCCACGCAGACGTCCAGCACGTGGCTGCCATCTTTGACTTCATCACGGGCCATGGAAACCAGGCCATCCCAATCATCCGCCTGCAACAGGCGCTTGAATTGCCGCGAGCCATTGGTGTTCGTCCGCTCGGCGACGATGAGATAGCTGTTGTCCTGGCGGATATCCTCCGCGCTCATGATGCTGGAGATTTGCGGCTTGACGATGACATCGCGCTTCTTCGGCGCCCGCCCGGCAACCGCATCGCAGAGCGCCTTCATATGCTCGGGCGTGGTTCCGCAGCAGCCGCCAACAATGTTGACGCCGAACTCCGTGACAAACCGCATGACGCCGCGCGTAAAATCCGCCGGCCCCAGGGGAAAATGGGCCTTGCCGTCCACCATGACCGGCATGCCCGCGTTGGGGAGCACGCTGACAAACCGCGGCCAGTGCCGGCAGAAATATTGCACATGTTCGGTCAATTCCACCGGACCGGTGGCGCAATTCAAGCCGATGCAATCCACCTGATCGAACGGCAGAATGCTGGCCGCCACCGCTGAAGCATCGGAGCCCATCAACATGCTGCGGCCGGCATTGAGGTCCATCGAGACCTGGACCATGATTGGTAGCTTCACGCCCGCTTCCACCATCGCAATGGTTGCTGCGTTGATGGCGCACTTGATCTGCAAAAGGTCTTGGGACGTCTCGATCAGGAACAAGTCAACCCCGCCGGCGATCAGCCCGCGGCATTGCTCGGCATAGCTGTCCAGCATGATGTCCCACGTGGTCATTCCCAGCGAGACAAGTTTGGTCCCTGGACCAATTGAGCCGACGACGTATCGTGGCCGGTTGGGGGTCTCGAATTTATCGCAGGCGCGGCGGGCGATCTGGGCGGCGATTTTGTTAATCTCCGCGGTTCGGTCGGTCATTTCGGCGTCGGCAAGCACGATCTTGTTGGCGCCAAAGGTGTTGGTCTCCACCGCGTCGCAGCCGACGGCCAGGAAGCTTTCGTGAATCTCCTGGATAATTTCAGGGCGCGTGAGATTCAGGACCTCCGAAATGTTCTCCTGGCCGAGCCAGTCTTTCTGAAGGTCAAGCTTGTACGTATGGATGCTGGTGCCCATCGCGCCGTCGAGAACGACGACCCGCTGGCGTACCATGTCCAGGAATGGAATGCGCGGTTTCACTGTTGCAAGTATAGGCGGCAGGCCGCTTAGCGGCAAAAGAGACATCGGGCTGGGATTGGGCGCTGACGCCTTGGAAAGAAGCGGGTTGCGTCGTTGCGGCTCGGTTGGCCGAAGCTTACCCTCCTGAGCACGTGAAAATTGGGCTGGTTATTTTTCGTGCTGATCCCACCCGTGGCGGAGCAGAACGCTACACGGCAGACCTGGCGGTGGCGCTGGCGGCGCGCGGGCATTCAGTTGCTCTGATTTCGAGTGAATTCGGCCTTTCAATACCGGGCATCTCATTCATTGAATTGGCAAAACGAGCGCCGACGCGCCTTGGCCGCTACACGCGATTTCTAGACGCGTTGGATTCCCATCTTCAGGCCAGCAACTACGACATTATGCACGCGATGCTGCCGGTTCGCCGATGCGACATCTATCATCCGCACGCGGGACTTGCCAGGGAAAACCTGGAAGCGCGGGTCGTTAATCGCCTGAATGGAATCCGCCGGCGGTTTGCGAGCGTGGAAAATGATTTGGTAACGGGAGGCTCAGGACCGATTGTTCTGTGCCTCTCTGATTACGTCAAAGCCAGTGTCGCGCGACATTATCCGGGCATCGAGCCGCGTCTGGAGAAGCTTTTCAACGCGGTGGATTTGCAGCGATTTGATCCCGAAAAAGCATCGAATGCCGGAGACACAGTGCGGCGACAATTCTCCATCAGTGATGATGCCATCGTTGGTCTTATGATCGCCCAGGATTTTGTGCGCAAGGGGTTGCCGGCGGCAATAGAAGCAATCGCCAAAACCGGCCGAAATTCTGGCCAGCCGGAGTTGAAACTGCTTGTGGTGGGCAAGCAAGATCCGTCCCCCTATGCCCGGCAGGCGCGAAGCCTGGGAGTTGAGGATCGAATTATTTTCTGCGGATCAACCGCTGCTCCGGCGGACTTTTATCGCGCCGCGGATTTCTTTGTGCTCCCGACAAAGCACGATCCATGCAGCCTTGTCGTGCTGGAGGCACTGGCGATGGGGCTGCCGGTCATCAGCACGGTATTCAACGGAGCGTGCGAAATCATGCGGGACGGCGAGCATGGATTCGTGCTGCAAGATCCCGCAGATGTGCCGGGGATTTCAAGCGCGATGACCGCAATGTTTGATTCCTCCCGCCGCGATTTGATGCGCCAGGCCTGCCTTGCCCTGCGACCGAGCTTGTCGTTCGAGGCGCATGTCGATCATCTGGAAAGAATCTATGCGACCCGCCGTGTGCCGGGATAATTCCCTATTTTAGTAATGCTGCCCACTCCTGTGCTGCTCGATCGATGGAAAAACTTTCCTCCACACGCTTGCGTCCGGCAGCGCCCAATGTTGCGCGCGCTGTCGCATCAAGCGCGAGCGATACAATCGCCTCAACCCATTCCGCGGAATCTTCCGGCAACATCCCGGTCTGCCCCGGCACAACGATCTCGCGGTTTGCCCCAATGGGACTTGCCACCACCGGCAGCCCCGCCGCCATGTATTGCAGCAGCTTGAACCCGCATTTGCCCAGTGTCCATCGGTCCTCCGGCGTAGGCCCGATCCCGATATCGCCCCGCTGCAGCGCCTCTGCTTCGGCTTCTGTCGACCACGCGATGTGTTCCAGGGGGATCGGGCACCGCTCCAGCGTTGCATCCGCAATGGTGATTAGCCGCAGCCCCGGAACGCGCCGCGCGGCATCCGCAAGAATTGGCGCGAATTGAGCAAGATAAGGGAGTGTGGATTTGCTCCCGATCCAGACCAGCGCCGGTGAATTCGTCGCCGCATGCGATTTAACCTGGTAATGCGAAGGGTCAACCATCGTTGGGACAATCGTGGCCTTTGCCCCCTGCTCGCGAAAAAGCCGCGCAAGGTATTCGTTCCCCGCGACAACCATATCCACCCGCCGGGCCGTCGCGCGAAACCTTCGCCAGCTTCGCCAGCGCGCGACTGCGCCGACATGGCGATTATGGAACATCACCGCATCATCCACATCGAAAAATAACTTCCTGGCATGGCGACGCAACAATATGATGTCGGTACGATCCAATAACTTTCGCTGGAGAACTACAGAATCGAATTGGCGGGCCGATCGAAGCATTTTTCGACGCGAAAGCAGACGCTTGGGGCGAACCACAATTTCCAAATCAACGCCACGCGCGATCAGCAGATCGCGCAGCACTTCGATCCGCAGGCGAAAGGATGCCTGCTTGAGGTTGTTGGTGATCACCAGAACCCGACTCACCCCGGCAATTGTTGCCCAGCGCCTGACCCAACGCCAGCCGCGCCTGTGCCGCAAAGGTTTGCCAGATGGCACTTGATCCAGTATTCCCCGTCCCCGTGGCAAAGAATTCCGGAGAGTTCAATCGGCGCGAAAATGATGTTGTTATCCGACTCCTGCAGGCGGTATCGCTTTGCTACGCGAGAATTTACCACAAGGTAATTGTTTACAAACGCTGCCGTCTTCCGCATCGCGGACCAGCCATCCTCGTGTGCAATCACACCAGTGGCCTGGATCCGACCCTCATTCAATCCGTCTGTCCCCGGCTCATCCGCTGGATGATGGCCAAGGAATACTTCGAAGTGAAACCGCTTCGGTGGATATTTAATAGTGTTGGGGTCATTTTGGTGGAACGCAGCGGCCGTGACATGGCCGCCACCCGCTCGGCCATGCGGGCACTGGAAAATGGCTATGTCCTTGGGGTTTTTCCCGAGGGGAAAATAGCGACAACGGATGAATTGTTGAGTTTCCAGAGCGGAATCGGCCTTTTGGCCCTGAAAACCGGGGCACCCGTCTATCCCGCGTTTCTGGGTGGGAGCCAACGCGGCAAGGCGATGGTCGAGGCCTTTATTTGGCCCAATAAAGCGGCGATTTCGTTCGGTCCGCCCGTAGATTTGAGCGGAATTGAAGCTACTCGAAAGGGAATTGAGGAAGCCACCCGCCGCATAGAGGCAGCAGTGGCTGACTTACGCGCCCAGCAACTGCAAAAGAAACCTTGATATCACCAAGCAATAATTCGCTAAAATTGAGAGTGGAAAGATTGCAGAAACTCGCTCGAGGCCGCCGATTGGATTGGTAGTTGAGCAATTCTAAGGAATTTGATTGCGGGAAGGCTCAGCGGTAAGATAAGATAGGTAAGATAAAAGGATCGCGCCTACGGCGCATTTTCTCCCCTCCGGAAGACACCGTGCAGAAATGCCGGTGTCTTCTTTTTTGTTACCTTGACAAGCCGCAAGTTTCTGCTCTCACGTATGGATGGCAGCGGCATCATTATTTCGACAATTTTCTCCCTTTCCGCCGACCTTAATCCGGACGAAATCTCAATCCGTTGAGTAAACGATACGATGTAATCGGAGAATTAAATGGTTCCCAGCGCAAGCAACAGAAGAGCGAAGTAAATTTGTAAGTGACCAATAAAAAAGTAATGCACGCCGAATGCGCTGGTGGAAGGGTCTGGAATGCGGAGTTATAAACCCGCCGGCATACGACCTGTAAGCTGACAGGGGCTCCGGCAGGCAGGAATCCAATCGCAACTCGCTTGAGGTGCTCATGAAGCTCGGGCTTCTGTCGATCGAAAAAGATGGCTATATCCGCCTGGCCGCGGAGGGAGAGATCACCACGCACGATTTCTACGATACGGCCGGGGTGGACCCCCTCGAAACGGTCATGGGGGCGGGGTGGGCGTCCAATAGCGTCGTGCTTAGCCTGGAAAAAATCACTTTCATGGATTCTTCAGCGATCGGTTGGCTCATCGACAGCCATCGCAAAAGCAAGGCCGCGGGGGGAAAGCTTGTGCTTCACTCCGCCCCGCCCCGCGTGCGCGACGTGTTCGATCTTTTGAAGATGCGCGCCGTGCTCAACCTGCAGGATGACGAAGCCGCCGCCCGGAAGTTCCTTGGCGACAACGGGGAGGCCAGATGATCTCAGCGCCAAAGACGCCCATGATTGATATCCATCGTCTTGCGGTGGAGCAGGCGGTGAACAAGCTGATCGGATACGCCGTCATGCTTCCAGCCAGCGATATCTTCTTCACCAGCAACGAAAACAACGTCAGCATAGGCGTGCGGCACCTTGGCATTGTCTACCCGATTGCAAACGTGCCTTGCGAGACCGGCAAGAAATTCCTCTCGCATGTGAAAGCCCTGGCGGCCATGGATGTTTCTGACCGCCGCCGGCCCCAGGATGGCCGCTGGATTCATAAATCCGAAGGTGGCGAAAATGTCGATCTTCGCGCCAACATCATTCCCACGCTCTATGGGGAAGACCTTGCCCTTCGCATTCTGAGCCGCAGCTCGCGTCTTTATAAAATTGAAGAATTGGGTCTGTGCAAAAGCCAGATGGCGGAGCTGATCGAAATGCTAGACAGCCCCAGCGGACTGATTCTTATCACCGGCCCCACCGGTTCGGGGAAAACCGCGACGCTTTACGCCTCGCTGATGCACCTGAACGACGGCTCGCGAAAGATCAACACAATCGAAGATCCCATCGAATATGCCATCGAAGGGCTTCGCCAATCGCAGGTGAATCCGCAAATCGAACTTGGGTTTTCGACGCTGTTGCGCAACGTTCTTCGGCAATCGCCGGATGTGATCATGGTCGGGGAGATTCGCGACATCGAAACCGCCGAAACCGCGGTACGCGCCGCCAACAGCGGGCATTTGGTGTTTGCGACGATTCATGCCCCTGATGCGGCCGCCGGCGTGCAATCGATGCGCGGGCTGGGCGTGCATCCGCATTTCCTGGCGTCCTCGCTGCGGGGCATCATCTCGCAGCGCCTGGTTCGAACGCTTTGCTGCAAATGCAAAACCAAGTTTGATTTATCGAGCGCTCCGCACACGTTTGATGAAGTGCGCCAGTGGCTCGCGCCGGAGGAAGGACACTTCCTGTACGCTCCCAAGGGTTGTGCCGAATGCCAGATGATGGGATACGGCGGGCGGACCGGCGTGTTTGAAATCATGCGAATTACCCGAACCCTGCGGGAAATGATCAGCCAGGGCCGCTCGACCCGCGAAATCCACAGCGAAGCCGCCGTGGGGAAAATGCTCCATTTCCGCCAGTCCGCGCTCCTCAAGGTGGCCCAGGGACTGACCAGCACGGAAGAAGTTTTCCGCGTCATCCCGACCGAACACCTCCAGGAAGAAGCGGCCCATTAAATCCGGAGCCCGCACCGGGAATGCGCTTCGCGGACATTTGTGACTGGTTTCAAGGACTAAACAGATGAGTTCGGAATCGAGCCAAATCACGCCCGGCGATTTGCCTCGGTCGCCGGGCGTTGACGCGGATCGAGCGCCGACAGCCGCGGGCCAGGGATGTGAAATTTTTGCGGATCGGCCCATGCTGCCGCAAATATCCTCCAAGCCCTGGCTGTGGCGCGGTCGCATTCCTTCTCTGGATGGATTGCGGGCGATCTCCATTCTTGCCGTCATCATCCATCACTTTGCCCTGGTGTATCCAGACGCGTTTCCCGGTCCGTTGCAGACGATCGCCATAAACGGAAACATTGGTGTCGACATCTTTTTTGTGATCAGTGGATTTCTAATCACACTTTTGATGTTGCGGGAGAGGAATGTCAGCGGCGCTATCTCGTTGAAAGGCTTCTACCTGCGGAGGGTATTTAGAATTGTTCCAGCGTATCTGGCCTACTGTTTCGGCGTATTTTTAATCAATTCGTTTGCGGCGGCGCCGTTTCCTTCCAGCGCATGGGTTGCGCCGCTCACCTATATGACTGATTTTTACATTAAAAAGACGCCCTGGTCCCTCGGTCATACATGGACCCTGTCTGTTGAGGAACATTTTTATCTCGTTTGGCCGCTGGTGATGTGTTTTGCTCCGCGCAAGGCAGTGTTGGCAGCGCTGGCCTGTGTGGTGTCGGCACCGGTGATTCGCTACGCAGTAGGTTATGTTCCTCTGCCATGGACCTACGCGGAGTATTTCACTTTCACGCGATGGGATGCGATTGCGATGGGGTGCTTTCTTGCCTTCGCGATGACGCGTGGGTGGACGAATCGGCCAACACTCCTCGCAGGAAGATGCCCATTGCTCTTAGCGCTGATCGCCATTGCGATTATTGCCGTGAACATGCAGTTCATAGCAACCCTTACGCCCGGTCGATGGGGCAGCCGCTATGACCACATCCTCTATCACACCGTCAATGATTTGTGCCTAACATTGCTGGTATGGCTGACGCTCGAACATCCGCACGGGCGGGTGGGATGGTTACTGAATACGCGGCCGTTCATCGTGGTGGGATCCCTTTCGTACAGCCTGTATCTGTGGCAACAGTTGTTTATCGATCCAACCCACCTCAGTTGGTATTCCCGATGGCCCGTGAATGTCGTTCTTGTAATGATGGCCGCGGGCGTGTCCTATGTGCTGGTCGAGCGTCCATTCCTGAGCCTTCGCGCTCGCCTCGAGCGAAAACATCTCGGCGAAGCTCCCGTTGAGTCGGCCGTCGCAGTTGGCTGAATCAAGGATGGATCATTTCATCAAAAAGCCGCGCCCAGGTGGACGCGGCTTGCCGCTCGATTTCGATTGGTATTGCAGGCCTTACTTTTTCGCGCCGAGTATCGCTTCCTTGGCTGACTTTGAAATGCTGAAGCGAACCTTTTTGCTTTTGGGAATCAGTCTTTCCTGGCCTTTGTCCGGGCCGAATTGCATTACCATTTTCCGGGCTGGCCGATCAACCAGTTTCAGTTTGCCAATACCGGGAATGGTGAACACGTTCTTCGCCTGCTTGTAAGCCAGGTCCGCCTGGGCGGCGAGGAACTCACTTACCTGCTTTCTGGTAATGCCGGTTTTTTCCGCGAGATGGGCGGCGATTTCAGATTTGGTCAATGATTTTCCGCTCAATGCTGCTGCTTTTGCCATTTGCCTGAATCTCCTTTCCGAAAGGTGTGCGAAGCCACGGGTGCTGCTGCTCTGGCCACCAGAGAGCCGACGCCAAACAGGATGGGCGTGGCCAGATTTCCCTCGGCCCATCCAGTTACCTCCTGAGTTGAACCAGGAGGCAACGCTAAAACTAGCGAGTCAACCGCTGTTTTCAATACACCTCGTCGCAAAAACCCTTATTTTATAGGGGCAATTCTGAACGCCGTATTAAATCTGGGCGTTCAGAGGAATCAGAATCCTTTCGCGTGGGCGCCGGTAAAGAGCTTCACGCGCCCGGCGGTCTTGCCGTTGACTGTGAAGGTTGAGCCCGTGAAATCAATGGGGCTCGACGAGGTTCCGGCGAAAGCCAGTTCAAAAGGCGACGAGGCGGTGCCCGAAATTTGCAGCGTAATGTTCGTGGCTGGTTGGTTGGGAAGTCCCAAAATATACCCAGCCGACGCGCAGTTGTTCTCCTTGATATTCATGAAATGAATGTTCGTGAATTCCGGACGCGTGGCGCCGGAGGAAGTGGAAGGCGGCTCGGGAATTGCCGGATAGACCGGGTCGAGAAGAATCGCGTATTGGCGGATATTGTTGAGGGTGTCGTTTGAATAATGAATATTCGAGACGATACCCCCTTCGGACGCGACGGACTTGATGCGAATTCCGTTATCAGTGCCATTAAAGGTATCCCCGCTTTCAAAGACACCACTAACGCCATTTTCCGTGTGGCTGCCGATTGAGAGTCCATGTCCCTGGAGACTATGGCTGGATACCCCGCCGGTGCCGCCGAAAATATTGTGGGTGACGGTGATGTCGGAGGTGCCTCCGGCGGTCGAGGAATTGGCCCCGATGGCAAGATTGTCATCGCCGGTGGTGATTTGGCAGTTTTCAACGATGGCATGCTGTCCGGAGAGATCGATGCCGTCGGTGTTGTGCGACTTGTTCGCCTCGCCAACATCGGTTGAGACCTTGATGCCGTTGATCGTAATCTGGCTTGAGGTGTTTTGAATCTGGATATGCTCCATCGGAGCATTAGTGAATGTGACGCCGGTGAGTTCGATGACGCTGGAATTGGAGATCACCACTTCGCGGGGGCGCGTGCTGGTACTCGACCACCAGGCCTTTCCCTGCCCGTCAATCCTGCCATTGCCACTGATCTCGATATTCGTGAGATGTTGGCCAGTTAGGAAGCTGACGGATGCGCTGGGCCATGACCCCTTGGCGAGCATTTGTAGTTCACCATTGATTTGGATGTTGACGTTGCTTTTCAGTGCCAGCGGCCCGCTTAAGAAGGTGCCGGCCGGAACAATGACGGTTCCGCCTCCCTTGGCAGCCGATGCCGCGTTGATCGCGTTTTGGATCGCCGACGCGTTGTTCGACGCTTTCGTCGAAGCCCCGAAGGTCGTGATGTTGAAACTAGCGGACCCAAAGTGCGGTGTCTGCGTCACCGACAGGAAAAGCCGCGATTCCAAAGATTCAAGCATCGGACGATGCGCACGATTCCCCTTGCTCAATAATCTGGACATGAATCCTCCTCCTAAAATGGAACTGAGGAATCCGGCAGAAATGAAATCCGGAATTTCCCTCTATCGCCTTGAGAAGTCACGCGGCCCCTTAGCCGCTTGACGCCAATTTTCTAACAATATCAACGCATGACCGCGCCTACAACTGCCTTTTTTAAGTAAATGAAAACGTCCCGCTCTTCTAGAGCAGAGCGACCCGCTGTCCTGATCAGTATCATTGATCGGCTTAGAAAATCGACGATTCGGTGCGGATAAGCTGCTCTCTTTCCGAGAGTTAGGGGATCTTACGCTGAGCGATGGATCGATTTGCCTCTCTCGTTGCCACCTCATAGGCCATGCCGGTAGCATAGTTCAGTCCCTTCTGGTCGGGCGGGATGTCGCGGTTTGATCATCCGATCTTCTGGATCCAATGGTGAAAAGCTATGTCAGAAGAACCGTTTACGAAGGTTGGGCACTTTAAAGATATTGCGGCGTTCCAAAAGCACTTAAGCGATATGCACCTTGATCTTCCCGCCGCGCCGCGGTTGCTTAGCGCAGGCGAAGGTTCCGCCCTGGCCCAATCACTGGATGTTGGTGGGTTTCTTGTCGGTAACCGGTGGTGCATCCAACCCATGGAGGGATGGGACGGCACCACTGATGGCCAGCCCTCCGAACATGGGCTGCGACGGTGGCGAAATTTTGGGCTCTCTGGCGCAAAACTTATTTGGGGCGGGGAAGCATTTGCCGTGCAGGGTGATGGACGGGCCAACCCCAACCAGATCGGCGTTATTGACGGCGACTATGCCAAAGCCGAAAAAGGCGCTGCCGCGCTTCTAAAGAATCTAACGGATGCGCATCGTGAAAAGTTCAACAAGACCGACGATCTCCTGGTCGGTCTGCAGCTCACGCACAGCGGCCGGTTCTGCCGGCCGACTGACAAGAAAAAATTAAACCCGAAAATTGTCTACCACCATCCCCTGCTGGACCGCAAATTCCACATCGCCTCGGATGATTACGCCGTTGTCATCAGCGACGATTACATCAAGGCACTGATAGAAAACTACGTCCGCGCCGCCAAGCTCGCGCAGCGCGCGGGTTACGGCTTTGTGGATGTGAAACATTGCCACGGCTATCTCGGCCACGAATTTCTCAGCGCGCAAACCCGCCCCGGTCCCTACGGTGGAAGCTTTGAAAACCGCACTCGTTTTGCGCGAGAAATTATCGAGGGAATCAAAGCTGAATGTCCGGGACTCCTCATCGGTGTTCGACTCAGCGCGTTTGATCATCCCCCATTCCAGCCCGATGCGATGGCCGGCAAAGGCGGCAAGCTCGGTCCGGGCGTGCCAGAGGACTATTCGCATTGCATGCCCTATCGCTACGCATTTGGTTGCGACCCCAACAATCCGTTGAAGATGGATCTGACCGAGCCGATTGAATTCATCCGCGTGCTGCGGAACTGGGGCGTTCGCATGATAAACCTGAGCTGCTGCTCTCCCTATTACAACCCCCACTTCCAGCGCCCCGCGATCTTTCCCCCAAGCGACGGTTATCAGCCGCCGGAAGATCCTCTGCGTGGTGTTGCGCGACAAATCGATGCCGTTCGGCAGATCAAACTGGCCTGTCCCGAAAGCATCTTTGTGGGCAGCGGATATACCTATCTCCAAGAATTCCTCCCCTATATCGCCGAGGCGGTCGTTCAAAACGGATGGGTGGACAGCGTCGGGATAGGTCGCCTGGTGCTGAGCTATTGGGATCTCCCCGCCGACGTGCTGGCGGGAAATAGCCTGCAAACCAAACGCATCTGCCGAACCTTCAGCGACTGCACCACCGCCCCGCGAAACGGCATCATCAGCGGCTGCTATCCCCTCGACCCGGTCTACAAAGATGCCCCCGAACACGACGAGTTGAAGAAAAAGAAATCAGAAATGCGCAAAGC
This sequence comes from Planctomycetota bacterium, assembly GCA_030775485.1. Taxonomy (GTDB): domain Bacteria; phylum Planctomycetota; class Phycisphaerae; order Tepidisphaerales; family Tepidisphaeraceae; genus JALYJB01. The sequence continues at coordinate 58,511 of JALYJB010000012.1, read as the reverse complement.
GCTATTAATTATCCAGGCCCAGGATTCCGCCGCCGGCGCGCCCGGCTAAGGCTGGCCCATGCCCCGTTTGCACTTCATCCAAATAAAAAAATCGGCGACCCTGCACGGGCGCCGATTCTTAGGGAGATTTTCTGAATATCGGTGGCCAAGGAGGCCCACAACAACCTGCTTATGACCTCTGATCTATCTTACCCTAAAATTAACGCTTTTCAAACCAAAATAGTGCCAAAATAATATGCGATATATGCAAATATTCAAATACGAAATGAACGAAAGTCACGTTATTTAAATGGAAACTAGATTTCGGGCCGCCTTAATCTATTTCTTGGCACGACAAACGACGCCTATTTTGCGTCAAGCCATTATTTGAACTGCTCGAAGAACGCTTGGATTGATCCAGCGAAGGACTGACCCCCAACGTCAAAGATGTCGTTATGGCCGCCCCCTTCGACGCGTATGCAGGTCACTTTGCCGCCCACCACCGCTGCAAGCTCGTTGCACATTCGCGGGGGGACGATGTCGTCGATTGTCCCGTGTGCCAGTAGCGTGGGGACGGCGATCGTCTTGATCTTGGCGCGATTGTCGAAGTGAAATTTGAGGAACAGTGACGTCGGAAGGTAGGGCATGATGTGGTGCGCCATGTCAGCCATGCGGGTGAACGCGCTGAAGGTGGCAAGGCCTACCACCGGTCGTCGGCTCGCCAGGTCGATCGCCACCGCCCCGCCAAGGGACCAACCGGTGGCGATGAATCGGCTATGGTCGATGTCGGCCCGGCTTAGCAGATAATCGTAAGCAGCATCGGCGGCGGCATAACACCCCACTTCACTGGGTGCGCCATCGCTCATGCCGTAACCTTCGAAATCCGGAATGATGACGTTGACGCCCATGCGGCGGAAGTGATCGAAGATATCCATGCTATAGGCCATGCAGGCGCCGTTGCCGTAGAAGTACAAAACACTGGGGCGCTTATCCGCGTCCGCCACCGGTTGGCCGTCGGGTTGAAGGGCTTTGCCGAAAATGGCGGCGATCCTGCTGCCGTCTTTAGCGCGAAGCATAAGCAGCTCATAATTTGCCCCGGGATGCAGCAAGGCGTCGCGCTGCCCCTTGGTAGCAGCACCAGGAAAAATGAGGCTCGTCTGCAAAAAGTAAAACACGAGGATTAAACCAAGATAAATGAGTAAACCGATCCGTAACAAGCGGATGTAACGCCGACGCCAGAATTTCGTTGGAGGGGCCAGCGGAGGAAAGGCGACATCGTCAGCCATGCTGCTCCTTCGTTCGCCTTCGGTCGGCGGGCCGATCCGTCCTAAACGCGCGCCAAAAATCGCGGAACCTTGACCAGTGAACCGGATGCTTCGACGATAGCGGATTGTATGCAAGAACTTGAGCACCGCACGATGGGAAGCTGCGGGAATTTGCGCGAGCTTCTGTCCGTGGCCCGCTATTTAGGACATAGCACCTTGGGCTTGTGGCGGCCACTGTTGCCGCTGCTCGCTAGCGCGGCTTTGCTGACGCTCGCCTACGCACCCATAAATCAGTTTTATCTGGCCTGGGTGGGCCTGGCGCCGTGGCTCATATTCGTGCGGAATCGCGCCTCGCAGAAATCCGCGTTCTTGGGAAGCTGGCTTGCCGGCACCATTTTCTTTACGGCCAACATGTGGTGGATGGGCTATATCACTATCCCGGGCATGCTCGCCCTTATGGTGTACTGCGGCATCTACTGGGCATTCGCAGCCGTGATCATTCGCGGCGCGGGGCTTTTGTCGCGGGGCCTGTTGGGGATCGCGGCAATTGCGGCAATCTGGGTGGCGTTTGAATGGTTACGCGGGAACCTGATGACCGGCCTTCCCTGGTTGTTCCTGGGTCACACCCAATCGCCGATTCTGCCAATGTGCCAGGTGTCCGATGTCGTGGGCGCCTACGGTGTTTCATTCTGGGTTGTGATGGTCAATGCCTTGGCGGCCATGGCGTGGATGCAGCGGGCAAATCTCAAACCCCTTTGGCCTAGCGCGGCGGCGGTCGCCGGGATTCTCGCGGGGGTTCTGGCATATGGGGAACTTAGAATCCACCAAACGCCATCACATCTGGTTCCTGGCCCCTTGGTGGCTGTCGTCCAGTCGAACTACCCTCAAAGCAACAGCGGAGCCAAGGGCGCAACCATCAATGATCGCCTCGCCTTCCATCGCAATGAGACGATTAAAGCTGCCGATGCCGAAGCGGGCCATCTCGCTCTGGCCGTCTGGTCAGAAACAATGATGTATCCAATGAACCAGGAGGCGCTTTTTGAGAACGAGAATCTGCGCGAGCTTTATGCCATTCTGAGCAAACTTACCTCATTCAATCACGTTGCACTGTTGACCGGTGGTGAATACGCGGCGAAATGGGTCGATGTAACGCGCGAAGGGGTTGCCGATCGCATCCCCCAGGATAAGCGGAATACGGCTTACTTTTTCGATAAAGACGGCCAAATGAGTGACCTGCCGGGCAGGCGCTATGACAAAATACACCTGGTCCCCTGGGGGGAGTTCATTCCCTTTAAGCATACGATTCCCGCACTATATAATGTGTTTCTCTATCTGGGTCCCAAGTATTACGCGGATTATGAGTTGGAATCGGGTTCGCCCACGGCACTGACGGTGTTCTCCCTGGAGGATCAGAATCATATTTGGCATTTTGTAACACCGATATGCTTCGAAGACATCGATCCGCGCATCTGCACGGACATGTTTTATCCCGAAAACGGTGGCGGCAAGCGGGCGGATTTCCTGGTTAACATCACCAACGATGGTTGGTTCAAAGCCAACGAAAACGCCCAGCATTTGCAGGCAGCCGTGTTCAGAAGCATCGAAAATCGCGTGCCAACGGCGCGCAGCGTGAATACGGGAATCAGCGGGTTTATTGACTCCACGGGGCAAACCCACCATCTTCTTGATGTTAGGACCGCGGGTACAAGCACGGCCCGAATGATGATCGATAACCGCGTGACGTTTTACACCCGTTTTGGCGATGTTTTTGCGATACTATGCATCGCCGGGACATCGCTGATTGCGTTGCGGGCATTCATCCATCGATCAGGAAAGACTTTGCAAAAATGAAAGCTGCCCAATGAAAAAGATTCATCCCTTCATCGCAATTGCGAGCGGAATTCTGTCGTTTGCAAGCATCGCTTTTGCGCAGATCAAGCCGCTGGATACCCCCAGACCTGCCGAAAAGAGCATCCCGCTTCCCAAGCCTCCTCCCATGCCGGCCCCGGCTCCGAAGGAGGCGCCCACTCCGCTGGACCCTCAGCTTCGCGATAGCGCGCTCGCAACCCTGATGACTGAGTGCAACGACGACGACCAATTCCTGCGCAGCAACGCCATTGAAGCGCTCGGCGATGTTGCCCCGCAAAGCGCGCCCGCCCCGATTCTAAAAGGGTTAAGCGATTCCGAGCCGTCGGTTCGCTACGCGGCAGTGGTGACTGCGGGACGCTTGCGTCTGCGCCTGGCCTACACGCCGCTGCTGGCGATGGTGAAAGACAGCGATCTTCGCGTGCAGGCTGCGGTGAGGTTCGCACTACATCGCCTGGGCGACACCCGCTTTAGCCATGACCTCGAAAAGCTGGCTGCCGACCCTGATTCCAGAGTCCGTGCCTGCACCGCGCAGGTGCTGGGGCTGCTGGGAGAGCCCAGCGCCACGAAAATTCTGCTGGTTCTCATTGGGGACCATTTGCCATCGGTGCGAATTCAGGCGGCCCAGGCGTTGTGGCTTTTGGGCAATGAGCACGGATTAAATGACCTCGTGGCGGACACCATCAGCGCCTACCCGGACGATCAAATCATCGCCCTCGAGGCGCTGGCGGACCCGGGGGATAGAAACGTGATCGAGCATATCAGGGGCGAGCTGGTAAGTGACTATCTGGAGGTTTCACTGGCGGCGGCCAGTGCCATGGGCAAGCTGGGGTCTGACGAGGGGTGGTCGGTCGCGATAAAGGGCGCCCGCAGCAACGAGCCCAGACAGCGATCGATGGCCGCGCTGGCGATGGGAGCGATCGGCCGATCGGATCTGCAATCTCAGTTGGCAACGCTGCTGAAGGACACTTCGACCCCAGTCCGTATCTCGGCTGCCACGGCTATCCTGAAATTACGCGCCCCCGCGACGGCAGGGAGTTGAAAGGATGGGAAACTCTTGTGGAGCCATGCGTGCACTCCATGTCGCACATCAAATGTCCGATAACTTTCGATATTCGCTCAATCTAAAAAAACTTGACACACCCGGCGCTCAGATTAGGATAGCCCGTGAGCCTTGTGGCGTGGCGCGATGCGCATGCCTGTTTGTTGCGGAGGCTAAGTCTGTGGCGGGCTACGGGTTAGGCGAACGACGGGTGCCCGCCACCATCAATGTTGACCTCGTAAGTCGCCCGCCTTCTTTGCGATTTAAACAATCGAGCCTTTAAAGTTATTGCAAACCTTCGTCCAAGGAGCCGCCTTTGAGTCCGCTCACCAAATTGTTTGTCGTGCTGCTGGTGATCCTTTCCATGCTGAACGCGGCTGCCGAAGTCGTGTTTGTAAATAAGGTTAGACCGTTGCAAGAAGCCTTGAGCGAAAAGGAGGCCGTTGTCCAGACTGCCCAGGCGGAAGCCCATTCGGCTCGCATCGCGCAACAGTCGGCGACCGATCAATTGCAGGCCCAAGTTGCCCTTCGAGCTGACGATCACAAGGCAACCGCCGCCGCCGTCACCCAGTTGCAGAATCAACTTAATAGTGTCAACGAACAACTTGCCCAGCTTCAGGCGGATAAGACCACCCGGGATTCGACGATCAGTCAGCTTTCCAGCAACCTGACGTTGCAGACGGCCACCGTGAACAAGCTGCAAGAACAGACGAGCGCGTTGCAGGCCGCCAACGACGGTTTGGTCCGACGGACCGAGGAAGACAGCCGCCGCATTGCCGATCTGACCAACACCGGGGAAACCTTGCAAACGCAGTTGAACACGTCGCAGGAGAAGCTCCAGGCGGCACTGGTGATGGTCCAGCGGCTTTCGGGAATCGCCAGTAAAAACGGCGTTGATGTCGCGGCTCTGGAACAGGCGCCCACCGGGCCGGCCTCGGTGGCGATCAGCGGCACCGTGGTGGAAAAACAGTCCATCAACGGCAACTCCTATCTTCGGATCAACGTCGGGAGCGAGCAGGGTGTCACCAAAGGCACCACCTTCAATGTTCTCAGCAGCGGTAATTTCGCGGGCATCCTCACGATCGATGAAGTTGATAGTCAGTCTGCAAGCGGAAAATTCATCGCTGAGCCGGGCAAGGGCGACGGCGTACGGTCGGGCGATGTAGTCAAGACGTTGCTTCGCGGTTCGTAAACGGCTTTTGGTGTTGGTGATTTTGAACCCCTGATTGGATTGGAGTTGGACATGACGCGTACCGCAAGCGGCGATCGGATCGAAGTTCCCCCCACAAATAATATTTACACGGTTCTGGCGGTCATTGCGGTGCTGGTTAACCTCATTGCCTTCGTGCTGATCTTCCTGCGCTGGACAGCCGTTTTCGGGGAAAAATCAAATCTGTTTCAGCTTTGATCGTCAGCGGATTCCCTTCGATTCTGGGAAGGGCCTACCGACTTGCGAACCTACTAATTACACTTCCTGCCGATGCCTTTCAGCTTGCGAGGTCGGCTGCCTTTCTGGGGATCTCCGACTCCCGCCTTCAAGTTTCTCAATCCGTTCCCGCTCATCGATAAAGAATTGCAACTGGTCGCGCCTTCGCCTCAATGGGTTGATGCCGTCCTGGCGACGGCCCATCACCCGCTGACGTTGCAGCAAGCGCCGGAGCTTGCCGGGACAACAAAGCGCCAGCTGACGGAGTTTCTAGAGCTTTGCCCCAATGGCCATCAGGCCGGCGATGCGGCAATCGGAATCCTTCCGACCTACCAATTCTGGATGCGCTTGTCGGATTCGCCCGACCTGCCCATTGGCGGCGGGATTGGTTTGCGGATCGGCAACACCTACGACGTGGTGATGTACTACGGGCACATCGGCTATCACGTCTACCCACCGGCGCGGGGCCGGCGGTATGCGCAACGCGCTTGCCGACTGCTTCTGCCCCTCGCAGCCCGGCATGGCATTAACCCACTGTGGATAACATGCAATTCAGATAATTTGGCTTCCCGGCGGACGTGCGAAGGGCTGGGCGGCACGCTGGTGGAGATTGTCACCGTGCCCGACGACCACCCGCTGTATCAGCGCGGCGACAAGGACAAATGCCGCTATCGGATCGAAGTTGACCCACGGCTCGCACGGGCGACTGAAGTTGCTACTTGAGCATCCCCGCCTTTTGGGCGTAGGGAAAAATGCCGCCAGCTTCAATAATGGGGAGAACGTCGCCCAACGGGCGCAGGGCATGCCGCTGGTTGCGGGTCTTATTGATCACGACGTTTTCGTCCAGGCGCACTTCCAGTTCATCACCGGTTTGAATCTTGTCGATCAGCCGTTCGGTTGATTCGAAAGGAATGACGTAGCCGCCGTTGACGCTGTTGCGGAAGAAAATACGCGCGTAAAACTCGGCGATCACGCACTTGCAGCCGGCCTCAGCCATCGCCAGCGGCGCATGTTCGCGGCTCGAACCGCTGCCGAAATTCTTCCCGCCGATGACGATCTGGTAGTCGCTCTTGAATTTCCCGTCCAGGACGAAACGAAGATGTCCATCCGGCAGTCCGGCCTGTCCATCCGGGACACTGCTCATCGCGTACATGCCGAAGTATTTCCGCTCCTCGGGAATGGATGGATTGTATGAGAGGTACTGGGCCGGAATGATCTGGTCCGTGTCGACATTATCGCCCAGCACATAGGCTTTGCCTGAAATGATCGATTCCATATCCGGGTAAAATAAGGGGGGAGCGTCGCGACCGCAAATGACGTTGCCGCAGCTTGAAGTTGTCTCGAAGAGAAAACATATTTACTTATGCAGCGGATGAGAAGCTTGCGCGCTCATTTCCATGCACCAAAAAACATCGCCCGACCCTCCGCGGGTCGGGCGATGGCGAATCCGTTCGAATTCTGGTGTGATTCGATAAGTTACATACTGGCGCTAACGTAGGGAAGCAGGCCTATGTAACGAGCACGCTTGACGGCGCGGGCGATCATCCGTTGTTCCATTGCATCAGCGCCGGTGCGCTTGCGCGAGAGGAGTTTGCCGTTGCCGCTGACCATCTTGCGCAGCGACTCGGTGTCCTTGTAATCGATGTATGACTTGCCCGAGGCGCTCATCCGGGCAATTTTGAGTTTGGGACGGTTAAAAGTCTGGAATTTCTCAGCTTTTTCCCGGCGTTCACGATTGCTCTCTCTAACCATCAGCGCAACTCCATCCAAAATATCGGATTGGTAATTCTACAAATCCATCTCTGAATGGCAAGTTCGGAATATACTTTTGCTGATTTTTCGCGAAAACATGTTCCCGGTGGCTCGCCGCCAGGAAGCGGTCGGCGCATAAGCAGGATCAAAGGGTGGCGTGCGCGGGGTCTGAGGATTCCCGGCGCGAAACCTCTTTTCTCACCTGTTTTTTCTCATAAAGGAGCGCATCGGCGCGATTGATCAAGCTTTCCGGAGTCGGATCCGCAACATCCGCCAACGTGCAGACACCAATCGATAGCTTGGGCCGGCGCGGCAGTTGGTAGGTGCTTGCCATTGCATCCACCAGCGATTCCAGCCTCTGGGCGATTTTTTCGGCCGCCGGGGCTTCGCAGCCGGGCATCAGGATTACGAACTCGTCACCGCCAAAACGGAACGCGAAATCCGTCGAGCGAACGGTGCTGCGGATAACCTGTCCGAGCGCGCGCAGCATTTCATCACCCGCGGCATGACCTAAAACGTCGTTCAAATCCTTGAAATAGTCCACGTCAATCATCAGCAGCGCCAAAGCTCCTGGGTCCGCGACGCACTGGCGAACCAATTGCGGCATTAACTGGTCAAGCATGCGACGGTTATAGAGGCCGGTAAGCGGATCGCGGTTGGCTTGATGACGAAGCGAGCCGACCAGTCGTTCGAGGGCATCGGTTCGGTTTGCTATTTTCTGGCGAATCTCCAGGTCAAGCTGTGCGATTTGCTGTTTGCATTGACGCAGTTCGCGAAGAATGCTGCTGCTTTCCTCGGCAACGGCGCGTAGCGCCCCCCCAATGGTTGAAAGTTCTTCAATCGGGGCATCTCCCGCGCGAATTTCAGCGAGCAACACACCGAGATTTTTAGCGGGCTGAATCCAACGACGAATCATTCCGGAGATAAAGAGATAGACCAGCATGCTGATGGTGATGGACAGGCCCAGCCGCGGGATTTGAATGCTGTCCAGTTGAACACTGCGGAATAGCAGGTTGGTGCTTGTTATCACGCCCGCAACCACGAGGACCGCGCCGGCGCGGGTGATCCAATCCCGTCGGCTGAACGGGGGTGGAGACTTCCGGGATTCGGACATTGCCGATTTATCGAAATTGGAGGCAAGCGCCCTGGACAAATCCATGCAGACTTTCTCCTCACCCTCAATCGGTCTGGCCCATCCAGACGTTTAGTCCGTAATTTTATTGGGTCCAGGAGTTAACGCTGAATACCGCTTCTGAACCGCCGCATCACAATGGCCGATAGGAGGAGGTGCATCGACTTTTCCAAAAGGGCCGCTTATGACGAATATGGAATACGATCTGGTGGTTATCGGCTCCGGTCCGGCCGGCCAGAAAGCGGCGCTTAATGCGGCCAAGCTGGGCAAAAGCGTGGCCCTGGTGGAGCATGATGACAGCGTCGGTGGTGTTTGCATTCATACCGGCACAATCCCTTCCAAGGCAATCCGCGAAGCCGTGCTGCATCTCACCGGAATGCGCGAGCGTGATATTTACGGTTCAAATTACGCGGTAAAGCACGACATTCATATGTCGGACCTGCTCTACCGGTGCCGGCATGTCGTGCGAACGGAAGTGGAAGTAATTCGCAACCAGATGCACCGTAACGGCGTGACCATGGTCTTCGGCACGGCGTCATTCGTCGACGCGCATACCGTCCGCGTTTCCCAGGGCGATCAAGCATCGCAGTTGCATGCGAGAAATATCATGGTCGCCGTTGGAACGATTCCGGCCCGGCCGGCGGAGGTGCCTTTTACACTGGGAATCGTCATCGACAGCAACGACCTGTTGAACCTGGCTGAATTGCCCCAGAGCATGATCATCGTCGGTGGTGGTGTCATCGGTACGGAATATGCGTGCATGCTGGCCGCGGTTGGCGTCCGGGTGACCCTGATCGAAAGTCGTCCGAGGCTTCTGGAATTTGTGGATGATGAGCTGGCGGAAAACCTGCAATTCCGGCTGCGCGATATGGGAATTCGCCTGCGACTGGGGGAATCGGTTTCTAAAATCAATGTGATCGACGATCACGTTGAAGCTTTGCTGGCGAGCAATAAACACATCACCGCCCAAACGCTGATGTACTGCATCGGCCGCCAGGGCGCGACCGATCAATTGAATCTAGCCGCGGCGGGATTGACCGCGGATAACCGCGGGCGCCTCAAAGTCAATGAATTCTTTCAGACGGCCGCCCCGCATATTTACGCGGCGGGTGACGTCATCGGGTTTCCCGCGCTGGCGGCCACCGCCATGGAACAGGGTCGGCTCGCAAGCTCTCACATGTTCCATCAATTCGTCGAAGCGCCCAGCATGCTCTTTCCTTTCGGCATCTATACGATTCCGGAGATCAGCATGGTCGGACAAAACGAGCAAATCCTGACCCAGCAAAGCATTCCATACGAAGTGGGTTTGGCCCGGTATCGCGAAATTGCCCGCGGGCAGTTAATTGGGGATCCGAATGGCATCCTGAAATTGCTGTTTCACCCGGAAAGCCATCGGTTGCTTGGTGTTCACGCGATCGGCACCGGAGCGACCGAGCTGATTCACATCGGGCAGACCGTGATGGCGGCGGGGTTGCCGATTGACTACTTCGTCGAGTCTGTTTTCAACTATCCGACGCTGGCTGAATGCTACAAAGTCGCGGCATTGGATGGATTGAACCGTGTGCGCCCGGTAGCGCAACCCAGAATTCATTTGCAAGCGGACGCGGCGTAAACCGCTGTGTCCCAATCCACCAATTCCGGCCAATTCCCGATGGGCGCCGGTTTTGATCCGGGCGCAACTTATCCGTCGACAAATCGAATGGGATCGTGGATTGCCCCTGGACCCGCGCCTTTGACCGATTGCTCGCGCGTATGTGAAAATAGACGCAATGCGTGTAATCGGATCAGTCGAAATCAAGGGAATGGAATACCAAAGCATTTGGGCTGCGTTATCGTGGATTAACAATGAACTCGACGGGCGCAGCGGTTCAAAGGCCCTCACCGTAAGGGACAGCGAGCAGCAGAACCAAACGATCATCCCGCGCAACGCGAAATTGGCATCGGTCGAAACATCCCTCCGTTACCTCCGCGGTCTGGGGTTCAAAGATTCGCAGTTATGCGAACTATTCAATTATAAAGGGAACGTCAAACGTCTTTCCCAGCATATTAAAGAACTGGTTTCCAGCCTGAATTAAGCGGTGCCGCATGCCAACCTCCGACCAAACCCCGAGCGATTCCGACAACCAAGACGGCTTCAATTCCACCGGAATTCCCGAGCTTGAAGCACGCAGACGAAGGACCCATCAACTTGCCCGGCTCGTGCTGGCTACATTCATTTTTACCTTTGTCGCGGCGCGAATCCTGGTTATCTTCATCATGGCGGGAAAGCTTCCACCCCAGCTTTTTTTCCATATAAAGGGAACCCATGTTCACCATTTGAATTACGGCATTTTCCTGCTCAGCCTCACGGGCGCCTGTTTGCTTTTTGCCCGACCCGTGGGCGGTTGGCTTTCATTCATCGCCGTGATTTATGGCATTGGACTTGCGCTCACTTTCGATGAATTCGGCATGTGGCTGCATTTGGGCGGCCTCTACTGGCAGAGAGCGAGCTATGACGCGGTGGTCACCATTGCAGCTGTCCTGGGTTTGATTGCCTATGGATCGACGATCCGGCACTGGCGTCCGAAGCATTACATCACGGGGATTGCGCTGCTGATGTCGCTGTCTCTATTTGTCGTCGTGATGAGCAAATCGATGAAGTGGGCCAACCGGCGCTTTGGACCCCTGCTTTATCAATTGGAAGAGCAAGGACCCGCTTAAGCCGGCGGACCGCAATGACGACCAGCGGCAATCTCGCGAACATTAATTTAACGAGGGATCGTCGGGAATCCGCGAAGGGTCTATTTTTTCGCCCATCATATGCTGAGTCATGATTTTCGACCAAAGGTTGTCGCGGGCGTCGAAGATGTGCTGTGGCTCGGCGGGGAGGATCAGCCAGGAATCGATCTCGATTTCTGATTCCAGTTGCCCGGGCGACCAGCCCGCGTATCCCAGGAAATACCTGGCGGGTTGATCCGGCTCCTGCATGAGCGATTCGATCTTGGATCGCTCGGTTGTGAAAAAAATGCCCGGCAAAACATCCAGATCCTTCGCCAGCGCGTTGGTATGCAAAACCATGAGGGGGCCTTCACAGGGGCCGCCGTCGTGCAGGGAGCCCTCGATTTCGCAGGATTCGCCCAGCGTGTCCTGGCAGGCCTCGCGAACGGTGGTTTCCAGGGGGCGATTTAAAATCAGGGCAAGGGCGCCCTGGTCGTTGTGCTGAACCATCAGCAGCACGGTGCGGGCGAAGTTTGGATCACCAAGCCGCGATGATGCAATCAAAAGCTTGCCTTGAATTGATTCCACTGCCCAAACGATATCCACGGGCGGGAAGCAATGTAAAGGACGAGGCCCGCCGCCAAGAGTAAATAGGGTGGGCATGGCGACTACGGTTTTCGGGGCTACTATTATGAGACCGCGATTGCGTTGAGTTATGTCGCGCGTTTGCCCGGTCGATCCGATGATGGCGTAACGACTATAAATGGTGCTGCAATTGCTACTTCGAAAGGCCTGATGAACGCGTTCGTCGAATCCTGCGTGGAAACCGTGGCGGATTCAGCCGTCGCCGCCGAGCGCAACGCCCGTGGCCGCCCGCGCTTCGGGAAACTGCTGCGCATGCTGCAGGGCAAGAAAAACATCCTCGTCACCAGCCACATCCACCCCGACCCCGACGCTTTGGCCAGCGCCTGGGCGCTCTGCGAACTGCTCCGCGCAAAGCTGCCGGATGCAACCGTCAGCATGTCCATCAAGGGCCGCCTTGGCGGCGGCGTGAACGAATCGTTCGTTCGCAATACCAACCTGAAGCTGGTGCCCTGGGACGACAAAAAGGTCGCTGAATACGATGCAATTCTGCTGACCGATGTGCAGCCCACGTTCTCGTATTGCCCGCTTCCCGACGGAATTATGCCCCTGGCGGTGATCGATCATCATCGCACCCGCCGCAAGGCGAAATGCCCGTTTGAAGATATTCGCATCGATGTCGGCGCCAGCAGCTCGATCATCTTCAGCTACTTCATGGAAGTGGAAGAGCCGATCTCGGGCGACCTCGCAGCCACGCTGCTTTACGCAATTGAATCTGATCTGGCCGGCGCGGCCGGCCAGCCGGGCGAGCTGGACAACATCGCGCTTTCAAGCCTGACGCTGCTTGCCAACACCCGCAAGCTCTACCAGATGCGCTATGTCGATCTGCCCCAGGAATATTACATCGCTTACTCCAGCGGCCTGGCCAACGCGATGTATTACGACCAGGCGATCATTTCCCATCTGGATGAAATCGACAGCCCCGAAAAACCCGCTGTGCTGGCCGACTTCCTGCTGCGCTTCGAACAGGTGCAGTGGGCGCTGGTCACAGCGGTATACGAAAACCGACTAGTCATCAGCCTCCGCACCAGCAACGGCAAGCTTTCCGCCGCTGACATGATTCGCAAGCTCCTTCGCAACACAGGCGAAGGGGGTGGCCACAAGACAAAAGCCGGTGGATTCATCCCGTTGGAAAACGGTAGCCCCACCGAAGTCGAACAAAAGCACGAGTTACTTCGCCGCCGCTATCTTCGCGCTCTTGGCATCAAACAAAGCCTGGGCAAGCGGCTGGTACCGAAGCCGGAATAAGGCTTGGTCAGTCTGTCTGATCCTCTTAAAACAAATAGAGCCGCTGGTCCTCCGCACAATGACAAAACCGGGCCACCCCTTTAACATCTCCCCACCCATATGACGCCGACCATGACTGAAGAAATCGCCAGGACGTACGACCCCGCCGCCATCGAAGCGCAGGTCTACCCGGTTTGGCTTGCGGAGAAGTGCTTTTCAGCCGACCCCGCCTCCCCGGGTGAACCCTACAGCATCGTCATTCCGCCGCCCAACGTGACCGGCGCGCTGCATCTGGGGCATGCGATCAATGCCACCCTTCAGGATATTTTGATTCGCGTGCATCGCATGCGCGGGTTCAACGCCGTCTGGATTCCGGGGATCGACCACGCCGGCATCGCCACGCAGGCCGTGGTGGAAAAACAACTGAAGGAGAAGGAGAACAAAACCCGCCACGATGTGGGCCGCGAGGGGCTGGTCGAGCGCATCTGGCAATGGAAGCAGCAATACGGCGATCGCATTATCGAGCAGCTCAAGCGCCTGGGCGCTTCGTGCGATTGGGACCGCACGCGATTTACTCTCGACGACATGTGCGCCAAGGCCGTTCGTGAAACCTTCTTCAAGCTCTTCAAAGACGGCCTGGTCTATCGCGGCAAGCGCCTGGTGAACTGGGATGTGCATCTCCAGACCTCCATTTCCGACGACGAGATTTATCACGAGAACGTTAAGACCAATCTCTGGCACATTCGCTATTCGATCGAGGGAACCGACAAACAGATGGTAGTGGCCACCACGCGCCCCGAGACCATGCTGGGCGACACCGCCGTGGCCGTGCATTCGGAAGATGCCCGCTGGAACTGGGCGATCGGTAAGAGCGTCGTCCTGCCACTGACTGGCCGCAAAATTCCGATCATTGCCGATGACATTCTGGTGGACCCCAAGTTCGGCTCGGGCGTGGTGAAGGTGACGCCCGCGCACGACCCGAATGACTACGCCGTCTGGCAGCGGCATCAGGGGAAAGCTGATCAGATCGATCTGATCAACATCCTCAATCCCGACGGCACGCTCAACGCCAACGGCGGCGCCTACGCCGGCATGAAGCGCGACCCCGCCCGGAAGAAAGTGGTGGAAGATCTGACCGCCCTTGGTCTGCTGGAAAAGGAAGAGCCCTACGAAACGCAGGTCGGGCATAGCGACCGAAGCAAGACGCCGGTGGAGCCTTATCTAAGCGATCAATGGTTCGTGAAGATGGCGCCGCTGGCGGAGCCTGCCCTGCAGGTGGTGCGCGATGGCACGATTAAATTCTCCCCCGAACGGCATGCGCAGCAGTATCTGAGCTGGCTGGGCGAGAAACGCGATTGGCCGATTTCCCGCCAGCTCTGGTGGGGACATCGGATTCCGGTGTGGAGCTTTCCAGGCGGGAAAATGCCTCTGGACATGGACATTACTGACACAAATAACCGGATGAGGTTGTTGCTCAGAGACGTTCCGGAGGGGTCCACCGATGTCCAAATTCGTTCTGAGACATCGAGTGGCGAAGTTGCCATTTACGTCTCCGTTCGGCCTGGCTTCAAGGACGTTGAACGTCGGCTTGAGGAAGATGGATTTGTGCAGGACACTGACGTGCTGGATACGTGGTTCTCCTCCGCGCTCTGGCCGCATAGCACTCTCGGCTGGCCGGAAAATACCCCTGACCTGAAGAAGTGGTATCCGACAAGCGTTCTGCTTACCGGCCGCGATATTATCACCCTGTGGGTGGCGCGCATGGTCATGATGGGCCTGTACAACATGGGCGCTGATGGCAAGCCCGTCCGATCCGCCATCCCTTTCCAAAATGTCGTCATCAACCCCACGATTCTGGATGGCAAGGGCGAGCGGATGAGCAAATCCAAGGGGAACGGCGTTGATCCCGTTGATGTCGTCGACACCCACGGCGCCGATGCCCTCCGCTTCACCCTCACGCACATGGCGACCGAAACGCAGGATGTGCGGATGCCGGTGAAGAAGGATGCGCAGGGACGCAACACCTCAGACAAGTTCGATATCGGCAGCCGGTTCTGCAACAAGATCTGGCAGGTGGCCCATTTCTTTGTCATCAGCAATCTGACCAACATCGCGCCTGAGCCGGTCGATGAAGGCAAATGGTCGCTGGCGGATCGATGGATCGTTTCGCGATTCCATCGGGCGATCAAAGAAGCGGATGCATCGCTGGCCGCCTATCGGTTCGATCAATACGCCAAGACCTGTTACGACTTTTTCTATGGCGATTTCTGCGATTGGTACGTCGAGACCGCCAAGCCCGCGCTGAAGAACCCAGCAACGGCGGGCCAGACCGCAAACGTGCTTGCCGCTGTGTTGGATGGGGCGCTGCGCCTGCTTCACCCCATGATGCCGTTCATCACGGAAATCATCTGGTGGCGCCTGAATGCCGCCAGGCCGCAGCGCGGCCTTGGCGCTCGCCTTGCTGCCAGCGACAGCCCACGCCTCATCAAAGCAGCCTGGCCCATCGAAGGGCCGCTCGATGCCCAGGCGGAAGATCTTTTCCCCAAACTCCAGCAAATTATCTCCGCTATTCGCGCCCTGCGAAGCGATCACAACGTCGATCTGAAGAAAACGGTGGATGCCTCCATCTCAGCCAGCGTGGAGATGCTGCCGGTCATCGAATCCAATCGCGGCTTGATCGAACTGCTGAGCACCGCCAAACTGAAGGCGGTCGCCGAGACGATCATCGCGCCCGCCGGCGCGGTGCGCTCAGCAGCGGGAGGCTGCGATATTTATGTTGAAGGCTTAATCAACGAAGAAGCGGAGAAGCAGCGCGTGACTAAACTGCGCGAAGAAAAACGGCGGCAGGTGGTCACATTGCAGGCGCGTCTTTCAAATGAAGCCTATATCGCCAAGGCGCCGCCCGCACTGGTCAAACAGACGCAGGATCAGTTGGCTGAAGCGCAGGCGGAATTGGCAAAATTGGGATAGGCATTTACGGGTCACATCGCGTAAGACTGCACCTGGAAACAATGTTATCCATCATCAATCAAGGATCTTTCCATGGCTGAAAAAAGCGTATCAACCGAATCGTTCGCCACCCAGAGCGAAGCAGAATATTCCGGCAAAAAGCTGCGCGTGGCGGTGATCGGCTGCGGAGGCATCAGTGAGACGCACCTGAAAGCCTTCGCGAACATGCCGGACGTGGAAATGGTCGCGGGCGTGGACGTAAAGGCCGAGCGATTGAAAAACATTGAAGAAAAGTTTGGCATTCATGCGCTCTACACCGACTGGAAAAAGATGCTTAATGACGAGCACCCGGATGCCGTCTCGATTTGCACACCCAACGGCGTGCATTCCGCCCCGACGATCGATGCGCTGAACGCTGGCTGTCATGTCATCGTGGAAAAGCCGATGGCCATGAATCCCGGCGAATGCCAGAAGATGATTGATGCAGCGAAGAAGAATAAAAAAAAGCTGGCGGTGGGTTTTCAATATCGCTATCACCCCAACACTGATTACCTGGTCCGCGCCCGCGATGAAGGGCAATTCGGCAACATCATGTTCGTCAAATGCCAGGCGCTGCGCCGCCGCGGAATTCCCAACTGGGGCGTCTTCGGCCAGAAGCATTTGCAGGGCGGCGGACCGATGATCGACATCGGCGTGCACGTCATCGAAATGGCCCATTACCTGATGGGCGAGCCCGAGCCTATTACTGCCTCGGGCAACACCTGGACCTACATGGGTGACAAGAAATCCAGCACCGTCTCTCCCTGGCCCAACTGGGATTACAAGACCTATACCGTGGAAGACCTGGCCATCGGCCAGATCCGATTCGCCAACGGCGCGGTCCTGCAAATCGAAGCCTCCTTCGCAACACACATCAAGGAAGACGTCTGGAACTTCACGGTGATGGGCGAAAAAGGCGGTTGCCAGTGGGACCCACCGGCGATCTTTACAGATCGAGCCGGGACGATGGTGAATGAATCGCCCTGGTACGTCGGCGGCAAAACCGATTTTCCATATCTCTTCGCACAGAAGCTGCGGAACTGGGTGGATGGCTGCCTCAAGGGCACGCCGCTGCGCGCTCCCGGCGAAGCGGGCATGGCGGTGCAGAAGATTCTGGACGGCGTCTATCGCTCTGCTGAAGCGGGAAAAGAAGTGGTGATTAAATGATTTAACTCCTGCGTAACGCGATGAATTTTTCCTCAACTTTCCTGATTCGTGTTATTCAGTTCATCCGAGGATAATCCGCATCGGATGGACGATTCAGCCCACAAGTCAACCGCGCGAGACGCGAGCACCATTCTGCTTGCGATCGTTGCATTTGCCCTCTGCTCGATTACCGCAGCCGTGAAGTCCAAAGGTTTTCTGGAATCCGACGGCGGCACCCACTACATCTTCGCCCGCCACGCATTTCAGCAGCCCGCCTATTTTGTGGATGTGTGGGGACGCCCGCTTTGCACAATGTTATTCGCCGGCCCCGCAGCCATCGGCGGATTGATCGGCGTTCGCCTCACGAGCCTTGCAGTTGCCATCGGGTGCGCGCTCGTCGCGTATCGCATCGCAGTTGTTCAGGAATATCGCTGGCCTGTGCTAGCGCTGATTTTCACACTGGGCCAGCCGCTGGTGTTTCTTCATTCATTTGCCGAGCTGACCGAGCTTCCGTTTGCGTTGGTAATCGGCGTGGCGCTTTTGGCCTATCAAGCGCGGCAGTGGGGCGCGATGGCAATTCTGCTGGCGATCGCGCCACTGGGCCGACCCGAAGGATTTGTCTTCCTGCTGCTCGGCGCGTTCGCGCTGGCGGCGCATCGGCAATTAAAGTGGATTGCGGTGTTGCCAGTCGGGTTGATTCTCTGGAGCCTGGCAGGACATCAGCTTGCCGGGCCAGCGGATTCGCCCTGGTGGCGCTGGTTGCCGCAGCATTGGCCCTATGAAACAGGCAGCGAATATCCATCAGGCTCACCCATTCATTTCCTGCTGATGCTGCCCGTACTGATCGGCCCATTCGCGTTTCCCGCGATGTGGATCGGAATGGAAAACAATCTGCGGGTTCCGGGCGGTATCCGCGCCCTGTTGCGCAATCATCGCAAGCGCGTGGATTGGTTGATCGCCGCGCTGCCACTGGCGATTCTGGCAGGGCACAGCGTGCTTTACGCGCTGGGCCGGATGTCCAGCAATGGGGAGCTGCGCTATTTGCTGATCGCCGCGCCGATGTGGGGTCTGCTTTGCGCGCGGGGCTGGGCATGGATATTTACGCGGCTGCGATGGTCGCGCGCCGTCTCCTGGGCCGCGCTGGCAGCGGTTCTTCCGGGCCTGGTGAATTTCTACTGGCGCGTGATTCCCATCGAGCCCTCAGCCGGCTGGCAGCAGGCTCAGCGCGTGGTAGCCTGGTACAAGGCCAGTGGCCTGCGCCAGGAATATCCGCGTATGCTGACCAATCACCCCGGTGTTTTTTATTACCTCGATGTGAGCCCATCGGATCGTCGGTTTGTGGAGCCTTGGTCGACCGAGGCGGTGGCGCATCCCCCCGCGGGTGTACTGCTGTTGTGGGACTCGGAGTATTGCTTGCGAAATGCCGACGCGCGATTCGTCGTGCCGCTGGCGCGGGTGGAGGAAGGCGGCTGGGTGAATGATTGGATAGCCCAGTGGAAATCTTCGGTCGATTCCAGCCAGCCCGGCGCAAGCCAATGGCATCTGTTCCGCAGCCCGGTGGATGCCAGGGGCAATGTTACCCGCAGCGTGACGCGCGTGCGCGGATCAAACACATGGCATGAAACCGCGGGAAATCCTCCCGGGACGTTTGGCAATGGAGACTTTTAATCAGCGAGGCGGGGATCGAGCTTCAATTGACAGCGTGCAGATGGCGGATGATGCGGCCGGTGTGGATGTAAATGACATCCTCGGCAATGTTGGTGCAGTGGTCGGCAATGCGCTCGAGGTTCTTGGCGATCATGATGTTGCCCAGCTCAAGGTTGGCTTTCTGCCCGTCGGTTTCCATCATGGTGATCATGTCCTGCACGATCTGATGGTAGAGGGCATCAACCACGTCATCGCTTTTCAGCACGTGGCGGGCGAGCGCTTCATCGCGAAGGTTGAAGGCCTTCATCGTATCTCGAAGAATGGACAGAACCGTGTTGGCCATCAGCTTCAGATCGCTGGGCGGATCGTAGTTGGGCAGGTGGGAAAGGGGCAGAGCGCGCTGGGCGATGTTGACGGCGCAATCCGCGATGCGCTCGAAATCAGCATTCACCTTGATGATGGTGGTGACGGTGCGAAGATCGGAAGCAGCCGGCTGCTGCAGCGCCAGAACATCGATCGCGGCTTTTTCCACCCGGACTTCTTCATCATCAACGCGCTCGTCAAGGGCAATGGTTTCCTGGGCGAGATGGGCATCGGCGGTGAAGACCGCATCGCAGGATTGTTGCACAACCTGCAGCACCAGGGTGCTCATTCGGGCCACCTGTGCCCTGAGGTTATCGAGAAGATCGGAAAGGTGATGCGACATTTGACCAGAGTCTTATCGGTCCGAAACGTGTTAGGAATCCCAAAAAACCACAACTTTGCGCTACCCGAATCTTCCGGTGATGTAATCTTCGGTCTGCTTTTGCGTCGGGTTGGTGAACATCGTTGACGTTGCATTATACTCTATTAACGCCCCCATATAGAAAAAGGCCGTGTAATCACTTACCCGGGCGGCCTGCTGCATGTTATGGGTTACGATGATAATGGTGTAATTGTTTCGCAGTTCGGTGATTAAATCTTCGATTTTGGTGGTTGCGATGGGGTCCAGGGCGCTGCAGGGCTCGTCCATCAGCAACACGGTCGGCCGGGTTGCCAGGGCGCGGGCAATGCACAGGCGCTGCTGCTGGCCGCCGGACATACCCAACGCGCTGGTGTTAAGCCGGTCTTTGACTTCTTCCCAAAGGGCGGCTTTTTTCAGGCAATCTTCAACGATTCCATCGAGCTCGCCCCGGCGGCTGATGCCCTGCAGGCGCGGGCCGTAGGCGATATTTTCGTAGATGGTCTTGGGAAATGGGTTGGGCTTCTGGAACACCAGGCCGATCTGCCGGCGAAGACCGACGAGGTCGATCTTAGGATCGTAAATGTTCTGGCCCCCGACCAGAAGTTCACCGGTCACCCGGCAACCGGGGATCAGATCATTAAGGCGATTAATCGAGCGAAGAAACGTGCTCTTGCCACAGCCGCTTGGGCCGATCATGGCGATGACGCGGTTCCGCGGCATGACCAGCGAAACTTTTTTGATCGCCTCGAACTGATTATAGAAAACACTGACGCTGCGGCCCTCGATCAGAACATCCGCGGCATTGAAGGTTTCCACCGAAGCGGCGCTGTGTTGACCCACCGGCGGAGCCGGCGCCGCAGCTCTGGGCACAACCACTTTACCACCCGGGGCTTGCAATGTGACTCGGCTCATGAAACTTCCAAAAAACCGCCTGATGACAGTCTAGGGCCGCAGCCCCCCGCTTCAAGAATATTTACAAACATTAACAGCGCAAGGATCGCGCTGCCAGTTTCCGAGAAAATTCGGTCTGGAGTGCGACTTATGAGATGCAAAATGACAGAAAGTCAGCGGAATAGAAGAGCGCGTGGCGCTATCGGAGGCCCAGCATCCCAAGCACGAGGATGGCGGCCGCCCCGAAGAAGATGCCCAGTTCCGCCAGATGCGACAAAACAGACACGACCAGCATGCGCATGTTCAATCCTCCGAGAAAGTACACACCACCAAACTTGGACATTGCTTAAATCGACCAGAAACTGGCTCCAGCTTGGCTGCTTTAGTTAAATTAGTCATAAAAGCGTATCAATTTTGATGCCACGCATGCCGTTTAAGCCAACAATGCAGAACAGGCCGGTTGGGCGATCTCTACTGGGACCTCCCTTGGTCACTACGAAACATTTATTGGAACGGTTCGCTTGGATTGAGATGTATGTCAATAATGTAAATTAACGATGCTCAATGGAATGAACCGAGCGAACTTTAATGAAGTGCCCGTGGGATGTAATAGTGGCCAAGCCTTAGGATGACAATATGGCAAGGAGCGTAATGCGCGGCGTCTTATTCGTTTTTGCACTAGCGGGGTGCGCGGGCTTATGCGGGTGTATTGCGCGGCCTTCAGATAATGTCGATTCGCTTGCGACGACCCGTCCTTCGCAAGTCAGCACGGTGCAGCTATCGGCCTCCACGCGCCCAGTGCCGGTTGGGGTGCGGATTGTCGAGCTTCGCGGTGACCCCGTGCAAATTGGTACCGAGCACGGCCGTCAATGCGGCGACACCATCCATTTGCTTTATGACCGCTATCTCAATGTAGCCGTTACCGGTCCCGATCGATTTAAGGCATCACTGGCGGCACTCGTGTTTGTCACGCAGATGCTCCCAGAGCATCAGTCCGAGCTGGCGGCCCTTGGCGATTCGGTGGGACTAAGCCAAGCGGATGTGGCGCTGGCGCAATGCTTTTTAGATTTGTCAGCGGTGACCGCGTGCTCGACGATCACACTGCCGGCGTCCGCCGCCCCCGATGGTGTTGCCCGCTTTGGCCGCAATCTTGATTTTCCCTCTTTGAATATCGCGGACAAGCACAGCGTGGTTTTCATCTATCACCCCAACGGACGATACCAATTCGCGGCAATTGGATGGCCGGGGATGATCGGCGTTTTGTCGGGCATGAATGAATACGGGCTTTGCCTTTCGAACATGGAAGTGTCCCGCTCTGGGAGGCCCCCCACCGCGATGCCGTACACTTTGCTCTATCGCATGGTGCTTGAACAGTGTCGCACGGTGGACGAAGCAATCGCCCTCCTGGAAAAGACGCCTCGCCAGACGGCAAACAATCTGATGCTCATGGATTCCGCGGACAATCGCGCGGTTGCCGAGATTCGCCCCGAGGGCGTCACCGTGCGCCGCGGCACGAGCTCAGCCCCGCTGATCAGCACCAATCATCAGCGCGGGCAGGATACAGAAACCGCTGGCTATTGCTGGCGTTATGACGCTCTGCATGCGGATGCAACTTCACGGTTGGGCCGGATTGATACAAAAACCATGGAGTGGATGCTCGGCAAGGTGGTGCAGGGAAGCCACGGGGATATGACCTTACAATCCATGATATTTGAACCTTCTTCACGCGTGGTATACCTCGCCGTCGGCGCCAACGCCCCCAGTCATCATTATGAACGCATCGATTTGTCCAGATATTTTGCCATTCCAGCGAAATAAAATCGGCCATTGCTTACAAAAAACCACCCAATCACCCGCGAGCGCGCAAGCCGTTATGCAAAGCGGCGCGCGAACCCGCGCAACGCCTAACTGTTTACCCCTGAACGAAGGCTGAGTTTCAACAGGTAAAATTGAGCCCTATTTTTTCTCAAATTGTGAAAAATCTTATAAAAATATTTCTCCACTCCATATGACGCCAGCTTACGCACGACGAAAAAATGAGAGCCGCAAGAACGACTTGTCACGACAAGTAATGCCAGATCAATGAGTTGTGTTATTTTCTGTTTCCTGCCCCAACCATTTAGCCTACCTCACCCTATTACAATACACAGTTGAAGTGAAGTTGTGGAAAAAGAAATTGCTTCTTGATTTCCATGACCAGATCGCTAATATCACACTTGTAAGAAACGCATTTAGCGAGGGCTGCTAAGTGCGAGCTTAAATGAGCCATGGCGGCTCCGATGCACGAAAGTGTGACGGAGCCTTTTTCGTCGGGATAGGAAAGGGCAAGGCTTCCCTCCCGATTGTATAGCCCTCAACCGTCCAAGCACCCCCTTGGACGACCTCCCTTTCAAAAGGGAGTGACGCCCCGGATCCCCCCGTCCGGGGCCTTTTTATGCGCTGAATTTTGATGTATTCGGCACCCAGCCAAAAAAAAGCTGCCTCCGATGGGTCAACCACCGGAGGCAGCGCCTGGTTCTCAAGTCTGGTTACTTGTTCAAATTGTCGGGGCGCGTCGCCGGAGCGGTGAAAGTCCAGTACCGCTTGAGCAGCGGGATGACATCGTCCTTCCCATCGGTGCGTTTGTTTGCAACGTCAAGCCAGGAGTTGGCCTCGGCTTCATGGTGCGTGTTATAGGCGACATACGCCAGCAGGAAGACCGGCGTGGCATTGGTTGGGTCTTCGCTGGCGATCTGTTTCAGATCGGAAACAATGTAAGCCAGCCGGGTATCTCCCAGATGCTTTTGAAGATCGAACTGTCCCATGAGGACTGCCTGGTCTCCCCTGAAGGCCGAGCGAAGATCGGACTCAGCCTGACGATAAAACGACCCGCCCAGCTCCGCCTCCGACCTGCCGATCAGTAACAGCGGGTTGTTCGGAGCCACTTGTATGGCCTGATCGTAAACATCAATGGCTTTGGCATATTGCTGGTGCTCGACAAAGTCTTCGCCCTGGGAGATCAAATTCTTCAGCCCCGTCGCCCTCACACCTTCCTCAAGATTTCCAATCTGCATCGGAGCGGGTGGCACGGAAGAAGCAGATGAACCGCCGGAGGCGTTCGGAGACGAAGGCGGCAGCGGCGCTATCGTGCCCGGCAACGGGCTCAGGGCCGGCGTTTGGCCAGGCAAGTCATTGCCAGTGATCTGATACGGATTGGTACCCTGTCTTGCGATGTCGCCTGGGCGCTGATCCATCCCAGTGGTTCCGGGCTCCATGGGTCCGCCCGTCGTATGTATTTGCCCTGGAAGGCTACGGTTGAACCCGACGCCAGCATCCACCGCCCTGCTCGCCTGCAGCGCGGAGATAAATTCACGATTTGCTTCCTCATCGGTTTTTGGACGCCCGTTGTTATATACCTCCAAACGCCGACGCAGTTCCGCAACCTGAGCGCTTTGTTCGGAAGCCGGTGGGAGTGATTGCGGCGAAAGATATTGCCGGGTGCTCTGCATTGTCCCTACCTGACCGGCAACTGGCGAAAGGCTGACAGAGGCAATAGGCTGCGCGCCGGAATTCAAAATCGGCCGCAGTGGCTGCCCACCATTACTGACCGGCGTTATCAGATTTCCAGAAGATGACCGCGGACCATTGGGGTTGACCGATCCACCTGCACCCCCCGCATTATTCGAGCTGCCGGAAACGGGGCTTGCGCTTTGATTTAGTTCCTGTCGCAATTGTTGAATGCGCTGCTGATCGGCGCGGTCTCTTTCAACTGGCCCCGTCGGCGCATACCCACCGTTGGTGTTGTCCGGCGAAAAAAGATTATCCGAATCGCTCGATCCTAACTGCCGAATGCCATAGAGCGGCGACGCGGAGAACATCGTGTCCGCTGATGTGTCCACCAGCCCGGGCAGGAAAAGTTCATCCGCCCGTGGCAATGGCGACGTCGGCGGACCGATTGGATTAAGGCTGGTGTTATTTATCTGGCTGGAGCTAATCGTGGCAGCTGGAAGATAGCCGCCGCCCCCGAAGGATTGCTGAACGAATCCCGCAGGGGGAATTATCGTCGTGGCCTGAGGATAGAAGGGCTGCGCCCCAGTTGCCGGCCGCACAATCGGATTCGCCGCGGTAGGAACGCCCGCAGATTGCCGCACGAATTGGTCCACCATCATGCCGGGAAGCAGCCCGCGCCACGCAGTGGGATCGGTGTACCCAACCCCGAGATCAACGCCCTTGAAGTTTCTACCGCGGAATTGAAACCCGTTGGTTACGTTTCCTGTAAGAATCTGATTACCGGTTACACCCGTCTGCGGTGGAGCAACAGTGTTGACGCCACCGCTGCCGATCTGATTGCTCGCGTCCAGCGCATGCCCGTCGCTACCGACGCGCTGCTGGCCGAGCGCCACAATGGGCAGGCCAATAACGGCGGCCCAAAGCGCGAAATTGATTCTGCTGCTTCGTTTCATGATGAGCCTCTTTCCCGACCCGTTCTTGCGCGGACCGGTAAGCATTCTTATTGTAGCGTCTTCCATCGTATGATCGACTTGGGTTCCGGAAAAGGCGCAATCTCCTTCTATCTATTATTTAGACGCCTGATAACCAACATTGTTGCAGCCATGCCTGGCTGGCACGATTTGACCCAATTTAAATGGTTTTTCGAACGCCGGCTTGCATTATGAGTTAAAAAAGGAGGTTTATGCCGGCAGGTCAGCAATGTCAGATATGCGTTCCTTCGGCCAATAAGAACGCCCGCCGAGATGATCGACGGGCGTCGAAAGTAAAGTTGTACCACGGATATCGTGTGAGAGCGGTTTGATCAAACCCTGTGAGTAAGGTGGGTGATACGCCCGAACCGGAATTTCTTCCGATTCACCGCCGATCAGCTTCCCGTCTTTGATTCACCCGTTACAAGCAGCGAATACAGCGGGCATGCATCACGTCGGAGGCGATCCCCTAGGGTTGACTTATAGGTTTAACCAAATAGAGCTCTCCAATCACAAATATCGCAGTACGACTACACTCTGAGAAATAATATCGGCCCGGTTTACACCCGACAATAAGACTTTTGTTTATCTCCCTCAATGTTCATTTTTGAGCGTTACCAATTTGCTCAGAACCTCGCAAACCACCGTGTAGCGCATCAGATCACCAATCTTCAATTCATTCAGAATTTGGTCGACGCTTTTGCACAAATCAATATCCGGCAGCAAAAACTGCCCCTGCCGTTCAGGAAACTGGCCTAGCGCGGCACCCTGACGCTCCTGAGTATAGATATTGATGTGATTGACATACGATTTGTCCCTGGCGCGATCAAGGTGAAAAATTTTAAATTGTTGCGCCGCGTTCACCGGGGTGTACCCCGATTTTTTGATGCGATGGGCGATCGCATTGTCACATCCGAGGGTTCCCAGACCGAAATCGCAATTTTCAACATAAATCGGCGCGCGAAATATCCACGCATCCTGCGATACCGCCAATGCCCACTTCAGCATATTCGGGTCAATCCAGGTTTGTCCGTCGAGGCTGTATTCGGTACGGGACAGACAAAAAATCATCTGCCGACTGAGCAGTTCCTGCATCTCCAGCCATTTTGGTGAAGTGTCGAGAAAAATATCCAGGTTCGTCAGGCAGCATGTCTCGCCGGCGAGGGTCGAATTTGCGTACGAGAATGCGTCAGCATAACTCAGCCATCGATTCAAATCGTGCTGTCGATATTTGGGGTGGCCAATGAATTCATCAGGAACGATGACGTTGCTGCGCTCCTGGAGATTGTGAATAGTCTTAACAAGCGGATTGGCCAGATTTCGTCGAAAGCATACTTCGTATTCGGCTTGGCGCTCGGGGCGCGCGTCATTGACGTACTGAACAATCAGGTTGATGAATTCCATGCTGGTTTTCCGCCGTTAATAACTTGGCGGACGGCAAATTGTATCGCCGGGCGGGAGAAAGAGGGAATCTCGCTGCCTGCCGCTCTTTCCAGCGGAAGTACGTCAACGGAACAGGTCGGTGAGTTCCGCGGCAAAACGAGTGCTAAAACGGGGGTTGCTCGCCGCGCTTCCACCAGTCGGCGTCGTCCTTGCGTTTACGGCGCGACTTCTTGCCAGCGTCCTCGTCGTCTTCGGGGTAGCTGTCCTGATCTCCGCTGATGGGTCCGCCCTCGGAAAAGGGACTTTGGTCGTCTTCGTCATCGGTTTCATCCCGCACCATTGTTGCCAGGGTGACGGCGAAAATAGGGCCGATTGCCTTGAGGGTGCTTAAGTCGTCGTCGGTAAATGGCGTGGCTTCGTCACGGAAAAGAATAATTTGCGCCAGCGATTCACCCAGATAAGTGCAGTGAGCGGCCAGGATTGTCTGTCCCTTCAGAAATTTCAATTCCGGCGCGGTTAATTTCTCCCGGGCCTCTTCGGCCGTGAGATGCACGATGCCGTTGCGTGTGACCAGGGGCAAAAGTCCCATACGCATCGCATCGACCAAATCGGGCTCGCCAGGAATCGTATATTTCATGTAAGCCCCAAGCTGGAAGCCCGGCTCGGCCGCCAGCCAGACCGCTACGTTGGCATACCCGATCTGACGAAGCATCCAATCCATGGCGTGGCAAAGCATTTGCTCTAGATCATTGGCGCTGTGGATGGCGCCGCGAAACGATTCAGTGGTGCGAACCGTATCGAGCTGTCGCGAAAGATCGCCATAAGCGCTGACCAGATCGTTGCAAAGCAGATCGACTTTCTTGGTGACCACGCGCCGGGCTTCGTTCAGGCGCCTCACGGCCTCGCGCAGGCGATCAATGCGATTTTCATTTTTCATGACCGCGGCATGATGAAGCAGCGCCGAGCGGACCCGCTTGAGAAAATCATCAGAGGTGAACGGCTTGGCGAGAAAGTCGACGGCGCCGTGGCGCATCGCCGTCACCGCCCCATCCACGCTGGGTGAACCCGTCATGACAATCGCGCTGGCAAACGGGTGATGCTTTCGCAGCGCGGTGAGAAGATCAGCGCCGCTGCCGTCCGGCAGGTGCAGATCAATGACCATCAGATCCACATGCTGAGTCTGGAGAATGCGGCGACCGTCGGCGACGTTGGCGGCGGTGGCGATCTGGCAATCCACGTTGCGAACCAACACGTCATCGACGAGCTCGATCAAATTGGTTTCGTCATCCACCACCAGGACCCTGGGAATGGGTGGACGGGCGGTGGTTGCAGTGGGCATAATTTGGGTCATCGCATTTTCCTTCCCTGATCCTTGAGTCTCGTTCAATGGCCGAGTCACGTCGCGGCCTTTCGTTGCGCCTCGCTGGCCTGTGCGATCGCTGGTGGCGTCGCAGGCAGAAGAATCAATGTGCGCGTTCCTTGTTGCGGCCGGCTTTCCAGCCGCATCGAGCCTCCGCTGGATTCAATCCACCGCAGGGCCTTGGGCAATCCCATGCCGCGGCGGCGGCCCGCGGGTTTGTTGCTGAAGAACGGGTCAAACGCCCTCCGCAACGTTTCCTCTTCCATGCCGCAGCCGTTGTCGGCAATCGTGATCGCCACGCGGGAAGAATGCGGATCAAAAGCGCCATGCACCGTGATCTGGCCGCCCGACGGTTCGGTCGCCAGCAGGGCATTGTCGATCACTTCCGTCAGCGCGGCTGAAACTTGCATGGCGTCAACCCAAACCATGGGCACATCGCCCATCGTGATCTCAATGGTCCTATCGGCAGGATCGGTATGCTGCTTGGCATCGTGCATGGCCCGATCCACAAGGTCGGCTGGGTCACACTCACTAGGCTGGGGCGGAACCGGACTGGCGAAATCCATCAGCTCGGTAATGATCTCACTGAGGCGATGGCTCTGATCGTGAATCAGATGCGCCATCGCCTTGTGCTTGGGGTCCGCTAATTGAGCCGCCAGCAACTGTGATCTGCCGCTGATTACGGCCAGCGGATTGTTCATCTCGTGCGCGGCGCCCGCGGCCATTTCACCCACGGTGGTCATCATCTTCGAGCGTAAGACCTCGCTCTGCGCGCTCTGCAAGCGGCGATTGGTCTCTGCCAGCTGCTCGGCAAGCGCCTTGGCTTCCTCGCGGATTTGCGCGGTTCGCAGCGCCAGGGCCCACCCCCCCGCAATAGCGGATAATTCCTGTATCTGCGGGCTGAGGCGCTGGGATTCACCGGGCGCGGCGCCCCACACCACCCCACCCACGCAAGCGCCTTCGGCCTCAAGGCTGATCCAAAACCGATGATCGCCGGAGAGCCGTGGAGAAATGGCCGCAAGGAGCCAGTCCAGCTCATCGCCGGCGCGAAGCACCGGGCCTTCACCCGTTTCCCGGGCGGAGGGTCGCTTGTCGCAATCCACCAGTGTGGTGTCAAAGACGTCGCCCTGGGCATCGAAGAGCAGCACTTCCGCGAAATCCTGGGTCGGCATCAGAGAAAATGCTCCGACGCTGGACCCGCCCAGGACGCTGGCGGCGGTCTGACCAATGGCCTGCAATACAATTTGCGGCGGAGAATCCGGTCGAAGCTCGCTTTGGAACGTGCTGAGCGCGTCAAAGAATTTTGCGCGAACCGCGAGACGACGATTTTTCTGAGCGAGCTGGCCGCTGACGCGCCCGAGTTCCTGATTCGCCCGAGCCAGCGCCTGCTGATAAAGCTCCTGCGTGCTTGCCTGGCTTAGCTGCAGCGCGTGGGCACGAGATTCAATGCGCTCCACGAGCTTTTGAATCGCGGCGTCCGCTGTTTCGCGGGTCAAACCGATTGCGGCAATGAGCCGATCACGGCCGATATTGAATTGATAATTTCCGCTGTAACCCAGGTGTTGCTCGCGAACAATCAAATCCGCCAGCGTCACCAGATTAACCATGCGGGGGAATTTAACGGTGGGCGGCAACGCCTCGGGAAGCTGCCCATGCAGCCAGATGCATTCTCGGATCACCAGCGGCAGATCCCACCGCTCGGCCAGGCGCTTGCCGACGACCAGATGATCCAGCCCAATGATGCTGCGCTCAATATCCGCGATATTCCCGCGAAGAAGTTCGGCTGCCTCCACCACCCTGGCGAAACTCTTTGGAAGGATCGCATCCAGCGCCACTTTCCCCAGATCGTGAAGCAGGCCGCAAACGAATGCCTCGGCTGACCCCAGCGACCCTTCGCGACCGGCGACATCCCCCTTCGCCTCAGCCAAGACTTCGGCGCAACACGCTACCGCCAGTGAATGCTTCCAGAATTCTTCTCGCGAAAATACATGGTTAGGCCCGGATGGCTGGGAAAAGCTTTCAAAAATCGACAAAGCCAGAACCGCGCTGCGAATGGCTTCAAACCCGAGAAGCACGACAGCGCGCTCGACCGTGTTCACCTCGCTACGCACGCCCAGATCCGCGCGGCGGACCAGTTGCAGGACGCGAGCCGTCAACGAGACGTCGCTGCTAATTAACGAAATAACATCGGATGCGGAGGATTGATCATCCGCGGTGGCGTGGATTACCTGCATCGCCACCGCCGGGAGCGTGGGCAATTGCTCGAGCTGCTGGAGGATCAGCTCGACGCGCTTGGCCTGGAGATGGTCTTGGGGCAACGACATTGCTTGGAGGCGGAGCGGGCGCTCGTGTAAGGGGCCATAAAATTGGCAACGAATCCGTGCTCCATATCCGAGCACCCTGGCTGAGCATGGGCTCCCGGTGAAGCATGCGCTCAACATAGTCTCGCGCGTCCACCCGAACGGTTGGACTCAAACCGTCAATAGCTCCCCGATGCGCTCAATCAACTTTTCAATGTTGAACGGCTTTTTCACGAATTCGTCAGCCCCACTCTTCAGCAGATCGTTAATTTCATCCTGATTGACCACACCCGAAACGATGACAATTTTGATGTGCTCAAAATTGGGGTTCTTGCGGATGGTCTGACAGACCACGTTGCCGTTGATGTCGGGCAGCATGTAGTCCAGGATCACCAGGTCCGGCATGAATTCCTGGGTGAGGATGCCCGCGTCGTACCCAGTGCTGGCGGTTTTGACGTCAAAACGTCCGTCCCGCTCCAGCACGTCGACGAACAATTCCACTATTTCCGGGTCATCGTCAACCACCAGAACTTTCTGTTTGCCATTGTCCAGCGCATCCGGTGGAATGCCATTATCCTTCATGAAGGCAATCAAGGCCTCACGCGGAATTCGACGGAACCGGCTGCCGGGCACGCGAAAGCCACGAAGGCGGCCGCTGTCAAAGCAGCGAATAATTGTCTGCTGAGACACCTTGCAGATTTCTGCCGCTTCTCCGGTGGTAAACACGGTCTTCATGAATTCCTCTCACGTCACTTGGT
Source organism: Planctomycetota bacterium (assembly GCA_030775485.1). GTDB lineage: Bacteria > Planctomycetota > Phycisphaerae > Tepidisphaerales > Tepidisphaeraceae > JALYJB01. Next base: position 27,826 of record JALYJB010000012.1, on the reverse strand, counting down.
AAACACGGCACCACAACTATACGTGCCAATACTTATCCCTCTTATCCATTCTTCCCATTTGAACATCGACCAGTGGATTTTGCAACTTGAACCGCTTATGACGGAAGAACCCAAATAAAGACCACTGATGCTGGTTATGGGACGCTGGGCAAGCTGGAAAGCTTAGTAGATATGATAAAAAAAGCCCGCCGTTTGGCGAGCTTTTAACTTCCAATGCGGAATGGTCAGAATTCGTTTAGCGATAAAATTCGATGATCAGGTTCATGTTCACTTCAAAGGGTACGTCTTCAGGTACCGGCAGGGCCTTGATGCCGCCGGTCAGTTGAGCGGGATTCCATTCCAGCCAATTGGGAACCTGGTGCCCCGCGCTCTGCTCCATATTCTCGCGCAGAAGCTTCTGAATGCTTTCCTTGAAGGTAATCTTCTGGCCGGGCTTCACCAGGAAACTGGCAATGTCCGTTTTCACGCCGTCCACCATGACATGGCCGTGCGCCACGATCTGGCGCGATGCCCAGATAGTGCGGGCAACGCCCAAACGCCGCAGGACATTGTCCAGGCGGGTTTCCAGCAGCTGCATCATCGTATTGGCGGTGTTGCCTTTCGACTTCTTGGCGATATCCAAAAAGCGGCGGAATTGCTTCTCGAACATGCCATAGTGATAGCGCAGCTTTTGTTTTTCAGTGAGGCGGACACCGTATTCGGTGCTGCGACGGCCGCGAAAGCCGTGCATGCCCGGCAGTTCAAGTTCTCCGCGACCTGTATGTTTGGGAACGTCGGCAATCGGAACGCCGACCCGGCGAGACAACTTCAGCTTCGGACCCGTATAACGGCCCATGGTATGCACTTTCCACAGGCGTTTTGCCTGTCTCAGGACATGCGCCGCAGCCAAACCCTTGGCAGTCTTACGCGCCTCACTTGCCAGGCATGGTTCTGAGGCATGCCGGGCCGTCACCGCAAAGGCAATTACTAAAATGCCTGATCGGCGAGGAAAAACTATAGCCGCAATGGCCCCAACTGCAAGTTACGCGGTTCCGTGTCCCATAACGCTCGCGACCAGCAAATCCGAATAAAACACATACTCCTCGCAGCTTAACCCGCTTTTACGGCACGTCGATGAGGTGAAGGCGAAAGCACGCCGCATTCATAATGGAATCGACTCCCAAGCAATCTTCCGCGCCGCGAGACCCCCTGCCATCTACGAGTCTAGCGACACCGAGCAACCCGCGCTGGCCTTTCTTCTCCTGGTCGCGCCGTCGCACCCAGACAGGCTTTAGTCACTTTTCAGTACGGATCGGCCTGGAGGGGAGGATCATGGTCGCCCTGCTGTGGGTGTTAACGCTCACACTGGGGGTAACGTGCTGGGTCTGGGCCTCGCAGGTTCGCAATCGAGTGAACGACATTATGGGTGAACAAGCCCGCCAGATCGCCTCAACGCTGGCGCTGGCGGCGGAACCCTCCATGGATCTTGGGGACGGCAGCCGCCTCCGGGCGTTCATGATGGGGACGCGCAATATCGTTTTCATCGCCCTGTTTAACGCCGAGGGCAAAAACACCGGCATTGCCTACCGCGACCCGCACTATTCCTCGGACGTACCCGTTCTCCATCGCCCGGATGTTGAATCGCTCACCCAAGTCCGCCGCGGCAAATTACGGGTGCTCGGAGAATTTCTGGAAGTCTGCGCGCCGGTGATGCGGTGGAACAAAATTTCCCCGCGCGCCGCGAATGCGCCCGGCTCCCACCTTGTGGGCTATGTCGCCGTCGCGGTTTCGACAGATGAAGAGCAACAGCAGATATCGGGCTTGAAGAGCATGGCCGTGGGAATTGGTTGCGTGATGGTCCTGCTTAGCCTGCCACTGGCCTACTTGCTGGTTCATCGCATCTTCAGCCCGATTCGGCAATTGGTTCATGCCACGAATTGCATCGCGGCCGGCGACCTCGAAATGCAGGTGGACGGCAGCCGAGCCGACGCCATCGGTGAATTGGCCCGGGCCTTCAATGAAATGGTCCACACCGTCAAGCGCCAGCAGGATGATCTGCACGAGGCCAACCATCAACTTGAAGAAGCCAATTTTGACCTCGAACGCAAAGTTAACCAGCGAACCGCCCAGCTTGAAATGGCCAACAAGCGACTTAAAAGTGAAATCGCCGAGAAAGAAGATTTCCTTCGGGCGGTAAGCCACGATCTGAGCGCGCCCCTGCGAAACATCAGCGGAATGGCGACCATGCTGCTGATGAAACACCGCGAGCACTTCGATCAGGAAATCATTCATCGTCTGGAGCGCATTCAAAAAAATGTGGAAGCTGAAACAGACCTGATTTCCGAGCTGCTTGATCTGTCGCGCATCAAAACCCGGCGACAGAAGATGGAAATGGTCGAAATCGGCCCCCTGGTACGCGATCTGGAAGACATCTTTGAAAGCGATCTGAAGGGCCGGCAAATCCTGCTGAAAATCGACACGCCGATGCCGATCTTGAATGGTGAAAAGGCGCGCTTCCGCCAGGTGTTCCAGAACCTGATCGACAATGCGATCAAGTACATGGGTGAGGGGCCACTGCGGGAAATTCATGTGGGATGCCACATCCGAGCGACCGAAGCGGAGTTTTACATTCGCGACACCGGCGTCGGCATTGACCCCGACGACATCGAAAAAGTGTTCTTCATTTTCCGCCGCGGCAAAAACCCCGCCACAAAAAATATCGTCGGCAAGGGCGTCGGGCTGGCCAGTGTGAAGAGCATTATCGAAACCTACAGCGGCACGATCTGGGTTGAGAGCACATTGGGCCAGGGAAGCACCTTTCACTTCACGATCAACGGCCAGTACGTGGCCTTGGTCCCGGCGCTTGCCCGGACATCAGAGCAAAGCACGGGTCTGTCTTAATGGACGCAACACGCATTGAACTCAAGGAGCCGTCATGGCAGCGCAATCATTGTTGGAACAGCAAAAGAAAAACAATACGAACGAAAACACGGTGACTATTTTGCTCGTCGATGATGATCCGGACTGCCGGATGCTGATTCGCGATGCAATCGCTGAAAGCAAAGTCTGCAATTCCGTCTTTGAAGTGACGGACGGAAGCGAGGCCATTGATTTCCTGCTTCGCCGCGGTGAATGGGCGCACGCGCCAAGACCAGGCCTGATTTACCTCGACATCGAAATGCCCGGTATGAATGGCCTGGAAGCGCTAAGACATATCAAGGCAAATGCGCGTCTGCGTGACATTCCCGTTGTCATGATGACCGGCGTCAGCGACGAAACTCAGATGAAAGCCGCCGCCGACGCCGGCGCCAACAGCTATACCATCAAACCCGCAAACGCCGAGCAGTTTCTGCGGACCGTTCTCACCAGTACCAATTATTGGCTCACCATTCACCAGTACCCGGACCATCACCTCCCCGCCAACGAGTGCCGGCGTTGAGGCCTTTATGGGTCGGAGTGCCCTTAACTTCACGCTGACCCATAAGATTTGAAGTTATCTGCATTGCATCTTTTCTCGTGAGTCAAATTGACCGATCTAAATTGGCTTATGGAGATAACCCCATGAGATAATTTCAATCCAAATGAGATTTGCGGACATCTGAATTGAATTGTAAGTCCTTGATGTGGGTATTAAGTCCCGAACGTGCCAGTTCAAAGTGGTGAAAGCGTGCAGAAGATTAACCTATTGGTTGTCGAAGACGACTCCGATCAGCGTCAATTGATCCGCGAGACACTCGAGGATCATTTCGGCCCTGACACAGTCGTCGGTGTTGAAAGCGGAAAAAGCGCTCTGGCGCTTGAACTCCACAGCTTCGACATGATTCTCACCGATTTTAACCTGCCCGACGGCACGGGCATGCAACTTCTCGAACAGATTAAATCGCGCTGCTCAACACCGGTGATTATGGTGACCGGTGAAAACGTCGGCCACATCGCCGCTGAAGCCATTCGCAAAGGCGCGACCGATTATGTCGTTAAATTTGGTGACTATCTCTTCACCATTCCCCTGCTCGTGGAAAAAAATCTGACGGTCGCGAAGGTCATGCGCGAAAACGAACTGCTCCGCGGGGAGCTGGAAAATGCCCTAAGCGATGTCCGCGATAAGAACGCCCAGCTCGAGCACTCCCTGAAAATGGTTGAGCAGCTTGCTGCGACTGACCCCCTCACCGGCTTGTACAACCGCCGCCATTTCAGCCGCGTGCTTGAGCAGCTTTTCAGCGAAAGTGAACGCATGGACACGCATCTGTCCTGCGTAATGATCGATCTGGACGGCTATAAGCAACTGAACGACAGCTTTGGTCATGCCATCGGCGATCAGCTTCTGATTGTCGCGGGCAAGGTCATCATGGCGAACATGCGCCGGATGGACGTGGCCGCCCGATACGGCGGCGATGAGTTCGTCCTGCTCTTGCCCCACGCTACCCCCGACGACGCAATGGGCGTGGCACAGCGCATCAGCCAGGAATTCCGCCAAGGCTCGGCCCAGGTGCTCGGCGGCACGGGTGTGACGATGTCACTCGGCATCGCGTCCCGAATGATCAGCAAGCCCGCCGGCGGCGACCAACTCGTCGTCCTGGCCGATGCCGCCCTCTACCAGGCCAAAGCCGCCGGCCGCAACCGCGCGGTAACGCACACGTTGAATTAGTTTCCCCTCCTTCGGGCATTCTGCATCCTGTTCCAGGTCCAGAACTGCTACGATTCAAATCTGACCAACCCGGACGAACCCAAGAAGCCGCTCTGCGAATAAGCCGCCGATCACAGGCGAGTTCAGTACAGTCTGGTCAAGTGAAATCCGATGCGGTACCATCGCGCACAACACCCCGCAAATCGGAGAAACCACGGTTTTGCCGGAGAAAAAAAGAACACGGAGGAGTGGCAGAGTGGTCGAATGCGCCGGTCTTGAAAACCGGAAGCACACCCAAGCAACCGACGTTCCCACCGATAGTTACAAACCTGTCCAAAATTACTTGTCACCTGACTTGTCACTAAACGTGACGAATCACCCACAACTGGCTGATTTGATTCGAGCTTGGCCGAGCCTGCCCGAAGCGCTGCGCGCGGGCATCTTGGCAATGGTGACTTCGGCCAAGCAAATACAAGGATGACCACCATGACCACACTCTTGAAGATCGAAGCGAACCGTGACAACGCGCTGGCGTCCACTGGCCCCAGGACCGCCGAAGGGCGGGCCATCGTTTCAGGCAATGCAATCCGCCACGGGTTGTTGAGTTGGAAGCCCGTGATTCCGGGCCTGGAGAATCCCGAAGATTGGCAAACGCACCTTGATCGGACTTTGGATTCCCTCGCGCCGGTTGGTTACATGGAAACTTTACTGGCAGAACGGGTGGCCCTCCTGATGTGGCGATTGGGACGAGTTGCGCGTTACGAGCGGGAGGCGGTTGCAATTGCTGCTGAAACAGCCGAGGCGGGATGGACCAGATACCGCGCCGGCGAGCAATTCGTCGTCAATGCCCGGCGACGGGAATCACCGCTGGTCGAAGTGAACTCCAAGCTACTTGCCGCGAAGGAAGACATGGAATTGGGGAATCGGTTGAAGGAGATTCCCCAAGCAAAGCCGATTGATCCTAACACGGCCGCGCGGCTGGTGAAGACTTGCGCAGATTTGGCACAGGTGGACCTCGACGACGATGATCTGGAGTTTCCCGACTATCCTGATGGCGCGGCGCTGGATGAAGTGCAATGGACGGCGGGTCAGTTGATGAAGGCGATCAACGCAATTGCCGCCTATCACCCCGGAAGCAAAGGCGATCTGCTTGGGGCAGCCACCCACAAAGCGCAGCTGCGCCTGCAAAAAGCGGAGCAAGAGAAGGCGGAATTGGAACAGGAATTCTCCGGTTATCGCCGCAAGCAACTGATTCCCGACGCCGTTACATCGGACCGAGTGAACCGCTATGAAACGACGCTGGAGCGCAGCCTTTACAAAGCGATGCACGAGCTTGAGCGACGGCAGGCAGCCCGCGATGGCCAAACGGTCCCGCTGCCGGTGGCGGTGGACGTGAACCTATCCGGCCCGGCCCAAGAATAGAGCCGGTGGGTTTGTTTGGCGAAAATCATGTGAATGCCGGCCTGACGCCGGTGCCGGGGCCTACCGTCGTTGCCGATGATTTAGGAAAATCCAAGGGGGCGAAGCGACATTTAATTTTGATCGCTGGCACCTTCGGCATCGAATCCTCAGCCGGTAGCAAAAGGCCGATGTCGCCCTCATTGAATATATTCCCAGCCTTATTACACTTAAGCCGCCGATAGTGAAATAAGCGAAGCGTTGTTGTCGCAGAGTGAAATACTGGGATGGTGCGGCGTGCAAGTCTCTGATTTTACTGCTGATAAGCCCGGCGAACTGGTCCGCAATCTCGGCGGTGACTGGTGCTTCGTCCCCGGCCTGCTGCCGGGAAAGCTGCTGTGGACCGATGAGCTTGTTTCGGCGTTATCGGCGGCAGATCGCGCCATGGGGCAACTGGCGGGCGTGGGGCAACGCCTACCCAATCCAGCGCTTCTCGTCCGCTCATTTCTGCGCCGCGAAGCGGAGTTGTCCAGCCGCATTGAAGGAACACATGCCGAATTGAAAGACCTGGTGCTGTTCGACCAGACGCAATCGGCCGAACAGCGCGCGCCCGACGTGCGCGAAGTGGACAACAACTTCCGCGCCCTGGAATGGGGTTTGGAGCAGGTGCGGCATCGGCCCCTCAGTCTCGGGCTTATCCGCGAAATGCACCAGATTCTGTTGCACGACGTGCGCGGGCAAGACAAGACACCGGGACAATTCCGCTCCGTTCAAGCCCACATCGGGCGAACCGGCGACATTGCCCAAGCCACGTTTGTGCCGGCCCCACCCCATGCCGTCGGGCCGGCTATGGAGCAACTGGAGCAATTCATCGGCTCGCCCAGCCTGCTGCCCCCCTTGGCGCGGGTGGCGATGATCCACTACCAATTCGAAGCCATTCACCCATTCGCCGACGGCAACGGGCGTATCGGACGTGTGCTCATCCTGCTTCTGCTGTGTTCCGAGAAAGTATTGCCGGTGCCGCTGCTGAATCCCAGCGCGTTCCTGGAACGCCACCGCGCGGAATACTACCGGCAATTGCTGGCTGTCAGCCAGCGTGGAACGTGGAACGAGTGGGTAACGTTCTTCGCCCAAGGCGTGGCACAGGAAGCATCCGATGCCATGGGCCGCGTTCAGGAACTGGACCGCCTGCGCGGGGAATACCAGCGGCGGGTGCAGACCGCCCGCGCATCGGCGCTGCTGCCGAAGTTGGTGGACCAACTTTTCGTCAACCCGGCGATTACAACCAACCGTGCCGCCGAAGTGCTCAACGTGAAGTTCAACTCGGCGCAGAAAACTATCGACAAGCTGCTCGGTGCCGGCATTATCAAAGAATTGACCGGACAGAAGCGCAACCGCATCTACCTGGCAACGGATATCCTTGCGGCGATTGAGGGCAAAGCTCCGGCGGCGTTGCCGTAACCACTAGGAGGACGTATGGCCAAGCGACTGCGGCTCAGCGTTGTCCACAAGGAAGTGCTCATGGAGTTGTACAAGCGCACGGCGCGTACGGTGGACGACTTGCCGTACACCGATGAATTCGAGACGCTGTACGCTGGCTTTGTCGCGCGCACCGGCGTGACGATGACCCGGCACGATGTCTGGAAAGCGCTGGCTGGCTGCCGCAAGCAGAGCCGCCTTGTGCGGAAGGTGCGAAGATAAACCACAGCGGCGCTGGCTCAACGATGGAAGTTCCGTGTCCCCGCCTGCCGACAAGATGTTTGCAGTATACGTAGACGCTGACAGAATCGCATACGACTGGGATTGGAAGGATGCTGCCGGATGCGATCCTGACCAAACAACGACTAATCCAACGCTACCCCGTTTCCGTCGCGCCAATCCTGCGGAAGATTTGGCAGAACTCATTGTCGCGAACGCAAGCGGGCAACAGATTAGGTCGTTCCGCGCCGGGTATCCGTGGTATTCCGTCGCTGGCGATTGTGTCTTCTGCTATTTCGAGGAACACGAAGCATTCGAGGAGCGCGTTGATGAATATTTGACCAAATATATTGCCTTTGGATCGGGTGAGTGCACCGGATTCAAACTCAAATATGTCAGTCGCCTCTTTGATCTCGTGCGGAAATGGGCAATACCGGATGACGAGTCTATCGTCATGCACGTAGAGCTTGGTACGTTTGAGGTAGACCTGGAATTCCTTATGCGCGCATGGTTGATGAATAGCCTGCCAAAGCGCCTTCCACTTAGTTGATCTTCTGATTTTGCGGATCGAATTCTGCATTCAGAAATGCCGGCGTTAGGCGGGGTAGGAGCACATGAATGATCGCGAGTGCCGATAGGTATGCACAACCGGCCATCACGAACAGGCTCCAGTAACTTCCTGTTTTGTCAAGAATCAAGCCAGCCGATTCGGAAAAGGCCATCGCCGCAAGTGCACCGCCCATTCCGCCAATGCCCACGACTGACGCGACGGCTTGTCTTGGAAAAAGATCCGAAGCCAGTGCGAACAGGTTTGCTGACCAACCCTGATGGGCCGCTGCGGCACACGAGATCAGAGCGATGGCGAGCCATAGGTGATCCGTCCCCGCCGCCACCATGACCGGCAGGACGGATATGGCGCAGATGAGCATCGCCGTTTTGCGGCTCGCGTTCACTGACCATCCGCGTCGCAGAAGCCACGACGGAAGCCAACCTCCTCCCACACTGCCGAATGATGTTGCGGTATAAACAATGACCAGTGGCCATCCAATGTGAACCAGGTCGAGCTTAAATCGCTTGTTCAGAAAATCGGGAAGCCAGTAGAGATAAAACCACCATATGGGAGCGGTGAACGCGTACCCGACGATAAATGCCCACGATTGTCGTAGTCGCAGTAACTGTCCCCATCCGATCGGAGGCAATAGAGGCTCTGGTGAGTCGCTGCAAATGTGCGCCAGTTCCGATGGCGAAACATAGCGCGACTTTGCAGGCACATCGTAGAGCCAGACCCATGCCGCGAGCCAGACAAAGCCCAAGGCGCCGAGGACAAGAAACGCAGCCTGCCAACCCCAGCGTTGCGTGATCCATGGCACTAGCAGGGGCGCTAGCACCGCGCCGACATTCGAGCCGGAATTGAAAACGCCATTGGCCAGGGCACGCTCACGTTTTGGAAACCACTCTGCGACGGCTTTCACCGCGGCTGGGAAGTTCCCGGCCTCTCCCAATCCCAGTCCGAATCGCGCGATACCGAAACCAAATACCGATCGCGCCAGTGCATGCCCCGCGGCCGCGATACTCCAAAAGACAATCGATACGGCGTAGCCAAACTTGGTCCCGATTCTGTCGATCAACCGACCCAGCCCGAGTAATCCCAGCGCGTAAGCCGCCTGGAATGCGGTGACGACATGCGCGTATTGGATTTCGGTCCAGCCGATGTCGTGTTTCAACAGGGGCTTTAGAAGGCCGAGGATCTGCCGGTCCATGTAGTTGATCGTTGTTGCAAAGAACAATAGCGCACAGACCGTCCAGCGCGCATTGGTTTTGGGTGCGGCGAGCGACTCTGATTCGGCTGAAACGCTCATTCCTGCCCGCCCAGGGTTAGAAGCCGACGCTCGCGCCGCCGTCCACCGGCAGCACCACGCCGGTAATGAATTGTGCCGCGGGTGAGCAGAGAAACACCGCGGCGTTGCCGATGTCGGCCGGGTCGCCGAATCGCCCCATCGGGGTTCGAGAGAGAATTTTATTAGTACGAGCCTCGTCTCCGGCCAACGCCTTCCGCAGCATCGCCGACTCAATCCATCCCGGTGCGATCGCGTTGACGCGCACGCCACGCCCGGCAACCTCGGCTGAAAGAGATCGCACCATTCCGAGATAGGCGCTCTTGGCCGCCGAGTAAGCAATGACCAGCGGGATGCCGATCAACGATGCCATGGAAGCGGTGAAGAGGATATTCCCCTGTCCGTGACTGAGCATGTCCGGCAACACCGCCGCCGTCAGGGCTTGCGCAGCGCAGACATGCGTGGTCAACACCGACTGAAATTCTGCCGCTGTCGTTTCTACCGCGGACTTCTTGAGATGAATTCCTGCGTTGTTGATCAGGATTGAAATCCGGGCGCCGGCGGCTTTTTGGGCTGCGGCAACCAGGTCGCGGGCGCGGTCCAGTTCAGTGATGTCGTGCGCGACGTATGTCGCGCTGGGTCCGATGCTCGCTGCTGCCTTTGCGAGTTCTTCTTTGCGTCTGCCCACCAGTACGACTTTGGCGCCCGCATGGGCCAGGCATGTTGCCATGCCAAAGCCCAGCCCTGTCCCGCCACCGGTGATGAGTGCGGTTTGTCCGTCGAGTCGAAACGGTTGGGTATTCGAAGTCATGGAAAAGCTTTTGGTCGAATTACGCTCGACAACCCGCCGCAAGCGATGGCGTATCCTGGTGCTTGTACATCACAAAATGCTCGCGATGACCGAGGCGCTCCGGCTTGGCAGGCTCGCCCGCGGCAACGCGCGTGACCAGCGCCAGCAGATCGTCGGCTGCTTCGCCCAGCGAGCATTCACCGGTGAGCACGCGGCCGGCATTGAAATCCATGTCTTCGATCATTCGCTGGTATGTCTGGGTATTGCCTGTGATCTTGATCAGCGGCGCGACCGGACTGCCGATCACACTGCCGCGGCCGGTGACGAACAGAACGATCTGTGCGCCCGCGGAGATCAGATCCATGATTCCTTCGCTGTCATTGGGATTGGTATAACCAAACTGCATGAAATGAGGATCGGGGACACTGTCCATGACCCACAATCCCGGCCCACGCGGCTGTTCGGCCACCTTGATCACGCCCTGGATCGGGCGGCTGCCGCTCTTGGCAAATGCGCCCATGCTCTTTTCTTCGATCGTCGTCAGCCCTCCGGCAAAGTTTCCCGGCGAAGCCGAAAACTGACGAACGGCCCGGCAGTAGGCCACTGCTTTGTCGTAGGCGCTGGTCAGTTCTGTTCGTGCCGTGTTGTGTGCGGCACGGGCAGCCAGGAGATTTCGCAGCCCGATCATTTCAACGACTTCCTCAAACACCGCGCGTCCGCCGACATCCACCAGGTGATCGAAGAACGCGCCCACCACAGGATTCCCCGCCAGCCCGGATGTTCCATCCGATCCGCCGCACTCACAGCCGACGGTCAGATCCGCCAATGACATCCCAACGCGCGGCGCGCCCGCGATCTGCTTCTTCAACGATGCGAGTGATTCCTTGCCGCGTGCAATGCTCTTGCTCGTTCCGCCGGCCTCCTGGATGAAAAACCAGTCCGCTGGCCGACCCGAATCCCTCACCACGCCAGCGATTTTCTCCGGCTGCGTGTACTCACAGCCCAGCCCGACCGAAAGCACCGCGCCGACGTTTGGATGCCTCGCCAGCGCGAGCATGAGGCGAACGGCATACTGGTTGTCGTAGCAGCCCGAAAATCCGATCACATGAACATCCGCTTCGCCCTGGGCGATCGCTTCCGCGACGAACTTCGCACACTCGACGGTGTAGACAACCAGCACGAGGTTGCGCACGCCCTTACGGCCGTCGCTGCGCAGATAGCCTTCCCAGTTCAGGATGGGCTTATTCATATCGCGTGTCCGTTGGAGCGCCCGAATGCAGGTCGAAGGCGCCGGAACGTTCATCCAAATCACTGGCCAGATTATGCAGGTGTACCCATGCACCGCGTGCGATCGGCTGCGTTGCATGTCCGATCCGAACGCCGAACTTCACCACCGCCTCATCCGTGGCGATATCGCGCAAGGCGATTTTGTGGCCGGTGACGATGCGTTCGCTGGTCTTTAGTTCACCTCGGCTCGCGCCGATGATCTCGACGTTGACATCAAGGTCGCCGGCCGCGCCGTCGTCAACCATTGTACCGACATTGTCCTCTGGCTGGATTTGAAAACAGCGAGGGTTCATTAGTGATTCGTCACCTTGTGTTCGACGCAGGTATTTTCGATCGCGGCCCAGTCCAGGTCAACGCCGATGCCGGGCCGCTGTGGGACGTGGGCAATGCCAGGACGACGACATCCCAGTTCATCGGGCTGCGGGCCGCGCGCGGAATCGAAGAGGCTTTCGCTCCGCTTGCATCGCCAGGTTTCGAATGTGGTGATGTTCACAGAATCCCGAATTTTCTGAATGCCGCGGTTGCGGTCATGCCGTTCTCGATGGCTTTGCGCACAACTTTTTCGCCTCGTGCCTTTTCCAAAGCGCCTGTGATTGTGCGCGCCTCGAGGGCGCGCGGCACGACGACCACGCCATCAAGATCGCCGAATACCAGATCACCCGGTTCGATCCAGACGCCGCCGATTTCAATCGGGCAGCGAAAATCGGCGACCGCCGTGCGCACCGACGAATCCTGCGCATACCGTCCGCGTGAGAACACCGGCCAATTTTGTTCCAGCACCTTGGGTGTATCCCTATGAAAGCCATTGATGACCGCGCCCACGGCGCCGCGCGTCCTGGCTGTGGCAGTCAGCAACTCGCCCCAGTACGCGCAGCGCATGTCGCCTCCGCCGGTGACATACACCTCGCCCGGTTTCAGGTCGTCCAGGGCTTCGGTGAGCAGGCCGAACGGCTTTTTTTGCGGACCATGTACATCAATCATCAACACCGGCATCGCCCGCCCAACGACGATCATTTCTTCTCGCAAAGGCTGGATGGGTTGTGGCAGGAACTGGTGATAGCGCCCCAGCGTATCGAGGATGTCACCCACCACGGGTGTGTAGAGAACGCTTTTCATCAATTCAAAAAGTTCGGTATCGCTGTTCCACTCGATCGCGCCCATGAAAGAATTCTATTCTACGCTGCGGCAAAGACAAGAAATCGTGATGCCGGCCCTCATTTGGACATGCCCCAATTCCGATTCAACTGAGTATCGTCAGTATTGCGGAAGTCGGCTGGCGACCGCTTACATGTCGCGACCCAATGCAATTCCTGGAAATCGTCTTTTTGAACTTCCGCCTGGATGACACAACACTTGTCCCACAATGAGAAAGCCCTTCGATGTTCTCGCCGAAGGGCTTGTCTCGAACTTAAATCGGGGTGACAGGACGGCTATTGAACTTTTCCTGGCCGGAATCCGGGGCTGGGAAGCCGGGGTGCGGCGGCGGATGGATGACGCAAGACCCACGACAACGTGATCTTACGACAGCCGGCAAATCGTTCCGTTTAACTCGAACACCGCCGTTCCAGCGAAATGGAACGGCGCGTTTCTTGACGGCAGCGTCGGAGATTCGGATTCCTATTCTGACAAAACGGCATCGCCCTTGCCAAGGTTACACTGCTCGCAAAGCGTTTGCAGATTCTCGAAAACGGTTTCGCCGCCCCTGGACCAAGCCATTCTGTGGTCCACGTGCAACTTGACGGACGAATCGGTTGAGGGAGAAAGACCATAGCATTGGCACTTAAACTTGTCCCGCTGCATGACAAGAAACCGTAGACGAAGCGAAGGCTCACGGGGACCACGCTGAGGCGATCTCGGTACTACTTCAGTTGCGAAGCGATCGGCCGCCGAGTTCCCACCGTCGTTCACCCATCGGACGAACGCTTCGAGAGCGCTACGCCAGCCCGCGAATCGCCGCTTATAGGTGTCAGCGGAAATTTGCGAAGTGTGACTTGTGAGATCAGTCATTCGTGGTTGGCGTCCGAGGCGGATCCAGACTTCCATGAGATTGCGAAACAGCTCCTCTATTGAAGTGTTCGCGTTCCGAACTCTCCTGAGGCCAGCCTTCTCAAGTGCATTATGCCACGACCCGAAACGCGAGCGTCGGTAACGTCGTGATCCACAACCATATCACGATGCCTCATGGAACGGGGCATAGCGAGGGCTCGGGCAGGCGGGCAGAGGTACAACCCCAAGCGGTAACGCCAACTCACAACGCCGACTTCACAATGGTGAACTGGTTCGGCGAGGAATACACGTTTGCACTTGGCGTCCAATCATCGGCGGTTAAGGCATTGTGGACCGAATGGGAAAAGACGGGGCTGGGACTGCACCAAGACACGATCCGCAACAGCATCGACGCGGAGCGGGACAGTTTCCGCATGGATACCGCCTTCAGAAAACATCCAGCTTTCGGCACGATGATTAAAAAGATCGGCGACGGCAAGTACAAGTTGGCCCCTTGGCCGGGCGGCACAACCCCGGCCCCATCCAAAAAGAAGAAATCCGCCGGAATCACTTCTGGCGCACGCCAAAAGCGCGTCTAGCGCACACGGCCCCTTTGCATTCTGAGGGGCATGGAAACTGCTCCAACACTCTTATCGTTGCCGGCCCTGGCCGTAAAGACAGGTTTACGCGCGGCCGAGCTACGCAGCCTGACGCGCGGGAGCTTCGATTTTGCGGGCGACGAGCCGAGCGTCACCATCGCGGCGGCCTATGCGAAGAATCGTCGGCAGGATGTATTGCCATTGAGGCCCGATTTCGCCGCACTATTAGAGAAGCATCTGGCAGGAAAGATGCCCAGTACACCGGCGTTCGCCGTGCCGCATCGGACCGACGTGATTCGCATGTTTCGCGCTGACATGGCTGATGCCCGACGTGAATGGATTGCAGATGAGAAGACGCCAGCGAATCGCGACGAGCGAGTGAAGTCAACGTTCCTCTCCGACAAGGATGATTCTGGCCGATGGGTTGATTTTCACGCCCTGCGGCATACGTTTATTACTGGACTGGTTACCGGCGGCGTGAATCCAAAGGTGGCCCAAACGCTGGCCAGACATTCGGTGATTACCTTGACGATGGATCGGTACACTCATCTTTATGCGGGTGATCTGGCATCGGCGCTAAACGTACTTCCAGACTTGTCCGCCCCTGCCCGGCAGACAACGGCGGCGACAGGAACAGACGGAAAATCGCAAGAATCCCGCTTGTCACCTGACTTGTCACCAGGCAGTGAATTTCAGCGAAGTTCCATGCAGTCTGGCGGAGCGAAATCGGATCATGTACGATCGCGTGAAATCCGCGAAATACCGGCAGAATCCCCTATATTCCCGGGGAATTCTGAATTCCGGAGGAGTGGCAGAGTGGTCGATTGCGCCGGTCTTGAAAACCGGTAGGCCCGCAAGGGTCTCGTGAGTTCGAATCTCACCTCCTCCGCTTTTGAAGGTCTCGGTTGGATTCACCAGCAAATGTCGCCGCGCTCGACGAGAGCGCGGCGGGTTGATGGGCAAGACAACCTTGATCTACAACGAGTTTCCACGCATCGCGGGGAAGGAAGGAGAGGTGACGATCTCGAATTGTGAGGTTCGAAGCTGTTGTTTTCAGGAAATCCCGTTTTTGTTCGTTCGTTCCTTCATTCGCCAGTATTTCCGCTTGTTTTGCGGCCTTTAGGAAGGATTTAATCGGTTCGAAGGCTGATGAACTGTCGTCTTGGATTAAAGCCCGTTTCTCTTCCACGGCTCGTTTTTCGTCCATGAGTTTGTTTTTACCCTCTCGATATTCTTGGAGGGTTAGCACACCTTGGACATATGCGGCCATGAGACGATTAAGTTGGCCGACAACGCCTTCGATGTGTTCCGTCAGGCTTTGGATCGTGTCGGCTGCAGCATCGGCATACGTCATCTCTTCAAGCCGCAGTTGCTCAAGCATCCAATCGGCCCAGGTGGCGGCCATGGCCAGCGAACCGATGGCGGTTGTCACTTCTTCGGCAATGCGTTCTTCCCGGACGTACCGCTGCAGGCATTTCACTTCCCATTTTGAGCAGCGAAGGTAATTGTGTCCTTTTTGAGTTTCGGTCGTGATCTGCCGTCCGCACTCGCCGCAATGAAAGACGCCGCGGTAGAGGTACGGCTTGAGGGTATTAGACTTCGGCTTTGACTTCTGGCTCATCACTTCCTGGCATCGATCAAACAGCGCTTTGGCGATGAGCGGCGGATGATTTCCTTCGTAATATTCATTCTGGTAACGCATCAGACCGTAATACACGGGATTGCGGAGAATATACTGATAATTGGCCGGTGTGAGCGTTCCTTTAGAATGCCCGATGAGACCAAGGTCGTTAACCGTTGTCCTTTATGGTTTTAGCATATCCCCGGTGGTATCCCCTGGCGGGGATACCCCTCCGTTTGGTTTGAGCCTTGCACTGCAAGGGTTTGTAAGGATTTGCAGTGGCATCGCACCCCCCGACAGCCGTCCGCTTTCCCTGTCGGAACCTCGCCTTCACAGGCTTCGGTTCCTCGCTCGCTCACGCTCGCCTCGGTCAATCGTCCGGCTCCTCGTCCCCGTGGGACTCGGCCGCTCACGCGGTCACGGGTTCTATGCTCTGGGGGAGAAGTTAAATCTTAATTCCTGTATTTAGATATATTACCATACAGATTGCACGTTATCCTGTGGATAACTGCATCTGTTCCTCGGAACTTTGAGTAATGAAAAACCAGCCGTTGACGGGCTGGTTTGATGCGACCAATATTGGTCGCGTTCTAAAAACTGATAATGTATTCACAACGAAACGGGAGGCCTTCCTGCTTTGAGGATTTGATCCGCCGCATGAAAGATGCGTTGGACCGAGGATGAGGGAATAGTTTCCTTGCCGAGCCAATGTTGAATGTAGCCTCGGCATTCATCCGCTCCCTTGAGCTCCAATGATTCACAACAGACCAAGGCGACACATTCGGCCTCCACTTCACGCAGGTTAATGGGCGTGCGTTCGTCGTCCTCGGTGTCGCCGCCCTCCGCGGTATGGCCTAACACGACGTGGGCGAGTTCATGGAAGAGCGTCTTGTGGGGTAGTGCCGCAATCGGTGAAACCGCGATTGATCGTTGGGTAGCATACCCCTGGCAGTTGCCGTTGGGATGCGTAAAGGTAAGACGCTGGATATCCAAGCACATTAATGCAAGTGCTTCGTTCCAATCAGGCAATTCCTGCGGTCGATACGGCTCCCCTTCCGTTTGCGAAAGCACGAACCACTGGGCGCGATAGGTGAAGATCGTGCACGTCACTTTGCGATCCGAGCCTTTAACGGGATCGACCGTCGCTGCGAGCACAGCCGAATCCGTATCGGTCGCCTTCATCCTTCGCTTCACCGTTCGAGGAGCGCAAAGGACGATCGCCTTTTCACCTTTCTTGACGTGCCTGCCGAGCTCCGCCCAACCCTTGAAGGTGTGAATTGGCCCCAGTTCGATACCCCGATCGAGGCATTGAAAAAGGGCGAGGATTTGGTTGCCGGTGCTGTAATTCCAAACCCGAACGCCTCGCTACAACGGCTGCATGTTCGCTTTCCAAATTCAGTATATCTCAACATGCGTTACGGTGCACAACCCATGTCGTCGGTGCAGGTCCCCACCTTCGAGGTGCGCAATTCTTCCGGCGTGCGATATGGTCCCTTCGCCGGACTGGATCGATTCACCATGGATTTTCCTCTTGCCGGCAACCTCAACCCGGCAAGGGCTCGCAAGGGTCGAGTGGTCTTCGACGTGCCCAAGGGCCAGTACGATCTTTATGCTGGTCTTGGGCAGTCGTTCATGAATGCGATCAGATCGTCGGGCAAGATTGCGGGGGTATGGGAATTGTCTCCAACCGAGAGCCGTTAGTTGGTTTTCCATACGAGGAATAATGGGCCTACGTATTCGACCGTCGCAGAAATTTGCCAAAGAAAATTTGTTTTCAATATTTGAAGTCGCTAACAAATTGAGTGACCCGTGGTTGCGAAAGAATCTTGCCAATAAATTCTTTGACAAGCGGAGAGCAGCATCGGTAGACTGCTTTGGTCATTTGTGTGACGTTCGGTGCCAGCAATTCCGGACGTCGCTGGGCGGGGGTTTGCTCTCCCATTTGTATCTCCCAGATTAATTTTGCGATAGGGCATGGGCTGACCTCAAGAGCATTTGCGTTTGAGTCTCTTGCATGCCGGGCGCTCCGGGTCTGAAATGACCCGCAAAAAAACAACGTCGTTAAAAAATCAATTTTCGTTTCTTGTCGCAAAGGTAGGAAGGGAAACAGCATGTCTCCACTGGGGAAATCGAAGCGGAGTCAATCTAGGTCTTCGGGTCGCAACCGCCGGAGCCGCGCCGACAGCAGTATACGGAACGCCGTCATAGAAACGCTGGAAAAGCGGATCATGATGTCCGATTCGGAGATAGTGACGATTGGCTCTACCGGGCATCCGCTGGCGAGCACGCCGAGCACGCCTTATCGCTTCACGGCAACTGATTCCATCGGCAACCAAACCAGCGACCAAGTCCCCGCTGCGGTTGCAATTCCGGGACCATCCACAACCCTCGCTACGCCCACCCTCTACAGCGCGGGATCGAGTCCGGGAGCGGTTACGCTGTATTGGAGCCCTGTCGCGGGCGCCACCGATTACACAATTAAGTATGGAACAACGACAGATGCGTTAAATAACTCCGTAGATGCTCAGAACACAACTAGCTATACGGTCTCGTTGAACAGCACCGTCACGAATTATTTCACAGTGACCGCGTCAGACAGTCAAGGTGATTTCAGCGCGCCATCGTCCCGAAAGCACAGTTTAGCTCAATTTGTCTCTGGAGCGGTCATCGACGGGGGATTTGAATCTGCCGATTCCAGTGCTTGGACGCTCAACCGTGGATCAGTAAATACGGGCGATAACGCGAACTCCGGAGGCTGGTATACCCCCCCCGACGGCAGCGCCCACTTACTCGAATTGGATTCCAATTACGAGGTTGATGCCAGCACAGGATGGATGGATTCCTGGTCAGGGGCCTCAGCTACCCAAAGCATCTATCTTCGGAACTCTAGCTATTACCTCAGTTTCTATGCCGCCTCACCTGACGGTCAAACCCTCAGCGCGGGATTGATCGATGGCAATAACCAGTATCTAACCCCCGCTAACACCTGGACCAGCGCCGCCGGTAGTTTCACTCTCTATACGCTGCAATACGATATTACTACAGCCGCCAACTACAACATTTCTTTTAGTCTCCCGAATCCCAACGATGGCACCTTCAATACGTATGCCGCGTTTGTCGATGGTGTCACGATGACTGTGATGAATGGACTGTCGCAACCGGTCATAGCTTCTGCAACCGGAGCCGACAGCCAGGTGCATTTGACTTGGAACTCGGTCTCATACTCGACGGGGTATATTGTTCATTTCGGCCCTTCAACCGACAATTACACCCAAAGTATAGACGTTGGCAACACATTCAGCCTGGATGCCAACTTCCCCGCCACAACCTCAGCCTACTACTTTGCGATCAGCGCCTATGACGGCAGCGGTCGAGAAAGCAACCTCTCGAACGAAAAGTTCGCGCCGAGCGAAACATTAGTAACTCCGGCGCCAACCATCAACGGCATTAATCAGACCAGCACCGGCGCGGTTCTAAACATTTCTAACTCCAACAATGCCTCCTCCTTCCAGGTTTTTTGGGGAGTTGGCGCTAGCGGATATTCCAATAGCGCGATATTTCCTGACGTTTCGCCGCAAGCCGTCAATGCGGCAACCGGCGCGCCCTTCACCGGAGCCCTTGGGCATGTCAGCAGCAACTTTATTGGGAGCCTTGCTAATTATTCGCCCACAATCCAATGGGGAGACGGTAACTCCACCACAGGTTCATTTGTACCAGACGGGACGGGGGGCGCCTGGGTAACCGGCAACTATACCTATGCCGCTCCTCCGAGTTCCGCACCAACCATCACGCTTACCGACCCGAATGGAAACCAGGCTCAATATTCGACAAACATGTCCGTGAATTCACGGCTGCCGGTTGGCTGGACGGCAACCAGCGTCGGCGCGCCGCAACTTGGGAGTGGCGAAGCACAGCCTTCGAACGGCATATGGACCAGCATTTCGAACGGCACATGGACCATCATGGGGGGAGGAACCGGATTCGGCGCGCTCACCGACCAGTTCAACTACGCGGAACAGAGTTATTACGGCGACGGAACGCTGGTCGCTCAGATCAATCCCAATACGACCAACCTCGCGGCAGCTTCGGGAATCATGTTTCGCAACAGCCTCGATCCCGCTTCGCCGTTCGCGGCAATTTCCCTCGTCGGCGGAAATCTGGAGTTTCAATCCCGAATAGCTGGCGGTGTTACTCAAACCGTAACGCAGGTTACGGGTGTCACATCCGCCGTCTGGGTGGAAATGATCCGAACGGGCAATTCCGTAAGCGCGTACTATCAAGTAAACAGCCGGACGGCTACCAGCAGCACCGCGACTTGGGCGCAAATAGGATCGAGTCTAGCCTCCACCTCGTACATGCTTGGCGGTGCATTTGCCTCTTCCGGATCCAATTCGTCGCAATCCTTGCTGAAGGTTCAAGACGTTACGCTGGGATCGGTGGTTCTGGCCAATCATCAGTGGGATGATGCTCTTTCCCCCCTAAATGGCGGCGCCGACGAATCGAATGTCGGTTGGTCGTTTTCGGGAAACAGTGGACTTGCCAACCTTAGTCCGTGGAGTTCAGAACTGACTGGTCCAGTCGGATATGTCGGGGCACAGGGATCGATTAGTCAAACCGCCTATTTCCCCGCCGGCGCTTATGCGCTGCGTTTTCGATCTGAAGCCTTTCAGGGGGCAAGTTTTCAAGTCCTCGTGGACGGAAAATCCATCGATAGCTTCGCTCCACTTTACGACCTCAACAACCCTTGGTATTTGGTGTCGCATTTCTGGACCACGGATACTTTTCCAGTCACAGGAGGACAGCATACTGTCACATTTACCGGCCTTGGCAACGGAACCAATACTAGACTTGTATCCTACATTGGTGACGTCCATATCGTGGCGGCAGCCGATGCGGTTCCGGTGCCCAATTACGGATTCGAAAACGGCGCGAGTTCCTGGAACTTTGGATCGAACACCGGAGTGCAAACCAACGGAGCCGCGCAGGGATCAAACGTCGCGTACCTGACTGGAACTGGGGCAATTACCCAGACTTTCGGCAATTGGCCATCAGGAACCTACGCCATATCCTTCGAAGCGGCTCAAGCTTCAAGTGGAAGCAACGAAACCTTCAAGGTGCTCATTGATGGAAACGATGTAGGCGTTGGCAACTTCCAACCCACGCAGACCGGATTTACTCAGTTCACAACCGCGCCGTTTCCAGTCACCGCCGGCCCACATACGATGACTCTAACGGGCACTTATACTGGATCGGGAAGCTACACCGCCTATGTCGATGACATCCATATCAATGCCGCCCCTTCGACGTCAGTCAACGTTGCTGCCGCGCCGACGAACCTGATCGTCACCGGGACGACCACCAGTAAGATTGTCCTGCAATGGCAGGATAGCCAGCAGGACGCATCGCAATTTGTCATCGATCGGTCATCGGATCCGAACTTTACGCAGAATCTGACCACGTTCTATACCGGTGGCACCAGCAGGAACTTCACGGATACGACAGTCGGATCCGGCCAAACCTACTACTACCGAGTCCGCGCGTCGTTTTCTCCTGAATCCGTTGATGGCGGCGTTCCCGCCAACGACGGATTCCAATTTGCTCCGGTGAGTGATTCAGGCGAAACCAATTCGGTTTCAGCGCAAGCGCTAGCACCCACCGTGAATCTTACGGTCGACAACCTCCAGATCACGATCCTGCCTCCAGCCCAACAGAACGGTAACGTTCTCAATTATTTCGGTCCCGTCGCCCATTTCACGGCCGGACCCGATGCTACGGCGTCCACATACACAGCCGTTGTCAATTGGGGGACATATGGATCACCGGAAAAACGGTCAAATAACCCGTTCGATCCGGCCAGTCCTGTCAATATTATTTCTGATGGCACGGGCGGCTG
Organism: Planctomycetota bacterium; assembly: GCA_030775485.1. Classification (GTDB taxonomy): domain Bacteria; phylum Planctomycetota; class Phycisphaerae; order Tepidisphaerales; family Tepidisphaeraceae; genus JALYJB01. Next base: position 6,116 of record JALYJB010000012.1, on the reverse strand, counting down.
GATCATACAAGCAAAGGCTAATGGAGAACTTGCTGGACCTGGAACCTACACATATACCGTCGCCCTTATTGACGGTAACTCGCGCACCGTGGCATCGGCCAGCGGAACAGCCACGTTTATAACCGTTGACACATCCGCCCCTAAATTAACAGCAACCGCCACCGTGGGCGGACCGATCAATTTGCGTTGGACCGACGCGAACACTAACACTTACAACGGAGCCTACGAGCTCGATCGTTCTACCAATGGCATCGATTTTGCCCCTGTCACTGTCAGCATTCAGAGCGAACCATCTAACGCCCGTCCTTATACATGGAACGGTTTTCAGACAGGATACGCAACTTTGGCGGTAGACAATTCAGTCCAACCCGGCACGACATACTACTACAGGGTTAAGGATACCAGTGGTACATTTACCGGCGCATATTCTCCCGTTGTGTCGGCAACTGTTTCATTGCCATCGCCTAATTCATACGCTGCGCAACCAATTCAATCCCTGTTGATGCCGCTGGATAACTCGACAATCCAGACTATAACCCTCGCTACTGGAGTACACTATAAACTGCAGGCATCGGGGGCGTTTCAGATCGCCTCGAATCCGTATTATGCGGACGCTCAGTATATGTTTGACGGGACGAATATTTATCAGCAGGTAAATAGCACGCAATCCGGCATCAATTATGGAATAGCGATCAACGATTCGGTGCTCGATCAAAATAAGCCGGCTTATTGGGGTGCATACAGCTCCAATCATATTTATTCAATCGATATTGTTGGAACCGGCAAGCCAATCTCCATTAGCTACCATGATGATGACGCGTTCGACAACAAGACTACCGGCGCCTATCCCGGCATCACCCTTTCCATTTATCAACAAAACAATGTTTCCGTTCCGGTGAACGTTGATTTACCGCCGGTATTTGTTTCGACACCGGTAACCGATGTTACGTTGTCATCAGCATATAGTTATCAGGCCAAGGCGATCGATCCAGATAATCTCGGTGTAATATCTTATTCGATTCTGTCGCCGTCGATTAACAATGCCGCCCACCCCAACAACCAGATCACGGTCAATTCGACCACGGGCTTAGTTAATTGGCAGCCAACACCCGATGAAGTCGGGGGAACGTATTATGTCACATTAACGGCGACCGATATCGCGGGATACACCGCCGTAAGAAGTTACGACATCGCTGTCCACGCCGATCCCAATCAACCCGATGTACAAATTGTTACCCAAGTGCCACCGACGACCATTACCTATTCCCCGGCGTCAAATATTACATTGCTGCCTTATGGCGATAATAGCTGGAAATATTTGAATACCGTGCAAAATAACGGCCAACCGATTGAAGATCAGTTTCAGAACGGCGGACAAATTACTAACGGTTTCGCCACCGGTACAGCGCCGTTTGGAGTTCCCGAATCAGGTTCAGTCTATTTTTTGGATTTAAATAACGCCACTCCTTCGACAATCGCCACTCTAAATGTATGGCCTATCAACAGCGACTTGGAGCTAGTACACGCATTCAACCTGCCAGCCGGTGTTCAATTACAGTCGCTGAATTTATCGCTCCGCATCGATAACGATGCGGAAGTGTGGGTCAACGGGATTCCTGTTCCTCCCGTCACCGGGACACCCGAACCATTTACAGTTCAATCGGGGGTCGCGAGTAATTCTCCGGAAATGATTACAATTCCGGTAACCGATCTGCGTGCGGGGAATAATTTCCTTGCGATTCGTGCACATGACCGCGGAGTGTTGGATTATTTCGATGCTCAGTTGGGTGGCAATCTTCCTTTCACCTATCAGGTGAAAGCATCCGACTCGAATAATTATCCGCTAACATACTCTCTAACGCGGAAACCTGACGGCATGACGATTGACCCTTCAACGGGGCTAATTGTTTGGCCAGTTCCTAATGGTTCACCCAATGTAAATGTCACGGTACAAGTGACAGACGGCCACGGGGGATTGGCCACGCAAAGTTTCACACTCGACGTCTCTCTTACGTCCTCCCCGCAGACGATCAACGGGACGGTAAGCTATGCGGGCGCCGGCAACTACACCGGCAGCCAGCCTCAGGTCTATCTCGATCTCAACAACTCCGGGGTCTATCAAACCGGCGACCCGATCGTTACAGCCAACGCTGACGGTACATACAGTTTGTCGGTCAATGGCGGGGCCAGATATTCCGTAGGGGCCTTACCGCCCGCTGGCTATGTGGTGACTAGCCCTGCAATTCTCGAACAAATGGTCGATGTTCCTATTGGCTCTGACGTAAGCGGAGTTAATTTCAGTTTCCAGCACGCAACCGTCCCAGTGACTGGGTTGGCTATTGGGCCGTCGTCGCTGACGGCGACGGTGGGCCAGACCTTGGATTTCAATCCAACAGTCACCAATTTATCCGGAACCCTATTGACCTTCAGTCTGCCCGCCCATCCAGATGGCATGGTGGTGGATTCACGCACTGGCATGGTTCAGTGGACTCCCATCGCCAGCCAGGTTGGTCCACAGAATATGATTATGAAGGTGACCGACCTTGCCGGTGAAACGTTCGTCAGACCTTTCACCGTGACGGTTAGTGCGGCATTCATCGAGCCGACGATCGCGTCATATCCCTCGGCGGCGTTCGTGGGCACACCCTGGACTTATCCTGTGATCATGTCCGCGCCCGGCACCTTCAGTTATCAAGTGATTCGGCCGTCGAGCATGAACCTGTCAGGATCGACCGTTACCTGGACGCCGGCCACCACCGGAACTTATTCGTTCGATCTGCGGGTCACAGACACGGCGACGGGCTTTGTGCAGGATCAGCAACTGAATTTAACCGTGTCCGCCCAACCGCCGGCACATGCTCCGGTCATTGATAGCGTGCCCTCGCCGGTCGCAGTTTTAGGGAAAAGATATATTTCCGCGATCATTGCTCATGACACCGATGGATCACCCATCACCTATTCTCTTGTGGAAAATGGCACGGACAGTTCGGTCGCGCAGAGCGAAGGCAGTCAATTGCTGATCGATCCGCAAACCGGAATTATTCATACATCGAATGGTTTCAGCGTCACCGCGAATATCAATTTGACGGCAAAAGCGTCCAACGCGTATGGCCTTACCACCGCGCCATTCACAATTTCAATCGATTCATGGGCTGGCGTTTCGCCACCGCAATTCACCTCGACCCCCCTAATCAATGCGACTGTCGGGCATGGCTACCTTTATCAGGCAACCGCGTCCGACAGCGCGGGCGGTCCGCTTATATGGTCCCTGCTTAAGGCTCCGGTAGGAATGCAGGTCAATCAGGGAACAGGAGCTGTCACCTGGACGCCCAGCGGCGATGAATTCGGGACGCAAAATGCCCTGCTTCAGGTCATTGGAGGAGGCGGGCTTTCGGCTACCCAGCCCATCGCGCTGCTCGTGCATGGCGCGAGTCTGCCGCCACAGATTGTCTCCGAGCCGCCGGGACAGGCATCGGTTTTCACCTCTTATACGTATCAGGTTATGGCGGTCGATCCGCAGAATTACCCGCTGATTTACAGCCTTAGCGCCAATCCGTCTGGTCTTCCGACGGGCATGTCGATCAATTCGACGACCGGCTTAATAACCTGGAATTCACCGGCTGCAACGAACAAAGTATTCACCGTCACGGTGGGCAACGGACAGGTGGATAGCGCGCAAAACCCCACCCAAGCGTCGCAATCGTTTACCATCTCAGTGGTGAATGCGGTGGTTGATCCGATCCCTCAATTCACAACGCTGCCAAATACCTATTGGACGATCGGCCAGACTTACAGCTATCAGGCCAATGCGGTTCCAGGTCTTACGGGCGGATCGATTCAATACGCGCTTCCCATCAGCCCCGCAGGGATGACGATCATTCCGTCAACGGGAGCCATTACATTCAATCCGCCCGCTTTGGACGCCGCGAATCCGAATGCCACCTATGAATACCCGGTGGCGATCACGGCAACGGATCAACTCGGGGCGATTGCCACACAAGTTTACACCCTGACGATCGTGCCCAACCATCCGCCAAAGTTTGTAACCACCGGCCCGCTTGCAGCAACGCAGGGAATTGCTTATTCGACGATGATTCTCGCCAAAGACGCAGACCACGATACGCTTACCTATACGCTCCAAAGCGTCACTAACGGCGGCGGCTTGCAGAATGCTTCCCTGCTGGGCATCTCGTTCGATACCGGCTCGGGACAGTTGTCCTGGGCTAACCCGCTGACCGGAATCTATTCGCTGCTGGTATCGGTAACGGATGGACGCTCCGCCCCGGTCAGCGAAACCTTGCAGCTCACCGTGAATGGAACGCAGCTAAGCCCCACGCTCAATATTTTCGATCTTAATCCTATCGTCGGCGCCTCGGCGCCCATTTATGTGAAAGCAATGCCGGCCGTCGGGACGACGATTCAAAGTCTCAATCTGGCAATTACGGATACCACCACATTCGTAACAGTGGATATCCCGCTCGATGCCAAGGGCTTTGGGGCATACACCTTCCCCAATACGGACCATTACAATCTGGTCGCGACCGCTACTGATTCAGACGGCGGCCAAGTTACGAATACACTCGGCGTCACGCCGGCTTCAACAACAACCGCCTCAGTCAAGCTCGCAGCGCCCACAAACACGATCACGTCATCATCGCCCATTTCCGGCACGCTCACCTATACCGTCAGCAGCAACTACGCGCTCACCGCGACGCCCATTGACGCCTCCACCGGCAATCCAACAGGCTCAACGATCAATCTGAAAACGGACAGCTTGACCGGAAGCGGCTCGGCAACGCTTCAATATCTACTCGATCCAACAACGCTGGCCAGCGGTGAATACCTGCTAACACTTTCGGAAACGCCGACCGGCGGCGGCGCCGCGCAGTCCGCAACCGCCATCGTCGATGTCGAATCCCAGGTCAAGCTCGGCAATTTCAGCTTGAACTTTAACGATGTAACCCTCTCCGCCGGTGGATTCCCGATCACCGTCACCCGGACGTATAACTCCCTCAATGCCGGAACCAGCGGGGATTTTGGCAACGGATGGACGCTGGGCGGCCGCAACACGAATTTAAAGGTGACGGGCCTGGCCTCCCTCGCTAATTCAGGCTTTAGCAATACGGGCGGTCAATCTTTTGCATCGTTCCAGCCCGGAACTAACGTCTGGATCACTATTCCGGGCCAGAAGCCGGAGGAATTTAAGTTTTACCCGACGGCTGACACCGCCTGGTTTTCGACCGATTTCCTGCCGGCGTTCGTCGCGGCGAAGTCCAGCAATCACGACACGCTCTCGGTCGCTGGCAACGATCAGGTTTATATCCAGCAGATCGATTCCGGCGCGTTCGTCGATCCAGGAAGCCTCAATTCCTACAACCCGATGGATCCCCAGTTTGGCGAGCAATTCGTCCTGACCACTCCAGCCGGGCTCTCCTACACCATCGACCCGTCCTCCGGCAATATCGTCAGTGAAGCCGATGCCAACGGCAACACGATCACGTTCGGCGATTCGGGCATTTCCTCCAATGGCAACTCCGTCGTCACCTTCAACCGCACCGGGTCGAATATCACCAGCATCGTCTATCCTAATTCCGGGGGGACCGGTTTAACCACCGTCTCCTACACCTACTCCGGCAGCAACGACCTGATCGGCTTCACCAATGCCGCCACCGGGGCCATGTACGCCTACGCCTATTCCGACCTCACCCGCCCCCACTTCCTGACGGGCATTACCCAGGGCGCGAAGGTGCTTTTGCAGGTCGGCTACCTGCCGGGCGGGGCGATGACGCTCACCAATGGCGACGGCAATACCAGCAGCCTGGGCGTGGCCAGCACGATAAGCTACAACGATGATGGCTCCACCCAATCCCAGCAGACCGCGACCGATCCGCTTCGGTATGGCACGATCACCATCGTCGATCAGAACGACAACGTGGTGCGGACGATCAAACAGATTGATCACCCCGAATTGCCGATCAGCAGCTCATCGGTCCATTGCCAGGTGGTGATTTCCGAGTATGACACCAACAACTATCTGATCGCCCAAAGCAAGCCGTTCCCTTCTTCGGGCGACAATGCCCAGTTGGCTCAGCCGCCCGGTTATTCGAATGTCGGTA
>JALYJB010000011.1 GCA_030775485.1 Planctomycetota bacterium | reverse complement strand
GACGCCGGTTCAGGCAAGGCCGAGATTGACTTATCCCATGCCGCGATCTGACTGGCGGAGATGCCGAAGCTGGCGGCGAGTGCATTGTACTGCGCCAGTTGTGCCGCAGTGGCTCCGGTGCCGTTGTCTGTCACGCCTAAACCGAAGTTGTTGCTAAGAATGACGAAGTCCGCGAAGTCAACGCCCGAGTCATAGTTGAAGTTGCCCTGATCCCAGTTGGTGAAGGTTCCACCAAAGTGGTTGCTGAGGATGACGAAGTCGGCGAAGTCGACCTTGCCGTCAATGTTGGCGTCACCAGCAAACGTGTAGGTGATCAGTTCGTTGCCGGCCGGCAGCGTTCCACCGGCGGGAATCGCCGTGGATTTTCCGGCGGGCAGACCAATCACAACCCCGTCAGAGCCGTCGGCAAACGCCACCGAATGGTGGGTATCCGCCAGCGTGCTGGTGATGCCGGTCGTGCCGCTCCATGGCGTGCCACTGACGTTATAGGCGTTGGAGATGTAGTTGCTGATTACGGCATTGGGGCTGGGATTGGCGCTATAGTCGATCGTGAATGAGCCGTCTGTTACATCCACCAGCCCGCCGGAGGGATCGATCTGGAGGGCGTTAAGCGTGGTGTCGAAACCCGAGAGTTTGACGAGACCACGCTTCCAAACGATGAGTGACGACGAGGTGAAGTGAGCGGAGGCGCCGACCGTGAGGCTGCCGACGCCTCCCGCAGCATCGGCTGTTCCCGCCACGACGGTGGCGCCGCCAACGACGAGAGCGCCGCTGGTTAGCGTGTACGTCCCGGAAGCACCGGCCTTAAGGCCGATGTAGACATTGCCGACGGCGCCAAGGGTATTGGTACCACCCATTTGAATGAAACTGCCCAAGCCCGAACGGCCGACGGTTTCATCCTGGGCTGAGGTTAAATTCCCCAAAGAAAGCGTGTAAGTGGAAGTTGATGATGGCGAGCTGGCGATACTTAGACCACCACTTCCCGCGGCATTTGCGCCGCTGGATTGGTTGAAATTGCCGGAACCTCCAAAATCACCAATGCTCTCGTAAAAGGCCGAAACGTTTCCGCCGGAAAGCGTATAGTTTCCGGTGCCTCCGTCACCGACAAAGAGTCCACCGTTGACGCTTTGAGTTCCGCCGGACTGATTGAAATTCGCGATATCCTGCACGATCCCAATGTTCTCGTTACCAGTTCCTGAGACGGCGAGATTGTTGGCGGTCATGACGAAGGTATCCGTTCCACCCGAGATGCTGCCGAGCGTAAACGAATTGAGGTTGACGGGGATACCGGTGTAGTCGTAGGTAATGGTCTGCGCGCCACTGAAGGCATTGGTGATGTAGACATCGGTGGCGCCGGGCTGGCTGCCGCTTGACCATTTGGCGCCATCGGACCAGTTACCCCCTCCGGTGGCGATCCAGAAATCGGGGACTATGGCCATCGCGTTCTGACCGACCGGCAACGCGATTGTCCCTGCTGTAGCGAGAAGGATGGCGCGAACCTGACAAAGATTTCCACGAATTTTCTTCCCGCGCATTAATGATCTCCCAGAAACACGATTTGATTCCCCAGAACCGCGGCGTCAGGAACTCATGGATAAAGATGAGACTCGCGAAGCCCCACAAGCCAGCGAAGCGACCTGCGTCGGAATCTTACGGAAGAAAAATCCAAACGCCAGCAAAATCGCAATGAAGCAAAAGATTGATCCACCCGTGGATTTCACCACAAGCAGTCCGCCAACGATTGCGGTTGCAATGCGGCAGGGACGATTGTAATGATGTGAATATGTATTAAGCGCGCTTCGCTTGTGAAGACGAAGTGGGAATGCGGGGTCAGGTCAGCAGAATTGATTCAACATCGTTGTTTGGATAGTTATCCGTGCCCAGAGCATGCACGGTATCGTTTCCCAGACCGCCGTAGACGGTATCTACCGCTCCTGTCATGGAATAAATCAGATCGTCTCCCGCGCGTCCTTCGATGAGGTTGCGGAATGCTCCACCGAAGAGGGTATCGTTGCCGAAGCCGCCCCAAAGAACGTTGGAGCCGGGCCCACCGTGGATTTCGTCGTTTCCGGCGCCACCGATGAGGTAATTGAAGCCACCGCCACCGAAGATGGTGTCGTTGCCTGGTCCACCGTTGACGGTGGTTGCAACCTTAACGCTGGGATCGATCGTGATCACATCATCTCCGAGGCCACCGTTGACAATCAGACTGGTAACGCCAGCCATGCTGAAGACTTCCTGGGGAAAATTATTCTCATTGACCACAAAATTACCCTGGCCGTCGGTTGTCACAAGAATGTTGTCATTGGCTCCGGTGCCCATCACCGTCAGGGTGTTTGTTGTTCGGGTGCCGAAGGGGCCTTCGGTAAATGTCGCTGAAACGGCTGGCAATAACGTCTGATTTTCGTCAGCCGTGAGAATATAGGTGCTTTGGTTTGATTCCGCGAAGGTGAAACTGGCGATGCCATTGACGGCCTGACTGGTTTGTGAACCAACCAAAATACCCGTCGCAAGATCAGTAATACCAAGGGTGACCGTAGAATTGTCGGTCAAGACGATATTGCCAAAGAGATCTTCGATGGCAACCGTCACAGGAGGGCTCATAAGCGCGCCGGCAACCGTGTTTACCGGCTGCTGAATAAACGCAAGGCGCGAAGGAGCGCCCGCAACTACCGTAAAGGAAACAGACCCAGGCGCGCTGACGCCGAAATTCCCATCGTCCGCGACGGCATATAAGGTGTATGTTCCGGGCTTAAGAGGGCTGGTGTCAATGTTTTGGAAATACAACAGCGGGTGGGACAGTGTCATGTCCGGAAGCACCTTATCGCCGCCCGGGCCGAGTTGAAGACCTGGGATCCCATTCGATTCCATATACAGGTGTGCCTTGGCAATTGAACCGCTTTGGTCTGAGGCAAGCATTTCCACCTGAGGCGTGACACCGCCTGCAAAGATAGCGCCGGCAGCATAGGTATTGTTGGGGACCGAATTCAGGTTCATCTCAACCCAGGAGATTTTGGGCGGGGGAAGCGTGACATGCATATTCACCTGGGCCACCCCAACCTGGCCGTTGATATCTGTTACCGACGCATACAAAATCGCTGTATCGGGCGGAGTTCCCTTGAAATTTTTGATCGTGCCAGTCCAAACTCCGTTTCCCTGATTGATGCAATCGGTCAGTTTGTAATCCATTTTGGAGGGAGCGGTCTGCAGACCAGGGAGAAAATTGACCTCCTGCCATATCTGAACTGACGTGATGGTTGTGCCGAAGTCGAAAACCGTTACTGTGACATGGGCTTTCCCGGTGTATGAAACCACAATCGGCTGCTTGGCGGAACCATCGTTGCCATTCACGGTAAATGTGTTGATCCCGGGGCCGAAGAGAATGACGGCAGCCGGGGTGACGCTGAGAAGTACGCGCGATTCCATCGGCTCGACAACTGGGCGGCAAGCCGGTTGCGATTGGGGCCTGGCTTTGCGCGAATTACCACTTTGATGTGTCAAACCCATCGAATATTCCTCGTTTGGAAACCCTCGCCTCATACGGCCGATTCGCGGAAAACCAACACCGCGCAATCTCTCCCGCGACCCAAGCACCCGACTTACAGGATACCATGGAGTCTTATTAGAACAAAGAAATATCCCCGGTCGATCTGTTCGGAGGCCCTCGCCCTAGCGCCTCTCAGGAAATGCTGGAGGGCGAATTAGACATTAGTGCCTCGAACCTCGATTCTGAGCTGGAAATTCATAACTTTCCGGGCAACAGGATTTCGATAATTCCCCCATCAGGACACCATTACGAGCTCGACCGTTCGACCATCCACTAAGAATCTTGTCGCAGCAGATGGTATTCCTTTTTCCTAACGATTCGACGATTTCGAAAAGGCGGTGGCAAACACGCTCTATGGATCGTAGCAACGGTTGAGGGAAAATTGTCTCAATCGTTAGTCGCCAAAGCCCAGAAAACCCAAAGTCCGGTGCAGATGCCCAGGGTGATCCAAATGCTAAAGGGGGCTGCGATGGTTGCTACGACATAGAGTGGGAAACCCACGCCCCAGCTTTTGCGTAAGCGTTTGGACATCTGCGGCGCGGAGCCTGGCATACTCACTCCCGGTCGCCTTGCAGAGAGGAGCACGGAGGAATATGCCATGTTTGTCAGAACGAACATTCCCGCATAGATCGCCCCCGCCACGGGGGCCGCCGGGGTTTGCATGTAGCGGGCGACCAGCGCGGTTGAAAAGGGAACCGCTGACACCAGAAGCAACAGCACGCCGTTGGCGAACATCACAATTGAATTGGTGCGGCGGATCAGGCGGAAGATCGCGTGGTGGTTCATCCAGATAATCAGCACCGAGAAGAAACTTGTTATGAATGTGAAATAGGAGGGCCAGAGCTTGCCGAGCTCCCGCCAAAGCGCGCCTGTTGTCGGCGTGCCGGATAACGAAGGGACTTTGAGGTCGAACACAAGAAGCGTGATGGCGACGGAGAACACACCGTCGCTGAAGGCTTCGATTCGGCTGGTGTCTTTTTCCGCCGATACGTCTGCCGCGGATTCCGTCTCCATCAGGGCATCTTAAGCGAGCCGATCTTCCAAGGCACCCAGCCGGGGCAATCGCTCCAATTCCCGACGCGCCCCTTCAAACCCATGTCGCATGTACCACGCAACCAGCTCGGAGCGGGACATGGGATAAGGCTTGCGACCAAACGGCAACGCTTTCAGCGTTATATGCAATCCATGCTTATCCGCGAGATCGCAAACTGTTTTCAGCATGAGAGAGCCAATCCCCATCCCAGTTTGATCAGCCCAAAGCCGGTGAATGATGATCTGGCGTTCCCTGCCGCAATGAACCTGCAGAAACCCACTTGATTTCTGGGATTTGAACTGGAATTCGTAGGTACACTCGTTGAGCCTTCGAGCATGCGTGCCGAGATCTTGAAAGAATTCATCCACGAGAGATCCGCAATTGTGCCTTGCGATTTGGAGGATCACCCGGCCGACTTTGGGGGATTTGCCCCATTGGTCTCGGCGGCCTGCAACTCCGCAAGCGCCTCCTCGGGCGTTTTGGCCTTGAGCAGACGTTTGTGAAGTTCCCTGTGCTGTAGCAGGCGGCTTGCCTTGGCCAGCAATTGCAAGTGTACATTGGGCCCGCTCTTGGGAGACAACAGCATGAAAATCACTTCCGTTGGCTTTTCCGTTGGCGCATCCAGCACGCCGTTCCGCGTGATTCCAAGGGCAATCTCGGGTTGATTCAGAGTTTCAATTCGCGCGTGGGGCAGGGCTACCCCCTCGTTTAAGAAAGTGGAGCCCGTTCTCTCGCGCTCTTCCAGGCGGGCGACGATCTGATCCGCGCGGGTGAGTTCGCCGCCGGTAATGGCGCTGGCCATTTTGCGAAACACATCGGCTTTGGTGGCTGGGTCATCCCAGATGAGGACGCGATCGGCGGTCAGCATGCCGCTAAGCGTCTGTCCGCCCTTGGTTGTCGCTGACGCCGGCTTCGATGTCGGGGTGGATTCGGCCATCATTTCCGCCCCGACGGCGACTTCCTCGTCGGCATCAATGACGATGATCGTCAACCCGCGCGCCCGGTGGACCAGCTCCGCCGCAACGCCCTGCTTACCAATAATTCTCTTCCACCAGGGGAGTGGGTGTGGCTTGCCGATCACGACATTTCCGACGCGATATTCCGCGGCAAAACGCAGGATCGTGTCTGCCACGTCCTGGCCCTTGAATGTGAAGACCGTTGCGCCGAGCTGGTTGGCCAGGGTAAGGTTGTCACCCAAAAAGCGCTGTGTTCTGGCGTCAATCAGCGTTGGATCTTCGCTGGGTGTTTGCACATATACCGCATACCAGTTGCGATTGAGTCGACCCGCCAGGCGCGATGCATAACGCAGCAGCTTTGCGCTGTTGGGGCCGCGCGAGGAAAGACAGACCATCACCTGGTCCTGGCCGCCGGGCGCCACGCCGGCCGTCGTCACTCCGCGGCGGCGGGAATCGAGCTGCGAGGCCAGTTCGCGCAAGGTTAATTCGCGCAGGTGCTCCAGATTTGAGGGCGTGAAAAAGTTCTCCAGCGCGGAGGCCACCCGGTCCTTGGGATAGATTTTTCCTTCGCGCAACCGTTGCTGGAGGTCTTCCGCCGCGAGATCGACGTTCACAACCTGGTCTGCCTCCGTGACCACTGAATCTGGAATTCGCTCGCGAACGCGCACGCCCAGGAGCTTTTCGACCGTGTTGTAGAGGCTTTCCAAATGCTGCACGTTGAGCGTGGAGATGACGTGCGTCCCTGATTCAAGAATTTCCTGAACATCTTGATACCGCTTGGGGTTGCGGCTGTCCGGCGCATTGGTGTGCGCCAGCTCATCCACCAAAACCACCTGCGGCTTACGCGCCAGGATCGCATCCACATCCATTTCATCGATGACAATCCCGCGATACTCCATCGAGCGCCGTGGAATAACATCCAGCCCCTCCACCAGCTTGGCGGTCTCGGCACGGCCGTGCGTTTCCACGACGCCCACAACAACATCAATGCCGTCGGTTTTCAGCCGGTGTGCTTCGGAAAGCATCTGATAGGTCTTGCCCACCCCCGGCCCATAGCCGAGATAGATCTTCAGCCGCCCGCGCTGGGAGCGGCGAATCATCTGCAAAAAACTGGCGGCCCGATCTTCACCCATGAAACTCCCAAGTTCAGCCGCAGCCTTCGAGTCTGCGATTCCGTCAGAAGAGCCGCGAAGGTGGTTTGTGGCAAACCGGCCCTCGCGGCCCAGAGCGTCTAATTTTATTCGCGAGGCTTGGCAGCTTTCAAAGTCACTTGGCGCTGCTCTTGTCCAGCGCCAGATTGAGCATCAATACGTTTACTCCGGGATCGCCCAACATGCCTAAGTCACGTCCATCAGTATTAGCATCGACAAGTTTCTTCACCGCGTCCTCGGTTAACCCGCGCGCCTGGGCCACGCGCGCCGCCTGAAGCAGCGCGTTCGCAACACTGATATGCGGATCAAGTCCTGATGCCGACGCGGTCACCGCATCACCAGGAATTTCCTTGGCGAAATCAGTGAAGATCAGCGGCGTGTTGGCATCATGGAAGGCATCGACCAGGCCCATGTCATTCCAGTTCCCCTTCGCATCTTTGAACTTGTCGTAGGGCACGTTCGACTTGAAAGAGATGCCGTTATCGAGGGCGTAGTGGAAGACCCGCAGCCGCACGCCGTCAAACGTCAGGGTTTCAACGCCCTTATCGTCTTTCGACGTCAAGCCATTAATTAACTTGTCGCTGGTCGGCCCAAGGTTGCTGCCGCCGCTGGTGGTTGCATCGTAGGTGGAATTCGAAGGCCGGGGATGAAAGTATTTTCCATCCGAGAAATTCTGGCCGATCAGACGCGAGCCCATCACCGTCTTTCCATCCGCTGAATAAATCAGCGAACCATTCGCCTGATCCCGGAACAAAACGCGCGTGATGCCCCAGACCACCGCTGGATAAATCCCGCACACCAGCACCGCGGTGGAAAGCGTCGCAACGATGCTTACCCCAATGTGCCCCATGAACTGGCGGCCAATACTTGCTTCAGCCGTGCGGGCTTCGACGTGATGATTACTCTTTTTCGGGTCCATATCTGCTCCAGAATTTTCTGTGTTAAAAGTCGCCAACCAAGGCATGCCTTACATATGCGGCACGAGGTGCAGCATGTTCACAACGATGTCGATGATCTTGATGCCAGGGAAGGGAATAAGCACGCCGCCCAGGCCGTAGATCAGGAGGTTTCGCCGCAAGATTGAAGCAGCCCCCATGGGCCGGAATTTCACGCCACGTAGTGCCAGCGGAATCAAAATTATAATGATGATCGCATTGAAAATGACGGCGCTGAGAATCGCGCTATAGGGTGATTCCAGGCCCATGATGTTCAGCGGCGCGATCACCGGGAACGTGGCCATCAACATGGCAGGAATAATCGCGAAGTATTTGGCAACGTCGTTTGCGATGCTGAATGTCGTCAGCGCGCCGCGGGTCATCAGCAATTGCTTGCCGATTTCCACCACTTCGATCAGCTTGGTGGGGTTGCTGTCCAGGTCCACCATGTTGCCGGCTTCTTTCGCCGCCTGGGTTCCGGTGTTCATGGCGACACCCACATCCGCCTGAGCGAGCGCCGGCGCGTCGTTCGTGCCGTCACCGGTCATTGCGACCAGGTGGCCCGCGGCCTGTTCCTTTTTAATCAGCGCCATCTTGTCCTCGGGCGTGGCTTGCGCGAGGAAGTCATCCACGCCCGCTTCCGCGGCGATGGCAGCAGCCGTCAGCGGGTTATCGCCGGTGATCATGATCGTTTTGATGCCCATGGCGCGGAAGCGCTTGAATCGGTCCGGCAAACCCCCTTTCACAATGTCCTTGAGGTAAACCGTGCCGAGCACGCGTCCGCTGCTGGCGACGACCAACGGCGTGCCACCCTTGCTGGAAATGCTCTTGACGGCCTCCGCAACCGCCGGTGGGAATTCGCCGCCCACGAACATGCGAATTGAATCAGCCGCGCCCTTGCGGACCTGCATGCCGTCCAGATTCACGCCGCTCATGCGCGTGTGCGCCGTAAACGGAACGAATTCAGCATTGGGCAATTCAGAAATCTCACGACCGCGAATGCCGTATTTCTCCTTGGCCAGCACCACAATGCTTCGCCCTTCGGGCGTCTCGTCCGCCAGACTGGATAGCTGCGCTGCATCCGCCAGTTCACGCGGCTCGACACCAGGAGCAGGGATGAATTCCGTCGCCTGGCGATTGCCGAGCGTAATCGTGCCTGTCTTATCGAGCAGCAGAACGTCCACATCCCCCGCTGCTTCAACGGCGCGACCGCTCATCGCCAGCACGTTGTGCTGAACCATGCGATCGATGCCCGCGATGCCGATGGCGCTAAGCAGGCCGCCGATGGTCGTCGGAATCAAACAAACCAGAAGTGAGACCAGGACAGTTACCGAAGTTGAGGATATTAAACGTATTTGAGCATCCGCCGAAACATAAGTTCCGGTGTAGATGACGTAAGGCTTCAGCGTAATGATGACAATTAAGAAGATAATCGTCAGGGCCGCCAGCAGAATATTCAGCGCAATTTCGTTCGGTGTTTTCTGCCGCTTGGCGCCTTCGATCAGGCCGATCATTCGGTCCATGAACGATTCACCGGGATTGGCGGTAACGCTACACTTGATGCGGTCGGACAAAACAGTGGTGCCACCCGTAACGGCGGATCGATCGCCACCCGCTTCGCGAATCACCGGCGCCGATTCACCCGTGATGGCCGATTCATTTACCGTTGCCGCCCCTTCCAGAATTTCGCCGTCAGCGGGAATAATCTCGCCGGCGACGACGACGAAGAAATCGCCCTTTCGAAGCTGTTCGGCTGGGATTGTTACCAGCGACCCGTCGGGCATTTGCTTGTTGGCCAATGCCTTGGTTCGGCTCTTGCGCAGGGTGTCTGCCTGGGCCTTGCCGCGCCCTTCGGCCATTGCTTCCGCAAAATTGGCGAACAGGACGGTAAACCAAAGCCAGATGGCGATCTGCAAAACAAATCGCACGGGCTCGTGATGCGCGCGGGCGAAGAACAGTTCGATGGTGGTGACCGCCGCCCCGACTTCAGTCACGAACATGACGGGATTCTTTACCATGTACAGCGGAGAAAGCTTCTTGAAGCTTTCTCCAATTGCCGGGATGGTGATCTCGGGATCAAATAGCGAGCGCTTGCGCGCCTTCGGCGTCGATTCAGTTTTTGCGGCGGGTTGTGTTAACGTGGCAGTCATTGCGACCTCAATTAAACAGTGTCAATTAATCTTGATGGGTTTCTTGAAACGCTTAGTAAAGCGGACCCGATCCACGCATTAGAAAGTGTTCAACAATCGGCCCCAGGCTCAGCGCGGGCAGGAACGTCAGCGCGCCGACAATGATGACCGTGCCGATCAGAAGAAGCACGAAGGTTCCGCCAGTGACGGGAAATGTGCCCGCCCCAATTGGAATTTTTCGCTTGCTGGCCAGATTGCCCGCGAGGGCAAGGATTGGAATGATCATGAAAAACCGGCCGAGCAACATGTCGCATGTTAAGGTGTTGTTCCACCAGGGGGTGTTCGTTGTCAGGCCCGCGAATGCGCTGCCGTTATTACCAGCACCCGACGTGTAGGCGTAGTGCATCTCGCTGAAGCCATGCGGACCGCTATTGTTCAGACCCGCAGCCCCCCAGGGCGAGACGCACGCCCAGGCCGTGAATCCGAGAATAATCACCGACAAAATCAGGATGGAAAGCGAGGCGACTTTAATGTCATACGCCTCGATCTTTTTCCCCAGATATTCTGGTGTGCGGCCCACCATCAGCCCAGCGATGAAAATGGCGATTACCACAAACACCAGCATGCCATACAGCCCGGCGCCCACGCCGCCGAACACAACTTCACCGAGGTGGATGTTGAACAGCGGCACCAAACCACCCAGCGGCGTGAATGAGTCATGCATGGCGTTGACGGCGCCGCAGGATGCATCAGTAGTAATGGTGGCAAAGAGCGCGGAGCTGAAGATTCCAAACCGAACCTCCTTGCCCTCCATGTTGCCATCAGAGGCAGAGACGCCTACTTGTGTCATGCGCGGGTTGCCGGCGGATTCCGCCGACCAGCAAACGAGCGCGCCGACCATGAACAGAATGAACATCGCGGTCCACACCGCCCAACCGTGTGCCTGGCTCTTCACGGTTCGTCCCAGGTAATAAGTCAGCCCGCTGGGAATGGCGAAGATCGAAAGCATCTGCAGGAAATTGCTCAGAGGTGTCGGATTCTCATAAGGATGCGCCGCGTTCGCGTTGGTAAACCCACCGCCGTTGGTGCCCAGCATCTTGATGGCAACCTGCGAAGCCATCGGCCCCATCGGAATGGTTTGCGTCACAGCCTGCCCATTCGAAGCGCCGGATTGATCCAGCATGTTCAGCTGCTGATACGAAGAAAAATTCTGAATCATCCCCTGCGACACCAGAACCACCGCATAAACAATGCAAATAGGCAGCAACAGGTAGAGATTGAGCCGAACCAGGTCCGCCCAGAAATTTCCAATCACGCCGGATTTATCGCGGGCGATTCCCCGCACGAACGCTGCCGCGATGGCAATGCCAACCGCCGCCGACCAGAAATTGTGCGATGCCAGCGCAACCATCTGCGAAAAATACGTCATCGTGGTTTCGCCGGGGTAGCTCTGCCAGTTGGTATTGGTGGTAAAACTGGCAGCGGTGTTCATCCCCAGATCCGGCGTCATCGCGGTCTTGTTCGTGAGCGGATCAATATTGCCATACCACGGCAAATGCGATTGAAGCCGCAGGATGCCGTAGGTGAAGAGCATCGAAACGAGGCTGAAGATCAGCATGGCAGAAGCGTATTGCTTCCAATTCTGCTCTTTGCGCGGATCGACGCGGAATAGCCAGTAGAAGAGCCGCTCGATCGGCTTAACCACCGGATCGAGGAAGGTCTTTCCTGCTGGATCAAGCACCCGCACAAGATAAAGACCGATCGGTTTGGTGATCGCGAGCAACACGACGACGTAGAAAACGAGTTGTAACCAGCCTATTGCGTTCATATCGAATCTCAGAAAGCAAACAACAAGTCGAAACGAAAAGCCTTAAGGCCCCGCTTAGAACCATTCAGGACGGATCAATGCAACTACCAGGTAACCGATCAGTCCAACGGCAATAATTCCAACAAGCACATTTTCAGCACTCATGGCTCAAAGTCTCCCGCATGCGTACGTGTACGCGATGCCCAAAATGAGAATTCCAACCGGTAACGCGATGCACAATAGTTCCATGCTCATGACATTCTTTCCGATCTATTCAAACGCATCGCGGCAAACGACAGCCGTTAGCGGCGATGCTTATTTTTACTTCAATGCCTTGGTTGCAGAGGTTCGTCCGGCAACTTGGCAAACCAGATATCTATGTCATCTCCCAGGGCAACCGGCTCACTTGTCTTTCCAAACCGCTGCAGCTCCGACAATCGCCGCAGGTTGGCCAGCGCGGATTTGTCCTCTTTCCCCGTCGATAATGCCTTGTCATAAAACTTTCGGGCCAGGCGCCATTGCTTGCGCGCTTCGTAGAGAACGCCCAGCAGATTGAAGTAAGCCGGATCGTTCGCCGACAAATCCGCCGCGCGCATCAGCAACGATTCCGCACTTGTATAATCCGCCATTCGCAAGGATTTCCGGACCCGATCCAGCACCCCCGCGTATCCCCGCTCATATTGATCGATCACCGCGATCGAATCCGCGGGAGGCGCCTCCAGCGCGGCCGCGACGCATTCCCGGAGATCCTTGGGCGTGATCGGCTTTTCCAGAAAATCAATCGCGCCCAGGCGCGTTGCCTTCACCGCCGCTGGAATCGATCCATAGGCCGTCAACACGATGACCCGGGGCCTTCCCCCCGCCAGGGTCTTCAGTTGCTCCAGAACACTCATCCCATCCATTACGGGCATCGAAAGATCCAGCACCATCAAGTCGGGGACGCGACGGCTAATTGCATCCAGCGCTTCGCGCCCATTGCATGCTTCTTCAACGGCATATCCTTCGGAACTCAGCGCTGTCCGCAGCATCATGCGGATATTGCTTTCATCGTCGGTTACCAGAATTGATGCGGGTTGGTTTGTCATGTGTTTACAACCTCGGCTCGGCCAGACGCGGTTGTCCTGGCGCCGTCACTATTTGTTCGATGCTTTCCGCTGGCTTCGCCTATTTCCTCCTGCCGCAGCAGGAAACTGAATTTCGTTCCTTCACCCGGCGTGCTTTCCACCGAGATCGTGCCGCCATGCACTTGCACGATGTCCTTGGCAATCGCCAGCCCGAGTCCGGCCCCCGCTTCGGATGATTGCCCCGGAACGCGAAAGAATCGCTCAAATACCCGGGGCAAAAAGGCCGGTGGAATTCCTTTCCCGGTATCTTCGACGCTAAATTTCACCATTCCTTTTTCCGCGAGGCCGGCTGAGACGGTGACACTACCGCCGGGCGGCGTGTAACGCAGTGCGTTACCCAGAAGGTTATTGAAGACGTGGTTGATCCGCGCCTGATCAACCATGACTCGCGGCATTTCGCCGGCAACCTCGGTCGCAAGCGCGATCCCCCGATCGCGAAAGGAAGCCGACAGGGGCTCGATTGCCTCGCTAATCACCTTCTCCGCGTCCACGGGCTTCAGGTCGATCAGCGCCCCGCCAGATTCCAGGCGCCCCATATCCAGCAGGTTCTCGATGATGCGGTGCAGCCGGTCCGCGTCATCGCGGATCGCCACCACAATGTCGTTCTGTGATGCCGTCAATGCTCCAATGCGCTCCTCAAGCAGCAGATGAACGCCCATGCGCACGCTGGTCAGCGGTGTCTTGAGTTCGTGGGAAACCACCGAAAGCAGGCCGCTCTTCATCTCATCGAGGCGGCGCAGGTTCGTCACATCCGCCAGAACAATCGTGATCCCCAGAAGCTGCCGCTGGTCGTCTAAAATTGGCACCGCGTGCGGCAGGTAGAATTTCTCTCCCCCGCCCTCATCGAACACCTGTACGGTATTCTCGTATCCGCGGGGTTCGATGGGGAGAAGATCGCGCGTCACGGTCTGATACAAATCGGAAAGCCACACAACGCCCAGCTCCGAAACGCGCGCATCGGACCGAAGCCCGAAAATTCGCTCCGCTGAGGCGTTGGCCATTTCCACGCGGCCGTCGGGGCTCAGCACCGCAACCGCATCCGGCAGACTATTGATGGCCAGTTGGGTCGATTGCTGCGTCCGCTCCAGCTTGGCATTATTGGTTCGGCGAAATTCGCGCAGCTTTGCCGCCATCGAATTAAATGCCTCCGCCATCTGGTGCAATTCATCGCGCGATCGCACCTGCACCACGAGGTCGAGATTGCCATGCTCCACTTCGCGCATCGAGCGCGTAAGCGTTTGAAGGGGCACCAATATCGAGCGGCTGATGACCAGGGTAAAAAGCACCGCAAGGAGGACACCGCTGCCCACGAGCACGATCATCGCGCGCAAGGCGTTGTCGCTAAGCTCTTTCACCCGGCTGTTGATCGGTTGCATGTTGTCCAGGTTCAGCGAAATGATGGATTGCGCCAGGGACTTCGCCGCGGACCAATTCCGCGCGATCACCTCAGAGGCGCCGCGACGCTGGTTCACGGACGAACTGTCCGCGAAGAGGGTGAGATACGCCTGCCGTAACGGGCTGAGGTTTTGTTCATTCCCCGCCACGGCCTGCCCTGGGGCTGGGCTTGCCTCACCCCCGGTCCAGATTGCGGTTAGCCTGCCCGCCAGTTGGTCCTCCTCCGGATGGAGTGTGATGTTGTGGTTCTCCGCGGTCAGATTCTCATCGAAATGCTGGATTACGGCGTTAGCCGACGCGCGAAGGGAAGACAGATCTGGACCTGAAGACTTCAATTCCCCGCCGGCAAAGTTTTTCGATAGATCGTTTAAAACCCCGATCGAATCAACCATCCCCTGCCCATACTGCACACTTCGATAATTCTCGTAGAGGAATTTATCCAGCTCGCTGCGATGGCTTGCCGTGACCGCAACCCCCAGCCCGGAAACCATTAAAAGAATGGCCAACAACCCGCCGAAGCCCACCAGAAGTTTCTGTCGAAGTCCGAACATAGTGCCTCGCCTCTTGAGATCAAGCGGCGTGCCGACGTCAAATTTTGTGCGTAAATCGTGATTGAGAATATGGTTAAAGTGGAATACCGGAGTGATCAAATGCGGATTTCATTGCAGCTACGCAATGTGGCTGAGACGGTCATCTTGCAGAACTGCACGATTGGCCCACTCCCGATTGTGTCCAGTTATATGTTGTATTTCTTGCGCTTGCGCCAGAGTGTCGCGACATCAACCCCCAGTGCCCCTGCCGCCTCTTCCAGCGACTTGCTCCGGGCAATCAACCTGCGGATGTGCACCGCCTCAATCTGATCCACCGAAACAGGATCGCCCAGCGCCGGCTCCCCACCCGAAGCTCGCGCCGCAATGGAAGCCGGAAGATGATCTACGCCGATCAAATTACCATTGCATAAAATCGAAGCGCGCTCGATTGCATTTCGCAGCTCGCGAACATTTCCAGGCCAGGAATATGCCGCCAAGGTAGCAATCGCCTCTGGGCTGAATCCCGCAATGGGCCTTCGCCGGCTCAGTGCTGCCAACAGCCGCTGGGAGATCGCCGCGATATCCTCCGGCCTCTCCCGCAGCGGCGGCACTTCAATTTGAATGACATTGATGCGATACAGCAAATCCTCGCGAAATTTCCCCCCCTTCACCGCCTGCTCCAGATCGATATTCGTTGCGCTCAACACGCGCACATCCGCTCGCCGCGTGATCGAATCCCCCACCCGCTCATACACCCGGTCCTGAATAAACCGCAACAGCTTCGGCTGCAACTCCGCCGGCAGATCCCCAATCTCATCCAGCAGAAGAGTCCCCCCTTCGCTGGTGGCGATCCTCCCCGGGTTATCCCGCACCGCGCCGGTGAACGCCCCCTTCACATGCCCGAAAAGTTCCCCCTCCAGCAATTGCGGCGACAGCGCCGGACAGGAGATCGTCGCAAACGGCATCGCCGCGCGGCTGCTCCACCGATGAATCGCCCGCGCCAAAACCCCCTTGCCCGTCCCGCTCTCCCCCCGCAGCAAAACCGTCGCATCAGAATCCGCCACCTGCCGCGCCAGACGAATCGCCTGCTGCATGCGCGGGCTGGCACTGTTCAAATCAATTTCCGCATCCGCCTCCGCCATCGCGCCAGCCAGGCCCGCCACTTTCTGCTCCAGCGCCGCAATCTTCATCACCCGCGCAATCGAAAGCCGCACCTGGTCAGGCGTAAACGGTTTAGGAAGATAATCCGCCGCCCCGCGGCGCATCGCCTCCACCGCCGTCTCCACCGACGCATACGCGGTGATGACAACGATTTTCATCCAGGGGCTATGATCGATGAGCCGCGGGATCAAATCCAAGCCTCGATCCAGCCCCAGCCGCAAATCCACAAACGCCAGATCAAACGCCCGCGCCCCAGCAGCCTCCTCCGCCCCCTGCACGTTCCCCACCGTCGTCGCAACATGCCCATCAGATTCCAGCGCGACAGTAAGCAGCCGCCGGATGTTGGCTTCGTCATCGACGACAAGAATATTTAGCGATGGTTTGCTGGGGGAGGCAGTCATGAATGTGCCGGGAATTCTACGGCATCAGCGCCCAATCGGCCAAACCCTGGTTTTTGCAGATTTCGTTCCGTGTTGGCCCCTACAAAGGATTGATGACTCGGCTCCCAACACGAATGCCACTCACGCCCTATTCGTTAGTCACAAAGCGAATGAGATAGGTATGACCCTGATGGCGCAAACGATAAATCGCCGGAATTTCAGGCTGCACCCCCGTCCTTATCAGATAAAGATTGCCAAACGCTCATCACCGGTGGCGACAAGCTGCTGCAGTTCACAATGTTGAAACTGCAACAGCCAATCGCGACGGCTAAAATATTCGCTGAAGCGACACGAGTCAGACCAAATTACTTCGGCAGAGAAGGCATCGCCGGCGTTCCGCCCTGGCCGCTGCCGCCCAGCAGGCTCTTGGCGCTGTTCAGCTGCGTTCGCAGTGCCGTAATCTCATCCTGCATCGACTGCGGCAGGCTTCCCTTCATGCCTTCCAGCTTTGTCAACGCTGTGTCCGCATCCGTCAGCTTGTTCTGCTTAATGTAATCCTTCACCTGGCTCAAAAGCAGCTGCGCTTCCGTCTCGTTGGCGGCATCGGCGCCTGTTGACTTCGCCTGGTTGGTAGCATCATTAACGGCCGATTTAGCCTTGTCGGCAGCATCGCTCGCCGCCTGCTTGCCCTGGTTCATCGCATCAGTCGCGGTGCTCTTGGCATTATCGACCGCCTGATTCATCTTCGTCGTATCAACGCTCGGCATCGCCGGTGTCGTCGAGGTCGAAGAATTCGCCGCCGGGACAGCCACAGGCGTGTTGTCCTTGCTGTCGCAACCAGCAACCAAAAGACTTCCCAGAACCAGTGATCCAAATACAAATGTCTTACGCATAATTGCTTCCCTTAGCCCTCTCGGGCAAAAAAGTTCCCCCGTTTCCTCGCACATTCATCATAACCAGGACACGCCAAAGCAGGATAGACGCGTTTTTTTCTCAAATATATCAAAAAAACTCGCCATTTTTCGGTCCCCCCACAAATAGTGCAGCCAATTTTCCAAGTGTATTTTCGAGAAATTCATCTATAATTCCACTCAGTCAGGGGGAGCCGGAAATCTCCACCTTCAGCACCTTTTCGAAAACCCATGATTCGCAACAATCCCAAAAACCCCGTTCGCGCGCACCGCAAACTAGCAGCCATCGCCCTGGCCGCCAGCGCCGTCATCCTCCCTCTAAGTCGCGCCGCCATCGCCGACACCGATAGCTGGATCGGCACCACCAGCGGGAACTGGACCGACAACACCCAATGGTCCACCGGCAACGCCCCCTCCGCCAACCAGGATGTCAACATCACCAACGCCTACACCGGCACCCAAACCATCACCTACGACTACGCCGGCCCAGCAATCACCTTCAACTCCGTCACCGTCGATGCCACCACCGGCGGCACCAACGTCCTCGCGATGTCCACCAACACCCTCACAGTCGGCACGGCGGAATATATCGGTGCCAACGGCGTCGGCGTTTTCAATCAGAGCGGGGGGAGCAACAGTCAGGGCAACTCGATGCCCGGCACGATTTACCTCGGTTACTCCGCAGGCTCAAACGGAACGTACACACTGTCCGGAGGGAATTTCTATTTTGGTACGCAGTACATAGGCTATTCAGGGACTGGATATTTCAACCAGTCCACGAGCACAAATTCCTACAATGGGGTTCCAAATCTAATCAATTTGTCTCTTGGAGAAAATTTCGGATCGTCGGGCACCTACACATTGAGCGGCGGACAGTTAAACGCGATCTCCGAGGAAATCGGTTTTAACGGCGTCGGCAATTTCATTCAGAGCGGCGGAACCAACACTCTGAATGCAAACTCACAGCCGAGCTTTTCGTTGGGTGACAATGCTGGAAGTACAGGCTTCTACACGCTTTCAGGCGGATTGCTAAATGTAAATACATCGTATGATGCTGCGTACGTCGGATACATGGGAACCGGCAATTTCAACCAGTCCGGTGGAACATTCCAATTCTCTCCCTATCTACGACTGGGTTTTGGGAGTAACGCCACGGGAACCTACACGCTTTCCAACGGCATTTTGGGATCCGGCCTGAGCGTAGAGGAAATTGGCTGGAGCGGCTTAGGTACTTTCACCCAATCGGGCGGGACAAACAACCCATTTACAATTTATGTTGGTCGAAATGGAGGATCTGACACCTACAATTTGTCGGGTGGGAATTTAGCGACGCGCAATGAAGCTGTCGGACTTGAAGGTTATGGAGCGGATAAATTCAATCAGACGGGTGGCACAAACACAACATCTGGCTTGACTGTTTCAGAGTTCACGTTCCTTCTTCCGTGCATATACGCCCTGTCGGCAGGAAACCTCAACTTAAACACTGGCTCATACGAGATTGTTGGCCAAACCGGCACTGGAATTTTTAATCAATCCGGTGGCACCAACACTTTGCTCGGGAGTTCCTATCTCGCCATCGCAATCCCCAGCACCAGCAACACCCACACCGGCACCAATACAGTTACGGGGTCCTACACCCTCACCGGCGGCACCCTGACCTCCGGCGGCGGCATCTACGTCGGTGGCACCCCCAACGCCCCAGGCGGCATCGGCTCCCTCTCCGTCAGCGGCACAGGCCAGCTCACCACCCCCGGCACGCTCCAAATCTGGAACACCGGCACCGTCACTCTCGCCAGCCCCGGCACAGCCTACACCACTGTAGGCAATATCCAGATCGCCCCAGGCGGTTTACTCGATATCACCAACACCGCCCTCACAATTAATTACGGCTCAGCCGCAAGCCCCAACGCCGCCATCCAGTCCTACATCTCCACAGGATACAACACCAGCGCATCCCCCTGGACAGGGAAAGCCATCACCAGCAGCGCCGCCGCGCTCGATCCAGTTCACCACACCGTAGCCTTCGCAGACGGCTCCGATGGTGTAGTCATCAACCTCCCCCCAGGCATCTCCACCGCCATCCCCAACGGCGGAGTTCTTCCGCCTGGAACAGAACTCGTCACCTACGCCTACGCAGGCGACGCCAACCTCGACGGCAAGGTCGATTTCTCAGACTTCGTAATATTGAGCAACCACTACGGCGGCACCTACACCAACTGGGACCAGGGCAATTTCAACTACGACAACACCGTAGACTTCTCCGACTTCGTCATCCTCAGCAACAACTTCGGCCAGGGCGTCACCAACAATGGCGCCTCCGCAACGCCCCAACAACTAGCCCAATACAACGCCCTGGCCGCAAGCTTCGGAATCTCCCAATCCCAGATCGCCGCCTGGGATGCGACCATCGCCAATCTTCCCGAACCCGCATCCGCCGGACTGTTCTCAATCCCCGCCGCCGCCCTCCTCGCCCGTCGCCGAAAAATCCGAAAATCAAGTGCGCTGACGCTCAATACGTTAACGTCGAGTTAAACAAATACCCGTAAATCCCTAAAAACCCCGATCTTCCGCAAATTTGCTTGCTCTTATCAGGCGGGTCATGGAATATTCTCACCCATGCCTGTTCGCCCCTGAATTGGAACAACAGGGGATTGTTTAGGTTATCCAGGTCAGTTTCAGTCTCAGTGAAGGGAAGGAAAATGCCGACACGTCAAAAACGGGTGCGCCGCCGCGCATCCAAAACTCGGTCCATTCTGCTCGCCGCTGTTGTGGGCGTCGGCTCCATCGCGCCGCTGGGCAATCGTTGGGCATGGGCCACCAACGACAATTGGAAAATCACCACCGGGGGAAACTGGGGCACGGCAGCCAACTGGGTCGCCAACGCGTTGCCAGGCTCCAATGATGATGTGTACATCACCAACTCCTTCGTCGGCAGTCAGACGATCACATTGAATATTACCCCCGGCGTGACATTTCAGTCGCTTCACATTGATGGCATCAGCGGTGGAACCAATATCTTCGCCATGTCCACAAACAGCCTGAGCGTGGGCGCCTCCGGTGAAACTATCGCCAATTCCGGCAACGGCGTCTTCAACCAGTCCGGGGGGACCAATTCATTGGCCAACAGTGGCGGCATACTCCTTGCCAATAGCAGCAATTCCACCGGCACCTACATGCTTTCCGCGGGAAGCCTCACCAATGCATTCACCGAATTCGTAGGCGTCGCAGGCGCCGGCACTTTCAACCAGTCCGGCGGGACCAATTCCTTTAGCAGCGGTAGCACCAATTTATACGTTAGCTATTACGGCGGTTCGACCGGCACCTATACCCTCTCGGGCGGAAGCCTCACCAACGCAAACTCGGAATACCTCGGCCTTTTCGGCGGCAGTAATGGCAATTTCAATCAGTCCGGGGGGACCAATTCCCTGGCCAGCGGCGCCACCCTGTTCCTTGGCTATAACCCCGGTGCCACCGGAAACTACGTGCTATCGGCTGGAAGCCTCAGCGCTGGTGCCGAAGACGTCGGCGTCTTCGGAATCGGTAATTTCAACCAGTCCGGGGGGACCAATACGATGGGTTCACTGAACCTGGCCGTGGTCGGCGGTTCGACCGGAACCTATAGCCTCTCCGCCGGCGCGCTCAATGCCACGTCGGTCAGCGTGAATACAGCGGGGACCTTCAACTGGACCGGCGGGACGGTGGGCACTGCCGCATTCACCCTCAGCGGCGGCGCCATCAACGCCGCATCGCTGCCAGCCCCGTTCAATCTCACCTGGAACACCGGAACCCTCAATATCACCAGTTCCAGCTTCACCGTCGGCAGCGGTGGACCGCTGGGAACGAGCCTGATGCTGGGCAGTGGTCAAACCCTGCAAGTTTCCAATAGTTCGTACAACCTATACGTTGACGGGGGCGGGAGCCTGGCGATCACCAACGGCGCCAGCGTTGCCGCCAGCGGGAACGAATATGTCGGCAATACCGGCACCGGCACTTTCAACCAGTCCGGCGGGACCAATTCGCTTGCCAGCCGCGGTTACCTATACGTTGGCTACAACCCCGGCGCGACTGGAACCTACATGCTTTCTGCCGGAAGCCTTAGCAATGCAAGCATCGAAGAGGTCGGCCTCTCCGGAATCGGCACTTTCAACCAGTCCGGGGGGACCAATTCCCTTGAAAGCGGCGGCAACCTGGTCGTTGGCAGTAACACCGGCGCCACCGGAACCTACACGCTCTCGGGTGGAAGCCTGAGCGCCGAAAGCGAATCCATCGGCGTCTTCGGAATCGGCACTTTCAACCAGTCCGGCGGGACCAATACGATGAGTGGACTGACCCTGGCCCAGGTCGGCGGTGCGACCGGAACCTACACGCTCTCGGGGGGAAGCCTGAGCGCCGATAGCGAATCCATCGGCTTCTTCGGAATCGGCAATTTCAACCAGTCCGGCGGGACCAATACGATGAGTGGACTGACCCTGGCCCAGTTCGGCGCTTCGACCGGAACCTATAGCCTCTCCGCCGGCAAGCTGAATGCCACGTCGGTCAGCGTGAATACAGCGGGGACCTTCAACTGGACCGGCGGGACGGTGGGCACTTCCGCATTCACCCTCAACGGCGGCGCCATCAACGCCGCATCCCTGCCAACCCCGTTCAATCTCACCTGGAACACCGGAACCCTCAATATCACCAGTTCCAGCTTCACCGTCGGCAGCGGTGGACCGCTTGGGACCAGCCTGATGCTGGGCAGTGGTCAAACCCTGCAAGTTTCCAATAATTCGTACCTCTACGTTGACGGGGGCGGGAGCCTGACGATCACCAACGGCGCCAGCGTCGCCACCAGCGTCGAATATGTTGGCTATAACAGCGCCGGCACTTTCAACCAGTCCGGGGGGACCAATTCATTTGCCAACTTCGCCGACCTGTACCTTGGCTATTACGCCGGTGCCACCGGAACCTACACGCTCTCGGGCGGAAGCCTGACCAACGCAATTGGTGAATACCTCGGCGCCTTTGGCGGCAGTAATGGTACTTTCAACCAGTCCGGGGGGACCAATTCATTTGTCCAAAACAGTTTCATGTACATTGGCTTTAGCGCCGGCGCCACTGGAACCTACGTGCTTTCTGCGGGAAGCCTCAGCACTCCAGGCTTCGAAGACGTCGGCCTCTCTGGAATCGGCACTTTCAACCAGTCCGGGGGGAGCAATACGATTACCGGTAACAGACTGAGCCTGGCCGTATCAAGCGGTTCGACCGGAACCTATAACCTCAGCGGCGGCGCGCTCACCGCTAACACACTAAACGTCGGTAGCGCATCGGCCAGCAAGGGGACATTCAATGTCAGCGGCAGCGGGAGCTTCAGCGTTTCCGGAACCCTGACCATCTTTGGAACCGGCGCTGCAACCGTGACCGGGTCCATCGCGTCACACGCCTATGATTCCGTCGGCAGCCTGCAGATCGCCCCCGGCGGATTGCTCAAGCTCAATAACAGCGCCCTGACAATCAACTATGGAACAAACCCCAGCCCCAACGCCACCATCCGCAACTACATCTCCAACGGCTACAACGCCGGCAACGCGCTGTGGAACGGCTCGACCGGCATTACCAGCGCAAACGCCTTTAATGATCCCGCGCATCACTCCGTTGCTTTCGCCGACGGCGCTGATGGCGTGGTGAAAAACTTGCCCCCGGGATACTCCGCAAACGCGCCCGGCGGTACCCTCGCCGCCGGCAGTGAACTGGTCACCTACGCCTACGCCGGCGACGCCAACCTCGACGGCAAGGTCGACTTCTCAGACTTCGTTATCCTAAGCAACCACTTCGGCGGCACCTACACCAACTGGGACCAGGGTAATTTCAATTTCGACTCAGGCGTGGACTTCTCAGACTTCGTCATCCTAAGCAACAATTTCGGCCAGGGCGTGACCGGCGGCGATGGTTCGGGAGCGACGCCATTGGAGCTGGCCCAATACAACGCCGTCGCCGCAAGCTTCGGTATCTCCCAAAGCCAGATCGCCGCCTGGGACCGCCAAATCGCCAGCCTCCCAGAGCCATCGACCCTGGCACTCGGAACAATCGGATCAATGCTCCTGTTATCCCGCCGGAGAAAGTTCTCGCGCCAGCTTCGAATTTAAAGTAATCATTCGGCGGATCGCAGCTTCGCTCCGCGGAATTGCGCAACATGGAAGATACCAGGAGATTCCCATGGGAGCGCGCGAAACTGCCGTTCATTATTCATTCGCTCAGGCGCTGTCCGTGCAGTACGTCTCGGATTAATTGATCCACATCACGCACGTTTTCAACTCTCAGAAATCCACGGTTGGACGTGGAGCCGTTCGTGCCTGGGTATCGCGCAAATATCAAATCGCCGCTTTGGTCATCCCGCTCAACGAGCCCAATTTCTTGCAGGCGATCCGACGTATAGCTGTCAGCAGAGGCGGAGCTAAAGCGGTTGCCTCTGAAAATGATTGCTCGGCGGTCCGTGACTACGTAGAGGCTCCAGGCACCCAATGCACTGGTGATTATCGGGGAAATCAATATCAATAAACCCAATAGAAGAAATGGCACGATGTAGATTGGAAACCCCCGATGATTCACCGCTACGCGCGATTCGTTGTGGTTCCCAATGATGGCAAAAATCGCCGCCGCCAGGAACAGGAACAACGCGCCTCCGAGTCGCTGCGACCGGCCAGGGGGCTTGGGCGATCCAGCCCAGATTTGCTTTTCACCAGCCTTCAACTCAGCCTGGACCTGATACTGGATTCGGGTCGGCAGGGACGAGTTCGTTGCCATCATGCCGACATGATAGCTTTGACTTTCCATTGCCCACGATAATTTCAGCGACTAAGGAAATGCCGTCCGCCGAACAGTTACAGTTTAACCCCCCTCACATCCACCGCGTCAACAGCTCTCGTTCATGCCGCAGATATCCCCGCTTGCGGTACAGCGATGCCGCCGCGACATTTGAAGGCGTCACCTCCAGATGCACCGCTTTTATTCCCGCTCCCCGCGCCCAATCCTCAGCAAACGCCAATAACTCTTCCCCAATTCCCTGCCCCCGTATCCGCCGATCCACCACCAATTCATCCACAAAGGCATTGCGCCCCTTAAATTCCAGGCTAAAGCTGAACGTCACCAGCACATACCCCGCCATCTCCGTCCCCAAAAACCCCACCCAAAGCCGCCCAAACCCCGGCTCATTCAACAATTCCGCCAGCGCATCATTTCCCGGCCCAATATCGCAAGCCGCCCCGCAGGCATCATCTTCATAAAGCTGCCGCCGTAACCCATACACCGGGTCAAGGTCGCTCGCGGTCGCTTCGCGAATGAGCAATTCAATTTTCACGCAGCGCCTCAATAAAAAAAGATTTGCAATTCCCAGAAAAGCCGTGCAACAATTAGACTGACAAATCGTAAGGTATCGCAACCAGCCAGATTGTTTCTGGCCATTGTTTGCCCGGCGAGAAGCAAAGTTGAGGGGCCGAACGGCGGATGCTGCGTTTGGACTATTTCCAAGCCGCCCCTCAACTTTGCTCCTCTCTTGATTCCGTCTCCCGATAAATTGCGCCGCGATTGCTCACCCCTAAGACTTCGCCCGCGCTTCCCACATTCCCTGATAAAGCTTCTCAAGATTCCCCGCAAACCGCCCCGCGTCCATCAGCGGCGACTTCGCCATTCTCGGCCGCAGACCCGCCCGCATCGCCCCAAGCTTCGTTAAATCTCCAGCAAGCCCAACCGCTTTTTGCGTATATTCCTCCGCATTTTTGGCGATAAGCTCCCCCAATCCCACGTTCGTCAAAATGCTTGCTCCCACCCGGCTCCGATGGTGCTCCCCCGCCAGCGTAATCACCGGCGCCCCCATCCACAGGGCCTCGCAGGTCGTGGTCGTCCCGTTATAAGGGAACGTATCCAGTGCAATATCAATCTCTCCGTAGAGCAGCAGATGGCTGGCCTTCCCCGCGATCCAGTCTCGCAGCACAATGCGCTCCGGGCCAATGCTGCGAGCTGCAAATAGATCCAGCAGCCATTTCCTGGCCGAAGCATTACTCAATCCCTTGCTCTTAAACATCATGCGGGATTTTGGAACTTGCTTGAGAATGGCCGCCCAGATGCCGACAACATCCGCATTGCTCTTTTGTGCCGCGTTGAACGACCCAAAAGTAACGCTCCCCGAAGCTGCCGCCGGCAGCGGGCCAACCGCGGGCGCATTCCTCGGTTCGCTGAAACACAAGAACGATTCCGGCATTCGCGCCAATTTCTCCGAATGATATTTCTCCGTCATCCCCGGCGGATCAGCCAGTGCATCGGTAATCCGATAATCAATCGCGCTCAATCCCGTCGTGTCCGGATACCCCAGATAGGTGACCTGCACCGGCGCCGGCTTGCGGGCAAACAGCATCAACCGGTTATGCCCCGTATGCCCGGAAAGATCGACGAGAATATCAATTCCATGCCCGCGAATCATCGTGGCCACCGCATCGTCGGTCATGGCAGCAATATCGTGCCAGTGAGGGGTCAGCTTTTGCAACCGCGCCGTGGTTTCGTCAGGCCGGGCAACATTCGCATAGCAAAACACTTCCACGACATCAGCATGATGCGCCGCCAGCAAAGGCTCGAAAAATGACGCCACCGAATGGTCGTAGAAGTCCGCCGAGACATATCCAATCCGCAGCCGCCGCCCCACCAAAGGTTCTTTGGGAAATGGTTTGATTTGGCTGGCGCCTTTCACCCCGTGGGCCAAATTCCACCGCACATGCTCGGCAAACGTATCCGTCGGCCGCGCCCGCGGATCAAACTGCATCGCATAAAGCAAGCAGCTATGCAGGTCCGGCTTATCGCGCTGTATTGTCATCGCCCGCACATACAGATTTACCGCATCATTCAGTTGCCCCATCTCCAGGTGGGCGTTGCCCAGGTTCTGCATGGCGGTGGTAAGCGTGGGCTGGAAAGCCAGAGCCTTGCGATAGCTGACGATCGCCTCATCCATCTGGTTTTTACCCGCCAGCGCGTTGGCGAGATTGAAATGCGCCTGCACATAATTCGGATCCAGCGCCAAGGCGCGCTGATGCTGCGCGATCGCCTCATCAAACCGCCCCATCTTAGACAGCGCATTGCCAAGATTTGTATGGGCGGGCGGATACCCGGGTCGCAGTGCGATGGCCTTGTGGAAACCTAAAATCGCCTGTTCGTATTTTCCCGTCTCGGCAAAAAGGTTCGCCAGGTTATTGACAATTTCCGGCGCGTCCGGCTTGAGCTGCAATGCCTTCACAAAACAGGGAATCGCATCGTCAAACTTCTCCAATTCCCGCAGCGCCATTCCCAGAATGTTGTACGCCCCCACCAATTGCGGCGCGGTGGCAACACAGTGCCGCAGCACTTCCACCGCCGCCGCGAATTGCTTCGCCTCAAAAAGGACATAACCCAGAAGGTAGATCACCCCCGGCTGATTCGGCGATTTCTCCAGAATCCGCCGGCACGCCCGCTCTGCTTCCACCAGCCGCCCCGCCTTCTGATGGGCCACGGCGTCGGCCATCTCCTTCTGAATCAATCCTTGCGTCATGACGATTCCAAAAGCCAGGTCCCCTTTAAACAGCTTCCAGACGAAGGCGCAGGCTGCTTGCCGGTTTTGGCGTTAGTCACGTTCATTCATCAAAGAGCTTTTACTCCAGCCTCCGCGACGGCATGGTCCTGCTTGCCCGAGCCGCCGCTCACACCAATCGCGCCAACCACGACATCGGCGCGTTTCAGCGGTATGCCGCCGGCGAAGATCATCACTTTGCCGCCGTTGCTGACGTGAAGGCCGTAGAAATCCTGGCCCGGCTGGGTAAATTTGCTGAGCGATTTGGTGTCGATATCAAACGCCCGGCTCGTCCAGGCCTTCTTCATCGCGATGTCGATGCTACCCATCCACGCGCGATCCATTCGCGAGAAGGCAACCAGGTTGCCACCGGCATCGACCACGGCGATGTTCATGGGCTGGCCCTGTTTGTCTGCTTCGACTTCAGCGGCGGCGATAATTCGGCGGGCATCAGCTAGCGTAATCATAATATGTCTCCGTAAGTTGGATGCGATTCGGTTCAACGTCTCGACGTCCGAATGCAATATAGGGACTATGCGCGGGAGATCAAAAAATGCCCGCGATGCGTGTAGTTTCAATTCAAGGCAAAGGCACGACGTAAATTACAGCGGGTACCCTCTTCGGTGGGGATCAAGGAGAATGATATTTATCCAAGTGAAAGTGAGGCGTGCGTGCCCCGGCAGCTCGCGTGAACGCAAGCACTATCCGAAACTCATGGCGGCGCACTTCAAAAAAGCGCCGGCCCACCGCAAGAAAACCCGGCGCAATATCAGGCGCAGCAACCGCCGGCAAGAACGGGAACGGCGCGGAATCAGGCGCACGAAAATGAATCAGACGGTCTTGTTTTCGCGATAAATCCGCATTTTAACGCAATGGAGCAAGACTTATATAATGACCCCGACGGGATTCGAACCCGTGTCGCGGCCTTGAAAGGGCCGTGTCCTAGGCCTCTAGACGACGGGGCCGGGTGCTTCTGGTCAACAGATGCGCCTGAACTCCGGCTCAACTAACCTTTGAACCGGCTAGCCTAAGAAGCGGAACACTATGCAGATGTTCGCGCTAAGGTCAATTCCCGGACCGATTCCATCGGCAAGTTCCGCCGATGGGGTCCGCGCTTCGCAAAATCCAACTGTCGGAATTTGATCGCGATCCCGATACCATTGTTCCAATGCTTCACTACTATAAATTTCACCGTGATATCCTCAGCCCCCAGCCAGCCAAAGATGTCTACATCAAGCGCGGCCCCGGGCGCGGCTGGCCGGAGGAATGCCCGCCCATTCGTGCCGCAAACGCCTTCGGTTTCGATATCCTTGCCAATTTTGATCTCACCTTCGTCCAAACCCGCGGCCAATGGCGCGTGGTGCAAGATGTCATTCTCGAAAGCGATTTTGATTATTCCGTCACCCCCGATGGCGCCGGCAAGCCGCTCATCCAGCAGTACGCATGGTTCTGGGAAAAGGGCCAAAAGCTGCCCCATGTCATTTCCGACAACGTCTACGCCCAGATCAAGAACCAGGTAAAAGTCAGCAGCTATCTTTTCCTGAAGACCGATCCCAACGAACTACTCTTGATGACCGATCCGCCAAATTTGACACGCCCCTACCGCGCCATGTCCGCAATCATCGACACCGATTGGTATCCAGCCAGCTACCCCTGGCATGTGGTGCTGGAATTGGATACGCGGGAAAAGAAAATTGTGATTAACAAGGGTGACCTGCTTTGCCGAATCATCCCCGTTCGCCGCGATACTTATTTTGCGGGTGAAATGTCCCAGCCCTCATTCGATGAATTCTTTTCTCGCGGGCAGAACTGGCTGGCGACTCATGGACAGGTTCAACACGAAGGCGTTGTCGATATCACCAAAACCTATGTCCGCCAGCAAATTCGCTCAAAATTTGTCGTGCTGACCTAGCGGAATAAGAGGCGCGCGGAAACAGGAGGCCCCATGAATATCGAACAATCACTAGCGGCCTTAAGCTTGAAATTACCCGTCCCTCCCAAACCGATCGCAGCCTACATCCCCGCAATCCGAACTGGCAACCTGCTGATCATCAGCGGCCAACTCCCCATGCAGGAAGGAAAACTCCTCGCCACGGGGCGCGTTCCCTCGATGGTTCCAATCGAATCAGCACAAAAGGCCGCCGCCCAATGCGTGGTCAACGCGCTGGCCATCGTCGGTGGCGAACTCCAGGGCGATTGGTCCAAGCTCAAACGTGTTATCCGCCTGGGCGTATTCGTGCAGTCGGATGATGGATTCCACGATCAGGCAAAGGTCGCCAACGGGGCCAGCGAACTTCTCGAACGCGTCATGGGCGAACAAGGGCGCCACGCCCGCGCAGCGGTGGGCGTCAACGCCCTGCCGCTTAACGCCTGCGTGGAAGTGGAATTCATCTTTGAAATTGAGTAAATCCCGCAGGGCACCCCAACAAAAAAAACGCGACGCCAACGCCATGAAAAAGCGAAAGAAAAAACGCCGACCGACCGAAGAAGCCGGCTACATCTGCCCCACCTGCGGCGAGCAGATCGTCATCCCTCTGGATCCCTCCGCCGGTTCAGAGCAACAATACGTTGAGGACTGCCCCGTCTGCTGCAACCCCAACATCATTCACCTGGAATTCTTCGAAGATGGAGAAGCGCCGCGCATCTGGGCGGATGCCGAGTGACGTGAAATAACGCGCATGATCTTCAATCCGTCGGGGCAAATCCGTTTCGATTGATCGGGCTCGCTTCGCTTAAATCCAGCGTGCTGGTATCAATCCGCGGCGGATATTTTTTCGCGCACTCAATACATGTGGTCACCCCCGGCAGAGCCGAGAGCCGCAAGGCCCCGATAGGCTTTCCACACAGCGTGCAGACCTTGCGATTTCCTTTTTTTCCCTCGCTCATAAGGCACTCCTTAATAGCGACACTTCCAGCAGATCCATTCATGTTACGCACGCCGGATAAACACGTCTACCCATGATCCATCTGTCGGCCGATCGTAGTAAATCAGACATGCCCGACTAGAATTTCCCGATGGATTTGCTCGACACTCAACTCTATAACCTGATCGGCGACGACGGCTTCGAAAGGCTGATTGCCGCCTTCTATCGCCGCGTGCCCGCCGATGAAATTCTCGGCCCCATGTACAGCGCCAGCGATATTTCCGCTGCCCAATGGCGACTCCGCGAATTTCTGGTTGGACGTTTCGGCGGCCCCGAGCGATACATCCAGGCACGCGGCCATCCGCGCCTCCGCATGCGCCACAACCCGTTTACCATCAACCAGGCCGCCCGCGATCGCTGGCTTTCCCTCATGAACGCAGCTTTGAATGAAACGAATCTGCCGCCCCAGGCCAACATCCTGCTGCGGAAGTTCTTTGAGGATTCCGCCACTTTCATCATCAACGCGAAATAAGAACGGGGACCGCTCGGTTTAACCCAAGCGGCCCCGTTTGGTTGGTCCCCCTCAAAAGGGGGACAAGTCGTGGTGAATCCGTCGTCGCAAATGCAACAACCCTTACCGAATATTCCCATTTAAACCCTGCGGGAAGAATCCGCCACCGGTTCCGGGAGCGGCGCCCACATAAACAATTCGCAGGACTTCCCGGAATGTTCGTGAGTAAGCAACGGAATCGCTGGGATCGGCGGCGGAGATGTGAACGCCCGCATTATCAGTCAACGGGGTTTCATGGCCGTTAGGGCTGCCACCATCTGCCGATGCGCGAAGCATGCTGATCTTGTTGGCGTCCGAGATTAGCGCGGCCGTGGTCTGGCCCAATTGATTCAGAACAGTTCGGATGCTGCCAGCGTGGTACGCCTCAACAGCCAGAATACCAGCAGCCACGCTGAGGATGCTGGGCGATGCGATCAACGGCGCAGCGCCGTGGTAGGCGGTCACGCCCACGTCTTCAAACACAAACGCGGACAACGCAAAGGA
Source organism: Planctomycetota bacterium (assembly GCA_030775485.1). Classification (GTDB taxonomy): domain Bacteria; phylum Planctomycetota; class Phycisphaerae; order Tepidisphaerales; family Tepidisphaeraceae; genus JALYJB01. Next base: position 99,864 of record JALYJB010000011.1, on the reverse strand, counting down.
ACCGTCGTCAGCATACGGATCGAACCGCATACCCTGCGAAATGATTCCCGCCGCAACCGCAGCTTCAGTAAACGCGTGCTGCAGGTTGATGACAGGTCGGGAAACCGCCGAGCTTCCCAGGGCGCCCTTTAAGAGCAGCACATGGTTGTGTTCATCGGTTGCAATCGCCTGAGCGTAGGCCTGGATGGCTGGAATGGCGAAAGAAACCTGCCGGCCGCCAGTCACGGCGCCCGGACTTCCGGTCCCGCCTGTTGCCTCCTGGTCCGTCAGTCCCGAGCCCGTGGTGGCCCGGAGATAAAATTCCGCTTCCAGATATTCCAGGTTCAGAGCGAAATTAAGAATGTCAGTATCATTCACGGGAGGAAAACTGGCCGAGGCCTTGCTGATGATTCCGCTGGTTGCCGGGCCGAGCGCCATGGCGGCGCTGGCCAGGCCAGCACCCACCAGGAATTTTCTCCGGAAAAGATCAACACGGCTCAAGTGTCTTCGTGGAACGACGCTTAATAACTCATGTGCCGAGGGTCGAAGCATTATGAACTCCTAAAGCGGTGGTAGAATTGCGTGCATGCAATCTTCGGATTGCACACCTAATTATTTAGTTTTCACTAGGTCTGCACCTCCTCATCTACTTCGCAATCGCCATGCCTACTCTCAAATATTAAATTTGATGGACACACGTAGACGAAGGACACCATTTTCGGTGAGAAACCGATGCGGTCGCATGGATATTCCCAGCACGCTGCAAATTCGTGCCCCGGCGATTAATTTGAGAACCTGTCGAGTTCTGGTGGAGGTGGCGCCCCGCCGGATTGCCATGGCGGCTGGGACTTTCTGGCGTTTTTCGCTCAGTGGGATTTCCAGAATCGGCGTGTCAAGGCTCTTTTATTTACCGCTGGGTTGGGTGTTGGCGCCGCCCAGCGCGAGACGTTCGAATGCTTTTTTGTATTCCGCGGCGTACTTTTGCATCAGCACAACATTTTCGGGCGGAGCTGATTTGGCTGTTTCATCCGCTTGCTTTTTTAACTCGGCTTCAATCACGGCGATTTGCGTCTTGGTCTGGTCACATTGATTGATGTCTGTCTTTGCCTGGGCGATTGCAGCGTCATTTTCTGATTTTATCTGTGCTTTTTCGTCATCGGTGAGGGGGATTTCGGGGTGAACGACCCTGGATGCCCCCAGCGCGGCCTTCGCCTGCGCATCGTTCATGCCCTTCGTGGCTTCTGCCGCGCGGTCGCGGGCTTCCCTGGCGGCATCGCGAGCGGACTGGGCTTCGCCTTTTTTGCCTTCGATGTAGCTGGGCCGATCGTCCCCCGACACATCTGCCGGTGGGCTGGCCACCAGCGCATCGGCGGCCGCTGCGCTGGCCTCCTGCTGCTTGGCTTCTTCCAGGGCGGTCCTGGCTTCGTCGGCGTGCTGTCTGGCCTCGTCAGCAGCGGATTGTTGATCCGAAGCGGCGGATTTAATGGCAGCATTGCGATCCTCGGGCGTCAGAATGCGCTTGCCATCTTTCTGCGCCGCCTGGTAGTCGGCCAATCGACGCTTTGCGTCGGCCAACTTGGCATCGTTTTCCTTGAGTCTCATCTGAATGTCTGATTCAGCCTTCGTGTACACATCGTCGTTGTAAGCAGCCACGCTCCAGGCTTCCATCGTTCGCTGGCCGATCCAGTTATATTCCTCCGAGCTCATATTGTGGCGGGTCAGACAACCATCATGGCGCTTGCCGATATCCGCCACCGCGGCCAGGCGGGCATCCTCGGTCTTGGCTGCCTCCAAATCCTGCATTATCCGGGCATATTCATCCAGCCAATCGTTGGTGGTTGCCAGATAAGCCTTGATCTGGTCTTCGGTCAGCTTGTTGTCTGCGGAGGGCTGCCATGCCGCGCCAGCCGTGCGGAGTGTAAGGAATGCCAAAAGCAAAAACGCCGCCGCGGTTGATTGACGAATCATCTGTCACCTCCGTGCAATTCCTAGGTTCATCGTGCGGTTTTGGGTGATCCAACGGCAGCGCGACTATATCAAATCGAATTCAAGAGTCGAAGGCATGCCCATCTTCGTGTCGGCGCAAAACGGCCAGGCATTCAAGTCTCGGGCTTTCGCCCGGAGCCCTCGAATCGGCTGGATACATGTGAAAAAGGCCATCCCGCGATCGGGACGGCCTTCCATATTTGAATTACTGACCGGTGCCTTATTCCTGGATATCCAGGTCTCCAAGCCCCTTGGTCGCTTCGCCGCCCTCGAGGCCGCCGCGCAGGCCGCGCTTTTCTGAGCGCTGGGCACGTACGACTTCGCGAACTTCCTCTTCCTGGGCCCACTGGGCTCGCTTGAGGGAGAGGCCGATCTTCCGTTCGTCGCTGTCGACGCGGAGAATCTTGACATCCAACTCCTGGCCAACCTTGAGCTGATCTTCGGGCTTCTCGACCTTCTGGTCGGAGATTTCCGAAATATGCAGCAGGCCTTCCAGGCCCGGTTCCAGTTCCACGAAGACGCCGAAGTTGGCGATCTTGGTGACGTGGCCCTTGACCACCATGCCCGGCCGATAGTTGGCCGGGATGACGGTTGTCCACGGGTCTTCCTGCATCTGCTTGAGACCCAGGGCAATCCGCTGCTTTTCCTGATCGACCGACAGCACCACCGCGCGGATGGTTTCGCTCTTCTTGAGCAGCTCGCTGGGGTGGCCGATTTTCTTGGTCCAGGAAAGATCTGAAACGTGCAAGAGGCCGTCGATGCCTTCTTCGATCTCGACGAACGCGCCGTAGTTGGCGATGTTCCGCACCTTGCCCTCGACAACCGAGCCGGGGGGATATTTCTCCGCAACACGTTCCCAGGGGTTTTCCTCCACCTGCTTCATGCCCAGGGAAATCTCCTGCTTGTCCTTGTTAATCTCCAGCACCTTCACCTTGACCTGCTGGCCCTGAGTGACCACCTCGCTGGGGTGATTGATGCGCTTGGTCCAGGACATTTCGCTGATATGCACCAGGCCCTCAACGCCTTCCTGCAGCTTGCAGAATGCGCCGTAGGACATGATGTTGACCACTTCCGCATCGTGCACGCTGCCAACCGGAAAGCGCGTCTCGATATTTTCCCACGGGCTGGCTTCCTTCTGCTTGAGGCCCAGGGCGATTTTTTCCTTGTCGCGATCGATCGAAAGAACCTTCACTTCCAGTTCCTGATCGATCTTCAGCACTTCGCTGGGGTGATTGATGCGGCCCCAGCTCATATCGGTGATGTGCAGCAGGCCATCAATGCCGCCTAGATCGATGAACGCGCCGAAGTCGGCAATGTTCTTCACAATGCCCTTGCGGGTTTCGCCCACCTGCAGGCCGTCGAATGTCTTGCGCTTCAGCTCTTCGCGCTGTTGCTCGATCATCTTGCGGCGCGAGATAACGATGTTGCGGCGTTCTTCGTCGATCTTCAGAATGACCGCGTCAATGGTGCGGCCGATCCAGTCGGAAATTTCCCCGGGCCGGCGAATATCAACCTGGCTGGCGGGGAGGAACACGGGCACGCCGATATCCACCAGCAAGCCGCCCTTAATTTTCTTGGTGACCTTGCCCGATACCGGGTTGCCCTCTTTCTTGGACTGCATGATCGTTTCCCAATTGATGATACGATCTGCTTTGCGCTTACTGATCTTGACCAGGCCGGTGTCCCCCTCCACGTCTTCCAGAAGCACCTTTACTTCATCACCAATCTTGACAGCATCTGGCTCATCGAATTCCGCGCGCTCCAGGATGCCTTCGCTCTTCAGCCCCAGCTCGACAACAAAATCATCGCCGATGACGCTGGAAATTTTCCCCTTGATAATGGAGCCGGGCGTGAAGTTTTGAACTTCATCACCAGCGACCAATTTACTGAGGTCATCAGCAGCGTCCCCAAGCGCCAAAGCGACTGCTGCGTCTACGTCACTATCAATATCCCCAAGAGAATGAATGAGATTTAAATCGACCATAAAACCTGAAATGCGGCGAGCGTTGCGACGGATTAAATCGCGAGCCTGCCCATGCCTTTGTTGTGCGTGGCCAATAAACAAACTCCCGGCATCCACGCGATGACGGAAGCACGTTAACAACTTACCCCAACGGAACGTCCGCTGATGGGCGAACCAAGTAGTATAAGTGGGAGGCTTTCGGCAAGCAATCTTGGAGAAGAGGGTTGAACCCGCTTAATTGCCTTTTCCCCGTTCCAGAATTTCCAATAGCGTGTCCGTCGTATAGATCGAAGCGAGCCCGACTGGGTGGGTTGCGCCTGGGAGATAGATTGCTGTGTAGGGGATGCCTTCACTGCCTAGCTGGTTCAGAAGCGTGTATCCCACCGCATCGTGTTCTGTCAGGTCTGCTTTGAGGGTCAGAACGTTGTGCTTGCGGAGGGCTTCGATGGCGCGCGAATCGCGATAGACGGTGTTTTCGACATATTTGCAGTTCAGGCACCAACTGGCGGTGAAATCGATCAACACCGGGACGTTAGCTGCCCGAGCGGAGGCTAGCGCTTCGGGGGTATAGGGCTGCCATTGGATTGATGTCGTGCTGCCGACGTCACCGTGAGGTTGAAGAAGATCGGTCAGCCGAAGGCATAGCACCAGCGCGCCGGCGGTAATTGCAACTGCCAGGGCGGTGATGATGTAAAGCGCCATGGCTGACTTGAATATCTGCCCGCTGCGGATCACCAGATAGAGGCAGCCCCAGACCACGACGGCAAAAACAATCCACCATTGGTTCGGCTCGCCCACCAGCTCAAGCCCGGCAAAGAACGCTGCGGAGCCTAGCAGGAGAAACCCCATCATCTGCTTGACCAACTCCGACACCTGGCCGGTCCGCGGAAACCGCCGGGCGAGTTCTGGGAACGCGGAGAGCACCAGATAGGGTGAAGCCATCCCCGCCCCGACGATGATCAGGAGCAGAAAGCCTTCGATCTTCGGCAGCAAAATCGCATAACCCAAGACCGGCGGAAAGAGGGGAGCGGTGCAGGGCGTGGAAAGCAGCGCGGTGAGCGCGCCCCACAGGAAATTTCCTGAAAGGGTGTCGTGACGGAAATCCAGACCATAGATGCTGGTGGGCAACTCAACCGAAAACGCGCCGAGCATGCCAAAGCCCAGGACCGCCAAAACCAGCGCGACGCCCCAGACAAACCATGGATAGGAAAACTGCTGGCCCCAGGAAATCTGATGGCCCAGCACACTCTTGCTGAGCAACACCACCATGCCCAGGGCCGCAAAGATCGCGATTAACCCCAGCGAAAACACCAGCCCCAGCAGAATGGTTCGCCCGCGATTGTGTTGCGAGGCTTCGTAAAACCCGATCGCCTTCACCGGCAACACCGGCAGCACGCAGGGCACCACGTTGAAAATGATCCCCGCAAAGAATGCGACGACCGCTGCGAGAAGAAACGAGTGATCCTGTAAATCGAGTGAGTGGCCGAAGAGCGAAACGCTGGTCCCGCCGCTGGAAACGGTGACAGCGGGCATGGTGGTGGACCGGGCGGGCTGAGTGGCGGCCACCCCGCCTGGGACGGTTACCGCGGCCGCGGTCGTGGCGGAAGAAGCAAACACGCTGGCATCGAAACCCGCGAAGAGCGAAGGATCAGCGGGCTGCACAACATCACCAGCGCCGACGATTTTCGTTTGAACCATGAACGGCTTGTTCCGCTCGGGCGGAAAGCACACATGATCATTGCACGCCTGCCAGGTGAGCTTACCGCTCAAGGTGATATCCCCCGGCGGTGCGTTTCCCTTCACGCGAAGCGGGATGTAGATGACCACCCGCCCCGTGTAGACACTCTGCGGACCGAGGTCCGCGAACGTTTCAACCACGCCCGCGGGATACACCGTCGGCAGAAACTCGGCTGCCGCGTTTTCGTCCGTCTTGACCTCAAATTTAATGAGATTGTCGGCAAGTGGCGTGTGCGACTGCGCGTGCAAGCCAGCGTTGATTTCAACGACCAGAGCGACGACAGCGGTGCTGCCGGGTTTGAGCGCGGACTGGTTCAATGTCGCGGTATAAGAGGCCGTGGGGATAGCCGCGTGCGCGGCCGCAACCGACAACAAAAGAATGGCGGCGCAAAGGCCCAGCAATGCTGAAGGGTTCCGCTTCATCGGTTGCATCCTAACATGGCCGGCCCTTCTGTCAGGAATCGGTCCCATCTGCTGGATAGAAACCGCGCTCCCTTCGCACTTATTCCGCATCGCCGCGATGTGGCACGATTCGCCTCTCCTCATTTCCTCTGCTAAAATCCGGCCATGGAGGACATCCAGCAATACGTCATTCAACTGGGCAAAGCCGCCCGGAAAGCCTCCGCGCAATTGGTCGGCCTGCGCGGCGAAGCCAAGGTCGCGGCCTTGCGCAAAATCGCGGCGGGCATTCGATCGGGCGCGCCCGCCCTTCTCGCAGCCAATGCGCTGGATGTCGCCGCAGCCGAGAAGGCGCAGATGCAGCCTGCCCTCATCGAGCGGCTCAAGCTCAACGAAAAGCGCATCAATTCCATGGCCACCGGCGTCGAGCAGATTGCTGAGCAGGTGGATCCTGTCGGGCAGATCATTGAAGGATACGTCCGGCCCAATGGTCTGCGGATTCAGAAGATGCGGGTGCCGCTGGGTGTTGTGCTTTTTTTCTACGAGAGCAGGCCGAACGTCACCAGCGATGCTGCTGCCCTTTGCATCAAGAGCGGCAACGCGATCATCCTGCGCGGCGGGAAGGAATCGCTGAATTCCAACCTGGCGATCGCGAAAATCATTTCCAAGGCGCTGGAGGAAAGCGGGATCGATCCGAATGCTGTGCAACTGATTCAATCGACCGATCGCGCGATTGTTCCTCCGCTGCTGAAACTCGATCAATATATTGACCTTGTCATTCCCCGCGGCGGGGAGAGTCTTATTCGCGCGGTCGTTGAAGAATCCACCATTCCCGTGCTGAAACATTTCACGGGCAATTGCCATATTTATGTGGACGCCCACATCGACGGACTCGACCAACAGGTTCGGCAAATCTGCGTGAATGCCAAGACCGGCTATCCGGGCGGCGCGGTTTGCAATGCGGTGGAGAAGATTCTTTTCCACGAGAAGGCGGCGGGAAAACTGCTGGCCACAGTTTGCGAAGATCTGGCCGCCAAGGGCGTGGAAATTCGCGGGGACGAGCGGGCGCGGGCGCTGTATCCCAGGGCGAAGCCGACGGTTGATTCGGATTGGCCGCTGGAATATCTGGGGCTGATCGTGGCGATTAAGGTGGTGGACTCTGAAGAGCAAGCAATCGCGCACATCAACGAATTCGGCAGCCATCACACCGATGCCATCATCAGCAGCGCCAAGGCCGCGATCGACCAATTCGTCACCGGTGTCGATTCCGCCAGCGTGCTCGTGAACGCCAGCACGCGATTTGCCGACGGTGGGGAATATGGATTGGGTGCTGAAATTGGCATCAGCACCGATAAATTGCATGCCCGCGGGCCGATGGGGGCAAATGATTTAACGACTTATAAGTGGGTCGTAACCGGGGACGGGCATATCCGGTGAAGAGATTTTATCACCGCAGAGACCGCGGAGAGCGCGGAGAAACAACGGAAGAATTATCAATTTGGTTCAATTGAAAACGACTCGCTCGAAATCTTATCGACAATTGATTGCTTTTTTTTATCTCAGCGATCTCTGCGTGCTCTGCGGTAAATCAACCGGATTACCTCCGAAATTCCTCCCGGATAATATGGTCCGCGGGATCACCCGGCCGCCAGAATCGCGTTCTTGGTTTGGCCCGCAAGCGCAGGCGTCGAGCCGGGTTGATCAGGAAGTATCCAACGGCCGCGCCCCCCAGGTGGGCCGCCTCGCCGCCGGCATTGGGACCGGATGTGAGAACTGTGACCAGGGCAATCCCAACAAAAATGGCCGCCAGCGTAACCAACCGCAACGGCAGGATCAGCCAAAGCGTCGCTATGGTGTCGGGCGAGATGCGCGCCGCCGCCGCGATGATGCCCAGGATGCCGGCGGAAGCGCCCACCAGGATCGTAAATTGACTGACGTACGCGATCCCAAAAATGCTGAGGACGATGAGCATCGCCGCCCCCGCGCATCCGCATAGCAGGTAAAAGCACACATACCTGGTTTTCCCCAACAACCCCTCGACAAACGGCCCAAAGAAATAAAGGGCAATCATGTTGAACAGCAGGTGCGATGTATTGGCGTGCAAAAACTGGAACGTGATAAAGCGCCAAAGTTGCAAACGCCAGACGGCCTCCCGAACCTGGAAGCAGCCCCATTCGGTAAATATTCGCCCCTGGGTGAGCAGGTCCAGAACAAAGATCGCGATGTTGATGACGATCAACCACTGCGTTGCCGACCAATAACGCCACGACCCGGGGCCGCGGGTGCCCTGCCAACCGAATCCATCCCTGGGCATGTTCTGTGTCACGGTATGATACTATGGCCGGAGGCAACAAACGGCCAGACCGCATGCATTGGCGCTCGTCTTCGATCCCGGTTTAGACCCAACGCCGCTCGACAGCAGTCTGGTCGCGCGTATATCGTGGAAACCAGACCAATGAAGGGGTTGCTATGAAGTCCGAAGAGCTTTTTATTGTCGGCCTTAGGCTGATGGGGGTTTGGCAGATACTGCTATTCATTTACGAACTCACCACGATTGTGAGTCTGATTGATGTAAACTCCAGGCAATCAACCCCCATCCCGTCTTACTATTGGCTGCACGCCGGCTTCTACCTTGCTTCGGGGTTCACCCTGTTGTTCGCAGCGCCGCATATTTCCGGGTGGATGGAAATGAAGGAACCGCCGGCCGGCCGATGTGCGAAATGCGGCTATGACATCCATGCGACGCCGGATCGTTGCCCCGAATGCGGCACTGTTCCGGAAGAAGCCGCCAAACACGCTGGTTGATACCGGTCCACCCCACCCCGCCACCCATTTGACACCCGCCCAAAGCTCGCTTTAATCAATCAGATCGGAAAAACTCGCAGGAGTGGCGGAATTGGCAGACGCGCAGGACTTAGGATCCTGTACCGCAAGGTGTAGGGGTTCAACTCCCCTCTCCTGCATGAAACTTCGCGGCGAATCAAAACCGATGCGCAATTTAATACCCGGTACGTTCGCTTTCATCGGCCTGGCGATTGCCGGCGCGGGGGCGGATGCCGATACCGTTACCCTCCAGCCGCGCGATGCGGCCTCGCCAATCGTTTTCAGCGATGTGAAAGTCAGCACCATCGACAGCACGAAGATCGTGTTCACCGGCCTGACCGGCAATGAGGTCACCAAGGATGTGACGACGCTGGTTGACGTGGTGATCGATGATGAGCCGGCCTTTAATGATGCGCAGCGTGATCTCGCCGCGAACCGTCTTGAGAAAGCGATTGGGGAATATGAGCAGGTCATTTCCAAATCCGACAAACCGTGGCTGAAAACCTATTGCATGCTTCGCGTAATGCAGGCGGCGGATAAGACCGGTCGATTCGACAAGGCTGTCGAGCAATATATTTCCCTCGCGGGGCGCGACGCCTCCGCCGCGCTGGCCAATCAACCCAAGACGCCCGCGCCGGGTTCAAATTATCTGGAAGGGGCGGCTAGGGCGCTTAGCGCTGCGGCGGACGCGGCTGATGTTAAGCCCGACCAGAAGGCCGCGTTAACGGCCTTACTTCTCGAAGTGCAAAGCGCCCAGCAAGCCACCAATGCAACCGCGCAGGCCGATGCCAGGCTGGCTGCTGTCCGGATTTCCCTGGCGGAAAAACAATTCCAGCAGGCGGCAAACACCATTGAGGAGTCAAAATCGCTCTTCACCGATACCTCCCGCCAGGCCGAGGCGCTGTTTCTGCTGGCCCAGGCGAAGGACGGAATCGCCGGTGGCCAGAATGATCCCGTGGCGCTTCGGGAGGCGGCGATTGCCTATATGCGTGTGGTGGCGGATTTTAAGAATGCCACCGGCGCGCCGCATGTGGCTGATTCCCTGCTGGGCGCAGCCGCCATTCTTGAAAAGCTCAATGAACCGGCGCGGGCGATGGAAATGTATCAGAGCATTATCAGTGATTTCCCAGGCACCGCCCCGGCCGACCAGGCCAAAAAACAGGTCGATCGGCTCCAGGCCAGCCTGCCCAAGGAGTAATCGCCGGCCTTCGCTCAGCGGCCTGGCACACCCCGCCCTTCCAAAATGCCCCGTCGCCCGCTAAATATGGGTTGGCGAAATTGATTCTGAATCCAGCAGCGGACCATAGTTAACCAGCGAAAGTCCGCATCATCAAAGGTCTCCATGTTTAAATTCCTCAAACGAAACCAAAAGCAGGCTCTGGCTGTCCTCTGCGTTGTCAGCATGATCTTTTTCATCAAGGGCCTGGTCCCCAGCGGAAATGCCAACGGGATGCGCGATCTGGTCGCGGGCACCTTGAATGGAACGGAAATCAAGCAATCCCAGATGGCGGCCATGATGGCCGAATGGCAACTGCTGAATGTGCTTCGCTATCAGGATCCGAATCGGCCCGATCAGACGGGGACGCTGCTGTCGCGTTATTTAGGCCCGTATGCCGTCCCCGAAATCAGCAAGAACGCCGGAACCTTCTTTCTGCTGGTGCAGGAAGCCAACCAGCACAACTTTGTTGCGACCGAGGAAGAGGTCGAATCCGTCCTCAAGAATAACGTGGCCAACATGCCGACGACGATTGACGACGATCGGGCGCATCAGGCAATCAGCGACATGCTCATCGTGCGCGACCTGTTAGGCCAGGCGACCGATTGCATCAAGATCAGCCGGCCGGTGGCCAATCAGGCGCTGGCCAGGGACGGCGAGAAGGTTTCGGTGAATCTCGTGATCTTCCGCGCCGCGCAGTTTCTGCCGGCGCTGGCGGCGCCTCCACAGGATAAAATCCAGATTCAGTACGATACCTTTAAGGACGACCTGCCCGGCCAGTTTGGCTCCATGCGGAACCCGCTGGGCTTCGGCTACAAAATAGACAATCGCTACAAGATTCAATCGATTGGAATCACCCATGATGCCGTGCGCGATGCGGCCATCAAATCCAAAAGCATGCAGGATTGGTACGTCGCGGCCTATGGTGAATTTAAATCCAACCGCGAAACCTACGACGCCGAACCGGTGCCGGCTGCCAATGTCGCCAGCACGCAAACCTCCACCACCATGCCCGCCAGCCAGCCGACGGCGCGCAAGTTGGATGACCTCAATGACGATTTCCGCCTGCATGCCCAGGTGGTCCTTGATGCACTTTATGACCAGGAGACGGCAAAGCTGGAACAGCAGATCGTGCGAAAAATGAACGATGCCATCAGCACCGGCTTTGGGGTTTATCACGATGCCCAGATCGGTGAAGGGGCGGCAACGCAAACCGAAGTGGCCGCGGCATACACCAATTTCAACTTCTTCACCGATCTGGCGCAAAGCATTCAATCGCAATATGGCGTATTACCGGTGACGGTAAATGTCGATCAGTTCAAGCTTGGAAGCGAACTTGACGGCGTGCCGGGGGTTGGACATTCATTTTATGTGACCGCCACCGCAAACGGCACCAACGCTGTTCCGTTTGCCGATTTGCCCAAAACCATGACCCGCTGGCGCCCCTCTGAGCTCATGCGCGATGTCGGGCGGAATTTCTACTTCTTCCGAATCAGTGATATTGACCCAGCACATACACTGCCCATGGATGAAGTGAAGGATCGGGTGGTCAGCGATTGGAAAACTGCCGCCGGTTACGATCAGGCGCTGAGCGCCGCGCATGCCCTGGCAACCGAGGCCCAGGAACGCGGCCTTCGCGACGCCGCTGCTCCGGCGGGCAATCTGTTTCTGACGACGCAAGCCTTTGCGCCGCGGGCCATTTATGAAGGGAGGCCCGAGTCCGCGACAATTTCTCCGCTGAACATCCACCCCGAATCGGCGCGGGAGCTGGCGCGGGCGAGCCAGAATCTGATCAACATGCCCGCCGGCAAATTGGGACGCCCGGTTGATGTGGCCCAGCTATATCCTGATGCGATCGCGGCGGTCATCGAACTGAATTCCGCGATGCCGCAGTGGACCCCCGAGGAAAATGGCCTGGCTCTGGGCGTATTTTCCGAACGCTTGAGAGAGACCGAAATGGGGAAACTGCTGCCGGATTTCTGCAATTATGAGAAGGTGGCCCAGCGCTTAAACTTCAAGCCCGACCCCAGCTTGAAGTTGTCGGCACAGTAAAGACGAGTTTAACCGCGGCTCGACGGAGCTCGCCGAAATCCATGACGCAAAGGCCCTAAAGTCAGACAAAGCCGCGTGCGATTACAATAAACCTTGACAAGGTCCGGCAACCGGATATTTTGCCAACTCGTTTCCGCGCCATTAGCTCAATTGGCAGAGCAGCTGACTCTTAATCAGCGGGTTGGAGGTTCAAGTCCTCCATGGCGCATTCATCGATGATAAAGGGGTCTGCTTGGACACGCCGGTCGTTTTAGCATCAAGAATTAAGGCTGAGGGCACGGCGCCACGGGTAGGTTGCCCGAGAATGCCGTGCCCTTCAGTTATTGGATTCGCTTGCTGACGCGCTTATTTGAAAGACAACGAGTAGCTGTTGCACCTGAGGTTCTGGGTGGAATTATTCGTGGAGACAACCTCGAACCCGAACTGGATGTTGCTGATGGTACCGTTGGAGATCCACCTGTTGCTCAGCGCGTGCTGCAGCACCGCTTTCAGGTCCACCGTGCCGCTGGAGGTATTGCGCGTGCGCACGAATGAGACGACCCTGGGGTTCCCGCCGATGTAAACGTTAAACGTATGCCCCCCGACGTTCACATTCGTGAAGCTGGGGATGGCGTTTCCGTGGGCGTCATACCCCTTGGCGATGGGGTTGTCGCCGCCGGCACGAGACATCCACACCATCACTTCCGAGGGAACCCAACAGTCGTACGATGCGTTGTAAACTCCAGTTGCGGGGAGAGAGACATTGAAACTGCTCGTGCAGCTTCTGAGCGAGCTGGTCGTCTTGCCGATTGTTTTCTTCACATGGGCGTAGGACTTCACGCCCCCATTATTCTGCCTGGTGGAAATTCCCCAATTACTGAAGGAGTTGGCCCAGATGGTTTGCGGACCCGCCCCGCTGCCCCAGACGTCGTTTTCGACACTGTATCCGCCGTTTGACCAGGTCGCCCATTTGTTACTGGATGAAAAAGCCGCGCCCATCGCAATGTTTGTCAGCCCAAGGACCAAAACGGGCATGAACCACCGCAATGAAAATGAATTCCGCATGACCAAACCCTCCAAGAAGTGCAAGGCCCAGAGGCCACAGTTAACGTACGACAACGCTCTGACTTCCAACCCAGGAAAAGTCGAGCAGCAAAAGCATCTTTAAAAACAAAGCCGGATCCGTTCCAAACGAATCCCATAAAAAAGATGCGAAGAAATGAGCCCAACCTGCCACGGTTCGGCTGAAGGCTATCATATAAAAAATGCGTGTAAATGCAAGGAAATTCCGTGCGTGCGGAGCACACCTGAAAGTGCCAAGCGCGGGCGCAAAACAGGCCCGGAATGCGCGGATTGGTACCTCAAACCTTCTCATCCGCCTCAAAATGATGGGCTTCTCGGAATGGGCGCGCCTCTTTGGTAGGCTACGCCCATATGAAACGTGTGGGACGGCTGCTTAACGTAATGGCAATGGGGTGATCATGCTGATGGCGAATAAACTTGTATCAAGCGTGAAGTCCGGGACCGCGATTCTCCTGGTTTCATTTCTGACATTTGCCTTCGCCCCAAGCGGTCAATCTTTGATGGCCCAGGATGCGCTGGCAACCACGCCAGCGTCGCAAACGGGGGATGTTGATCTGACATTCACCACGCATAGCCCGCACTGCACGGCGCTGGAACTGGCGCTTCGGACGGGGAGGACAACGGATGAGGTGCCGGCGGGTTATCAGCCGGGCGATTTGCAGATCGGGGCGTATGTGCCTGCGGATTACACCGGGGCGGTTCGGTATGGCTTGATGCTGATCATCAATGCGCCGAATCAGCCGCCCTCGGACGCAATCAAGGCGATTCTGGATAAGAATCACCTCATTTTCGCGGTGGTGCGCGGTGGCGGCAACGCTCCGTGGCAGCGGGCGGGATCGGTCATTGATACGGTATTTAACATGCGGAACCGCTATGCGATTGATCCGCACCGCATTTACGAAATTGATGTCGACGACCACGGATTGTTCGCCTTCGCCACGACGGATGTAGTGACGGGTATTGTGCCGCTGCAGAAATTCGTGATGTTTTACTTCAGTTTCGCTACCGCGGACGGCGGAACGAAATGGTATTACCCACACGAGACGCACAAAACCCCTCTTCGGTTGCTCAAGGCGATGGAGAATTGCGCGTTTTTCACGGAGCTGCCCCCGACCGCGCAGCGCGAGGACCAGGAGTTTCAGATGCCGATCGCCCTTCAGCACGCGGGAGTGCGGCATGTGAAGTCCTTTAAGATAGCACCGGACACCAACATCTATCCCAACCTGCAGCCGAATTGGTTCAAGAGCGCGATTGTGTTTCTTGATGAATCGCAGCAGGGCGAGGATGAGCCGAAAATGCTTTCATTCGCGACGACGATGCCGAGCGGGGAGACTCCTTCGCCCGCACCGTCCGCTCCCGCCGCCGCCGCCGCGGAAACACCAAAGACGGATTCTCCGGCGCCTGGTGAACCTGCGCGGCTGTTGTCTTTGGCGCAGGCTTATATCGATTCATCGCATCCGGAACTGGCCAAGCCGAAGTTGCAGGAAGTGATCGACAAATATCCGGACGACCCATCGGCGGAGAAGGCGAAGAAGATGCTGGCGGATTTGAACGCGGCCGGCCAGTAAATGGAATCGGCGCCGACTGCACGCCACCCTTTCACCAGCCTGCGCCGGGACAGATGGGGGATCTTGATTTCAAATTCACCACACACAACCCGCACTCTTTCAGATTACATCTGTCGCAAATTTCCGCATCGTGATATAAGCGAATTGGTTGCTTTAAATTAGGAGAACGAATGGTATACGGAATTGGCGGACTGCTTTTGCTGGCGCTGGATATTTATGTCATTCTGCTGATCGTGGGGGGCGGTGGCGATCCGATGAAGAAGCTGGTCTGGATTCTGCTGGTGCTTTTCCTGCCGCTGCTTGGGCCGATTTTGTATCTATTGCTGGCGCGGAACGCGGTGTAGTGGAGCGACGATTCCGGGCGGGTTCGTCCTAGGCACATGCTCTTCCTCTATATATGGGCCAAAGGGTGAAGGTTTTTGACGGATTTTTCGGGATTTTTTTGGCAGGAAATTTTGTTGCGGCGCAAACCATGCGTTAGCAGAACGTTAGGGCTTATATTAATTTTGTGGGTTTGGAGTTTTTTGTAGTCTGATTTGGAGTGTTTTGTAGTTTTTCGGGGTGTCATTTCGTCGGGGCAAGGGAAACGCGGGTTGAACCCTTGGATGCGAGATTTTGGGGTAAAAGTGGCAAGCAAGAGGGTTGAACATACGAGAGGCCGAGGCCGCCAGGGTTGGAAATTCGGGAAAGGTGCTGAGCGCGCGGCTCCAGGATTCTATTTCCGTTCACTCGGGTCCCTTTCTCTCGCGATCACACAGGCGATCCAGTGCGTGGAGACGTCGCATCGCTTTTCGATTTGCGACAGCTATATTTAGCTCTTCAGCAAGTTCTATACTGATCCGCTCGGGCCGGAAGCCAGGCCAATCTGGACACTCCGTCCGAACCGCATTCCAAACTGACTCAAGCGCCTCTTGCGGCTTTCCCATAATCAATGATGTTCGGTATCCGAGTAAGAATCGAAAGGCGTATCCTGACGCAACGTCGTCATAAGCTTGGGGGCTCTCATCCGACCAGACGAATCCTCCGGACATCAATTCAAAAGACTTCGTCGCATGTGGATCGTATTCTAAGCCATGTATTTGCTTGATGAGTAGCTGGATGTTTGGCGATTTCGGAACGCTTCCATTTTTCGGTTGGGATGCCATGAAAGCTTCTCGGCTCAAAACAGGATTGCAGCATTTAAACGAGCGCCACTCCTCGTGCGCCCGTCAATTAATTAAATTTGTGAGCTTCCGGCGCTCGCTCAGATAGGATCGCTCGGCAGCGGCGTATTTATTGGCTCTGTTCACCGCATAGACCGCAGCGCCTACGGACGTGAAAATGATGACCACTCCCACCAGCGTGAAAAGGATCTGCATCGCATCCATGATCGAGTAAATCGTACCGTCATGTCCCGGCAACGGGCTGGAAAACCCATCACGGGGAATCGCGTTTTGGCCAATGTGAATTATTGTTATCCAAAATATACCAAAGACGACGCCCGCCGCGCCGGGCAGCAGGCTGGCGATAATGCCTAGCGGGCGCTTAACGGCATTCGGACTACCGGGTTTGGAAGAACGGTGAGATTGTGCCCACTCCCGCTCTAATTTTTCGATCAGCTCATGCTGTTTGATTTCTCTTACGTCTTGAGCGATCTGCTGGGTTTGTGTATCGATTTTTTCGAGCACTTCGGTGTAGGTCGCCCCGCCTTGGACATGGACCTGGAGTTGTGCCCCACAGTAACTGCATGATGCAAATCGAGTCCCGCCGGCGATGCGAAGCGGCGCCCCGCAGCGATTGCAACTGACGTTGATTGTTTCGATGGCAGTTGTCATTTGCTTCCTTACAAACCCGGAGTCGCAAGGCACCTTTGCCAGCTCTGATTTCCTAAAAGCAGCGCGTTCGGCTCTCGCGGCGCGCTTACCCGTGCCTGGGGAGATCATTCCGTTGATCTTGAGTCATGCCGACGCAAGGTGCCATATTCGTTAAACTATATCCATTCCTGTACGGAAGAGCACTAAATTCCGAATCGCGGTGTCACACGGTCTGCGGCACCACAAACGGCTCACGATAGGTCCTGGTCAGCATCGCATTGGCCGCATCATTGCCGATGAACTTCACCGTTTGCGGATCAACCTGTAACGGCACGCCCAGCTGGGCCTTATTCATATCCAGGTGAACGTCGTTGGCATCCAGATGCGCCTGGAAGCGGCTCAGGGTTTCCTGCGCCGGGGGCTGGGCGCCCAGGGCGGCTTTGATCTCATCCGGCGCGGCCTGTCTGCCTAATTGATAGGAAAGAACGGTGTCCACATCGCATAAGCCGACGAGACGGACGCCATTGAGGGAGATGAACTGCTTGATGTGGGCGCGGCCGCAATCATTACAGCCGATAACGGCGTGACGGACGTCTTCGTTGAAGCCTATGATTTGAGCGTAGGATTTGGCGGTTAGACGCGAGAGGTCGATTGCGGCGGCGGTGGCTGCGGTTGTTTTTAGAAATTTGCGTGGGGATAGAGATGGTGGGTTTCCTGTCATGGGCGGCCCTCTTGTGGGATAGTACCGCTGTGGGTGGGGAAAGTTGAAATTGAAGAGATTGAACCACGGCTCGACGGAGCTTGCCGAAATCCACGACGCCAATTCGCGAAGTTTGGAGGGCGAAAGAATGTGTTATTTTAATCGAGTGAAACAGCTCTCAATCCACGCTCTTGTTTGTCTTTCAACCTTCCTCGCATCGGCTCTTGGACAGGAGCCCTCCACGCGGGCTTCTTCGCAGCCGGCTGGTTCATTGGGGACGATTGATGTTTATTTGATTGGGGGACAATCGAATGCAACGGGGCAGGGATATCTGGCGAACCTGCCCGTGGGGTTTACGATTGATGAACGGGTGTCGTTGTTTCATTCGGGCCGGCCGCATCTGGATAGCGGGGCCAAGGCGTTGAGTTGGATGGCGCTTCGGCAGGCTTCGGAATCGCCGGATCGGTTTGGGCCGGAACTGGGGTTTGGGAATCGGCTGCAGGAGCAATTTCGACATCGGAAGATCGCGCTCATTAAACACGCACATAGCGGGACGAATCTTTACCTCCAGTGGAACCCCGGGGCCGATGCTGCGGACGCGGCACATTTCGGGCCGCAGTTTAAAATTTTCGTGGATACAGTGGATGCGGGGATGATGGGACTGCGCAATCTCGGATACGAGCCGATGATTCGGGGGATGATCTGGCAACAGGGGGAGAACGACGCTGACGCGCGAGCAACGGCGGCTGGGGCGGATATAGCTTACGGCAAGAATCTGGCCCACTTCATTGCGCGGGTGCGAGAGCAACTTGGGGCGCCGGAGATGGTGTTTGTTTATGGGTATGTAATGCCGCCCCCGAATGTGGGAGAGGGGCGGGATCGGGTGCGCCTTGGGGAGAAGAATGTGGATCAGGATTCGGGCAGCCCTCTGGCGGTGCGGGGAGCATTTGTGGTGCCGACGGATGATTTATCCCAGCGGGCGGATGATCCAAACACGCGGTATCCGAAGGATCATCTGCATTTCGGGACAGCGGGAATTTTGGAGTTGGGCAAGCGAATGGCGGATGTGATGAAGGCGTATGTACAGATTATACTGGCGACGTTTCCGAGTTCTCTGAAGGACGTGAATGACCCGGTTCCGACTTTTGATGATCCATCATGAACGAGCCACCGCAAGCATGGCAATTCAAACCATGAATTCACGGGCCAATCCGGCCGATTGACGTTCGCTCGAAACGTTGCCAACGGCTTTGCCCTCCCAGATAGCCAATAATTGCAGCGGTCCATCACGCTAAAACTTTCATTGGGCAAATATGGCTTAATAAACAGGCCGATCCTGACTGCATGGAGTTCCCAGGGAGCGATCTCGTTTTCATGTCGAGTTGTGATTCGTGCCGCGCCCGCTGGTCGTCTCGACTTCCAGGGGTTTTCCTGTTGTTTTTCTTTCTTCTGGGGGGAAATCCCGCATTTGGACAATCGTCTTCTGGTTGGATTACCGGACCGGGAACCGTTTCTCTGGCCGGGGTTTCGCGACTGGTCATTCCACCCGGCTACCGGTTCGGCGATGCAACGTCTGCCAGGATTTTTCTGGCGGCGGCGCAGAGCCGGACCGATGGGGCGCAGGTGGGCGTGCTATTGCCACCCATCGAGCAGGCGCGGGATGCGCGGGGGTGCTGGTTCATCCTCTTCAGTTACGCGGATGTGGGGCATGTCAGCGATGAAGCCGGTGACGCCCTCAATAGCGGCGGCGTCGGCGCGGATGTTGCCATGGGAATGCTGAAGGCGAATATCAAGCAGATCAACCATCGGCGGAAATCGGAAGATTGGCCAACGATGGAAATTGCCGGCTGGGAGCGGCCGCCTGAATTTAATTCGACGGCGCATGCGCTCTCATGGGCCATTCGAACTGAGGTGCAGGGACAAACCGCGGCGTACTACAACACCCGGGTGTTGGGCCGAGCGGGATATCTCTCTGCAAAGATGGTGATCCCGCCCGAGCAGCTCGGGGCGGTGGATGACAAATATCGATCCGTGCTTGCCGGGCTATCATTTATTCCCGGTCAGCGGTATCAGGATTTTCATTTCGGTGAGAAGGTGGCGGGCCGGACGCTTACACAACTGATAACCGGCGACGCCCCGCCGCTTTCTTCGCACCGCCTGGCTCATCTGCTTTCGCTTTTTTCGGTATCGGGGGCTTCAATTCTGGCCGCCAGCGTACTGACCGCCAAAACCATGCGCCGCTGGCGCGGGGGGCCGATTCCAGTGCCGGCGGTTTGATGGTGACGGTCTGACAAATGACGGCCGGCTCGATTTGCACTCCTTTGGCATTTCAGCAAGAATTAATGCGCGTCGCGTCAGGGAAACCGACTTTAATAGTTGGGTAAGTGGAGGTACATCGCATGGACTGGCAGACATGGTCCCCCTTTCAATCCGTTCGAACCCAGGAAATCTGTGCTCATCTCACGGCGCCCGAACGAGCCGCTGTAACAAGGCGTGCCAGTCTATATGGGATCTGGGTTGCGATCACATTTGCGATTCCGCTGTCTTCCGGTCTACTATTTGCGATCAACACCGGCGGCGGCCACCTGCTGCTCTTTCTGGCCGCGTTGTTGGTCATTGTTCATATCGTCTGCATTCCGATTTGGCTGAGATCGCAGCGGTTATTCTTTTCCAATACCGCGTGGGCGCGAGAACAGGGAATAACGCCCCAGAGCCTGAGCCTCTTCGGATTGTCGCGCAAGTAGCTCGGCGGCTGTCCATCGCCATGGATGAGCAGGAGGCGAAAATTACTCCTGAGAGAGTCCGCAAAGTTTGACGGGCGCATGTTTGGCCGCGATACATGGGCCATGAGGTTTTTCGATGACTTGTTGCCGCAGGGTTCTGTGTCGAGTGGGATGGCGATTCTTTCCCTGGCGGTAACGCTGGGGTTGCTGCTGGGCGGTATTCGCTGGCGCGGCATCCGGCTGGGCGTCTCGGGGGTTTTGTTTTCCTCGCTGTTGTTCGGGCAGTTAGGCCTGACGGTTTCCGGGGAAGTGCTGGATTTTCTTCGCGATTTCGCACTGATTATTTTTGTCTATGCCATCGGCCTTCAGGTCGGCCCGGGGTTTCTTTCTTCATTTCGGGCGGATGGGTGGAAGCTGAATCTCTGGTCGTTAGCGGTGATCGGACTGGGCGCGCTGGCAACCGGGCTGGTGGTCGTGTGCTTTGGGCTGCGGCACACCACCGCGTCAGGCATTTTTGCGGGGGCATATACCACCACCGCGGGGTTGGCCGCTGGGCAGGATGCCATTCGGCGTCTGCTGGCGGATGAACCGGCGAAAGCGCTGGCCGCGGTGACCGGCGCTGGCCTGGCGTATACCGTGACGTATCCGTTCGGGCTGGTCGGGCCCATCTTTACGATTGTTGTGTTGCGGCGGATTTTTAAAATCGACATGAACGCGGAACAGCGCCAGCTTGCCGCCGCTGAGGAAGCCATCAGGCCCAGGGTGCTGACGGTGGACGTTAAAGTCACCGATGCGCCGTGCGCCGGTACGCAGCTTAAGGATCTTCCGCATCTGCGTGATGCGGGCGTCTTCTTCACCCGGATGCTGCGCGATGGCGTGCTTAGCGTGCCCACCGCGGAAACGGAAATTCTCGATGGCGATATTTTCCGGGCTGTCGGACCAGAGCAGGCGGTCAATGAGCTGGCTGACAAAATCGGAGAACGCAGCGACATCGATCTGTCAAAAGTGGGCGATGGCGTTCAACGCGCGGAACTGGTGGTCACGCGGACGAAGGTTCTGCGCAAGCCGCTGCGCGAGTTGGATCTGACGCGCCGGCTCGGTGTGACGATCGGCCGCGTGGAGCGCTCGGGGATACAGCTTTTGCCGCAGGCGGGGCTTACACTTTACTTTGGCGACCGCGTCACCGTGGTCGGGCCGGAAAGCGCCATCAAGCTGGCGGAAGCGGTCATGGGAAACTCGCAGGAAATTCTTAACCGTCCGCAACTCATTCCCATTTTTCTTGGCATCGTTCTGGGCGTGCTGGCGGGGAGTGTGCCGCTGGTTTTTCCCGGATTGCACAGCAGCATGCGGATGGGGCTTGCGGGCGGCCCGATGATCGTGGCGATCATTCTATCGCAGCTGGGAAACATCGGTTCGCTGGTCTGGTACATGCCGGCGGCGGCGAACCAGCTCTTTCGCGATTTCGGCCTGGCGGTTTTCCTTGCGTGCGTTGGATTGCAATCGGGCGATCACTTTTTCCAGAAGATTTTCCAACCGCAGGGGGCCGCCCTGGTGTTGTGGGGCGCGGCCGTGACCATGGTTCCGGTGTTTATAATCGCCGCCGTGGCGCGGCGATTCTTTAAGATGAATTTCATCACGCTGTGCGGGCTTGTCTCAGGTTCAATGACCAGCCTGCCCGCGCTGATGTTTGCCCACGATATCGTTGATTCCGACGCCCCGACGGTTACCTACGCCACCATCGCGCCGCTGGCGATGCTGGCACCAATCATATGCGCACAGTTACTCGCAGTAATACTTCTTTAGAAAAGCGTTGAGGTGGCGCCATTTAAGATCACCACCTCAACGCGGGTTATCCGTTTAAAAACAGCAGGTTACTTACCACCACCGCCCGCACCGCCAGCGCCACCGGCGCTTCCACCGCTGGCCCCGCCACCGCTGCTGGTTCCTCCGCCATTGGCGGCCCCTGTTCCACCACTGCCGCTCGCCGCACCGTCTGAGGTGCCGGGTGTGGCAGCGCCGCCGGTGCCGGTGCCAGGAGCCGTTGATCCGCCTGTGCCCTGGCTACCACTGGACGTTCCATTGCCAGCGTTGCCCGGAGTAGTTCCGTTGCCTGGGTTCGCTCCGTTCCCCGGCGTGGGGGTACTCGGGGTTGAACCGTTGCCCGGCGTGCTGGGAGTATTGGGCGTGTTCGGCGTGCTGGGGCTGCCGGGTATGGTTCCGTTGCCGGGATCTGTCGGCGTCGGCGTCGGCGGGGTGGATGGGGTGTTGGGGGTCATCCCGCCGCCACTATTGCCTGGATTTGCCGGGTCGGGCGCGGGAGTCGCCGGATTGCCGCCTTGACCCGTATTACCAGGCGTCGCGCCCGGGGTGCCACTGCTGGCGCCGCCTGTGGCCTGCGCGATCGCCGTGGTCGGACCAGCGATCCAACTCGAAGGGCCAAGCATAAGCGCGCCACCAACAGCTAATGTAGCCGCCAGCAACCGTGCATTGCGAAATGAGTGATTACGAAGCATAAGAACCTCCAAAACAAGTTGATTTCTAATCTACCCCCTCGAAGAGGGCACCTTAGCGATCGTAGACGTGCAAAGTTGGTGCCCTATTTTAAATGCACCTCAATCCCAAGCGGGGTCAGCTGAATATCATTAAAGGAATAGACGATTAGCGGCGCAAGACATCGAATTTTTATCGAATCCACCCCCTTTGGCCATCCACGAAGCCTTGATTACGACGTGCCAAGATCGCCGAAGAGGGTCGACAGAAAGTCTCAGTAGACGAGAAGGCGGAATTCCCACTGCTTGAAATCAATCCCGCGATATAAGTTCGTCATCTCCGAGATTTGCAAGCCCCGGATTTTGAACTTGTGCGCTGGAAATAGCCGCGGCGCGATGGAGATATTCGCCGGCTTTGTCCGTCTCCCCGGTATGCATGAGGGCTTTGCCGAGTTCGGTGAGACAAGCGGCGGTCTTGCGGTGATCGCTGCCGAAAGCAGATTCGCAAATCAGCAGCGCGCGTTCGTAATTTCGCGCGGCGCCGGCGAAATCTTTCTCTTCAGCAAGCAATTGACCAAGGTGCGAAAGATCGCGGGCAATCGCCGGGTGAAAAAGGCCAAGGGCGTTTTGATCGATGAGCAGCGCGCGTTCCAGCAGTTGCTTGGCCTGGATTAAATCTCCCTTGGATTTGAGGATACCGGCCAGGTTCATGGAGATGCAGGCGACCTGGGTGTGGCCCGTGCCGTAGGCGGCTTGGGAAATTTGCAGCGCTTTTTCAAGGCAGTCGCGGGCAATTTCGGGCTCATCAAGCTGCATGAGAACAAAACCCAGGTTGTTCATTACACCGGCAACACGGGGATGATCCTGCCCGTAGCGCAGTTGATAGACTGAAAGCGCCCACTCGAATAACTCGCGCGCCTGCTGGGGTTGGCCCTTGGCGACCAATGACATCCCCAGATTATTTGCCACCGTGGCTCGATGGGGATCCTGCGGACCATACGCGGCAAGATCGATGGCCATCGCGGATTCATAAAGCTTGGTCGCATCTTCGAGATCTCCCATGCGATGGCAGGCGCGACCCAGATTGTTGGCGACATCCGCCGCCTGAGCGCTCGATGCGCCAAAAGCGGTATGCACCAGATTCAGCGCCGTTTCCAGAACGTCGCGCGCTTCAGTGTACTGGGCCTGTTTCAGGAGATATCGCCCGGCGCGGCTTAATAGATCGGACGCCACCGCGGGCACCACCCCCAGGCGCTGGGCGTTAAACGCGGCCGCCAGGGCGTGGGGCAGCGCTTCACCGCAACTGGGCCACGTGCGCGGGTCCTGGCTGTCATACCTGAAAGCGTTGGATGCAACGATGACCGCCGCCGCGCACCACTTTTCACGTTCTTCGTCGCTCAGGCGATCCTGGGCCAGCGCGGCGATCACACCATGGAGCGCGATCATTTTCTCCGAGGCGCGAGCAAGCGAAAAATCGCGGATGGTCTTCAAGGATTCGGCGAAACGGATCGGATCGGCAGCCGCAAGGACCATTTCATCGGGCAGATGCTCAGCGGCATCTAAAATCATTCGAAATGGAATGTCGTCAGGCGATAAGAATGCGCAGAGATTGAGCAGCGCCGCGGCCGGTAAATCAATTGCCTCGACCCGGCGAAACGAAAGCTCCCATGCCATCGCCGCGGCGGTTGGATAGTTGCCGGCGGGCTTGGTAAGGCCGAACAGCTCAGACCACAGCTTTTCGAATTCCTGAATATAGTCGTTCAGCGAAATATGCGTCTGTTCGATGCAAGCGCCGGCCTGTTCCAAAGCCAGGGGCAGATGATTCAGGGCTTTGGCAAGCCGGGCGGCTGAGTGTTCATCATCAATGCTGCCCAGGCGGTGGCGCAGAAAGTCGACGGCTTCGTCGGGCGTCCACGCGTTAAGGGGAATTGTATTGGTGGAGGAACTCCAGGAGGGATTGGAGGTCGTAATCAGAACATCGCCCGAGCCTTCGGGCAAATAGGCGGTCAGATCCTGGGCGCGATTGGCATTGTCGAAAATCAGGAGCCAGCGACTCCTGCGGTTGAGTTCGCGGAGGGCGATGTGCGATGCCTGGCGGTTCCATTCGCGCACGTTCCCGGAGGTGCTGAGCCTTGCGCCCAGCTTGGCCAGATCGGAAGCTATGGTTGCCTGGGTCTCAGCCCGCACCCACCAGACAATGTCGTAATGGTCCTGGCGGCGGAATGCGTATTCCGCCGCCACCGAGGTCTTTCCCATGCCCCCCATGCCCCAGATGACCTGCACCGGTTTGCGTTGCTTGGCGGTGGTGAATCCATGTTCAATCTGTTCCAGAACATCCTCGCGCCCAACGAAATAGGGGTTGGGCGCGTAGGAAAGATTCCAAACGGAGGGTTGGCCCTTGGGCGTTACGGAAGCAATTACTGACATGAAACCTCCCCGCATGTTAAGAAACGACAGGCCCAAACTTTCGAACGGCGCACAACATTATTGCCGTTAGTTCTCCGTCTACAGGAATTGTACCAAATGTCCGGTATGGAAGTGAAACTGAAACAGCCCCTCGCCAACCACTTCTGAATGGTCCAGTTGTTCTTGGCTAACAGCAGTCCAGAACAAGATTTGAATTTCAGTTTAAGGACGTCTAATACATAAGGCGAGTTGCTGCATTTGGTCGATAATTCGTCGGCAACGGTCTGGAAAGGAAGATTGAACATGATAATTCCGTTTCTTTCCGCGGAAATCGGATGGGCGCCATCCTCGGTGCGCCGTCACTCCTTTATTCCAAGGTTGAAGACAAGCGCCTGTCTATCCTCCGCGCTTGCAATCATGCTTGCCGCCTCCTCGGCCTCTGCCGGCGAAACGGATGCCGCGACCCGAGCCATTTCGCCCCGGCCTGCTGACAAGCGGGCGGCGCTGCTCGAGCGGCGCAATGCGCTGCGTGACGCGCTCAAAGCCACCGAGGCCGAGCTGAATGCAATGCCCGAGAACTCCACAACACAGCCAGCGGTGCCTTCGCAGGAGCAGGAAGCTGTATCAGCACCTGCCGTCCGCATACCCGGCTCGAATCCATCAACCAGCGCCAACGCAACGATCCCTCCCGCTTCGACCCCAGACGTCGAATCCTTCACCCTTCATGGACAAACCACCGTAATTACGCAATGGCACGATATCTTTCCCGCGCCATACGCCGGTACGTTAAGTCTAATGCGCGACGAGAGCGCTAAAACGTCAATTACGGGCACCTTGTTCACGGGGATGCGCCTTCCCTGGGAAGGGGCCGCCATCTACTTTGATCCAGAGATCGCCGGCGGCAACGGGTTGAGCGGCGTTGCGGGCATTGCCAGCTTCCCCAATGGCGAAATCCCCCGCGTGGGCACACCGGAACCCGAACCCTATGTCGCTCGGGCCTACTATCAACAGGTTTTTGGCCTCGGCGGCGAAAAAGAGAAGGTCGCCCCCGATCAGAACCAATTGGCCGGGTATCGAGATACGCGGCGGATTACGATTTGGCTTGGTAAATTCGCCGCGACAGATTTCTTCGACAACAACAGTTACAGCCACGACCCTCGAACGCAATTCATGAATTGGTCCCTGATGGACGACACCGCATGGGATTATCCGGCAGATACGCGCGGATACACCCTCGGCGGAGTGGTCGAGTACAACGAGCCGGCCTGGGCGATTCGCTACGGCGTCTTCGAGGAACCCAAGGTGGCCAACGGCGGCACGCTGGACGGGCATGTGCCACAGTCGCTGGCCAACGCCCTTGAATTTGAGAAACGCTGGACTATCGGCGATCGCGCCGGCGTCGTGCGGGTGATGGGCTTTGCCAACATGGCCCACATGGGAAATTACCGCCGGGCAATCGATAACCCCGGACCAAACGGCCCCGACGTTACCCTGACGCGAGCCTACTCCACCAAATACGGATTCAGCCTCAGCGCCGAGCAGGCGATTACCGCAGATCTGGGAATCTGGGGCCGCGCGGGTTGGAACGATGGCCATACAGAATCATGGGCATTTACTGAAGTCGATCGATCAGCATCACTGGGGATCAGCCTCAAAGGATCGAAGTGGGGCCGGCCGGATGATGTCCTGGGCTTCGCTGGGGCGATCTCCGGACTGTCCCAGGACCATCGCGACTATCTGGCCAACGGCGGCCTGGGTTTCATCATTGGAGATGGACAACTGAACTACGCGCCGGAAGAGATCGTTGAAACCTATTACCTCATCAAGGTCACCGAGCACGTATCGGCAACCCCCGACATGCAATTCATCGATAATCCCGCGTACAACAGCGACCGCGGCCCGGTTTTCGTCGCTGGCGTTCGAGTGCACGCGGAATTCTGACCGCGAACTCGCGATGCCAGGATTCCGGGCGGCCAATCAGAAAAGCTGCTGCAGAATTTTATCCATCGGCAATTGGACACAGGTAAAGATCGGCGTGTCGCGCTGCGTGTATTTGCTGGATTCTGTTTCGCGCAGCTCCATCACCAGGTCCAGAAAATCCTTAGGCTCATCCGTTTCGAAGGCAACGACAAATTCCTGATCATCCAAACCAAAACTGTAGGTGGTGTTCAGCTTGACGCTGGGGTATTTGTTGCCAATGCGAATATGCCCATCCATCAGCGCCTGGCGCTCCTCCAGCGGCAGCAGATACCACGCCCGGGTTTTCACGAAGGGGTAAACAAAGAGGTATTTGCGCTTGCCTGGAATAATATGCGTGCGGCTCTCCGCCGTGTGGAACGGATCAACCTTGTCGATGTACATGCTGCGCTTGGTCATCGAAACAAACGACCAGGGCGTGGAAAGATACCCCCCGAGCCGTGTGTGGTTGATCGCCTGCGTTTGCGTCTGAAATTCATCGGTGGTGGTGCCAATGCGCCACAGCAGAAAATCGCAATCAGGGCGCAGGCCCGCGGTGCTATAGGTCAGGCACATCAAACCGTTTCCCGAGGGATTAATGACCGCCGCAAACTCAGCCCGGAGATGCTCCTTATCCATATCAGGCAGATGGCGAATCGCCGGATCGACCTTAAAGAACGCAAAGTTAACGAACTGACGAGTAATAGCCGGCCCCGCAGCGTGCTGCGGACGCGCCTGTGGCGTTGCTTCTGTTGTGGCACGATTGCCTGAGATTGATCCGCTTTCGCTCAAGTAGACTCCTGTTAAGGCCCTATTCTATGGCGACGCCGCATCGTGGTACAAACCCCAATGTGATTAGACCGGATCAGCAACAGCGCAATCCCATCGTCAAACGCCATTTTTCTTTTCTACTCCCCTGGTACTCCGGGGAAGGGCAAAGGTGGTGGCTCCGTCGGTCGATCAACGTTGAACCCCCATCCAAACCCTCCACCGGACTACCAGGGGAGGGGATTAATTGGATCGCGCGATTGGCCCGGAACCAGCGATACTGGGCGTTAGTTGTATCCCTGTTTTTTCTTCTGGGCGGATGTTCATCCCCCGTCATTCACCCGGCATCCCCCGACACCGTGATCGTCGTCCCAGGCATCGGCGGCGACGGCCCCGAATACGGCGGCGTTGGCAAAGCCCTGCGAGATGCGGGAAGCAACGATTGCCTTCAGGTTTTCGAATGGGGCCTGCACATGCCCCTGTTTTTCATCACGATTTCCGATCGCGGTCTCCACGAGCGTACGGAGAAACGATTAGCCGAACTGGTCACGCGCTGGCATGCCGATCACCCCCACGCGCGCATCGTCCTTATCGCGCACAGCGCCGGCGCTGGCGTCGTTTTGGGAATGCTTCCACGGTTAGATCCTGCGATCGCCTCCATCGGCTCGGTGATTCTGCTCGCCCCCGCTCTTTCGCCTCAATACGATCTCGCGCCCGCGCTGCATCGCGTCACCGCAATGCACGTCTTCTACAGCGAAGATGATGATTTCTGGCAGGGCCTCGGCCCCTCCCTCTTCGGAAATTACGACGGCCACCACGAAAGCGGCGCCGGCCGACGAGGATTTGAAGCGAAAAGCTTAACCCCCGACCAACGACAGATACTCTTTCAACACCCCTTCGAAACCGCGTGGAAAAAATACGGCAACCATGGCGGCCACTACGACTGGCTCGCCCACGATTTCGTCATCCACGTGCTGAAACCCCTGATCGATTCCCCCGCTACCCGCCCCTGACCGTCACTTAAGCCCGCACATCGCAATAATTCTCGGCGAATTCGAGTCCAGCGGGCTCCCATCGTAATCCCCATAAAGTTCCTCGATCTCCAACCCATTCCGTTCCAGCAAAATCTGCAATTCGCGCGGAAACACAAATGTCATCTCAAATGTCACCTTCTGCCGGCGCTCAACCCCCTTCTCCGTGAACCATTTGTAATGGAATGTAATCTGCTGAAGCTGATTGGCGGGATCGCGCCGCACCGATGTGGATTTGAAAACCGTGCGATTCAGCGCCGGCACGTAAAACACATACGGATCGAGATTGACCGAGGTTTCCGCCGCCAGCAGCGCAAGATTCGGCTGAAAAATATCCAGCCAGAAGCGGCCATCTCGCTTCAAGTGCCGAACCACGGTCTGCAGAATTAAATCCTGCTCTTCCAGGGTCGGAAACGAAAGAAATGTATTAAAAAGCAGCACCACCCAATCGAATTTCTGACCCAGCTGCAGGTTCAACATATCCGCGTTCACCAGCGATAAATCCGCCGCGCGAATCCCCACCGCGTCGCGCTTCCGCGCCGCAATTTCCAGCATATCCGGCGCATAATCCACCCCCACCACGCGATGTCCCGCCTGCGCCAGTGGGATCACCGCCCGCCCGGTCCCAACCGCTAACTCCAGGATCGATTGTCTTACCCTCGGAATATGCCTCAGCAGCAGCGGAACATCCGCCTCCAGCATTTTGTGATGCGCATTCTCAACGTCGTAATATTCCGCGATGGCCTTGTAGCGTTTCATGAGTTGCCGAACGCCAAACCCGAAGTGAGTTAAATACGATGATCCGGCACATACCCCACAATCGCAATCCGATACCGATCCGCCAGTTCCAGCACCTTCGCCTTTTCCAGCATGATCGTCTTCCCCGGCTCCAGCACCAGCGCCGAAGCCCGTGCCGCGTGCAGCTTTTCAATAGTCGTCGTCCCCACCGTCGGCACATCCAGCCGCATGTCGCGATGAACGTTGGACACCTTAATCAGCGTCCAACTTCCCACTTTGCAGAGAAGCCCAGCCCGCTCAATCATCGCGTTGGTCCCCTCCACCGCTTCCACCGCGATCACATTTTTGTCGCACACCGCCATCGATTGCCCAATGTCCAGCCGGCTAAGCGTCTGGCAAAGCTCCCAGCCATAGCGAATGTCATCCCACTGCTTCTCGGTGGGCGCATTGCGCGTCATCAAACCAGCGGTCGCCAGATGCTCGGTGCAATAGGTTGTCGAATCAATCAAATGGATTCCCTCGGAAGCCAGTTCTCGATCGATCGCTCGCAGGACCGATTGATCGCGCTTATCGCGATGCAGATAGCGGAACCATAGCGTAACGGTCCGCGCATCCGGAATATACTGGAACCAGCGCCAGCGGTTATAAATTTTTTCCTTGGCGACCCGCCCCACCAGAATGGCCTGTGAGCACCCCTCAGCCCGCAAAACCCGAATCCACTGTCCCATCCGCACCACGCCCACCCACTTAAAGACGTCCGCCTCATCCCGAAGTTCAGGCCAGGCGCTCCCGTTAAACGCTGCAACCACCACCTTTCGCCCCGAAGCCCGCGCCCCCCGCGCCACCAAAATAGGAAAAATCCCCTCCCCCGCGATCAACCCCAAAGGGCCCTGATCCGGCAAACCAATCGGCGAAGGTGTAGAACCAGCAGCAGTCACTCCCCCCATCTTAGGAACCAGCCAACGCCCGGCCAAGGGGACATTAATTAAAGCAGTTTGAACCGCAAAGTCACAAAGACACGAAGTTCACAAAGAGCGGTTTAAATCTAGCTAAAACAGCCTGGTGCCCGCCTCCTCGCCAATTGTTTCTCAATTCACCTTCGCGCCTTCGCGGCTTTGTGGCCCGGCCTGAGCCACTCGAAGGGTTAAACCCTCTTCATCCCTCCCTTGCAAACCACCTCCCCCACCGCTAAAACCCAGTGGTTTGTGGCAAGGACGCCTTTAGCAGGGACGCGTGAAATTTAACCTCATCGATAGAATCGAATCGGTCTCCGACACCCGGCTGGTCGCGCTGAAATATGTGAGCCTCGCCGAGGAATACCTGGCCGATCACTTCCCCACGTTCCCCGTGCTCCCCGGTGTCCTGATGCTCGAAGCAATCACCCAGGCCGCCGGCTGGTTACTCCATCGCAACAGCGGGTTTGCCCGATCCATGGCCGTGCTCAAAGACGCGCGGAACGTCAAGTACGGCTACTTCGTCGCGCCGGGCCAGAGCATGCGGATCGAAGTGGAAGTCGTCCGACTCGCGCCCGCCGGCGGCGCGTTCACAGCCTCAGCCACCACGCAGGACAAAACAGCCCTTTCCGCTAAGATCGAGATGGCCTATTTCAATGTATCGGAACATCAGCCTGAACTGGCTGATGTGGACCGTCGCCTCGTCGAGCACAACCGCGCTCGCTGGGCTCTGCTGAATCAGCCGGATGTTTTACTGCCCGCTTTCAATTAAAAGGATTGCAATCATGGGTATGCCCAGAGACGAAGTGTACAAAAAGGTTCAGGCCGTGCTGGTCGATGCGCTGGGGGTGGATGAAGATGAAGTCACCCCCAGGGCAACCCTGCGCGAAGACCTCGGCGCCGAAAGCATCGATTTCCTCGACATCGTCTTTCGCCTCGAAAAAGCCTTCACCACCGACCCGGCCAAACCCTTCAAAATCCCGCGCGGCGAGCTCTTCCCCGAAAACCTCCCCGCCATGATGGCTGATGAAAACTTCGTGAAGGGTGACACCATCACCCCAGCCGGTGTCGCCGAGCTGAAAAAACGCATGCCGTTTTCCGACTTCACGGAGTTCGATAAAAGCCCCACGCTGACCAGCGCCCAGTCGCTGCTGAACGTCGATACCATCGTCAATTACATGCAGATGAAACTGAACGGCTGATGCGTCGATCGCCGCCGCGCCCCGACCCATGGAGAATCTTTGCGTTGGATCTGGATCGATAAATTCGTTGAATTCACCTCCGGCGTTTCAGCCGTGGCGCTCAAGAATGTTTCGCTGGCTGAAGAGCATCTGCACGATCTCTTCCCCGCTTATCCCATCATGCCGCATAGCCTCATCGTCGAAGGCATGGCCCAAACCGCCGGCATTCTGGTCGGTGAAGCACGAAACTTTTCCGAAAAGGTAATCCTCGCCAAAATCGGCCGCGCCAAATTCCATCGCCTGGTCCGCCCCGGCGATACCCTCATCTATTCCGCAAAAATCGAGCAGCTCTCCCCCGAAGGCGCTTCCACCTCAGGTGTTGTGCGCCTTGGCCTGGGCGATGATGCTCCGCTGGTTGCCGAAATCCAGCTCATGTTCAGCCACATCGACAACAACCTTGCCGGCATGGCATTCCCCCAGCACAACTTTGTTTTTACCGAGCAGTTCACCGAGCTCTTGAAGACATACCGCGCCGGTGCGAACATCACTCTATAGTATGACCATGCGTCGTGTCGTCATCACCGGAATCGGCATCATCTCCCCCATCGGCATCGGAAGCCGTGCCCACTGGGACGGCCTGGTCGGTGGCAAGATGGGCATCAACCGCATCGCGGCATTCGATCCCAGCAATTTCCCCTGCCAGCTCGCGGGGGAAGTTCAGGGGTACAAGATTGGCGAATTTGTTCCAAAGGCCTATCGCAAAGCCACCAAGGTCATGGCTCGCGATATCGAGCTGGCGGTCGTGGCAGCCGATGACGCCTTCAAAGACGCTGGCCTGCAATCGCACGCCTACACCGAAACGCCGAATTTCGATGGCCGCCGCTTCGGCTGCAACATCGGCGCGGGGCTCATCAACCCCGAACTGAACGAATTAACCGCCGCCCTCACCACCGCAAGATCATCCGAAGATCCCAATCAGGTCGACCTGAAAAAATGGGGCAGGGACGGCATGGCCCAGCTTACCCCTCTGTGGCTGCTGAAATATCTGCCCAACATGCTCGCCTGCCATGTAACGATCATTCACCAGCTCAAGGGCCCCAGCAACACCATCACCTGCGCCGACGCCAGCAGCCACCTCGCCATCGGCGAAGCCTTCCGCACCATCCAGCGCGGCAAGGCGGACCTGGCCATCTGCGGCGGCGCCGAAAGCAAAACCAATCCCATGGGCATCCTTCGCCAGACGCTCATCAAACGCCTGAACGAATCCAGCAACGCCGCGCCGGCCGAGGCCGTTCGCCCCTTCGATGCCGATGCCGGGGGAACCGTCCTGGGCGAAGGCGGCGGCCTGCTTATTCTCGAAGAATACGAAAGCGCCAAAAAGCGCGGTGTAAAAATCTACGCCGAACTCGTCGGCTTCGCGGCCAGCCAGGACAGCTACCGCATCACCGACCCCGAACCCAGCGGCCATAGTTATTCCAAGGCTATCGCCAACGCCCTCAAGGATGCAAAACTGTCGGCGGATGAAATCGATCTGGTCGTCCCCAACGGCCTGGGCATCGCCACCCACGATCGCGCCGAGCTGGCCGGCCTCCGCACCGCCCTGGGAAAAAACCTCGAGCGCATCCCCTTCGCCCCAATGAAAGCCCAGATCGGAAGCCTCGCCGCCGGCACTGGGGTAGACGCCGCCTCAGCAGTCTTGGCGCTCCACCACGGCACGATCCCTCCAGCCGTCAACACAAAAAAACCCCTCGATGGCGTGAAACTCAATGTTTCCCCCGAAGCGCGAAACGCCAAAATAAACATCGCCGTCTGCAGCACCTATAGTCTGGGTGGCCAAAACGCCGCCCTCGTCTTCCGACGGATTGACCCCGTTTCAGAAAGATGAACCCATGAAACGCGTAGTCATCACCGGAATGGGCTGGATCACCCCGATGGGTCATTCCATCGAAGCCGTCTGGAAAAAACTTTTGGCCGGTGATTCCGGAATTTCGCGCACCACGATTTTCGAATCGTCCACCTTCCCCACCACTATTTCCGCCGAGGTAAAGGATTTTCAGCTCACAGATTTCCTGGGTGAGCTAGGCCCCCACACCGGAACCGGCCGCAACACCCAGTTTGCCCTTGCCGCCTGCGCCCAGGCATGGAAATCCGCCGGGCTGGACCGGGCGAAGCTGGATCTCGATCGCGTCGGCATCTATCTCGGCAGCGGCGAAGGCTCCCTCGATTTCGAAGCCTACACCTCAGCAGCCGTCTCCGGTTGGAAGCCCCAAACCAACAGCATCGATGCTGTGAAATGGGCCGAGGTTGCCTTCAAACAGATGAGCGCAACGAGAGAGCTCGAGCAGGAACCCAACATGCCCCTCTCCCATCTGGCCCTTCTCACCGGCGCGCGCGGCCCGGCTCTCAACTGCCTCACCGCCTGTGCTGCCAGCACGCAGGCCATCGGTGAAGCCACCGAAATCCTCCGCCGCGGCGATGCCGATGTCATGATCGGCGGCGGCGCGCACAGCATGATTCACCCCTTCGGCGTTACCGGCTTCAATCGTCTCACCGCCCTCTCCACCGACAACGAAAACCCCACCCGCGCCAGCCGACCCTTCGACGCCCAGCGCGGCGGTTTCGTTTTAGGTGAAGGCGCGGGCGTCGTCATCCTCGAAACCCTCGAACACGCCAAATCCCGCGGCGCGAAAATCCTCGCCGAAATCGCCGGCTACGGCTCCACCGCCGATGCTTTCAGAATCACGGATCAGCACCCCGAAGGCGAAGGCGCCATCGTCGCCATGAAGGAAGCCCTCGCCGATGCCCAGCTTTCCCCAAAAGATATCCAGTACATCAACGCCCACGGCACCGGCACCCGCGAAAACGACGGCAACGAAACGGTGGCCATCAAATCCGTCTTCACCGAATACGCCAAGCAATGTCCCGTAAGCAGCATCAAAAGCATGATGGGCCACCTCATCGCCGCCGCCGGCGCGGTGGAATTAATCTGCTGTGTCCTGGCCATCCGCGACAACGTCCTGCCACCGACAATGAACCTGCAAAACCCCGACCCCGAATGCGATTTAGACTACGTCCCCAACAAAGCCCGCAACGCCCCGGTGGATGTGGTCATGTCCAACAGCTTCGGCTTCGGCGGGCAGAACGACACGCTGATTATCCGAAGGTTTAGCGCGTAGTACTCAGAGTCGACACCGACATTCCCGATCTCCCAATCGAAAAGGCTGTACCCAACGTAAAACAGGCCAGCGAGCCACCCAATGCCCCACGCGATTGCCCTGAGATATCAAAAAAATTTCAAAGTTTTGTTGACATTCCCATTTTTTTTGTTAATAAAATTGGCCGACAAGGGAATCCCATCGGTATTCTTTGATCCAACTGGGCCGTTCCGGCGGACGGGCCATTTCATTTCTGGGTCATCCCGATCAGATCCCATCTTGACGGAGGAATATTGACACATGCGTGAACGTAAGCGCGCGGTCACATGTCTGTATCGTCGTACCATTCAAATCATGCTTCGAATCTACCGTTTGGTATAGCGCTGCCCACGCGGGGCTGCGTGAGTTTTTACGCGGAAATAGAGTCAACTTCGAACCAACGAGGAAAATACGAATGAACGCCATTCAGAAATTATCGGGCTTGGCTGCCATGGCAGCTACGCTCTGCGTCGGCGCGGTCAATGTCTTCGCCGGCGGCCACACCTATAACCTGACTGCCCTCTCCAGCGGCAACTGGAACAGCGCGGGTCAACGAACCAGTTCGAACTATCAAATCGGTTATTCGACCCAGCATCCCAACGAGCAAGCCGCTTATTTCGAATTCGATTTGACACCGGCCAAAGGGAAACACATCACCAGTGCGAATATGCTGATCCCCGGCAGCACGGATTATACCATTGGCTCCTGGTGGCCCAGTCACAGCGAAATTGCATTCAAGGTGCGCTGTGCCGCCCAATGCAATCCCGCCTATCCAGTTAGCTTCTCCCAAATGACGACCGGAAATAACAGCGTGATTACCTATGTGAATATGTCCGATTTCAATCGTAATCCCGATTTAGGTTACGGCTGGGTGACGGACGGCCTCCATAGGGGCGTGAGATTTGATGCCTTCCATTATGAATCCGTTGGCACCGGCGAAGGGGGCAAGAAAGTTGGCCCCTGGCTTCAGAACGAATGCAATGCTGGTGGCCATTGGTGCATGGTGGTGTATGACGGGTATGATTTTGATCGGAACGGCCATCGCCCCGCCGAGAATTACATCTGGGGCTCCACTTCCTTCAACCACGGAATTCAGTTGCAGCTTATTACCTCAAACTAAGCGATACTGATTGGTCCGCCCGTGAAATTGCCACGCTGCCGTGCTCACAGAGCACGGCAGCGTGTTTCGTTATGTGATCCCGACCGGCTGGAAAGATTACCCTGCCCCTTGTCCGGGCGCAAGCCCAAGTTTACGCAACGAAACGACCACCCGCGATTGCCCTGAGATATCGAAATCGAACAGTTTTTTCGGGAGTTTTGTTGACATTTTTATCTTTTTTTGCTAAAAGGTGTATTCGGCAAGGGAATCACATCGGGTATCTTATTGATCCAAGTGGGCCGTTCCGGCGGACGGGCCATTTCATTTCTGGGTCATCCCGATCAGATCCCCTACTTGACGGAGGAATATTGACACATGCGTGAACGTAAGCGCGCGGTCACATGTCTGTATCGTCGTACCATTCAAATCATGCTTGGAATCTACCGTTTGGTATAGCGCCGCCCACGCGGGGGCTGCGCGAATTTTTTACGCGGAAATAGAGTCCATTTCAAACCAACGAGGGAAAAAGAAAATGAACGCCATTCAGAAATTATCGGGCTTGGCTGCTATGGCAGCTACGCTTTGCGTCGGCGCGGTCAATGTCTTCGCCGGCGGGCATACCTATAACCTGACTGCCATTGCTAGCGGCAACTGGAACAGCGCTGGTCAACGAACCAGTTCGAACTATCAAATCGGTTATTCGACCCAGCATCCTCGCGAGCAAGCCGCTTATTTCGAATTCGATTTGACACCGGCCAAAGGGAAACACATCACCAGTGCGA
Organism: Planctomycetota bacterium; assembly: GCA_030775485.1. Lineage (GTDB taxonomy): Bacteria > Planctomycetota > Phycisphaerae > Tepidisphaerales > Tepidisphaeraceae > JALYJB01. The sequence goes on along the minus strand of JALYJB010000011.1, from coordinate 63,266 downwards.
ATATGCTGATTCCCGGCAGCACGGATTATACCATTGGCTCCTGGTGGGGCAGCCCTCACAACTTCATTGCATTCAAGGTGCGCGTTGCCGCCCAATGCAATCCCGCCTATCCAATTTCCTTGGCCGAAATGACGACCGGAAATAACAGCACGTCGACCTACGTGAATATGTCCGATTTCAATCGTAATCCCGATTTGGGTTACGGCTGGGTGAGGGACGGCCTCCATAGGGGTTTCAGATTTGATGCCTTCCATTATGAATCCGTTGGCACCGGCGAAGGGGGCAAGAAAGTTGGCCCCTGGCTTCAGAACGAATGCAATGCTGGTGGCCGTTGGTGCATGGTGACGTATGACGGGTATGATACTAATCGTGCCGGCCAGCGCCCCGCCGAGAATTACATCTGGGGCTCCACTTCCTTCAACCACGGGATTCAGTTGCAGCTTATTACCTCAAACTAAGCGATACTGATTGGTCCGCCCGTGAAATTGCCACGCTGCCGTGCTCACAGAGCACGGCAGCGTGTTTCGTTATAGTGGTCGAACAGACCTTCTCGTTGAACGATTAAACGTTCTCTTCCATGTGATGTGATTTGATTCGGCAAGGATAATAGGCCGGTCCCCACCGTAAAACAGACCAGCGGGCCACCCAATGCCCACCCGCGTCATCTACGAGTAAACACCTCTCTCGTCATGTCCCAACCCGGCCTTAACCATCGCGATTATCGTTGAGACTCAACGCTTATTGGGTCTACAAATCAAGTGTCAGGGGCGCGCCAAAACCGGCCATTTTGAGGAACTGGAGATTTGTCCCTTATGGGGACATTTTCGGACATTTCTTCTTGACCAGATGTTTTGGACATCCATTGAAATCCTTATCGCCTACTACTCTTATAGGAAATGTTGTATTACCTCTGGCTATAAGGTAATCTACCGGCATGCGGCTGCTCTCACATGTCATATTCTTCATTGCCTTGCTGCCTCTTTTCACCGGCTGCGATAAGCCCATCGCAGCCTCCTCCTCAGACACTCCGACCAGCTCATCAACCGCCCCGGAAATCCCCGAACTTCGCATCGGTTACTTCGCCAACGTCACCCACGCCCAGGCAGTCCTCGGCGTTGCGTCCGGCGATTTCCAGGCCGCGCTCGGCGATACCAAGCTAAAGACCAAAATATTCAACGCCGGCCCGGAGCTGATCGAAGCCCTCAACGCGGGCGCAATCGACATCGGCTATGTCGGCCCCGGCCCGGTCCTCAGTGCCCATGCCAACAGTCGTGGCCAGGCTGTGCGCGTCATTGCGGGCTCCGCGGCCAATGGTGTCGTCGTTGTCGCGCGGAAAGATGCTGGCATCACCACGCTGCACGACCTCATCGGCAAGCACCTCGCGACCCCCCAATACGGCAACACACAGGATGTCTCCGCCAAGCATTATGTCACCGCCGTCCTCGGCCAGGCCGATGCCAACAACGTCCTGCCCGTCGCCAATAGCCAGCAGGCAGGCATGATGGCGCGCGGACAGATCGATGCGGCCTGGGTTCCCGAGCCATGGGGCGCGCGATTGATCGATGAAACGGGTGCAGTGCTGATCGGCGAAGAAAAAGATCTCTGGCCGGATCATCAGTTCGCGCTCACGGTGGTGGTCACGACGCCCAAATTTCTGGCAGATCACCCTTCAGTCATTGGAAAGGTGCTGCGCGTGCACCACAAATGGACCCAGCAGCTGACCGAAAACGGCGCAGCCTATGCCGACCAGTTAAACGCCGCTCTCGTCGCTCTAGGAGGCAAGCATCTTCCACAAGCTGTATTGCAATCCGCGATCAAACGAACCGTCTTCACCGACGACGCCCTGCCGGATACTTTCGCCACCATGGCTCACTGGTCCGCTGATCTGAAGTTTATCAAAGGCGTTCCCGACCTGACCGGGTTGTTTCAAACCCAAATCATTGGCAAACTGGCTGGCGCGACAACGCCGCCCACGACTGTTCCGTAATTGCAGAGGCGATTGAATGTCCAGCGCAGAAGTCACACTTTCGCGAACCGCTTCCCAGCCGCAGCCTGCGGCGTTGCCGCTGGCTGGCCGCGCACAGGCCGCTGCCCTAATCAAGCCCCGCGCCGGCACACTGGTGATGCAAGGCGTGAACAAGCGTTTCGAAAAATCGGATATCGCCACGTTGCAGGATATTTCCCTGCGCTGCGAAAGCGGCGAATTTGTCGTCGTCGTCGGCCCCAGCGGCTGCGGCAAGAGCACGCTCCTCAACATCGCCGCCGGAATGGCCAGGGCAGACACCGGAACGGTGGAACTGGATGGAAAACCAATTGTCGGCCCAGGTCCCGAGCGGGCAATGGTGTTTCAGGATCACGGCCTTTTCCCCTGGCTGACAGCCGCCCAAAATGTCGAATTCGGCCTGCGCATGGCACGCATACCCACTCCCGAGCGGCGGGGGCGCGTCGCCAATGCCCTGCGCATGGTCCACATGAGCGGCAGCGGCGATAAACTGGTTCACCAACTTTCAGGCGGCATGCGCCAGCGCATCGCCATCGCGCGCTCGCTGGTGATGGACCCTGCCGTCCTGCTCATGGATGAGCCCTTCGCGGCGCTCGATGCGCAAACGCGAACGTTGCTGCACGATCAGCTTCAAACGCTCTGGTGCGAAACGCACAAGACCATCCTGTTCGTCACGCATTCGGTCGGCGAAGCTGTCAGGCTTGCCGATCGAATCATCGTGTTGCACGCCCATCCGGGTCGTATTCGCAAGGAGATTCCCATCCCCCTGCCGCATCCGCGGCGATTCGACAGCCCAGACATCAGCGAGCTGGCGCGTCTGGTTCGAAAAGAGATTGAAGAAGAGGTCAACCGTGTCAACGCCCTTGTGGCTGAAGATTCGTGGCAGCCTAAGCCGCCTGCTGATTTGGGTCATTTTGCTGGCGATATGGGAGACGGCATATAGGATCTTCCAGTGGCGCCCCTTCATCTTCCCCGCGCCTAGTCACATCATTGATTCCATTCTGAACATGCTGGGAATCAACAGTGGTTTCGGTGAACCGCTGCACGCAGGCTGGCCGCGCGCCGTCGATGCCGCGCCCGCGCAAGGCGTTCTGGCCCTCGTCCACAGCCCGCTTGTCGTCGGCAATATCGTCAGCGGCCTCCGATTAATCGCCGGCTTCATCGTGAGTCTGCTGCTCGGCACCTTCCTGGGCACAACCATGTGGCGCTGGCAGATGCTTGATGATTTCCTCGGCCCAGTCTTCCTGGGCGTGCAGACCCTGCCAAGCGTCTGCTGGGTGCCGTTGTCGGTTCTGGTCTTCGGATTCGACGAGCGGGCGATTCTCTTTGTGCTGGTGATGGGCAGCGCGTTCGGCATCGCAATTTCAATGCGCGATGGCCTCCGCACCATCCCGCCTCTTTATCGCCGCGCGGGGCAAATGCTGGGCGCCACAGGCTGGCGCTTCTATCGCTACGTCATGTTCCCCGCCAGCCTGCCGGCGCTGGCCAGCAGCCTGCGCAGTGGATTCAGCTTCGCCTGGCGTTCGCTGATGGGCGCAGAGCTGATTCTCGCCACCGACAACCACGGATTGGGTTTCCTGTTGATGTCCGGCCGCGAAAACGCCAACGTCGCGCAAGTGGTAGCTGTCATGATCGTGATGATCCTGATCGGAATGTTAGCGGATCGCTTCGCCTTCGCCCCGCTCGAACAGCGTGTCTATGCGCGCTTCGGTCTGATTTCCGCGACGTAATGTCACATTCCTTGAACCCATTGTCATAGCCCATTTTTGCGCAGCGCGCCGTGATGGGTGATAACTGCTCTATCGTCGTGCTAATTAAACGTTTACCGTTTGGCCGATACCAAATATGGATACCATTTTGGTTGTTCCCCGTTTCGCGGGTAGAAAGCGCGCAAATGTCAGTATGAATTCCTTAGTCAATGCCTGCCAATCACTTAAAGGAAAAAAGACCAAAGAGGCCGTCTTCGGCGCGCGGTTCGCTAGGACATCTGTGTTGTTAAATAGAGGCCTGCATCGGATTGACGGTTGAGTTTTGTGTTTCGATGATTTGAAAATGATCCTAAGGGCGTAAGGCCCTGTTCCAGCCAACTCTTTTCGCCTGCTGGAAGACAGTTGTTGCAACGCCGCTAGCGATTATCCTGATTGCTACGGCTGAACCCCCTGAACCGTCGCGATTGCTCGTCGCGACGGTTTTTTTATCTCTCCGCCGAACACCATCGCGCCGAATGAAATTTGAGCCATGCTTTCAGGCTGCCTCGGCAATCAAGCGCGTCGCTGCCGTTTCGCTGGGATCGCTCATGTCCAGATCTGGCTGATATTCCGGGACGCAGCGGGCCAGGGCGAGAATAACGGGTCGGCGGCGTCCGGTCGCCGCGGCCTCGGTGAGTGTTCGAATCATCCAGTCTACCTGGTCAGCTTCCGCCGTGGGCAACTGCCAGACGCGGATTTTCGGGTGCGACGTGGGTCGCGTGGGTTCACTCGCGCCAGCCAGCTCTTCATAAAGCTTCTCACCGGGACGAATGCCCGTAAATTCAATCGCAATGTCTTTCTGAGGCTCCAGTCCGCAGCGGCGGATCATTTCAATCGCCAGGTCGAGAATGCGAAGCGGCTCACCCATATCCAGCACAAAGATCTCGCCGCCCTGCCCGATCGCGCCGGCTTGAATGACAAGCTGGCTGGCTTCGGAAATGGTCATGAAGAATCGCTTCATTTCTGGATGAGTGACGGTGACTGGGCCACCCGCGAGGATTTGTTTGCGGAAGATGGGCACGACGCTGCCGCTACTGCCCAGGACATTGCCGAAGCGCACCGCGACAAACCTTGTCTGGCCTGTCGCGTTAAGCGACTGAATATAAAGCTCGGCGCACCGTTTGGCCGCGCCCATGACGCTGGTGGGGTTTACCGCTTTATCGGTGCTGACCATCACGAACGCGGCAGCGTCTGTCGCCAATGCGGCATCGGCCACGATCCTGGTGCCAAGCACATTATTCTTGATGGCTTCGCCTGGATTGAGCTCCATCATCGGCACATGCTTATGGGCGGCGCAATGGAAAATGACCTGGGGCCGATGCTCGGCAAAGACCTGGGCTATGCGGGCGGCATCCGCGATGTCGGCGATAACGGGAGAAATGTTAGCGCCGACCCAGCGCTGGCGGATTTCACGGTCGATTTCAAAAAGATTATTTTCCGCCTGATCCAGCAGAATCATTTGCCGCGGGCAGAACTTCATGCACTGGCGGCAAATTTCCGAGCCGATGCTGCCGCCGGCGCCGGTGACCAATACGTTCTTGCCGGCAATGAAGCGCTGGAGCTGGGGTGTATCAAGACTGATCGGTTTTCGGCCCAGAAGATCGGTGAGATCAAGATCGGCAGCGCCGGCGCTTTGGGGGGCGCGGGCCAGTCTTCCGATCGCGGTGCGCAGCTTCGCCAGTCCGGTTTTGGTCATGTAGCGTCCGAATGGTTCATCGGCGAAATTGGCTCCATGTGCCCAATTATTCTGGGACGTAAGACCGCGAGGCAGTTTGTTCGCATAAAACCAGAGGCATACAATCGCGGGAATGACTTTTCGCATGGGGCGATGTTTGATGTTGTTCGCGCTGGCAAGCCTGGCAGGCTGCACGGCGGCGCGTTCCACGGCTTCGGCGACGCCCAAGCGGGCCACGTTAGCTGCACCGCCGATTATCGCCGCGCAACCTACGGAATCATCCGCTCACCGACCACCGCCACGGTTGACCGTCGCGGTGACGAAACCGACCACCGTTCCAGTGCTGGATCAGCCGGCGGCGGGCGATGTCGACCCGCGCGACACAATCCCATTCCTCGCCTCCGATGCGCTCCAGGGGCGCGGCGTTGGCCTGCCGGGGCTTGATCGGGCAGGGGATTTCATCGCTGGTGAATTTGCGGCGGCGGGACTTAAACCGCTGCCCGGCAAAAACGATTTTTTCCAATCCTTCAATTACACCGCAGCCTCTTCACCGGCGCCTTCAACTTCGCTGACGATCGCTTCCCATCGCCTGATCCTGGGAGATGAATTCACGCCGCTGAGCTTCTCGGCGACGAAGAAGTTTTCAGGCGATGTCGTGTTCGCGGGTTATGGCATCAGCGCGCCGGAAGCTGGGTATGACGACTATGCCGATGTTGATGTGAAGGGGAAGATCGTCATCGCCCTGCGATTTGAGCCGACGGATGAGCACGGGAAAAGCCGGCTATTGAAACCGGGCGATCAGGCGGCCTGGTCGAAGCATGCCTCGTTTGGCGCGAAGGTTGCAGCGGCGCGGAAGCATGGTGCGGCAGCCCTCCTCCTGGTGACACCGCCGGAGCAAGGTGGAGATGTGCTGCTGCGTTTTTCCGAAGCTTCAGCGGCGGGACAGATCAATATTCCGGTGCTGAACATCCGGCGTGTTGTGGCTGATGGGGCGCTGCGCCAAGGCGCGAATACCGACCTGAAAGCCATTCGCCAGACGATCGATTCCGACTTCGCGCCGCATTCGATCGCGCTGACAGGCGTTGCTGCTTCGGGAAACGTCGAGATCAATCATGTGACGACGCGGCTTCGAAATGTGGTGGCGTGCATTCCCGGCCAGGGGCCTGCCGCGAATGAATTTGTAGTGGTTGGCGCGCATTACGATCACCTGGGATTCGGGCTGCTGGGCCATCAGATCGGACCCGTGGGACCGGTTTACCATGGCGCGGATGACAACGCGTCGGGGACGGCAACGGTGGTTGAGCTGGCCTCCCGCTTTGCGCGTCGAAGCGCGGCGCTCCCGCGCACGCTGGTGTTTATCTGTTTCAGCGGGGAAGAAGAAGGGCTGATTGGTTCTAAGTATTTTGTCGACGATCCGCCAATTCCGCTGGACAAAATCGTGGCGATGTTGAACTTCGACATGGTGGGCCGGGTACGGGATGAGACGCTTTTTGTAGGCGGCCAGGGAACGGCTGGCGATTTTGATTCAATCCTGGCGTCGGCGCAGCAGCATTCCAAGTTTACCGTTAAAAGTGTTGGCCGCGGGGGCATGGGCCCCAGCGACCATATGGCCTTTGCGATGAAGCGAATTCCCGTGATGTTTCTCTTCTCGGGAATTGAAGTTGATTATCACCGCCCGACGGATATTGCCTCCAAGATTAACTTCGCTGGCATACAGGAAGTCGAGGCGTTCGCGACGGATGTAATTGACGGAATGTTGCATATGCCGCGCGGGCCTTACGTTCTCGAGGCGGATCAGGATTCGTTTAACATGTTCGGAACGGACATGAGCACGTCGCGGCCGACCCGGCGGGTGATATTGGGCATCGTGCCCGAGTATAATTCCGAGAATTCGATGGTGGGCGTGCTGGTCGCATCCGCCATCCCAGGCACTCCCGCCGATGCCGGTGGTTTGAAGAGCGGCGACCTGCTTGTGCAATTCGGTGATCAGAAAATTCAGAACCTGACGGATCTGACGCTGGCCCTGAATCAGCATAAGCCGGGCGAGAAAGTCACCATCAAATTTTTGCGCGATAAAAATTCGATGACAGCAGAAATAACATTGGCGGCGCGCAATGATTGAGGGATTCCCAAAGAGGTTTTCGATGGATTCTAAAGAAACCACGGGCATTGTGATTGTGGACCATGGCTCTCGCCGCGAGGAGAGTAATCGCATGCTGGAGGAGGTTGCTAAGCTATTTGCCGAACGGTTTGCCGATCGATACGGGATCGTGGAGCCCGCGCATATGGAAATTGCCGAGCCTTCGATTGCCGCGGCCTATGCGCGGTGCGTGCAGCGCGGGGCAACGCGCGTTGTGGTTTGTCCATTTTTTCTGGGGCCTGGCAAGCACTGGACGCAGGATATTCCCGCGCTAACCGCAGCAGCCGCCGCCCCCTTTCCCGGAACTCGGTTTCATGTTTCTCCAACGCTGGGAATTGATGAACTTATATTAGATTTGCTGGAAAAGCGCGTTCGGCACTGTGTGGACCGGGAATATGATTGCGACAAATGCCACGGGACGCTGCGAAGCGGTGCCGTTTCGGCAGATCAGATGGCAAAATCCGGGCTTACTCCCCCACTTCACTGATTGGCTTGGTTGGCGCGGGCGCGCCCGCGCCGGTTCCGTCGTCGTCAACCATCGAAGATTCCATCGCCGGCACGGAAGCCAGACTGATTCCCGCCCCCAGCAGGCGGCGGGCAAACGCTTCGGCCTGGGCCACTTCGCCATGAACGACTGAGGCGATCGTCTTTTTGGCCAGCGCGGGCTTGAGGAACCGCATAAGTTCATCCGCATCGGCATGAGCACTGAGACCATGAATGGTGCGGACCTGGCAAACGACATCGTACCAGCGGTCAAGGATCCTGACGCGCTTCTGCCCATCCTGAAGGCGGCGACCCAGCGTTTCGGGAGGGATGTAGCCCACGAATACCACGACATCATCCGGCTTTTCGAGGCTCACCTTTAGATGGTGAAGGATGCGGCCGAATTCGCAGGTAGGACTAGAAGCAATGATTACGCACGGACCGGCCTGGGTGTTTATTTTTTTGCTGTCATCGACCGACGATGCGAACGTTACGCGCGACATGCCGAATAAATCATTCTTGCCGATTGCATCCAGGGTTTCCTGGTCGTAATTCTCCGGGAACTGGCTGTGAATTTTGCTGATCTCCACGCCCATCGGGCTGTCGACGAAAATGGGAATCTCCGGAATCTGTTTGTCCTGGATAAAGCGCTGGATGTAATACAACACCGTCTGGGTGCGCCCCACCGCGAAGCTGGGAACCAGCAGGCGGCTCTTGTGGGCGATGCAGTATTTGATGGCGTCTAAAAACTGCGGCCCGACCTGGTCCATCGGCGCGTGCTTGGCGTTGCCATAGGTGCTTTCCGTAATCAGAAAATCGACCGGACCTGGGGGTGGCGCCGGATCGCGAAGAATAGGCGTGTTGTAACGGCCGACATCCGCTGTGAAGAGAAGCGTTTTTGGTTGAGATCTCTCAGTCCATTCCAGAAGGACATAGGCAGAGCCGAGAATGTGGCCGGCATCGAAGAACGTAAAGCGGACGCCTTTGCCCAGGTCTGTCTTTTGGCCGTAAGGGGTGCGGCGGAAAAGATTGAGAACGCCGGGAATATCCTTTGTGGTGTAAAGCGGCGCGGGCGCGGCATCGCCCGAGTTGCGAGCGCGATGGTTCAGATAATCGATGTCTTCGGTTTGAATCGTCGCTGAGTCCATCAGAACAATTCGGGCCACCTCGGCGGATGCGGGGGTCACATAGATCGGGCCTTTGAATCCGGCGCGGGTGGCGACGGGCAGCTTGCCGCAATGATCCAAATGCCCGTGTGAAAGGATGATGGCGTCGGCGGTCTTCACATCCGCGGGCAAATATTGATTGATTTGCCGGGCCTGCTCGCGGGGGCCTTGATACATTCCCATGTCCAGGAAGATTCGCAGGCCGTTGATCTCCAGGAGGTGTGACGAGCCGGTGACAGTGCGGTCCGCGCCGCAGAACTGAATTCGCATTTTCTCGATCCTTTCGTCCGCTTGCCGGGTTGTGAGGGCCACAGTGTAGCGGAGAAGCGTGAAGAATTGATAATTGGCGTTATGGCAATTCTTGGAATCGACATCGGCGGGAGCTCTGTGAAAGCGGCGGCCTGGGAAGACGGGCGATTTTTGTGGACGGGACAAAGCCATATCTATGCCAAGCCGACCACCGATGAATTGCGCGCCGCGATCTGGGAAGTTGCCGGGGCTAAGTTGAAGATACTTGAAGCGGTTGGACTCTGCGTGCCGGGCCTGTTGGATCGGCCGACCCGGCAAATCGCATTTGCCGTGAATGTGCCGGGGCTGATTCGGATTGATTTGGATCGGCTTGTGCCCGGTTCGCTGGATTTAAAATACGAACGACCGGCGACGATCATCAATGACGCGACAGCCGCCGCTTTTGAGCTCTTCAGCACGATGAAGCTGCGGGGGCGGCTGCTGGCGATAACCCTTGGCACCGGCGTTGGCGCCTGCGTGATGGATGACGGCAAGCCGCTGGAAGTGGAAGGGGAATCGCCCGGGCATCTGGGGCAGATTGATGTATCGATTCCGGAGTGGGAAGTCATTGGCCCCGACGGCGGCGCGGGCGGGCTTGAGGGGTACATTGGCGCGGCGGCGCTGCGCAAGCAATACGAGACGGACGTTTCAGAGGCGCTGGCGCAATTTACCGGGGACGAACCGGCCATCAAAGCGCTTGTCCGGGCGATTCGCATCGCGCATGCGATCTACCGCCCGCACCATATATGTTTGTGCGGCGGGGTCGGAATTCGGCTGCAGCATCTGATGACCAAAATGCGCTCGAATATTGAGCTAAACCTTACCAGCCTGGCGCGGCCGGGGTGGACTTTTACAACGGGCGACGACGATTTCCACGCGGCGCGCGGAGCGGCGCTTTTGGCCCAAAAGGATTTGGAGGCAGGAATTTAGCCAGCGCTAGTGCCCGTGGGCGGGCTCGCCCAGAACCTTCTTCAGCTCAGCCATTTTCGCTAACACCTCCCCTGCCGTGGGGGCTTCCAGGTTCAACCTCAGCAGCGGCTCGGTGTTGCTTTTGCGGACATTGAACCACCAGTCGCCCAGATCGACGGTAATGCCGTCGAGATAGTCAACCTGTGCTTTTTTATAAATATCGGCCAACTCGCGAATCTTGCCGTCTTTGTCTTCGACCTGGAAATTGATTTCTCCGCTTTGGCTGTAGCGATGCAGCGGCTTAATGAGGCTGCTGAGAGACCCGGACTGGGCGGAAAGGATGGAGATCACGCGGGCGAACGCGATGGCGCCGCTGTCGGCGTAGAAATTATCCCGGAAATAAAAGTGGCCGGACAATTCTCCGCCAAATACGGCTTTGGTTTCAGCGAGTGTTTTCTTGAGAAACGCATGGCCGACGCGGTCGCGACGCGGCACACCGCCGGCGGCGGTCACCTCATCCGCGACGACGTGGCTGGATCGCAAATCGTAAACAATGGTCGATCCCTTGTTCTGCGGCATCTTCAGGAAATCCCGGGCAACCAGGGCGGTGATCAGATCGCAGCCGATCGTCTGCTCGTTCTCATCGACGAACATGCAGCGGTCGGCATCGCCATCGAAGCTGACGCCCAGATGGGGCTTGGATTCAGTCATCTTCTTCTTGAGCATTTCCAGATTCTGCTCGACGAGCGGATTGGGATCGTGCGTGAATCGACCGGTGATCTCAAAGAGTAGTGGAACGATGTTTAGATTGGGCACGCCGCTGAACACGGCCGGCACCATTTTCCCGGCCATGCCGTTGCTGGCGTCGATGACGACATTAATGGGCCGTTTGAGATCCAGAAATTTAAGCACGTGCTTACGGTATTCCGCCCAGAGATCCTGTTCCTGAATTTTACCCACGAGGCCGGTCTGGCCGACGCGCAGTGTGGTGGCGATGCGTTTGATGTCATCCAGCCCGCTGGCCGCGCCGATGGGCTTGGCCTTGGGGCCGCTGATTTTGAAGCCATTGTATTCGATGGGATTGTGCGAGGCCGTGGTTTGGATTCCACCAACGGTATCCAGATGGTTGATGGCGAAATAGATCATCGATGTGTCGATCATGCCGATGTCGATCACGTTCATCCCCACGCTGCGGATGCCATCCATCAAGGCCTTGGCGAGCGAGGGGGAGCTGGGGCGCATGTCCTGACCGACCACCATGGTGTCTTCGAGCTTTACCTTGTCGCCGTTGGTCTGGCGGCTGCGCTTGAGATATTGGGCGGTAGCGTGCCCGATCTTCCATGCGGCGTCTTCATTCAATGGATTGGGGTAGGTGGCGCGAACATCGTAGGCTTTGAAAATTTTGTCATTCATTTATTTTAATTCCTTGCAAGGACGCAGAGTTTATAGCGGCGGGGACGGCGGGGAAAGTAGGCGGATTTTTACCGCCAGCGCGCGGCGCCGCTTACAGGGCGAGCCTCGCATCGAACTTTTAGATTGCGAACCGGGAGATCGGCCTAGCGGTTATCGGCGAATTTGGGGTCGTTGGAGGTGTCGCCCTGGGCAACCATCTGTGCGGCGGCGGCGCGGATCTGGGCGACGCTGAGGTAGCGGCCGGGGCAATCCGTGGTTTTGGTTTCGCCGTGACCGACAACATGGCTGGGGGTAACGTGATAGGTCTTCATCAGATAGACGACCAGGCGAACCAGCGACTTCCTTTGGGCGGCAGTGGGACGGTTTTTGTCGAAATTGCCCACCAGGCAAATGCCGATTCCACTGGTGTTATAACGGTTGTCCAAGGCGTTATCGTGCGCGCCCCACTTTTGCTTGGTCCAGCGCGGGCCAACTTCGATTTGGCCGTCGCCGCTGTTGGTGCCGTTGCCGATGACGAAATGGTATCCCAGTTCGTCAAAGCCGCGCGTGCGATGCCATTGGTCGATAATGGCGGCTGATCCGTAGTCGCTGTCGCTGTGATGAATGACAATCCACGTCCATTTATTAAGGGGAACCGAGGGAACCCACGCGGCGGGCACCGCAGCGCTGTAGGCTGGGCGGGGCTGGGGAAAATAACGGGGCGCGGGCGGGAGCGTATAGGTGAACCGCGGCGCGGGGGGCGGGGTGTAGGGAGCGCGAATCACAGGAGCCGACAGCCGCGGGGCCGGAAGTTGGGCGTCGACAGAATCACTCTGGCAACCGGCCAGGGATGCGACCATGCACAACAACACCGCGGTCGACCATACGTTGAATCGCATCAATCCTCTTCTCTCTTATTTATTAAGCAGCCCATCGCTGGCGCTTTGGGCCACTGCCAGCCGGGCATTTCCGGTCTCCTGCCGATCCCCGTTCGCCAGCAACATCTTATGTGCCATAGCCCGAACCTCGAGCACGCTGAGGTAGCGGCCTGGGCAATCAGTCGGCTTGGCCTGTCCATGACCAATCACATGGTCTTCGGGAATGTGATAGGTTTTCATTAAATATGCCACAAGCCCCGCAACCGCATGCAACTGCGATTCGGACGGCTGATCGACATCGAAATTTCCAACCAGGCAGATTCCAATGCCAAAGTCATTGAATCGGTTATCGGCAGTTTTGGTGTGCGCTCCCCACTTCTGTTTTGGCCAGCGCGGGCCGACCTCAATTTCCCCATCAGCGGTGTTGGTTCCGTTGCCCACGACAAAATGGTATCCGAGCTCGTCCCAGCCCTTATCGCGATGCCAGGCGTCGATGATCTTGGCGCTCCCGAAATTGGTGGCGCTGTGATGAATGACAATCCATTCCCAAGGCCTGGGGGCTACCGGTGGAAGCCAGCCAGTGGGGACGGTGGGTTCGGGGGCGGGCTCAGCTGCTGGGGGTGGGAGCGTGACAACAACCTGCAACGAAGGAGCGGTGGTGGGCGCAATTGCGACAACCGGGGGCTGGGGGAAGCGCGGGCCATCGAGCATGATCTCCGGCAGGGAAACTGTTTTGACAGCTTGCTGCTGGCAACTGGTAAGGGTTACTAGGGCTGCAACAAATATTAAAATGGGGGTGTGCCGAGCCATCCATGGCCTCTGGGTGAAGGGAAAAGTTAAAAGCCAACATTTTTAGCCGCTTCCATACGGCGGGAACCCGCTTTTTGTAACTGAGCCGGGGGGGCTTTTCCAGTGCTGGCATACAAAATGTGCAGGATTGTTTACATCGCTGCAAACGGCATAACCGTCCCTGCGATTGAAATAAAAAGATGCGAAATGGGCGACATGGGGCGAAAGACGGGGGATGGATGCTCCGAAGAAAACGCTACGCCCGGCGATGGAGGACGTTCCTCTCCCGCAGGCGGCGGATCTGAAGGGGATCCGAAAGCGTTTTCTCAGAAAGAGGTGGAGTATGTCGTTTAACGCGGAAACAATTACCCAGGCGCGTCAGCTTTTGATCGCGGCAACGCGGGATAAGCTGGAGCTGGCAGCCCAATTGCGCGATCAGGCCCGCAAAATTGCTGATCTGGAGCGCGAAGTGCAGAAGCAGGCTACTGCTGCTTCGCAGGCGCAACAGGCGGTGGCCAATGCTCGCATCGAGATCCAGGCGCTGCGAACCATGATTCCGGATGAGCCAACCCGCCGGGCGTTTGATGATCTGGTTGAATACCTTGCAACGCCGGCGCAAAACTTCGGTGAAATGCGCGTGGCGGCTTGAATTCTGGAATGAGTTCTCCCTGACCTCACTGCATGGGGATGGAAGCGAAATGTTTCCATCCCCTTTTTATTGGATTTGATATTATTCGCTGAATGATCAGGCGAGACGCGGGCGATTCTTTTTTCCTCATTACACAGCACGATCATGCGCTCCTGGCCGGCGAAATGGCGCGGCACATTGGCAATGAGCGATTCGCGCCCCCTTCGCCCTTCGATTCGGTTATTTTTGCCATAGCCCAACACGATTGCGCCTGGCCACTGCACGACAATCATCCGACCCTTAACGCCGAGCGCCAGCCACGCCATGTATTTGAAAGCCCCTGTGACATCGCGCTGCGGGTCTGGACGACCAGCGTGGAACGGGTGGCTGCCAAAGACCCGTATGCGGGGCTGCTGGTGAGCCTGCACGCCATGGCGCTGGCAAGACATGCGGTTTCGCACCAGAGGGATGATTCACCTGAAACCGCCCGGCAGGAGCTTTTCAAATTCAATCGATTTATGCATCAGCAGGCGGAGTTGCAGGAATCATTACGCCTGAAACTGGGAATGCGGGTGGATGCGCCGCTTCGGGGTGGCCTGGCGAAGCCGGGACGTTCCAGCGAGGAAGATCAGCTGCTGGCCAATTTTCACCTCCTGCAGTTCATGGATCAGCTGAGTTTGAATTTATGTTTTGATCGGCTGATCTTTGAGACGGTTCGACCCGTTTATCCGAGGCCTGGCGAGCCGATGCTGGAAGTTCGGTTGCAGCGGGAAAGCGAAGGAATCTTGCGGATCGAGCCTTGGCCTTTTGACGCGAAACGGTTGGATCTGAGCGTCGTGGCGCGGAAGATTCCGGCGCGGGCGTATCAGGACCAGATCGAATTGCAGCAGATCTACGCAGCGGCGCCTACCGATAATCTGGCAGTTGTGGTGACTGGGTAACAATACCCTGGCGCGGCAGGGTGAGGCGGGCTGAATCCTTGTAATCGTCGCCGAGCAAAGTAGTATGCGAGTTATGAACCGAACCATCGCCCTGCTTGGAATTGCGGCGTTATTGCTTGGTGTGACCGGCTGCCATTCGGGCGTGAAAAGTTACGACGTTATCGTAACCAATCGCCTTTCCGAGCCGGTTACGGTGTGGCTGACGGAGAACGAACAACCTTACGATGCTGGCTTTGCTTCGCCGGAAGAAATCGCGATGACCAAAAGCCTGGACGCGCCTCTTGAGGGGCGCGTTATTGCCGCGGGAATGACCGGGGAAACGAAGAAAACAGCGGAAATTTCCAAGAATAATCAACCGGTGCTGCGCATCTATCGCGCGGACCACCTGGCGGCGATTTTGGCGCTAAGCGTGGCCAACCCAGGCCGGATGGATATGCCGCTGATGCCCGGCATCACCGACATTGACGTTCTGCTGAAGGACGATCAATTAATCATTCAAAACCACGCGCCGCGGCCTGAGCCCACGACACAGCCCTGAGCGCCATAGCAACCCCATGGCCTACCAGGACCATCGAGCACAATCCCGCGAGCTTGTGGCCCGATGCGCGATAATCACATTAAGCGATACCAGAACCCTGGAAACCGATACCAGCGGGAAACGAATCGGGGAATTGCTGACGGCTGATGGGCATGTCGTCGCCGGCCTGCAAATTCTGCCGGACGACCCAGCGAAATTGCGCGACGCGATGACGCAGCTGTTAAGCGATGCGAACATCGACGCCATCCTGACCAACGGCGGAACGGGCATCAGCCGGCGCGATCAGACGATTCCCACTATCGAATCCCTGATTGAAATTCCGCTGCCTGGCTTTGGTGAGCTTTTTCGAATGCTGAGCTGGGAGCAAATCGCCAGCGGCGCGTTGCTGAGCCGCGCGGTGGGCGGGATCGCTAAATCCAAACCGATCTTTGCGATGCCGGGTAGCACCAAGGCCGTGGAGCTGGCGATGACAAAACTGATCCTGCCTGAGCTAAGGCACATGCTTTTCGAACTCCGCAAGTGACCTCTCCATGGCCCCCTCGCCTAGTACCCGGGGAGAGGGCTGGGGTGAGGGGCGAATTTCCAGAACTCATTGCAAATCTTGACCCCGGATCGCCTTTGCGTAGGATTTGCAGAACACTTAGCGCCCCCATCGTCTAGTGGCCTAGGATATCTGGTTCTCAGCCAGAGGACAGGGGTTCGACTCCCCTTGGGGGTATTCAATCCGCCCAACGGCGGGTTCTACTATGCGCGTAACTGTCAATAATTCTGTACTTACGGCATTCTAATTGACTAATCACACTAGCCCCGTGAGTTTGATTTTCGCGGTTAGTAACGGCCCCGTGTGCGCCACTGCTTACCCTTTCGCCTCGTCCCTCCGGCGAAAGAATCTTCGGGAGTAACCATGGCGATGGGTTGGACGAACAATGACGTCGGAATCTTCTTTACGTCGGACTCTCGCGGACCACGTGAGTGACGCCGCTCGCGCGCCACGCATTTTCGTGTGTGCCGCTCATCCCTGTATAATGAGCTTCGATGAACACTGACCGATCACTAGCCGTGGCGTTACAGACTGACTAATTGTCTCGACGAATCCATCATGCAAATCCAACCACAATTCCAAACGATCGGCACCTTAATCGCTGGGCGTCTGTTTAAGATTCCGGAATATCAACGCGCCTACAGCTGGCAGTCCAAGCAACGGAATGACCTGTTTCGTGACATCGAGAAGGTGCATCTCACAGAAGCCGATTCCCACTTTATGGCTACGATCGTTGGTTTGCGGCGTAAGAAACTACGCATTGGTGCGGATGAATTCATCGAAATTGAAGTGGTTGACGGTCAGCAGCGTCTGACCACGCTCACGATCCTTCTCAAGGCGATTAGTAAGCGACTCACATCCGAGGACGCAAAGTACGCCAAAGAGGTCGATGCGCTTCTTGTCAAGGGCGACGCCCTCAGTCTCTTGCTCCTGCAGACCAATCACGATTCGAGCAATATTTTTGTGGACTACCTTCGTGATGGAACGGTTCCGAGCGCCGAGCAGGTGAGAACATCAGCTGATCACAACCTTTTGAAGGCAATCAATGAGTGTGAACAGTTCGTTGAAAAATGGACCGCCAAGTTAGATCGCAAGCTCATCGGGCTACTTGGGCTACTCAAAAACCAACTTTCCGTTATCTTTTTTGAGATTGAAGATGAAGCCCTTGTCTACACCGTATTTGAAGTTCTCAACAGCCGTGGACTCGATGTTACATGGTTCGACAAGCTAAAGAGCCTGTTGATGGCGACCGTCTTCGACCACGGAGATCGTGGCTCTAAAAAAGAGACGGTCTCAGAACTACACAAGCTATGGACAGAAATCTATACGACGATCGGACTTCGCTGGGAGAATCTGAACCGAGAGACAGTTCGCTTTGCGGGAACACTTCGTGTCTCCAAACGCCCGAATCGACCTTTGGGTGAGGAAAGCGCAGCTCAGGTTCTCAGCGATCAATGCGAAGAAAAGCCAAAGAAGTTAGTTGCCATCACAAAGTGGATCCTGAGCGTGACGCAGGCGGAAGCTCGACTGCTTGGCGATCATCGGCTTCGAGCGGCAACCAAGATTGTCCAAGCCCGCCTTGTCGCCATCGCCGTCTTGTTGCGAAAACTTCCGAAGCAAGAGGAAGCGAACATCTTGAGTGTCTGGGAAAATGTGACGTTCCGAATCTATGGCCTTGGGAGGCGTGACGCGCGCTCAAAGGTGGGCGAGTACGTGCAGCTGGCTTGGCGAATCGCCAATGAGAATTTGACGAGCAAAGAAATCATCGGCGAATTGAAGACCATCGGCGCAAACTATCCTATCGTGGATGTGGTCAAGAAGCTGCAGAACAAGGACTGTTATCGAAAATGGACCGAACAAGTTCGTTACTTCTTTTACCGTTATGAAGAGCACATCGCTAGAGAGGCGGGACATCGTCTGAACGAAACACAATGGAATAAAATTTGGGCGGATGAACCGTCAAAATCGATCGAGCACATCTTTCCGCAAAGCCAAGGCTCCGAGGATCCGGCGACATCCAAGGTGTTTGTACATCGGCTGGGTAATCTCATGATGCTGCCCCCTGGTGTGAATTCGAAGCTTCAGGATGATTCTCCGAAAGATAAGGCCGCAACTTACGATACCTGTGGTCTTCTGGCGGCCATCGAAGTTGGGAAGCAAATCAACGCAGCGAAATGGGATAAAGCTGCGATCGAAAAACGTGAAAAGCGGTTGATCAAATGGGCGCTGACAGCTTGGAGGGATTAGGAGCATCCCGGCGCGAGCAGGCGTTCACGATTTTGGACGAGGGTACCCATTATTCGTTTGGCCGGGTTTAGATGAAGCATTGTCCAAGGTCGGAGGCAATCCCGATCCCAATAAACCGATTACATCTTGCACTTGTCCAAGATGCTCGAAGTGCCGCCAACCTCCGGCAAGTGGCCGCCCAGCCGATAATGGACAAGCGGTGCCGGTGGGGTATCACTTTATTGCGCCAAAGCCAAATGAAGGTAAAGGCGATTGAGGGTCGGCACGGCGAAGAGGTTTAAGAATCTCGAGTATTTGGATGGCTACAATTCACGGCGACAAAAAGGCGGGACAGTATGCCAAGCGAAAGGCGCTCAGCTATTCAATACACATGATCCGCCTCTGCATGCTGGCAATGTTCCTGGGTGGGACGTTTTTGGGGCTCGTGCTGGCATTGAATTTATTGTGGAAGTTTAATTGGATTCGCGTTTTCGCTACGCAGATTTGGTACTTGGCTCTCGCGGAAATCAGCACTCTAGTCGCAGTTTTGTGGGGGCTTCATCGGCTAGACAAGTATTTCGACGAAGCCGTGAGGGAACGAGTAAAATACCTTCGAGGCGGTCAGTGTGAAGCCTTGGTCGCGTGGTATCTAAATGAACTTCCCAAGACTTGGCATGTGTTCCATAACGTAAAATTTTGCGAGAATTGCGATTGGGATCATGTGCTCGTCGGTCCCGGCGGCCTGTTTTGTATTTCCACAAAATCCGCTCGTGGCCATCTCACAGCCGACGATGGAAAATACTCTTTGAATGGCAAGGAGACTCGCCATCTTCACGAAGCTCAAAATTTAGCAATGCAGTTGAAAGACAGGCTCACTGCAAAAATTGGCGCAATACCCTGGGTTCAGGCCGTGTTGCTCGTTCCCTTCGCATTCGTTGATTTTCCTTCTCACCAGAGTCGTGCATGGGTGCTGACTGAACATGAATTGGACGACCTATTCGAGAATATGCCCACAAAGCTAAATGCTGCGGAGATTGTCCAATGCGCGGAAGCTATCGATCTGATAGCGAAAGGTGCTGGCGAGCTGGTGTAGGCATCTAACCCTTTTCTTCAATAATTCCGATTGTGACATCGCTTAATCCGCTCCAGATAAATCGCATGAATCTCCCGTTCATCCGCCTCCGTAAATCGCCTGCGAAGGCTGTGGCGTTCTCCGCCAAGAAAGCTTCGGGGGGCAAATCTCATCCCAATCTTTTCCGCAGCCAGCCCGCGGGGTGGTGGGTGATGAGGAAACGTTCGCAGCGCTCGCGATCGATGGAAAATTCCGGGTGGTGTTTCATGAATTCCACGATTGCCGCTAGCGGGCCGGGCACCGACATCTGCGCGATATCCAGCGTGTCGCAAACACCGTCCTGCACCATCATGAAACTTCCCGGGGTGACCATCGGGGCGTACGCCAGCATTTCGCGAAACACATGCTGGGCCGTGTGATCGCTGTCTAGAATGACCATAACCGGACCGTCCGCCGCGGCGACGCGCGCGTTTATTTGCTCGACAATCGGTTGGCTGATGGAGCTGCCGATCAAAAACTCGACGCGCGGATGGGTTAGCGAATGTCGTTTTTCATTGTCGATGCTCACCACGCGCCCATGGTTCATCAGGTCAAAGAGATGCGCATAAAATATAGCCGAGCCTCCCTGGAATGTTCCGCATTCGATCAGAATCGCGGGCTTGATTTCGGCAAGCGTCTCCTGGATTGTCCAAAGATCGAGAACATTTTGCCATATTGGATAGCCGAGCCATTTTAGCTTTCCGAAATTGTCGGTATTGATAAATAGGTCGTTCAGAAACGCCTTGCGGTATTGTTCAAGCACAGTGCCTTGCGGCGTCATTTCCCGCCATTTTGGTTCCGCTGACATTCGTATGGCTCCTTTGAATCAGCGGTTCGATCTGACCGCTAACAAATTCTAGAATCATCCCACGCCGACAATGACCGTCAACGATTGGGTGCTTCCAGCGCCGCAACTGAACTTTTTCAATAATTTCGATTGTGACATCGCATGATCCGCTCCAGATAAATCGCATGAATCTGTCGCTCATTCGCTTCAGGAAATCGCCGGCGCAGGCCGTGGAGAAACAGCCGTTTCCCCAGGGCCGACAGTTCCATCGCCTTGGCGAGGCGCTGTTCCGGCGTCATGCGCCGCAGCACCTCCATGTACCGCTTTCTTTCGGGATGGGGTTTGAGATTCATGGAGACCGTTGTAACCGAATTTAATGGAAATGACGCGCTGGCGCTTAAAATGCAGTCATGAATCCGAAAACACATCGGCAACAGGTTTGAATCCTGGCACGATTACATGGGATGCAGGACCGGCGGCTCTAACTCGGTAAGGGAAGCGGCAGAGCAAGACTCGCCCAGCCGTTTAAGCGAAGAGAGGCAGGCACACTCACGCACCGAATGTATATTCCCGGCAAAATGCGAAAAATCTCTTGCGGTTTTGGCGTCCCTTGCGATATTATCGGACCGTGGGACCGCTTTTCAGGATGAATATTTAGATCTACATTTCATCACCAAAAGAAAAATCGCGCGTCGTGTGTCGCTTATTCGGGGAGAATTGTGCGAGCATTTTACATCTTAGCAGCATGTGTGGTGGTCTGTTCCGGGTTGGCTGGACGAGGTCAGGCGGACACTGTTACCGCGAAATTGGGAAAGCCGGTTACTGCTGATCTGGTTGGTATTACCTACGGTACAAAATCGGGGCACGGATATGCTGGAGTGATTCCCTGGAGCAACGCGACCTATTCGCCGTCAAACTCACCGTATGCTTCCTCAATCGGCACAAGTTTTTATTCATTCTGTGTCGACCTTGGGCATAATATTTTCGTCGGCAGTTCTTACACCTACACAATTCTAAATACCGGCTCAAACAGCGGTAATCTTGACAGCCTGGGTGGTATTTCCCTGCTGTCGGGTTCAGCACAAACCGGTGCTGTGAACAGTCTCGGAAAATTGTATTCCATTTATTACAACTCCTGGGTTTCAGGCTCGGCCAATTCGTTGTTGCCGACCTATAGCGCCAACGATACCGCCGCTGCTTTCCAGATTGCGATCTGGGATATTATTTATGGAATGAATGGGTACACCGTCAGCAGCGGCACGCCGAAGACGCTGGGTTCGACCATGGTGTCGTCGCTAACGCAATCAAAATACAACAGCGTCACTCCGACTACACTGCTTGGCTTGCAGGGCGTAAAGATCAATGGCAAAGATTCCGCGCAGGATCAGGCACTGCTTCCGTTATTTGCCGGCAGCCCGCCGGGCGGCCCATCGACGCCCCTTCCCAATGCATTCGTCAGCGGCGTGGTTCTCCTTGGAACCCTTTGCGGCGTGAACCTTTGGAAAATTCAGGCGGATAAGCGCAAGCAGGTTTAAAGACATATCGTTCTCTCAATGAGCGCTTGGTATCTGCTGCATGATGTGCGAGCATTCGAACGGGGAGAGGGGCGATACCGCATTTCACTTCTTGCATCAACGCGAATCCATATCGTCGGTTCGACCGGTTGATGCGACGGGGTTGAATATTTTTCCGACCCTCGTTGTTCTGTTATGATTATTGGGAGGATTTGCCTCGAACCTCAGGCGCCTCCGGGGCACGCTGCGTAAATCGCGCGCGTTTAATTTTAATGGTTTTAAATTACCGCAACTTTGGCCGCCTTTGGCGCGTCTATGGGCGCTCAGTTATTCGGTATAGCAGCTTGCGCAAGATCAGCAATGCCTTGCGGACGGAGTGGGCGTATCGGCGCCAGTCTGTTGATGCCCTGACAATCCCATACGTTTTATTTATCGAACCAATCTACCGCTGTAATCTTCATTGTCCGCTTTGTCCACGTGAAACACACCCCGAAGCGCGAGAAGGCGAAGATGGACGACTCCATCACGATTTGATTGAAAAGTTGTTCGACGAGCTTGGCGACTATTTGTACCAATGCCATATCTTTGGCAACGGCGAGCCAATGATGGACTGGCCCCGAACGAAGCGCATTATTGGAATCGCGCATCGCCGGCGCATTTTTACCCTGATGAGCACGAATTGCACCGTCATGACCGAGCGGAATGCGGAAGAATTGATTTGCAGCGGATTGGATTACTTGGTGTGCGCCATCGACGGGACGAGCCAACAAAGTTATGAAAAGTATAGGGTTGGCGGAAACTATGAGCTGGCTTTATCAAACATGCGCAGGCTATGCCAGTTGCGCGATCGCTTGAAAAGTAAAATTTCTCTCGAGTGGCAATTTTTGGCGCACGGGTTTAATTCGCATGAAATTACGAACGCGCGTCGGATTGCCGGGGAAATCGGCATCCACCTCCGCGTTTCTCCGCTAGGCGGCATTCCGGAGCAAAGTTCGAAACAGTGGTTGCCGGCTGACGGATCATGGAACCAGAATTTCGTGGTTGACCACGAGCCAGTCCGCGGGTTCCCCTGCTATTGGCTGTGGCGAGCAATCGTCGTGAATGCCAACGGACAGCTCGGGCGTTGCCCCGGGCATTCGAATATGCACCAACTGGGCAGCTTCGCCTCATCCTCAATTCTTTCCATCTACCATGGCCAGCAAACGCGCAAAGCCCGAAAGCTGTTCGTCCGTGGGCCAGTGGTTGAAGAACATTTCCCGGCTCCCTGCGAGACTTGCGATTTTTTTTCCCGCGAACACGGTGCATGTCGGGACATTCCTAAAGAACGAAACGGTCGCGTGGCGTTGCCGATCCGGCAATAGTTCAGGCTCGAATTAAAATTAGTACCGTGGGCCAAGTGAGCCCATTTTGCTCTTGGCGCATAAAATAGGCCCTCCTATGGGGCCTATTGTAGCGCGGCTCGGTGATGGTTTGGATTTTAGTTTGGTGGAATTGAGCCTGTTGGCGCGGCGTTCAATGCCGGGAACCGTATGTGACGAAGTCCTGTCCGAAATCGCGATGGATCGACATTCAGGAAAGGCCGGGAATTACCTCGGATGTTTCACCATCGCGATCGACTACTGCTGCATGACGGGTGAGCCGAGCCTCTTCCGGCACAACATCGGCGCTGCCGCATGCCTCGGCGTAAACCGCGCGAATCTTCTGCCCGACGACTGCCCAATCGAAGCGGCGACGACAATGTTCCTGGCATTCCTTGGCGCTCGGCACCGGCAGCGTCCCTTTAAGAATGGCAGTGATCCTATGAGCAAGCGCGTTCACGCCAGTTGCAACAATAACCAATTCGGCGGGGAGATCCCTTACAACTTCCGGAAGGCCGCCCACGGGAGTGACCAGCGCGGGAGTTCCCGCCGCCAAAGATTCGGCGGCGCTAAGGCCGAATCCTTCCAGGGCCAGGCTGGGCACTACAGTGATATCCGCGGCGCGGTAGGCCAGGGGGAGCTTCGAGTCAGGAAGAAAGCCGAGCATTTGCACATGGTTTTTCAGCCCGGCCGCAGCGATTTGCGACTCAAGCTCGCCGGCCAGAATGCCTCTGCCGGCAATAAGGACCAGTACATCGGGAACGCTGCGACGAATAATCTCGACGGAGGCGATGAGTTCCGAAAGCCCCATGCGCCGTGTCAATCGGCGAACAGCTAATACGATAGGGCGATCCCTTTGCCAGCCTAGTATTTGGCGGGCTTCATCGCGGGTTTCTGAGATAGCGTAACGATCGGTATCCATGCCGCCGGGTATTACACGGATTTTATTTTCGCGAATGCCGTAATCCGTCATGAGCATCTGTTTGAATGCGTCGGAAAGGGTTATCAGGCATTCCGCGCGGTGATAGACATGGCGTTCGAGCGTGCGCTGCACAGTTGTTTTAAACCACTTACCGCCTTCCATGCGGCGTTCGGCGGCCCACGGCCCGTGAAAATGAAACACCAGGGGAAGCTCACGCACCATCTGCAAAATGGGAAGTGCGTAAAGCGCGAAATGACCCGCCACCACATCGAAAGAGCCTGTGGCCAGTTCCGTGCTGACCGCGCGTCGCAGGCCGCGTAGCCGATCGGGAAGACGCATGGTGCTCTGCGCGAAGGCTGTCACATCACCGCCCGAAGAATGTTTGATCTGGGGAGAGCCAATCACCAAGCCGGAGGTACTGACGCCAACCTCGGGCAGGGCTTGCCGCATTTCGAAAAAGTATCGCTCGAGTCCACCGCCCTCTTCCGGGAACCAACCAGCACCCAGCTGGAGTGAGCGCATGCGGCCCTTGCTTGACTGCGGATAATAGGAATGAGCGACCGACCGACCCGTGATTTGCCTAAACATAAATCCCCAAAAGGTGTGTGCGATACGTCTAATTAGCCATGTTTGACACGATAAGCGTGGCTGCTGCTGCAGTAATCAGAATAGTCTGAAATTTGAATCGAGCGCGTGAGTTGGATTGGCGAGAGAGGATCGCGATGGAGATACAATTCCCTGATCCGGCAAGCGATTGAGCGCTAATCCCGGATTGCGGACCGTTCCGCCAAAATATCAAATAAGAACGCGGTTACACGATTGACCTGATCATCTCTTTCGAAGAGCGGACTGTTTTTAGGGACAAAAGATGCCTTGCGTTGAATTTCGTCCTGGTTCACAGATTTCATAAGTTTCGCCAGCGCATCGATGTAACTGTCTGACCACGGCGCGCGCCCCGGAAGCCTCCAGAGCCACTGCCCATCAACATCATAGGATAAGGGGATTTGGCCGGTCACCACGGGCAATCCGGCGGCTAAATATTCGCTGAGTTTTGTCGTGTAGCGGAAGCTGCCAATTCTATCCACGCTTTGTGGCAAGCTCACCACGTCCATCGCGGCAAGGTAATCGGGGACTTCGGATTTAGTGGCGCGCCCTGTAAATATCACCGTTGACCCCGCGTGCTTGCCGGCGAGCGCTTCGAGCCTCGATCTACCGGCACCCTCGCCGACGATAAGCACGCGAACGTCCCCGCGGCTGGCGCGGACAACGGCTTTGACGAGTTCAACGCCATAGCAGTATTGAACGCGGCGATTCCAATCGAGCGTGCCGACAATACCAAAGACGATTGCGTCATCGGGGATTCCCAGTTTTGCGCGTATCTGACATCTGGCGCTGGTAATCTCGGCTGCTGTCTTCGAGAACGGCGCCCAGCCGGCGGCAGTCATCGCCCGGGGCGCACCAAGCGTTAACGCGCGGCCGACGAGGTATGGCGTCCATCCAATGAAGCCGGATGAAAACCGACATAGCAGCTTCTCGTATAGCCAAAACAGCGGCTTCAAAAGCGGAAGACGCGCCGAAAGAAAGGGTGAAATCGCATCGCCGCTGCTGAAAACATAAGGAACGCCGGTCGCCAGTTTGCTAAGCATTAATGCGGCGCCGCCGGAGAATCCGGTTCCCTCCATGACCACCAAGTCTGGGCGGCGGCCGTTAATTAAGGAAAACAGGCGCAAGCCGGTTTTAATCTTCGAGCTTCGATCAAACGCAAATACCCTGGCGTGGAGATTCTGCAACAGCTCTAAAATCCGGGTCTCATCCCCATGTCCGGTGCCCTGCGTGGCAAACACAAGCACGCTGGACCGCGCCCGCGACGCGCCCGGCTCGGCGAATTTGATAACCGCGGAAGGCTGCACTTTTATTTCCTCGGAAATTCTCTAAACGGGCGAATAACCAACATCGCACACCGGCAAGGGCTTGCACGGGATGGGGGCTGATGAAGCGACGATTGACTCAAACATTCTTAAATAGTCTTTGGCCATCCGCGACCAACTGTGCTCCTCGGCGATGACGCGGGCGGCTTTACGCGCGAGCGCGCTGCTTCCATTCATCGACTTGGCCACAGCGCGGGCCAGTCCCTCGGAATCGTTCGGATCCTTCAAAATATGACCACATGCCGGTGTTATGATTTCACTTCCACCCGCGGCTTCGGTGGTCACCACGGGGAGTCCGCTTGCGAGCGCCTCCAGCAATACCAGTGAGCAAGCCTCGTAGCGAGAGGGAAACACGAATACATCGCAGGCTCGCATGATCCGTGACACATCACGCCGGAAGCCCAGGAAATGCACGCGGTTGGCCAATCCCAAGCCCGAGGCCATTGCCGGGTAGCGGCTATTTTTGAGATCCCCAACGACAGCCAGATGGGCGCTGGGCAATCTGGACATTGCGGCCAGAACGGTATCGAGATTTTTGCGCGGCGTTCGAATATCCCCAACAAAAAGGGCTAGTGGCACATCGCTCGGCAATCCGAGTGGTTCGCGCTTCTCTATTCCCGGATAGAATTCTTCCAGACTCACCCCATTGATGATTGTCTGAATCTTTCGCGCCGGAATTCCGCTTTGCATGAGTTGCCCGCGCACTTTCGACGACACCGCGATAACTTTTCTAGCCGCGCGATAGGAGCTATTTTCCCATCTGGAATTCAATTGCGTAAAGAGCCATTGATACCATGCATATGGCCCTCGTCGAATTCGGGAAATATGAAAAGGCGACTTCATCCAGGCTCCGTGAACAAAATGGCAAATGTTCACGTCATGTTCAACGGTTATCGCATAGCCGTTTGCGATGATTAAGTCAGCTGTCGATCTCAATGAAGAAACGGCCGCGTCCGCCATCCGTGCGAATCGCCTGACATCAACGAGCCCTATCCGATTTTTTGGAGATCTTCCGGGATACCATCGGACACCCGCGTCAATTAATTCCGGATCAACTTGCTGGGCAACCACGGTTATCTGAATGTCCTGGGAGAGACAATACTTTACGAGTTCAAAATTAACGCGCCCCTGACCGTTGCCCTTTACGAGGTTATGAGTGACTAAAACGAAATGCACGTTTCACCGCAATTTTCGCGTTGGCAGGAATTCGACGCATTAATGAGCCAGCGACACTTCGCAAGCCGGGGTAGCCTCAACCGTCCGAGGACCTTTTTCGCGAAGTATCTTCAAAAGGCTGTTGGAAATAATGTCCCAGGCAAAATGACGATCGAATAGTTCCTTGGCATTTCTTCCAAGTTCGAGACGCAGCGATTTATTTTCCAGAAGAGTTCGCACGCAATTGGCATAAGCCTCCGTCGAGCGCCAATCAGCCAAAAGGAATGATCGCCCATCTTCCACGGAAAGCATTTCGTCTGTTAAGGGACCTTTGGTGCCAGCGATTGCCAATCCATGTTGCATGGCGGCCATTAGGGTGCCGCGCCGGGTCGAAATCCCATCTTCAAACGGAGCAAGATACAAATCCACCGCCGCTAGCCGCCGCGACACTTCGTCGGCGGGCAGAGGCCCCTGGGCGATAACTGGAATGTTCCCCGCCAGCCGGCGAACGATCGCTGCATCAGCACCGATATAGAGAATCAGCGCATCGCTGTCTGATTGCCCGATCGCGTTGATAGCGGCTGACAGCCACGGGACATTTCTTTTTTCGCTAACGGCTCCAAAAATACCGACCACAGTTTTTCCGTCGGCAATCCCCAGCCGACTTCGCGCTTCCGCGCGCGGTATCTCCCCTCTGACGATATTCGAACCTACCGGCAAATGAAGCACGGGCTTACCGGCGAACCATGACTGATATTTCCGCACCCAGGGATCGATCGAAAACAATACCACATCAGCCAGCCTTCCGAGTTGCTTAAACTGCCACTTCTGCCACACCCGCATGATTACAAATTTCCAATTAATGGCGGGAACGAAGTCTTCGTGGAACATAACCGCAATTCGAACACATGGGGCTTTGCTTTGTATTTCGCGCAATGCCCACGGCAAGAACGGATTCAGCCCCCATCTCCCATAACTGAACTGATTGAACTGCAAAACCAGCCAGTCAGGTGGATTATGTAAAACAGCTTTGGAGATACGTTTTACGCTGCGGAGTCGATTGGGATTGAAGGCTGGAACGCATTGAATCCCCGCTATTGGAACGTGCTGCTGATCTTCGACGGAAATTAACCGAATCCGCGCGTCTTGCGCGATCGCGGCCGCGAGTAGCGCGCAATAATCGCCGATGCCATCAACCTGAGGTGGAAGTGCGGGCGCTATGAGGTCGACATTCATCGATCACTAACTATTTGGCGTTCGTCAGCAAGAAAAGGCTGGTACCCGTCCACCGGGCGGAAACTCAAATCGCGTTGTGAATAACGCGGGGTCAAAAAAATCACACGCAGACAAGCTGGTGTTCGTATGCGTTTTTGTAATGCTGAGCTGTCTGGTAAGCCACGTTTAACCAATCGAAGTCATTAGAACGTTTCCTGGCCCACCTGCGCCCCGCTGCCAGAAGGTTCGGTTGTGTCAAAATGGCAATCAATTTTGTAGCGAGCTTCCGCGCATTGCCCGGTGGAGAAAGAAATTCGGGCGCAAGAATGTCGGAGGTGCCTGGCGCGGCATACGCGAACACCGGCAATGCCGCCGCCAGCATTTCGAGGACCCCATTGGGAAACCCTTCCATGTATGAAGGGAAAATTCCTGCATGGCATGGCGTCAACAGGCAAGGCAATGCGTCTGGTTCGAATTCGGTATAAATGTCGATTGATTCGTTCGCCTGCGGCGAAAAACAAGCCCTGACTTGCGCTTCGGTTCGCATCAGACCGGACGTACCAAGCAATCGCAACCGAACCCCCGGAACAGCCTTGCGGACAAGTTCCCATATGGCCGGAAATTCTCTCGCACCTTTGCGATAATCAAAAGTGCCCGTGAATGCGACAACTGGAGGACCATGCGGGATTTCAAGGGGAACAGCATGGAACAGCTCTCGACGATCGCGCCCCAGCCCGAAAGGCATGACGATTACCTTTCTGTCGGAAATTCCCGATCGGACCAATTCGTCTTCATCATGACTATTTGAAACGTTGATCAGATCCGCCTGCTCAAGGGTCTTCTGTGACCGTTGGATCCTTTGTTCCATCTCAATTCGGTCACGCCGACCCAAAATAAATTGCCGTAAAGTCTGCTTCACCGTCGGAGGGCGTGGGATTTTGATGCGCGCCAGATGATGAACGAGCAAAACCGATCGAGCCACCATCAGCACTCTTGGTGAAAATTCGGACCGTGGGAATGGTAAATCTTCGTGGTCATACTCAATCACATCGTATTGCTCGGCGTTTGCCCGCAGGTATTCCCGAAGCTGGAGGGGAAAGCGTTGGAATGATCGGTTCTCCACCGGGTTTCCGCGCCAGATATCTTCACCCCCCATGAGAGTGCATTCCCAGCCCATAGTCTGCAATTCTTGGGCCAACTCTATTAGTACCTTGGATGCGCCGAAACGGCGTGACAGATTCCCGCGATTACAGAATAGAATCCTCACTTCTTCTTGATCTCCAACCGGGACTTTAAATCCTAGGCAGCCAGGGTTTCGAGGGGGCGGATCACAATACCGCGGGCTGCGTTTCTCGAACAATTAACAGATCGGCAAGCTTTCGAACTCGATCACAACAGGCTTGCTTTGTTTCTGCCCACCAATTGTCCACCTCTTTGGATAATCTTCCGATATCAATCGCCCCTACCACTTCTGCCAATCGGTCCCATCGATGAATGCGAGGCAAAGGACATTGTTCGCCGAAGATTCCCTTCCAATAGCTGCCGCCCAACGCGGCCCGGTAACGATGCCTAATCCGCGGGGGAAACCAACTCCGAGCTGCCTCGGGAAATCTCAGGTGATGGAACAGTGATGCCAATTGGCCATCGTCTTCAACAATGGGGATCGCGCCGGCTTCCAGTGCTTCATAAACTCGAAACGTATCCACAGAGTCGTTCCCGCGCGGACATAGTGCAAATACCGTGTCGTTCATTGCGGCTGCGTAGGTTTCTGTTTTTAGTCCGGCTGGATCATTCCACCTTGCAGTGGCGACCGCATAACCGTTTGGGATCGCTCGGGCGGCATTCAGCATTTTAATCCGGGCGCCTTTTGCTTCACCGGCAAAAAACCAGCGCCATCGACGTCCGGCGATCGGCTGCCGATTCACGCCATTTGGAAACCCGCGTTTGTAACCCAGCGGCAAATGCACGCACGGGGCTATCCCCAGTGCGCTCGGGCGGTAATAGTTCCTGATGACGAACGTTGCATCCGCGTAAAAATCGATTGGGCAATTACAATATTCATCGCTGAGGTGCAGAATGCCAATTGGCATCGAGCGTGTTTTGAAACCGCGAATGATCTGTCGAACCGTATTGGTGTTTCCCCCGCCTCCATCTGAAAGTATCAGTAAGCTTGGGTTCTCAACCGTGTGCAAGTCGGCATGCACATAACGAAGTGCAATATCGCCGACGAGGAATTCAAGCCACTCGCGCTCCCAGAAATCGTCTTCAGTTCCGACTAATATTGCCTGCAACCATGCTCTGGGCGTCGACATATACCTCCAGTAACTTTTCGACATGTCGATCAAGTGACCACGTCTTCGCAACTTGGCGCGCTGCCGCGCCCATGCGATCGCCGGTTTGTTGCTGCACGAGAATCTTCTCGATCGCGCTGGCCAGGGCGGAAACATTGCCCGGCTCGACCAGGCAACCCGTTACCCCATCGTTCAGCCATTCAGGAACCGCGCCGGCGCGATAAGCAACAACGGGCAGACCTGCGACCATCGCTTCTGGGCCGGTCATCCCAAACGTCTCGGGCCACAGAGAAGGGACGACAGCAACGCAAGCCGCGGCACGTAGCGAGCTAAGCTGTTGCGGAAACTGGCTGCCGAGAAATTTCACGTGGCCGCTTACCTTCAAATCGATCGCCTGTTTCTCCAGGGCTTCCCGCTCGGGGCCGGCGCCGGCAATCCAAACCTGATGTGGCGTTGAGATCCGCGCCGATGCTGCTATCAAATCCGCGCCGCCCTTCATTTCCACCAACCGTCCCACGAACAATACCACCGGGGGCGAGCAGGGCTGTTTTGGCTGTGAATCCTCTGAAATTGGCGGGGAGACGACATGCATTCTGGCGGCATCAAAGCCATCTGCCGTCAGGCGATCCGCCATCCATCGACTCGGGACATTGATTCCGGCGCACGCTTCCAGAGCGCGCCGAAGGCGGCTGTCTTCATACATTGCCCGCGCAAAAGCTTGCTTAGACATCGGCACGCCATTGCCCAGCTTTCCGCAACCATCACGCAGATAACCTTGCGTAAAGCAACTGGACCCGACATTGCGATTACAAACGCAACGCGGCTTCCATAAATATCTGGAGCCGTTGGGGCAAAGCGGAACATGCACCGTTACAACCGTTGGATACTGATTGGCCAGTCGATTGATATGTTCCGTGCGGGGATATGCATGAATATGCACAACGTCCGCCCGACATTGCTGCAGAAATTCACTAACCATGCGTTCGGCATCATCGTGCCGGCGGCGACGCACGAGCGATCGGGTATCGAAAAATGCTTCGACGCCCATCGATTCATCATATTCTTTCGCATCCCGCGGCTGCTGTTCCAGGTTGTGCAGCAAACAGACCCGGTGCCCCGCCTTTCGCAGGGAAGCCGCGGCCAGATGTGCTGTTCTCTCCGTGCCTCCGAGCGCATCGGGAGAATGTAGAACCGTCACAATAGTCAGGCTCATGTGGAAGCACCCAGATGGCTTGCACAGGCGCCGACGTCACTCTCGATGTTTTCCTTGTTGTGCTTTAACTTCACCAGCCCAAGCCGCGCGTATTTCCTGGGTATG
The DNA here is from genome assembly GCA_030775485.1 of Planctomycetota bacterium. Classification (GTDB taxonomy): domain Bacteria; phylum Planctomycetota; class Phycisphaerae; order Tepidisphaerales; family Tepidisphaeraceae; genus JALYJB01. Next base: position 31,323 of record JALYJB010000011.1, on the reverse strand, counting down.
CGGGATTCAACCAGATATTGCCGGCAGAAGTGCAGGAAGCAGCGCAACCCCATCTCGCGCTCGTCCATTCCCTCCGCGGGCGGTTTCCCTCCCCGAATCCTCAACCATCCAAGCACTAACAAAGTCTTGATTGCCTTCAAACGGGGCCATCGCACGGTGTCGTGAGACCAATGATGACAGAGGTAAGCGTTGGACCTTCCATGCGATTTGGCCGCCGCGAGGAAACTTTCCCTCGAAAGCCGGCGCGGATCGAAATGATGCTCGACTTCCGCCCCCTCGACAAATTCAATGCGATACCCCGCCTCAATGAGTTGGCCGCTGAAAAGTGTTTCCTCGCCGAATCCGAGTTGGCCCGGTCCCAATTCCGTATCAAAACCAGGCACTGACCCCGTCACATGCCTGGAAATCCCCATATTCGCGCCAATCGTGGCACGCCGCCACCCCAACCTGTCAAATTTCTCAAACCCATCGAACGAGGCCAGCCAGGTTCGATGTGCATCGGTTATCCAGGGCCGTTCTAAAGAAGGAGCCATTCGGATTCCCCCCACAACCACGTCGGCTTCACCGTCGATTAGCGGCCTTGCCATCCGCTCGATCCAATTCGGCGGCACACGAACGTCATCATCGGTAAAGAGCACGATCTCCCCGCCCGCGGCGCCCAAACCCGCATTGAGCGCCCAAGTCTTCCCCGGCCTGCTTTCCAATACATACCGCACCACGATGCCGTTCATCTGACATCGCAGAACAGCTTCACGCGTTTTGTCGCTCGAGCCATTATCCACAATGACTAGCTCAACCTGAATATCCGCGGGCAGGCTCGCATGCGCAAACGAATCCAGCGTTTCCAGAAGGTTGGATACCCGATTGCGCGTCGCGATAATAACCGTCACTGTCGCTGACATGGATTATAACTTGCAGTCACGCAAACGATCTGGCGAGAAATGGAAATCACGCAAAACCAACAACTGAGCCACAGGCCTCAAACCGGTAAACTAATCTCGCTGTCGCGTTCTCGGTTTCCAGGCAATCGTCTCGGAAAATTTCTCTCGTATTTTCGTGGCTTTGAAGACTCTCCGAGCATTTTTCTGATCCTGGCTATTCTAACAATATGTTCAAGTTCCCAGTGAGCCACAGACTTAGACCAAGGCCCCTTCAATCGAAGGAGCCGACGTGCAAGCGAGGATAACTCTGCGCGGAGCAGTCCACCTTTCGTCGGCACATCCGATATATGTTGCCAATGCCATTCGTAGTAACCCTCCGATTCACCCATTTTGGCTGCGGATGAAAGAAAACCAGCCCGCGATAACCGTGAAGTATCGAAATGATGTTCAACACTAATATCAAAACGAGAAGCGATCCGGCATCCCGCTTCCAAAAGTTGGCGAGAAAATAATGTCTCATCGTAGAAACCTAATGCTCCCGGCCCAAGTGAGGTATCGAATCCCGGCACTAGTTCTAAAACGCGCCGGCTGAATGCCATATTTGCCCCCACCATGCGCTCAGGATTTTCCACATTGATCTGATCCGTCGCGGCGAACCAGCTTCGGTACATGTCAAGGCTGCGCGACGACAGCAAGCGCAGCACTTCTTCTGGAAGTATGACCCCTCCAGCTACCGCATCCGCGTCGCCATTCAGGATTGGTCGAGCCATTCCCTCGATCCACGCCCCTGGCAAACGGGTATCGTCGTCAGTGAAAATAAATACCTCGCCGTTGGCTTCGGCAAGGCCACGGTTGCGAGCGAAACATTGGCCGGCACGAGGTTCATGAATATATCGCACGGGCATGGTCTTGAGTTCCGCCCGCTCGACAACCCGGCGCGTGTTGTCCGAAGAGCCGTTGTCAACCACCAATAGCTCGGTCGAAAGATCCGCCGGAATCTCGCATCGGCCGATCGAAATAATCGTTTGCCGCAAGCTGTCAGCCCGATTCCTTGTGCAAATGAGGATGGAGACAATTGGAGCATTCATTTGAGACATTACGCGGGTCGAAGCAGAAACGACCGAACCGCCATCCGCAAGCGGCGCGGCATCAGATCTCGTGCTATATCCCTGGCCAAAGTTTTGTCGAGGACAGCTGCTTTCAACATCGCGACTACTATTCGGGCGACGGTCGCAAGACTTCTCTTTGGGTAACGCAATGACCCCTCGACGACCCGACGCCCCGCGTAGCAATAGAGCCACCGATAGGCCGATCGTCTTGCATTCCCCCTAGCCTTCATTGGAAGCTTGCCCAAGTTCTTCTTAATCACAGCACGACTATTCCAGAACATTCTCTCAACTGCATTTGACGCATTGGCGGCATGGGTTCGGTAGAACAACGCGCATCGGTTTATGTGAAGGATCGGTCCAACCATCGCAATCCGCATGTAGAGGTCAAGATCATCGGCGCCCCAGATGCTCTCATCGAATCCACCAATCGCTTCTAAGACCGAACGCCTGATCAACACCTGTCCCGGCGAGTGGAACGGGTTCCCACAGAACAGAGAAGAAACGCTAATCTCCGAGGGTCCATCAATCTGGCAGGGAGCCGCGAAGATACCCTCTTCGATAAAACCAGTAATGCCGCCGATTGCCGCGTACCCGCTCTTCCGCATCGCCGCTACCTGCCACTCAAGCTTTTCCAGTGGCCACACATCGTCATCGTCCAGAAGTGCGATGAACTCACCCTTCGCTTCTGCAACTCCTCGATTTCTCGCTGCCGCCTGGCCTGCGTTCGGTTGCTCGATCAAACGAATGCGCCCCTGCCGAACCAAAGGCCGTAACATCTCCGACGTGTCGTCCGGCGAACCGTCGTTCACCACGATGATCTCGTAATCCGTGAACGTCTGCGCAAAGACCGACGCTAACGTCTCCAGGATGTAATCCTGATGGTTGTAGGTCGGAATTACCACGGAAACGCTAGGCAAGGACATGCTCCTTACTTTGCTGGGCTGTTCTGATCGCGCGACCAGTAGCCTCCAGATAAGCTCTTCCCCACAGCTGGCATGGTTCCAAATGATTGCCTTCACCCCATTCATTCCATGCGTTGATGAACAAAACATTATCCTCGGATCTCGAGACGTTGTCCCTTGCCGATTTATCGATTAGACATTTCATCCATCGCTCGAATGCGGCTGGCGTCGAGTCTTGGAGAATAATGCCACCCTCCTTGCGCCGCGCTGTGTTATCCCATCCCGGGCAGGCGCAGCGAATGAAGGGATAATCAGGCGTTTCGCGTGCCAACGCATGGCTCACGACATCCGAATATCGATAAACGCGATGACGGATGAATCCCTCTTCAGCGGTCTTTAATTTGCGACGATGCCACCACTTCCGGCGAGGAATTTGCAACCCTTCCAAGTCCGCCCATCGCGGTTGGAATTCCAATGCCGCGTCGAATCCGATCGCGCGCGGGTCGCCCGTCTCGTCGTTAAAGCTCTCAACGCGAACCAGATATATTCCTGGTAATCCGGTACGTTCCACTTCGCGCCGCCATCGATCCGTCGTGGCTTGCGGATTGGGGAGTCGATTCGCCCGGTAAACGAGAAAGACAGGCCTTTCATCCACCCTGATGTAACGATCATCCTGAAAGGCCCCAAGCAGCGAACGAATATGAGCGATGTCATCAGCCGCCGAATATTCCTGGGCGAGCAGGATTTCCTGCTCCTGTCCATCCCATCGTCTGGTCCAGTTCTCATTCGCCCAGCACAAGCAAAATGGAAAGTCCGGTTCACCAGTCGACAATATTTCATTAACCGGGCGCTCCAGTACCCGCCGTCCGTTAAACCAATAGTGGTAATAGCAGAATCCATGAATCCCATATTCGCCCGCTAATTCAGCCTGAGCAGCCCGCGCCTCGGGCAGCCGCAGATCATAGAAACCAAGGTCGGCCGGAACATGCGGCTGATAATGTCCCTCGAACAGCGGACGCGCTCTGGCGACATTTGTCCATTCAGTAAACCCCCTTCCCCACCACTGATCATTTTCCGGAATCAAATGGAATTGGGGAAGATGAAATGCAATGACCTTCAATGTAGATCATCCATGACTTAACAAATTGGGCATACGGCGTCGAACGACCCGACGGGCCTTAGAGATGACTAAGGATTTGAAGTACCGGGTCAGCGACCCGTGATAGCAACGCACCCAGGCGTTGAAACCAAGTTGGTCACGTATCAGCGATTCTTTATCCGCAAGAAACCGCGTGTCAGGCGTTCGATCGCTGACGCCCGCGCCCTCGTACGTCGCAAATGTAATCGGAAGATATTGCCATTCGATCTCACGATTTGCGAAAAGACTGATATTGAAGGCATAGTCTGCCAATATTGGATATTGGGAGTCATACATACCAAAGTTTTTAAACACACCTCGTTCCACCAACATTGCCTGATGACAGATGTTTTTGCTGCCGAATTTTTCGCGGGTCCAGGGTCCGTCGTAGGTTTGGCCCTTCCAGATCACGTTCCCGTATAAGATGGCTAATTTCCGGTCCGGCAAACATTCGGCGCATCTCTTTAGGACCTCAGGCATCATGAAATCGCCCGCGCCAATCACGTAGATAAAACGCCCTTTAGAAACGTGTATTGCTTTGTTGATGGCATCGTATACGCCGGAGTCAGGCTCTGAGATAAGCCGAACTCGATCGGGATGGTCGCGCGCCAACTGCCCCGCAATATCGATGCTCCGATCGGTCGACGCTCCATCGGCAATGAGATACTCAACGTCCGCGCCCTGATCGAGGACAGACGCAGCAGTAACCTTGAGCTTCTCATCGGAGTTGAAGTTGGGGGTAATGATACTGAACGTTGGCATTCGTGAACCTTAAACTGTGCCGAAATCTCCTACGGCAGTATTGAGTGGCGCTTTTAGAAAGATCCCATCGGCCTGTAGAACAAACCCGGTCCTGGGGTCAAGCAGCTGGTCCCAGTTACCAGCATACGAGAAGCCGAGCGACTTCAACATTTGGTACACATCATCGAATAATGGCTGGCCTTGATAGAGCGTCTGAAAGCTGGTTTCGACGATCAAAACTTCTGCGCGAGAAAGGGTCTGGCAACCTCCACGTATCACGTTCGCCTCGAAGCCTTGCACGTCAACTTTCACAAGTAGGGCGTCCTTGAGATCGAGCTCCCGTGCCAAGTCGTCAAGCCGTCGGATTTGAATCCTCTCGGTCCCGCCGTCTTCCGCCGATATCGGAAAGGCTTCACGGTGCAGATTTGTCATGGGGAGGATTGATGAACTGGGTGAGTATGCGCTTCTATGAATCTCCACCTCGGCGTCCGCGTCACCGAGCGCGAAGTTAAAGGCTTTGCAGCGTGACACACCCGATGTCTTGGCCTGAAGCGCCGAGAATGGCCCAGCGAGCGGCTCGAACGAGTAGATTGTGGCGGTTGGATGGCGCTCGCTCATTGTCTTCGCAAAATCGCCTTCGTTTGCCCCAATGTCCAGAATCGTCCGAAGGTCGTAGTTTGCAAGCCAACGAGTGCACGGGAACGTGATGCTCCTCTGTGTGTCCGGCGACCGCCAACGGACCAAGTCTAACCCAATTGCATTAAGCGGTCGTTTGATAAGTATTTTGGGGTGAATCATACGATGGCTCAGAACAATACGCATCGAGCGGAATCCTGCAGCGCCTTTGAGCAACGGCTGTGCGCTATCTCATTGAGCGCCCCCGCGCACGCGACGCAAGCCGCTCAGGACTCTTCGTAGCGATCAGATTCGCGTACTCGTATTCCACGCGTAATTCTTCTGGGTTGATCTCCCGGTCCTCGGGATTATATGTAAACATCCGATAGCCAAAGCTCACTAGGCGATCGTATAACTCACGGCAGGAGCTGCCAGCCAGATCTGCTGTCGTATCTGCAAATTCAACAAGAAGATCGGGAGCATCATCTCGCAATAAGCTTTCTGCAGCACCCTCAATGACCCTTAACTCCCAGCCTTCGACATCTATCTTCATCAGTGTGACATGTCCAACGAGGCCGTGATCGCGAGAAAAGTTATCCCAGGTAATGCACGATATCTGCTCTGCGGCAAACGACTTCCCTGCGAACGGCTGAGCGAGCGAGTTCCAGGCGTCAAAACCGTCCCGCGACGTAATCATTTTGCGAGTTTCCGTTCGGTCGGAGAGTGCTGTATTGCAGGTCAATATATTGCGCTGGTTGTTAAGCGTGACATTTTCGTTTAGGCGGGCGAATGTACGGACACACGGCTCAAACGCACATACTTTGCCGTGAACGCCCACACTTCTTGCGGCAATTACAGTAAATAGCCCAATATTCGCGCCAACGTCGACGAATATGTCGCCAGGCCGCAGATAAGATTTGATAAACTGCCGTTCGGTAATTTCAAACCCGCCATTGGCGATCCACTTCGCCAATTCGCTGTCAAAATAGAGTCGCAGTCGCACGCCCGGCTCTACTTCTGATTCGCTGTATCCGCGGCGCTGATTGCGGCCGTTTCGCCACCGCTGCGCGACGCGGCTCATCAGAGTTCCATTTCGAATGTGTGCTAGACTACGATAAACTATCGTCGCTTGAGAGTTCATTTTGTCACTTTTGGCCACTACCGCTCAGCCAATAGGTACCGGGGAGGCTATCCGAATCGACATTTCATATGAGCCGTAGCCCCAGCGTTGGCTCACAACTCGCTGAACACCCGACTCCGGGGCACGCACGATGTCGAAGGAAACGGCATTGTCAACACGATCAAACATCCTGACGTTAGGAATCGTTAAGTCGAGACCTACGCGATAGGTGCCGATTGCGAGACGACTTGTATCCAGTGCAAGGGTGATTTCGCGACGGCCGGGAACCACGTCGATGAGCTCGCTATAATCGAGCGCTCCAACCGATGCAAATCCGACAGCGACGCCCGAGGCATCACTCAGTCGAACGTCGATGCTTAATTTCGCTCGGATCCCACTCGATATATCAAGGTTCAGAGTAACCTCCGCCTCGTTAGCGCTGTCAACATACGCGATGCTTGCTCTCGTGAGCGTCGGATCGCCATTTGCATTCCTCTCACGAACAAATTCAGCTCTCCCGCCCGCGTCATCCAGGTACATCTGGATAGCTTCGCGGACCGTGGTGCATGCAACGAGCTCTCCAGCGCAAAGCATTACGCAACGGCGACACAGCGTTTGAATAACGCTCATATTGTGGCTGACGAAGAACACGGTCCTGCCCGCCTGGGCGACCTCACCCATCTTGCCGAGGCATTTCTTTTGGAACGACGTGTCTCCGACCGCCAGAACTTCGTCAACGATGAGGATGTCGGGGTTAAGATGCGCCGCAACCGCGAAGGCCAGTCGGACATACATTCCGCTGGAGTATCGTTTTACTGGCGTGTCAAGAAACTTCTCAACGCCCGCGAAATCCACGATCGCGTCAAACTGCTTTCGGATCTCCGCCTTGCTCATCCCCAGAATCGCGCCATTCAGAAAAATGTTTTCCCGGCCGGTAAGCTCAGGGTGGAAGCCGGTGCCGACTTCGAGCAGGGAGCCAACTCGACCATAGACATCGATTTCGCCTCTTGTTGGCTCGGTAATACGACTCAGGATTTTAAGCAGCGTGCTCTTGCCCGCGCCGTTGCGGCCAATGATGCCGACCACATCGCCTTTTTTGATATCGAAAGACACGTCCTTAAGGGCCCAGAAAGTTTCCCTTTCCTGCCGCTTGAACGGGTCTTTCAATCGCGCCAGCATTGTCTCGGCCAGCGTGATGTGCTGTTCCTGATTACGCGCGATGGTATAGGATTTACCTACGCCGCGCACGGAGATGGCGATGTCGCTAGATGACATCCGCAAACTTCCTTTCCATCTTTTTGAAGGCATAGGCGCCGGTGACGAAAACGGCAACGGCGGTTGCGGTGGCATACCCAACTGCTTGCCACTGCGGAACATCGGTATTGAGAATAGACCACCGGAATCCTTCCAGAACGCTTGCTAGGGGATTGACGTTAAATGCCCAGCGCAGCCTCGCCGGAACAACCGAGGCCGCATAGGCAATCGGGCTGCCGTAGAGAAGCAGTTGCATCCCGACGGGAAGGATGTACTGCACGTCTCGATAGCTGACAGTGAGGGCTGAAGTCCATAGACCGACGCCCACAGCAAGCAGCAGCAGTAAAAGAACCCATAGGGGCAGTGTAAGCAAGCTGAGGCTCGGCGCGGATTGGTAGGCAGCCATTAAAGCCGCCATCATGATCAATGCGACCGCGAAATCGATCAGCGCCGAAGGAACCGTTGATAATGGCAACACCAGCCGGGGAAAAAAGATCTTGCTGATGAGCTGGGAATTTCCCACCAGGCAGGTGCTGGAACGGGTCACGGTATTGTTAAACAGATTCCACCCAAGCAGGCCGGCATAGGAGAAGAGAAAGTAGTTTTTGCCATCGCTGGGCATCTTTGCGAGCAAGCCAAAGACGAATGAAAAAATACCGGCCGCCAAAAGCGGCTGCAGGACGACCCACGCCACGCCTAGAAATGTTTGTTTATAGCGGAGCTTGATATCGCGCTGCGCAAGGGCCAGCAGAAGATCGCGAAATTGCCAGATTTCAACCAACCGCAGCGCCGCCCAGCCCGAACTCGGGCGGATTTTCAGAAAAGGCTCAGGCGCTGCGTCACCTGCGGCGGCTGCGGGGTGTGAGGCTATTGCCGCCGGCACAGAGATGGTTTCCATCATTCCGCTACTCATTTAAATCATCGGTATGCAAGGCAACAACGCGTCTCGACGAGAGCGTTCGACTCATAAAGGGTCGCTCGAAACACAGGTAAAAGAAGTACGCATAAAGAATTGCCGCGATAATCTGGAGGCAATAAGAAAGAAAGAACCTGCTGGGCGTTGTGAGAAGCGCCCGGCCCAGCTGTAGAACAATTCCGGTGGCAAGCAAATGCGTCAGATACAAGCTGTACGAAAATATCCCAATTTTGGACAGTAGCCGGATCGGCGCGATACGAATCAGCGCGGCGTCAAATTTGTAAATCGCCAGAAGAACGACAGCGAAACTCAAAGCGAACAAAAACTTTCCCTGGCTATCCATGCTCCAGGCATTCTCCCCATAATTCCTTGGCATGGCGAAGAGCAGTGTCTGGGCGAACACAATCGCCGCGTAGATCCTTGGCTGCAGGGATTTAGGATGGCTCAAAAGGTCAAATACCAATACGCCAAACCCAAATTGAGGCCACAAGTTAAGTGGAAACATGTGCAAGCTCGGAGCAACGATAAGTAGCAAAAGCGAAGCGATAGTAACAATATGCAGGGCGTCCAGCAGCGTGCGCGGCTGCTGTTTTCGCTTTGCGCCCATCAGAACCAGCAGGAAGACGATAGAGTAGAATCCGACTTCGTAAGATAACGTCCAAAACACGTTGAGAATTGGCTCCTGATGCAAGGGAATGTGGGTCAACGTGAGATGGGCGAAATAGTAAAGCGCGCTTTGGCCAAGAACGTTTGCCCGGGCCATTTGGCTGCTTTGCAGGTACGCGTGGCTCAGCAACCAGACCGCGAGGAGAGATAGCAAAAAAGCCTGGGAAGCCGCAAAAAAATAAGGCGGATAAATTCGTCGCAATCTTGCCGCAGCAAAGCCCCATGGTTTCCGGTTGTGCAGTGATCCAACCGCGGCATTGGCGATGCAAAAACCGCTAATAACAAAAAATATTTGGACTCCCAGCGCGCCACATAAACTAAAAGCATAAAGCGGGTTAGAGCGAAGCTGAGGATATCGCGTGGCAATGATCGGCATGGAGGCGTGATCCATGACCACCCAAATGCTTGCAAAGCCGCGCCAGGCATCGAGTGTTCGGAACGAAACGCGGCCCCTACCCGCTACACCTGGTGAGACCTTCACCCCTTCAAGAACAGGGCTTTGATCTAAAGCTGTTACAGACATTGTGGGAGACTCACCAAACGTACCTGGATTCTCCACAAACCACCGCAACGTGGCGATGGCACTTGGCTATATGAACATTCTCTATCAAGTGCCCGTTTCCCCGAGCTGTGGATGGACGGTTTCCACTCCCACATCAGCCAGCGCGACGCTTCGCTACCTTCGCCTGCAAGCACGACATTATTGCCGCATTAACTTTTGCCGCGAAAGCTTTTGTGGAGAACTGTTGTGCCCGCCGGCGAGCGTTTTCCCCAACGGCTTTGGCAAATGGCGGATCGGAAAGATACCGATTGACTGCGGTGGCAAGTGCGAACGCATCACCAAACGGTGTCAACAGCCCATCAGTGTTATTGGTGACAATTTCGATCGGCCCGCCGTCGTCGGTTGCAACGACCGGTTTACCAAGCGACATGGCCTCGACGATAACAATTCCAAATGGCTCCCGGTCAGAAGCATGCACCACCACGTCCATCGCTTGCATCCAATAGGGAATATTCAACTGGGCGCCGGCCATCACCACACGGTCCGCAAGGCCAAGCGACTTGATCAATTTGCGAAGAACTTCCGGGTAATCCGGCTCATAATCATGCTGGCCGCCGACAAGGACAAAACGGGCGTCAGGTTGCGACTGAATGATCGCGGGCATCGCCTGAACCAGAACGTGAAAACCCTTCCATCGCTGCAGACGGCCGACGATGCCGATCAGGGGGCCGCCGGCGGGCAGACCAAGTTCCCGGCGGCATTCGGCCGGCGACGGGAGGTTCGCAGCGTCAAATTGATCTATTTCGACTCCAGGGTGGATCGGCAGAGTGGATCTGAGCGGCCATATCCTGCCCTGCGCCTCAGCCGATGCTTTCGAACACGCAAGCACCATCCTTGCCGGGAGCAACGCGGTCAACCGGTCGATAAGGCTTCGACGTGAAGGAGTCCCATGCTGAAACCAGCCGCAGGGCACTCCAATAAGCAAGGAAGCAATTCCACCATAAATGTGCGCCTTCGGCATCCAACTGAAAATAAAATCGGCATTGCACGCTTTCGCATGCCGGGTGATTTGGAATATTGTTTTCAAGGTCTTCAAAACACCCCGTAACCGGCCGGAAGGAATAACAGCAACATCGATCCCAAGATCTCTAATCTGAGACACCATCGGCCCATCTTGAAGAAAGACAATGTTCCATTGAATCCCCTGGCCACGATTGTTGCGAAGCAGGTGCGACAGCAACAATTCAGCGCCACCACGCTGCGTGGCTAGTGGCATCAAGACAAGCACTGTCGGCGTATCGTTAACACCGACCGATCCGGCCAACTCTGCGTCGAGAAGACGACCTGTTTCCAACCCAGGTGATATCAAACTGCATTGCATATTGTCACGAGGCCGTAAGCCGACCCGAGCGATGGTAGCCCTTGCAGCTTCAGTCCCGGTCAGGAACCTTTCATTTTCCTGATCCGTACATATTCGCCGGCTGCGGCGTTGCGGGAGTTGTAAATTACTGGGCGGCAAGCTCAAGCCGTTCACTGCCGCGTGACGAGGTGGATCTGGTCGCGGCGTCTTGCAGACAACTGATCAGCCGGCGTGATACTATTTCAGGAGCGAAGTAGCGGCGTGCCTGCATTCGGGCAACCTGACGCAACTTAACGCGGTCTTTTCCCAACTTACTGATCAGCACTCTGGTGACGGCTTCAAAGGCGTCCACATTTCCCGCGGGGAATCGATGGCAGCATTCTTTGGCGATCGGTTCTGCTGACCCAACCTCATCACTTGCGACCACATTCACGCCATGGCTCAGTGCCTCCCCGACGACCAACCCGCCCGGTTCATACATGCTCGGCACGAGCAAAATATCAGCACCATCATAAATTCGTGCCATTTTGCTATGACTTAATTGTCCGAGATACTTTGCGATTCGTGGGTTCAATTCTTTAATATGGCCCGTGTAATCCGACCACTGCGTCTTGTCCCCTATTACCTCGATGGTTATTTGGCCTTGGAGGTCATCCAATCGTCGGCTTAATTCGACGATTTGCTCAAAGCCCTTACGAACGCTAATGCGGGCAACGAATAGCAGCCGCATCGGCTTCGGCGGAATATTGCTGTCAGCAACATCACTTGCGTCATTGCCCGCGTCTCGAATTGCGTGGTACAACACGTTCAGCCGATCGGGCGGCACGCCGTAGTCTTGCACCAATAACTCATTGAATCTGCGGCTCAAGCCTAAAATCATCGCCGGCAATTGTATTTGGCGCCGCTGAACCGCAGCGCGGTATAACAGCATTAATCGCACGCAATAGTGCAGCAATCTTCCTTCAGACTCGATCGCGTAACTGCTTTCCCGCCGATGCCAGCAAAGTTCTCCTGCTGCATGCACACACGGAAAGATTACAATCGGTGGCAGCTCATCAATGTGGCGCCCAAGTTTAAATAGCTCCGCTTGAGACACTTGAAAAATGCAATCGTATGGGCGGGACCGGTGACGAGCTAAAACCATTTCGCAAATCTTTTTGTGAACCTGTGTTCTCGCAACCAGCCCCGACAGAAACGCGGTCATCGCGTGCTTGCTGTACCATTTTCCCCAGCGCCACCAGGTCGAGGCGCGAAAGATCGTCAAATTCGTTCTCTCCAGCAATTCCTCCGGAATCGGGTTGTCCTCAATGAATAGATCTACTTCCTCTCCAAGTTGGAGCACCGAATCCAGCAACAATCCACCCAGAGCGGGAACGCCACCGTTATTACCCGCTGGACCTATCCATGCAATGCGCATCCCGTATGCCCCTGCTTAAAGGAATTTCAGCAAATCTGGCGATTGCTTCCGTAGGAAAGCAATGAAACACGGCGTGGTTCGCTCGCAATACGAGTTAGCTGGGCCGATCTATCGCCCACACGATCCAATGCACCAATGCAAAACCAACACAGTGCGGTGGTTGAGTACTGTCCCCCGTATAGCCAGCGTCCAAATGCGACAAAAAGAATCGCAATTAGTGCCAGGCTGGTTGACGACTTTGTCAGACGCCAACGCATAAAGGCCGATTTGAACACCTCGGATATGATCCTCAGGTAGACAATCCCACCGATGATACCCATCGATAGAAATGCGTCGCTGAAATCTATTTCCGTGCAACCCAGCGACCCTCCAAACTTTTGCGCAGCCATTGTCGTCGAACCCAGTCCTCGACCAAGCGGGTTCGTAACTCCGCCCCACAAGCCCATCAGCAACATTTGCATGTGGCCCGTTGCCGTCGATTTCCTTTCATCCTTCATTTCAATGATGCCCTCAGACTGATGCTGTAGCAGCGTGGATACCTGCGGTGAAAGGTCCATGAATTGGATTTGATTCAGAGCCCACACCAAACCTATCGCCACCAGGGTGCCAGCGATCACAAACCGAAATACCCGGACAGCCGGACTTCGTCCGATTAGCGCCCAGATAATAATGATGGTTCCCAACGACCCCACCAATGGACCTCGAACCCCGGATGTTACCAATGCGATGGCCAATATCGGTACCAGCAACAGTCCAACGCGAAATCGACCGGCAAACAGCGAGGCGATCGGAAGTACGATTGCGATCCCTAAATACTGCGTGAACTCGGAACTGGAAGGGAAAAAGCCCATGGGGCGAAATTGAGTTCCACTGATCATAATTGGTATTTTATATGTTCGCTCCATCGCCTGCTGCTCAAATGGGAGAAAGCCATACATTGCCTGCTGAATTCCTAAAATAGCGGCTGCAAGACCGATTATTGCAAGCGTTTGAAAGAGCATTTGATCCAACAAAGACTCAGTTCCCCATGCCTTCCCAATCCAATACCATAGGATCGGGATCAAATAAAAGAGTCCCCCCGCCAGGCCAACTGCCAGGCCACCTTGAATCGGATTAAATACCTCGAGAAGCATGATCATCATCAATGCGAAAATCAATTTGGACGTCTTCGACTTTAGATTTAAGAGACCGTTTAGGTATGCAACAGAAGTGAGCAATATCGCCGTAATCGGACCTACTAATAACATCGGATCGAAAGATGCGCTGACATCCTGAATCAGAAGACGACGCAAGTCTCCCATTACCGCGAGAAACACGAACGTAGCAACGATAGCGACCTGGGGCTTTAGCAACGCCAGCATTCCCAGCAGCGCCAACAGAAATATGATTGCCGCCATCTGGCTCAAGCCAGATACCAGCAGCGCCATCAACAATACACCGCCAAATAGGGCAACACCGATCGCAAAGCCGCTGCCGGGCGAAGGCTCTTCCAGGACCATGCCTGTAGTTCGCGAAGGATTGTTCGCCCGCGTCGCAGCGATCTTCGTTGCACGACCTAAATTGTCGTTCGCCTGCCTGATTTCTTGCGCAGCCTTATATGCCATTGCGTGGGAGACTTTTGTGAGAAACCTTGATTCGGATCGTTTTCAAACTGATGGTTGGCAGGGTGCGGTGCAACTCCCCTGCTCTATCGGGACTGCAATAGATCTACGAAGTAGACCACGAAAACCGTCTCTGCAAGGCTTCTCGACCAGGTAATAGCATCCGAGGCATAGTGCCGCAACAAATGCTGCATCAAGGGCAAGCGCCCCGAGCCTCAGCAATGAGGATGACATCGCAAGCCGGGAGGAAGGCAACAGTTTGTCTCCGATTTTCTGCGCCAATGTATGCGTCATATACAATGAATATGAAACATCCCCGAGAAACACTGTGAAGCGTGCCTTCCAGAAACGGTGGCATCCATCCTTGAGGCAGGCCAACGCTGCGATAAGGGCGAAGAACAGGCACAGCAAAGCAGGCGTGTTAACTGTCAGAGATCGAATTAAACATACTGCGGGAATAGAAATGGCCACGCAATCCGCTGCCCAGGGACTGCACCAACTGTGGCCCCCCCTACCGGTCAAAGCATACGAGATCGACATCCCCGCTATAAATGTTGGAATAACTAAGACGATTTCATAGAAAGGCAATGGTTTCCAGAACATCATCACTCCGGCCGATGCGGCAAGAGCTATCAACCCGCAAACCAAAGCGTTCTTTGGCGTTGTCAGGCGGCTCGTTCCCCAGGCAACAATGAATGGAAAAAGTAGATAAGCGAACCACTCCGAACTGACCGACCAGGAAGGGTAGTTCCAATTCAGACTAAAATCAGGAATCCAAGTGTGGACCAAAAACAGGTTTAGCACAAACGCATGTGCGGAATACCCCGATTCCGTCAATCCCATGCCCGCCCTGTGACTTATCGCCACCATGAGGGCAACCGCGAGAAGCGTCGCCAGATGGACGGGATAGATGCGAGCTAACCTGGTCAATAGAAAGCGAACCGTTTGTGAGAACTCGAGCTGTCGAAGCCGGTTGGCATAGTTGAAGGCCAGCACGAAGCCGCTCAGCATGAAGAATGCTGGAACCGCCATAAGTCCCCGCCGCGCAATTGGCGAAAATACGGCGAGGGCTGGAAAGAACTGCAAAACTCGATTCCAAAAGTGATAGGCAACGACCCAAACCGCCAGCCCGCCCCGCATCGCGGTAAGAGATGAAATATCTCTCAATCGTCCACGGGAATTTAAGCCGGTTATCAAGACATCAAATTGGGTAGGGTTGTCCGAATGAGTTAGAGCAAGGTAGCCCATTGTTGGAAACGGTTTCAATTTGCCAGCAAAGGTTTACGTTTTGCCAAGCAACTTGTGTAAACCATCAAGCTGCTCTTTTTCAGAACCCTCAAGCTTGGCGGTATTGAGATCGTCCACCTCTTTAAGAACAACGCGTGCTTCATCGAATTCCCCGGCATCTTCAAGATCTTTTACGAGAGTTATTCGATATGTTAAATTATTCGGCTGCATTTTGACCGCATTCTTCATGTTTTCGATCGCATCAGTAAATATCTTTTCCTTCATTTCCACTTCTGCCAGCGTGTCGTAAAGGGTGGCGATTCCAGGATGTGCTTTTAGGGCGGTGACGGCCAGATTATGGGCTTCGTCCAATGCCTTGTTTTGACGAACTAAAAGCATTGCCAAGTTATTCTGGGCAATCACAGAGTCGGCCTGCATCTTCAGTACCTGACGGTATAACAATTCCGCCCTGGCCTGGTTGCCAGCTTGCTCCTCAAACATCCCCAGAGTTAACACCGCTTCCGGCCGCGGTTGAGGGCTAGCTACGATCGGCTCCAGTATTGACCTGACGCGCTCTCCGCAATTCGCATCGTGTGTTCGCTCATAAAGCTCTCCCCAACCCACGGCCAGATTGATCTGCTCGCCGGCGGCATTCTCCGGAATCACCTTCGATACGCGATCCAACCAAACGGCCGCCTCGCCAGGCGACAGATTCTGCAATGCGAATAAAATCCACTGTTGGCGGCCGGCCGGCCCCTGCTTCAAAAGCGGTTCAAGCAATGAAGCCGTACTGCTGTTTCCGGCGAGCTTTTGGGCTTGTGCGTAGCTGGGAAGAACGCGGGCATATGCGGCGGATTTGCTGTCAACCAAGTAGGGCTGCAAGATCGAAAGTGCCTCCGCGGGCTTGTCCATTGCCATTTGCGAATCGGCGATCGAAAGATCCGCGTCAATCGGACTGCTCAACGAATGGTCACGCCATTGCTGCGCGGCGTTGAGCGCCTCCGTCCAGCGCTTAGTTTCCGCATACGATCGGTACAATATCCGATACGGCTCATCCTGTGTCGGGGAGATCTGGGTTGCGCGTGTGGCGGCCGCAATGGCATCGTCGAACCTTCCTGCTTCAAGGTAACTCGCGGCAAGCATTAGCTGAAGGGGAAAGAACGTCGGATGGACCCGAGCCAGATCGGTTAGATGCATGGCAACTTGTTCCGGTGAATCACCCCGTCGCCGACTGCCGGCAATGGTGCGAATAGATTCGGATGCCACCGACTCATCTTCCGGGTTTCGAATCAAAACACCCACGAAAATTCTCACCCATTGATCTTGCGCCTCCTCTAAAATGAGGTCGGCGTTGGCATGAATCGCTTGAAGCGATTTCTCAGCTGGCAATTGTTTCAACCCATCAGTTGCCGCAACCAGACAATCGGCGATTTTCCCACTTGCAAGATTGCACGCAATCAATGCCTTCCAAGCCGCCGAATTCTTGGGCGCGAGTTGCACGGCGGAACGGAAATGCATGAGCGCCTCATCAAACCGGGATTCCCGCGCGTAGAAATCGGCAAGCGCAAGATCTCTCACACCCGATTCGAGCTTTAGTGTGTCAAGACCCGACAGAACTTGATCCGCTTCCTCGGTGCGCCCCTGCGTGGCGAGTAGAACAGCGTAAAACTGAATGACAGAGAGGTCTGGTTGCTCTTTCAAAAGCCTCTTGCAAATCGCTTCAGCCTTTTCCGGCTGATTTCGATCTCGGTAAAGTTGGGCAAGAAAAAGATCCGAGCTCGTTTGATTTGCCTCTCTATTCGCCTCTTCCAGCAATTCGATAGCCCTTTGCGATTCGCCTTGCTGTGCGAGCATGACCGCCGCTTGCCGCCGTTGTTCGACGCTTGTAACCGGCGCTGCGGTTACGCGCCCCAATTGTTCCCGCGCCCGCTCGTAATCGCCTCTGGCTTGCAACAATCGTGCGAGATAGAGACCGATTGACGTTGAGCCGGGACTGAGATCAGCGGCAATAGTCAGCTGATCAATAGCGTCGTTCGGCTTTTCCGCTCGATCAAACGCTTGTGCCAGAAGCACATGTGCCTCCAGAAGATCGGGGGATAGTTTGGTCGCGTCGGTGAGAAGCGCGCATGCCTCGGCCGTTGATTCCTGATCCGGCGCGAAATCCAGCAGCCATCGCCCGCGCGCCACCCGCCAGGCCACCCCCTGATCACCGGTCAACTGGCGGAAGCGCTGGATCGATCGTTCCATGAAATCGCGCTCTTTACGCGCGGCGAAAGTGGTCAATACCAGTCGCTGGACACGCACGTCCCTGGGATACGCATCGCCAAGGGACACTACTTCCTTGGAAGCCAAAGGAGATTGAATAAGATCCAGGTAGCCAATTCGCTTCATTTGCCAATCCAACGATGTTCGGTTGGGATCAATTTTTGCCCGGCTTGCTTCAAAAAGTTTAAGTCCCTCCTCGGGCTTCCCAGCGCCGTAAAGACCTCTGGCTTCCGCAAGCGCGAGGTTCGCGGTTATTCCGTTCTCCTGGAGGCTTCGTTGGAAACACGAATCTTCCAATCCAAGCTTCCAGGCTTCACTAACCGCCCCTAGTCGCAGAAGAGTGGATTCGCTCATCGAAGTTTTATTCGCCACGCCAGCCCGCAGGGCCGTCCTTGCTTCGTCCAGCTTGCCGGAACGGGCCAGGAGCGTCACTCGAATCACGAGAGACTCTTGCTCACCGGGAATTTCCTTTTGTATCTGATCGACCAATGCCAATAGCCGAGCCGGCTGATCGTAACGGGGACTTTCAATGCAAACCGACCAGATCCGCGCTAAAGCGATGGCGCAGTCAGCGTTTCTGGGCGCGCGTAATTCAGCTTCCTGCGCTGCGATCATCGCTGAATCGAAGCGACCCGCCTGTGCCAGCGCATCAGCCATGCGCAAGAGCGGTATAGGCCAGGTGCGATCAAGCTCCGTTGTCTTTTGCCAACTATTGATCGCTAGGTCATCCTCGCCGAGTTCAGCGTAAGCGGCGCCAAGAAAATAAGAGATATAGGCGTTTGCCGGATTCTCCTCTAATGCCTTTTTACACGCTTCAAGCAATCGATTGGGATCAACAGAATCGTGGCTAACCAATTGATCCAAAACCAGTGACCATGCCGCCGCCGTTGCACTGTCGTGACGAGCCGCAAATGCCTGACGGATCGGACTCAATTCCTTGTCCCGCTTTAGGCTGGATAATGACAGGGCACGCAACCCCAGAAGATCATCAGGCGACGTCGAATCTGAAGCGGAGACCGACTCAAGCAGTTTGGCCGCTTCGGCCGCTCGGCCCGATTCCCAGTATCGTCGCGCCAAGTTGCCCCGCGCGCCAGGCAGTTTGCCATTATCAAGCACTCGCTGAAGCACCGAAATCGACTCGTCGTACAGCCCCACTGCGTCCAACTCATCGACCAGCGCCGTTGCGAAACGGTCATTGGCAGGTGTCGCGACGGCTGCGGCCTCCAAATGCTTAATGGCGCTTTTTCGGTCATTGCACAGCACATACGAATAAGCGCATACCATCTCAAATTCCGGATCATGCGGGTGACTCTTTAATGACGCCTCTCCCTTCTTGCTGATGTCAATGGTGGGCTGCTGCAGTTGATGCATGAGCCATAGAACCGTTAAGGGTGCTTCAAAATCATTTGGTGAAAGCTCCTCCCACCGCAGCGCAATGCCCAAGGCTTCGTCAAACCGACGGAGGCCGATCAGCGTTCGCGATTTCTGGCTCATTACTTCCGCATCTTCACCAGATTGAGAAATAATAGTATCCGCCGTATCCAGCGCCTCCGTGAGGTATCCAGCTTTCAAATAGAGTCCCAGCAGGGTACGGCGATCATCAATGCGCTGAGGCTGAAGTTTGAGCAGGTTTCGCAGCGCTACGATCGCATCCCCAGCATTCTGTCCGTTTTCCGCCGGAATCATTATCCTGGCATGAGCGAAACCCGCCAATGCGTCCGCGTCGTTTGGATACCGCTGCAAATAGATCGAAAGATCCCGCGCGGCTGTCACATCGTCGCCCGCCCGCAAAGCGGCCAAGCCTTCCTGTCGCGCATTAATAAAGCGAGCGCTAATTTGCTGTTGCCGGTACGCGTAAAAGCTGCCGCCTAAAGAACTCAACGCTATCAGCGCGACTCCCAGAAACCCGATCCGGCGAACGCGTTTTCGATTTAGGTCTTGTCGTTTATCTTTGTTCAACCTGTCCCCAGCGAGAAATGATCAGTGGCGCAAACGCCCACCGTATTCATTGAACAAACACTCTCAATGTCCTTGCAACGCGACCCGAAGGGCCGCCAGCAGGCGGCGAGAACGCTAAAGATGAACTGGCAATGCTCTAGGAGGTTTTCGAATTGCTTTTCGGGGCTGGAACATAAAACGCAACCGCGCGGGCAATGGGTCCAAATCGATCTGAATCCGGCGGCAGCTTGGAGGGCTCGCTCACAACGCGGGTAACCGACGAACCAGTGTTGGTGGAGCCAAGCCCGCTGCTTCCGTGACGAAGCACGTCCACGGTTCTTGCTCGGTTGAAAACCAAACCGGCAATCCGAGCGCCCACTGAAACCAGATGAGAAACCGAAGCATCGACAAATTCAGACTGTTCGCCACGCGAAACCGTTAAAACAACAGCGTCGACCTGGGACGCGACAACTGACGCTTCCAGACTCCCCGGCACGGGACCGGTATCCACCAATACAACATCGAATTGTTTTCTCGCCGCTTCGATCAATAGGTTGAATGCATTGGGTGAAAGGCTTCCCGCATGTTGAGGAGAGGCGCCCCCCAGGGGCAGAATCGACAGCCGCTCGATCCCTGTTGGTGTAATGCACCGACCAAGTTCTTCACCGTTGAGCGCATCCAGAACACCCACCGGCTCGCCGGATTGGCCCTGGTGGGCGATTGCCGCTGAAAGCTGGGACTCCGTGAGATAATTCAAATCGATGAGAACCTCGCCAAGCCGCCGATTCGACTTCTGCGCGATTTGCAAGGCTTCCCCCAATTGTTCCTCAGTGATCAGACGTTGTTGTCGCAGCAGTTGTCCGATCATTTGGTGGGCAATCGCGTTGACGCGATCTGTCAACCCGCCACCTACCAGATCGCAATCGATCAAGAGTGTTTTCAGCTGGGAGGCCGCGAAAGATATACCCAGGGCGAGTGTCAAACTTGTCTTCCCCGTGCCGGCAGCCGGACTCGTAATGCCAAATACCTGGTGTCGCGCTCCTTGCCCCATGATTTGAAGCAACGTACGAATCTGATGAACGGAATGAGATGCTATTGCCGCCTGCTCAGGGTCAGCCAGATCATCTGGCAACTTCGCCAATACCCCCAACAAAGGCACACCAATAATGCTGGCCTGAGCGTCTTCAGGTCGATCCAATCGCCTTCCCACCAACCCGATCAATAAGATCGAACCGAAGCCCCCGAGGATGCCGCCAAATCCTCCCGCGCCTGCGAACGTGGGCCTCGTATCGCGAAAGGGTCCCAGTGGCCGGTCTGCCATGCTGACGACGGATATACGGCCCGTTACCCTCGATTCCAGTTCCAACTGATCAATGACATGTCTGGTTTCGTCAAGTTGCGATTTAACGTCTTCACTTTGGCTTCGCAAATCCTCAAATTCAAGTTTCTCTCGACCAAGCTCAATAAGGTCCTGCTTGCTTTGAGCATAGGTATCTTGCATCGTCTTGATTCGATACCGAATCTCCGCTTC
Organism: Planctomycetota bacterium; assembly: GCA_030775485.1. Classification (GTDB taxonomy): domain Bacteria; phylum Planctomycetota; class Phycisphaerae; order Tepidisphaerales; family Tepidisphaeraceae; genus JALYJB01. Next base: position 10,140 of record JALYJB010000011.1, on the reverse strand, counting down.
ACTCAGTCCAGTAATCGGACTCAAGCGCACGCCCGTCGTTGAGCGCGTCAAATTATACTTTTCTAAATATTGTTCTACTTCGCGTTGCGCGAGCGCAACCTCTTCCTTGGCATCAATCAATTTCGGGTTCGCGCTGAGAAGGTTCTGGTTGTTTAAGCGTTCTACCTGAAGTTTACAACTGTTTTCGTAATCCAATAACTGTGTCATCCTCGGGTCAATTGCCGCCAATTGATCGACGGAGAGGTTGCTTGTTGGCTGTGTCGTCGCCGCGTCCACGTTCGCCTTTATGACTTCCGGCAATGACCTTTGCAATTCCCCAATCGCCGAGTCCAATTTGTTCAATTCAGATAGCTTAAAGTCGTATTGCGGCTTCAAGTCATCCGATCCGGAAACCTTAGCAAGGTCTTTAATCTGCTGCTGAAATCCAAGATATTGGTTGTTCAGCTTCGTCTTCCATTCTTCACGTAACTGACGCCTGTTATCACCACTTTCGGCCTCAATTTCGTCGTATACCTTCGTGTAGGCCGAAATGATCGTGTTGACCGACGTCATTGCAACCTGTGGGTCAACATCAATCGCCCTGACCAGAATCATGTCGCCCTGCCTGCTCACATCCAGGCTGTTGATAAACTTAGATAAAGCCTGATCTGATTTTTCCGCGCCCAGTGCACCCCATGATTTGTCGTCCAACGCTTTATCGATTACTCGCTGGCTCCTAATGACGGCCACCTGGGCATCGACATAGGTATCGAACGCCGGTATCTCCCCTTTTTCATCCACCGTGTACAATATCTTCGGGACAACCGGCATCACGCGTATGACCCCGCCGCTCTGATACGTCTTCTTGCCCAATCGGAAACCGCCGATCGCCCCTCCCGTACCCAGCACCAGCGACAATAAAATCGCCCAGTGATATCGACCTCTCAGCAGCATGTGAATGCGCTGAATATCAAGACCCCTGTTGGAACGCACCAACCCCGAATTCATCGTGAGTTCCTGCGAAGGCCGATCCGCGTAAACCATCTGCGAGCTTGTTGGTCCTTCAATCATGAGGGTCGCATTTTCCCGTCTCCCCGTCGCTCCAGAATTCTCCAGTGAACTTCCAGGAGTAATATTCCCCGTCGAATCCGAATTTGCATCTTCTGAAATTCCATTACAGCAATCATCAGACCAATCCAACTGGTATCCCCATGAAACGCCGCCCGGCGCGCGCGAAACTAAATGGGCCTTCCCCCTTAGCAGCCGCTGGGGCACTGTTAACGGCTTAAAGTTGACGCCGTCCGAGAGTTCGCCTCCGCACGCCGCGAAAAATGAATCGCCCTTAAGTCGCATCGCCTTACGACTGAGCCCTCTCATTATTGAGGCAACCCTGATCGGATTGCGTCGATCAAACCCCAATGTTCACTCAAAATTTCGCGCGCCGCCGTATCTCGCATTTCCGACGACGTTCCCTCATTGAAGACAATTTGCACCTGGCCGATGCCAAAAAAGCGGTCCCTGATCGGTAAACGGGATTTAACTTCCTTCATGTCACGGCAAAAGAACCCGTTGGGCAGAATCATAAAGTTATCTACAACAACCGAGCTTGCCTGACGAAAGCTGTTGGATTCAAAACGATATTCCGACCCTGTTATTTCCGTCTTATCCACCAGCCAATCCCGGGGCCGGATGTCCATCTGAAGCATCCCGCGACCTGGATAACAAACGGCCGGGAAATGAGGAATCAAATCGCGTGCGTCGTTGCACTGAATTATTGAAAGATAAACCTGCTGACCCGACGCCCGATTGGTCAGCCGCCGGTTTATGTACACATTGGCACGCAGATACGCCTGAGTATCCGCGTCCGGCAAATCGACGGCTCGCCATTCCCCCAAAACATCGGGCAATGCTAAAGCGGCGGAACGAACCCGCGCGTGGTAGGGTCCCGGATCCACTTGCGGCGAAAAAGATAGGCGGTCAGCAGTCGCGCCGCATAGGAAGAGCAGGGCAAGCACGGTGGCAATTCGATCCTGGTGGACACCCATTAACATCAGTTTGCGCGCATGCCTGTTTGTGGGGACGGCGCAACTGGAACCATTGCCCATTCCAGCAATTTAACAACGCCGAGAAGTGCGCCAAATGCCACAAGCAACATTGCCCACCCCGCAAACTCATGGAAGGCGTTGGCAGACTCCGCCGAAGCATGGCCGAACATCCATATTGTCGGGACCAGGCGAAAAACGTTGCATGCGATCGCCACCAGGGGACTTGCCGCCAAAATTAGAACCCGAACATAGCCGCGCAAGGGCGTGATGAAGGCGAAAACGTAACACGCAAATAAAAGTGTAAACACCATGCGCATTCCGTTGCATGCCTCGATCACCGCAATGTCTTTGCCGTTGACGTTGAGAAGGTTGCCTTGCCGCTCCACAACCATTCCCAGTGTTTCAGCGATGTGCTGAGTGATGGTGGCCGTAAGGCGCTGCAGAGGAACTGCCAATGCCACCCTGCCAGTTCCGGGCACCGGCACCAGAAATACAAGGACCGCAAAAGCCGGAAGAAATTTAACGAACACGTCCTGGCCCAAAACGCTTAGCAACCCTCCCGCAGCCATCAGAACCGCCCCTCCATGCCAAAACGATTCGATCTGAAAACGATATCCGATTGACCAAAACAACCATCCCGCGCCCAGAATTCCGGTGCCGACAAGCCGCCCACCCGGCACGCACTCGGCAAAACGTTTCCGACGAACCCAGCACAGCCAGATAACCGCCAACGGCACCAGAAGCACATGACTCGATTCTTCGTCGTGCCAAGCCATCCCCAGAAGATCAAGCCATGCCTCACTCGCAATGGCCACGCAAACCCCAACCGCCAGCACCGCAAACAAATAATGGTAAGGCGTAAAAAAGTTCGGGATCGCGGTTTTTTCCGATGAGTTAGCACTTGGATTGACGATCCTATTTCGAAGGCCGTCCAAAACCGAATTTGAACGACTTAAACGCAATGAAAATAGATCGCCCTCGCCAAGCATTGGTATACGCAAAATCGGGGCTCCGCCCACCTCGAATGCGCTGAATTTCATGCGCAAATGAGTAAATGGACTTTTGCCTTTAAGCAGCAAGCCCCAGCCCAGGTTCATCGAAATTGCCGCATATCCCGAATCGGATCACATCAATCAAGTTAGATCAGATCCAGCAAAGATGCGTCTATTTCCAGACTTACAGCACGTCCAAGCATATCGACTTGCAGTACAAGTCGACTTGCCGGCCCTTGACCTTCGATCAAGCCCTGCAGGCCGCGAAGTGGGCCTGATCGCACTTCCACACGCGCGCCTTTTTTCAACATTGGATATGGAATAAGCGCCACTCTATTCAAAAGAGCCAAGTGTAAATTCTTTAATTCCCAATTAAGCTGCCGCTGAATTGGCACTTGAATAATCCCAACCAGTCGTTTTGCGCGATCAATCGAATAGATCTGACTCGGAGCCCCCCTCACGAATACATAACTTGCAAACAAGGGCAACTCGACCTTGAGTTTCCGACTTCCATAATACCGGACATGCATCATCAGGGGTAGAAAAAAATCCACGCCGAGAGCCAACAGTTCATTTGCAACCACCTTCTCTTGTCGGCTCCGCGTATGCAAAACAAACCAACGGTATTCAACATCGGTGCAAAACTCAAACAAGCGGGAGTGACATTCCCCAGCCCCTTCCGTTCGCCTCAATTCTTCGGTCAACATATCGCCCCTCCCAATGCCCAAAGTGGTCCAAGCCCGACGGCGAGTTTCAGCTAAGCAACTTCTGGACCAGCTTGACCCAAGACAAACCCGCGTAACAGCTCCGCCGTTAACGCGAGATACATCGCGCAAGCTGCGAATTGGTCGATTGCGGTATCGGGGTGGCCGGGGCAGTTTCTCTATTGATCGCCTTCCCCGCGGGAAGCTCCTCCCCAACCTGAATCATTTGCGTGATAAGTGGAACGTAACGCCGCCAAGCCTTCCGATGTAATCTTCATTTGTGGCCATCCAATGCCAAGCGATCAATCGTGGTATATACATATGTGGAAAAAACTACCTATTTGCCTTGCAAGCGCGGATGAAAAAGCATTCGGCGCGTCAGTACATCCGAATCTGTTCCAGCAAATGGGCCGTTCGCAATGGCGATAATTCTTCCTGCAATGTGACGCTCGTCTAAGGTAGCTCAGCCAATGGAGTGACGCTCGGCACGGCGACCGCAATGGATCTATCGAGATATGGAGATGCAAAACGCCGACACGGTCGTCACATCGAATTCACCAAAATTTATCGGCGGAAAATGTCGTCAGAACTTTAATCGCGAACCCCAACGGCGTAGTTCTTAAGCAACAGAACGATGGATGCACAAGAATGCATCAAACATTCAGCGAGACGCATTTGATTCCGTTCGAGGGCGGAATCGCGGACGGAATAATGTTGCGAATGAAAATTTTCACAGCGCTCTTCAGTTCCAGAGAACTTGATCCAACCAACTGCGAGAAAAATTAAATCACGAACACCTGCGCCGTCCGCAATGAAAGCAAAAATTGTTTTTCGAGTTCCCAAATTTCTACATTGCGCCGCTGATCAACATAAAAACCAGCTTTGTCAGACCTTGCGATTCATCCTTCTACGTCCATGTTTTCAAGCCGGTCCTAAGTTTTCTGAAAAGAAATTATTTTCCCTTGACAACTTTATGCACCATCATATTCTCTGATTCTTGCCGTGGGTCGTTTACCATGTGGACTGATGCAGGGGCGTATATTTCTTCGGTAAAAGGATTTCGTGCCCCTGCTGCTTGGTATTTAAGTTTAAAATATCGCGTTTTTCGCAGTTAGGCCCGAGAATTGCTTGCTCAGCGTTAGTTTGTTATCGGACGGTACGTTTTGCCGGTCGATGTTTCGCAGGACTTCCAGTCAATTCTCGACTCCTGCGTCAGGTGTCGTCGCTAGGGAAATGTTCGCGCTTTTCGGCTTCGGGGGGAAACCGCGAAGCCGGCAACGCGGTGTCAGTGACATCGCAGAAATGGGAGATTCTGATGCGGCTCTTCAAATCGCTAATTCTCATCGCCAGTGCTGGGATGGCACTCGGGGGTTTCGCGCCGGCCTGTAAGGCGGCGTCGATTACAATCGACAGTGTGAGTGTTACTACTTCTGGCCCACTTTTTACCTATACATACAATGTGAAAATTGGGGCGGGTAATAATACGCTCGCGGGCGATTACTTAAACGTAATCGATTTCGGGGGCTTGTCGGGATCGCCTACGTTCGCATCGTTGCTTGGCGGCACTTCCATTGTCACAACACCTCTTTCGGGTCCAACCGGATCGTTGCCGCCAACCTCTGACAGTCCCACAATCACAGATATTTTAGTATCTCTATCGGGACAGACAAACACGAATTTCAGTTCAAGCGTTCTGTTGGGAACTCTCACGGCAGTGTCAACGCTGTCGCCAGGCTCCGGGGTTTACGGTTCCCAAGACCATATCGGGACAAGTATCGACCTTAACAGCGACACTACGATAGTTGCTGGTGGTGCCCCCATTCCGGGTACACCAATTCCAGCATCCATCTTTGGTGGTACTGGGCTTTTGGGCCTATTGGCCGTCTGGAAGCTAAAAGGCAGCAGCAAATTGGCGAGTCTTTGATTCTCGGAATCTTTCGAAAAATTGGATATGTTATCGGGGCTGGCCTAAAAGGCTAGCCCCTTTTGTTATTGACTTTGGCGTTTGGCGCGCTGCTGCACGTTCTACGTTGGGTCGCTAATCAATGGCACAAACGCCATAATTCTTTCCCCCGCTCGCTGCCGAACTATGTTTCCATCCGCACCGCGCGTCATAACCGGGAAATAAACCCAGCTCGGAATTCCTTCCAACTCCGTTCAGGCTGGCAAGCTGAAAATCTGATTTTGAATAACACCTAAGTTAAGCTGCGCTACCAATGACGACAGATCACTCTATGCAATGAACGGAAGAACCATTATTTGACTATTTATGGCCTAAGCGCATCCGCCACCCCCTTCTATGACCCGAAATAATTCTGGTGACGTCTTTTCGGTGACGGGGTATTATGAGACAGGTGTTCTCGCTTCGGCAAAGAAGGCTAAAATGCATTTCCGAAGCTGTAATCGAAGTCTTGGAAGGCAGACAACTCCTCAGCGCCAATTCCCCGCTCAGCAACATTCCCGCGCTGGATAGCCGTCCATCGGCCACCGCTAAAATTTACCTCGACTTCACCGGCGCCCAGGCATTCGCTTGGAGTGCGTACAACGTCCCTGTGACGCCAGCATTTGACCTCGACGGCGATCCAACGACGTTCAGTAGTGGTGAACTTTCGGTCATCCGCCAGATATGGGGCGCTGTCGCAGAGGCATATTCACCGTTCAATATTGACGTGACAACGGTCGACCCGAATCCATCTAACCCCGGAAATTATGCTGTCAACCAGGCTATGCGAATTGTAATTGGTGGCAGTAATTCCTGGATAGGCAACTACGGCGGTTTTTCGAGCACTAACGCATTCTTTACACCATTTTTTGGCAACCAGATCCGCAATTCGTTCGTATTCCCTTCCGCGCTTGGCAACGACACGCGGAACATCGCCGACGCAATCTCGCATGAGGCCGGGCACGAGTTCGGACTCGACCATCAGAGCGTGTACAGCGGCACCACACTGGTGTCGGTCTACAACCCCGGCAACGCCTTGGTCGGTCCCATCATGGGCGTGCCGTTCGGCAGCCAACGTGCCCTGTGGTACAACGGACCGACGGATGCTGGCTACAATGTCATCCAGGACGACCTTGCCGTAATATCCAACACCAACCCATCAACTTTTGCGGATAATGGCTTTGGATATGCCGCATTAACGGCCGGCCAATCCGTAGCCACGGCCACTCCGTTAACCCTGTCTAGTGGCGCCGCCACCGCTTCCGGTGTCATCGAAAGCACCGCCCAAACCGATTTCTATTCCTTCACCACCACCGGGGGAGCAGTCACCTTAAATGTAAACGTCGCCCAATTCGGCGCCATGCTGCACGCGCAGCAACTCATAGAAGACAGCAACGGCAATATCGTGGCGTCGGCTGATAACGCCAGCACGCTCGGTCAATCGATCACCGTGAACTTGCCCGCTGGGAATTATTACCTGGTCGTCGAAAGCTTTGGCCAATATGGCGACATCGGCCAATACACCGTCAGCGGCACGGTGCCCCGGTCCGCGCCGGCCGGTTCCTTTTCAATCGCCGGCGCTTCCACCGCCAACGAGCAGGGTTCCTATTCGCTTTCACTCTCAGCCAATGATCCGGGGCAAACCGTATCAAGCTGGGCAATCAATTGGGGTGATGGAAACACCCAAAACGTGGCCGGCAATCCCTCTGCTGTGGCCCACACATACGCTGCGGGTCCCCGCAATTATTCAATTTCCGCCACCGCAACGGACGCCACGGGAACCTATAGCGCTTCCAATTCGCTCAACGTGTCCGTCGCTCATGTGCCGCCCACATTGAGCCTTTCTGGCGCAGCTTCCGTGAACGAAGGCTCCCTTTACACGGTAAATCTTTCAAGTCTGGAACTGGCCGGGCACGCAATCGCGTCGTGGGCGATCAATTGGGGTGACGGCAATACGCAGACCGTCAGCGGCAATCCCTCAAGCGCAACCCATATCTATGCAGCCGGCCCACACAGCGAAACAATTAGTGCCACCGCGACCGACGATGTGGGAACCTATGCTGCCGGCAATGCTCTTACGTTAAACGTCGCCCATGTGCCCCCAGCGCTTAGCCTTTCCGGCGCCTCTTCCGTGACCGAGAGGTCCGTATACACCCTCAACCTTTCGGGGACCGATCCCGGCCACACAATCTCAGGCTGGACGATCAACTGGGGCGACGGCGCCACCCAGTCCGTTGCAGGCAATTCCCAGGCCATCACTCACACCTACGCCCTGGGTCCGCGCGACGATACCATCAGCGCGGCCGCTACGGATGATGTCAGCACCTACTCCGCGGCAAACACGGTAACCGTTAGCGTTACGCATGCTCCCCCCGTGCTGAGTCTTTCCGGCGCCGCCGCTGTCAATGAAGGTCAGGTATACACGCTGGGACTTTCAGCAGCCGATCCGAATCACACCGTTTCGAATTGGTTCATCAATTGGGGCGATGGCAATGCGCAAACTGTCGCGGGCAACGCGCCAAGCGTTACTCACATCTACGCCGTAGGCCCCCGCGCGGATACGATCAGCGCCACAGCGACCGACGATGTCGGAACCTATTCCGCGGCCAACACGGTCGCAGTCAGCGTGGCGCATGTCCCCCCAACGCTTACCCTTTCCGGTCCCGCGTCGGTGAATGAAGGTTCACCCTATACGCTGAACCTTTCAGCGTCAGATCCCAATCACACCCTGTCGAGCTGGGTCATCAATTGGGGCGATGGCTCTATCCAGAATGTTGCAGGCAATCCCTCCGCGGCGACCCATGTCTTTTCGCCAGGACCAGGAGCCGAAACCATCAGCGCCACGGCAACCGATGATGTTGGAACCTACACCGTCGGCAATACAATTGCGCTAAACGTCTTGCATGTTCCACCAACACTCACCCTATCCGGCGCCACAACCGTCAGCGCAGGCTCCTTGTATACCCTGGGGCTTTCAACCTCCGAACTTTCGGGCCATGCCGTCGCCTCCTGGCTCATTAACTGGGGCGATGGCGCCAACCAATTGGTAAACGGGAATCCGTCCAGCGTCACCCACACGTTCCCGATGCAGCCCAACCGCTATAGCGTTACCGCAACCGCCACGGACGATGTCGGCGCCTATCCAGCCGGAAATGCCTTAAATGTCAGCGTGGCCGAGGCGCCATTGTCACTCATCCTCTCCGGCGCCTCATCCGTCAATGAGGGATCGGTATACACTTTGATTCTTTCAGGCACGGATCCGGGGCACATCATCTCCAACTGGACGATCAACTGGGGCGACGGCAATACGCAGGCTGTCACCGGCAATCCGCCGAATGCAACGCACACCTTTGCCAGCGGTCCGAGCACCGAAACCATCAATGCGACGGCTACCGATGATGTCGCCACATACCCCGCCAGCAATTCGGTGGTTGTGAATGTAGCCCATATACCGCCCACCCTGGTTCTATCCGGCCCAGCCTCTGTAAATGAAGGCGCCGCCTATACGCTTGGCCTTTCAGCCTCTGACCTCAATCACACGGTTTCGGGCTGGACAATTAACTGGGGCGACGGCTCCATTCAGAATATCGCCGGCAATCCCTCCAATGCCACGCACACCTATGCGTCTGGTCCACAAGTCGACACCATCAGCGCGACAGCCACGGACGATGTAAACACCTACCCAGCGGGCAACGCGGTCGCTGTCACCATCGTCCATGTTCCTCCCATCCTGACCATCGCGGGCGCTTCTTCAGTCTTCGAGGGCGCGGTGTATACGCTGAGTTTATCAGCGAATGATCCGGGTCACTTGGTTTCCAGTTGGCTGATTAACTGGGGTGATGGTATCACGCAAAATGTGTCCGGAAGCGCCTCAAATGCAACTCACACTTATTTGGTCGGGCCTCAGAGTGATACAATCAGCGCCACTGCGACGGACGATGTCGGAACCTATTCCGCGGGCAACACTGTCGCAATCAACGTGGCCCATGTCCCGCCAACGCTTACCCTTTCCGGCCCCGCGTCCGTGAATGTTGGCTCGCCCTATACCCTGAACCTTTCAGCATCCGATCCCAATCACACCCTGTCGAGCTGGATCATCAATTGGGGTGATGGCAATGCGCAAACTGTCGCCGGCAACCCTTCCAGCGTCGCGCACACGTTCGTCTCGGTGCCCAACACCTACAGCGTCAGCGCTACCGCAACCGATGACGTGAGCACCTATTCCGCCGCAAACACTGTGGCCGTGAGCGTAGTTCCGCGGACTTTCGCGACGTTGACCGGAGGGGTGCTGACCGTAATCAGCACCAGCAATCCCGCTAACATTGAGGTGTCCGAATCGGGCGGCATGTATACCGTGACGGAAAACGGCGTTGCTTCCACGCCCTTCCTGGCCTCTTCGGTCAGCCAGATGTTCCTGTCCGGCAGCGCGGGCAATGACACCATCACCGTTGACGCCAACATCGTCCTGGGCGCGCACA